>NZ_FNJT01000001.1:301260-831338 GCF_900104285.1 Streptococcus sp. NLAE-zl-C503 | reverse complement strand
GGTAACTCTGTTTCCGCTCAACAACCGTCTCAAACCACTTACACCGACGCAGTGAACGATGGCACATGGACCTTCAAGGGTTACGACGCAGCTAGTGCCGTTGTCAACAAGGCTGATGTAGAGTTTGTAGGAAAATGGGAATTCAAGGCGAATCCGACAAATGCTGAAACTTATACGCCTCAAGTAACGGAAGAAACTATCAAGGTGGGAGAAACACCTGACTTGACCGATAATGTGAAGAACTTGACAATTCTTCCAGCTGGCACTAAGGTAGTAGATATTACACCTGCAGGTCAAATTGACACAACAAAACCAGGTACTTACACAGGTAAGGTACGAGTTGACTATCCAGATGGTTCTTCTACTGAGGTGTCTGTACCAGTTAATGTTTTGCCCGCACCGGTAACTGAAACCTATCAAGTGACTTATCGCTTCGAAAGTGCAACCGCAGACAACAACTTGCCAGCAGAAGTATTGAGCTTACTTCCACAAAGTGGAACATATACGACAAGTTCTTCTGCAGCGATTGCTTTCGTTCCAGAAGCACCGATGCCTGTAGAAGTTGCTGTTGCAAATGGTACATGGACATTCTTAGGTTACCAAGAAGTGGAAGAGGGGGCAAATCTAACCTTCGTCGGTAAGTGGGTCTTTGAAGCTAAGCAAGATCCTAGCCCACAACCACAGCCGGCACCAACGCCACAACCAGCACCTCAACCAAATCCAGTTCCACCAGTGAATCCAGGGGGAGAGCAGGGAACTGATAATAATCAGGCAGATAGACATCAATCAGAACAACCAAGAAAACCTGAAGAGAATCCACCAGCTCAAAGTCCAGCAGGAGAAAAAGCAAAACAAGCTACATTGCCAAATACAGGTAGCACTGCACCACTTTCACTCACTGGACTAATGGCTAGCTCTCTTCTTGCAGGTCTAGCAGCGTTGCTTCTTGGTCGCAAGCGGAAAGATGATTAAGCACTAATTTTTCTAGAAGCTTTCGACTTTTACAAGATTCTTAAGCAACTGTTTGACTGTTTGACAAATCTATCTGAGTCGCAAGCTTTAAGACTGAGAGAAGACCAATTTGGTCTTCTCTTTTTGCATTTTGGATAGAAAGCAAATGTGTGATTTTTAGTATAAGAGAGGTATTTGGAGAAATTGAGAGCCTTGTGATAGGTCAGATGAGTTGGACTACTGAAAATGTTCAAAATATGGTATAATGGTTAGATGAATAGAATCGAGGATAGTATGTCATTTACGAAATTTCAGTTTAAAAACTATATAGAAAAGGCTTTGGAGGAGTTGAAATTTACAACTCCGACAGAGGTTCAAGATAAGTTAATTCCTATTGTCTTGGCAGGTCGTGACTTGGTTGGGGAATCAAAAACAGGTTCAGGAAAAACCCACACTTTCTTGCTGCCCATTTTCCAACAATTGGATGAAACTAGTGATAGTGTGCAAGCAGTGATTACTGCTCCAAGTCGTGAGTTGGCTACTCAAATTTACCAAGCAGCTCGTCAGATTGCGGCTCACTCAGATGTCGAAGTTCGTGTGGTCAACTATGTGGGGGGTACGGATAAGGCACGCCAGATTGATAAATTGGCAAGTAACCAACCACATATTGTCATCGGGACTCCAGGTCGTATCTATGACTTGGTCAAATCTGGTGATTTGGCTATTCACAAGGCCAAGACCTTTGTTGTCGATGAAGCCGATATGACCTTGGATATGGGATTCTTAGAGACAGTCGATAAGATTGCAGGGAGCCTTCCAAAAGACTTGCAATTCATGGTCTTTTCAGCGACTATTCCACAAAAATTGCAACCGTTCTTGAAAAAATACTTGTCAAATCCTGTCATGGAGAAAATCAAGACTAAAACAGTCATCTCTGATACCATTGATAACTGGTTGATTTCGACCAAGGGCCGCGATAAGAATGCTCAGATTTATGAATTGACTCAGTTGATGCAGCCTTATTTGGCAATGATCTTTGTTAACACAAAAACGCGTGCTGATGAGTTACATGCATACTTGACTGCTCAAGGATTGAAGGTAGCTAAGATTCATGGAGATATTGCTCCTCGTGAACGCAAGCGAATCATGAATCAGGTGAAAAATCTGGATTTTGAGTACATTGTTGCAACGGACTTGGCAGCGCGTGGAATTGACATTGAAGGTGTCAGCCATGTTATCAATGATGCCATTCCGCAAGACTTGTCCTTCTTTGTTCACCGTGTTGGACGAACTGGGCGTAACGGTCTACCCGGTACAGCTATTACCCTTTACCAGCCAAGCGATGACTCGGATATTCGTGAGTTGGAGAAATTAGGAATCAAGTTTACTCCTAAGATGGTCAAAGATGGAGAGTTTCAAGATACCTATGACCGTGATCGTCGTGCCAACCGTGAAAAGAAGCAGGATAAGCTTGATATTGAAATGATTGGCTTGGTTAAAAAGAAAAAGAAAAAAGTCAAACCAGGCTATAAGAAGAAGATTCAATGGGCGGTGGATGAAAAACGTCGCAAAACCAAGCGTGCTGAAAATCGTGCTCGTGGCCGTGCCGAGCGTAAAGCCAAACGCCAAACTTTCTAAGAACAAAATTGGAGCTGAATGGCTCCTTTACTAAATTTCAAGTTCAAGTTAGCCAGCAAACAGTCTTCTCTGGGAGACTTGTAGTCCAAGCATTTTTTAGGATAGTTGTTGATCCAATTTTCGATGAAGGCGACTTCTTTGGGAGTCGTTTTCTTGGTTCCTTTAGGCAACCATCTACGAATGAGCCTATTGTGATTCTCATTAGTTCCCCTATAGGGGTGTGCATAGTAGATATGCTCCTTAGAAAATACATCAGACAAGCGGTGGAATTCGACTCCATTATCTGCCGTGATGGAAAGAATGTGATGCTGTTTTAAGATGAGTTTTAGAGCCCGATTGACGGACTCAGCGCTTTTATTTGGAATGAATCGAATAATTTGATGTCTACTCCTTCGATCCGTCAAGACAAGCAAGCAGTAGTTTTTCGCTCTTGTCAGTAGAACCGTATCAATCTCATAATGCCCATTCTCCAATCGAAGATTGATAGCTTTAGGACGTTGTTCGATAGACTTCCCAGCAGGTTTAAATTTAGGGCTAGCCTGTTTCTTGACAGTTTTTCCTTTTCTAGGATAAAGGAGGTTCTGTTTGGTTAGTCCTAATTTTCCATGATGAATCCAGTAGTAAATGGTTGACATTCCCACTGTAATGCTCTTAGCCTTGACCATCATTTCAGGAAACAACTTTTGGTTATGATAGTGAAGAATCTTTTGTTTTAGTTCCTTAGTCAATATTGATTTCTTCACGGAGCGCTTCCGATTGGTTTCATAAACCATTTGAGCATAGTCGGCAGAATAAACCTTTTTAAATCGTCCCTTTCCTAGACATTGTAGGACTGTCCCACGCTTGATTTCATTGTGGATGGTCTGAGGAACTTTTCCAAGTAGAGAGGCGATTTCTCTATTTGATTTCCCTTCGAATTTCCATCGTTCGATTAACCGACAGCTATGGATTATCAAGTGTTTCGCTTTTGTAGTATAATGGTTTTGCATCTCTGTGCCTTTCTTGTGTTTGTGGTGAACAACAAGTATAACACAGAGATGTTTTCTTATGCCTATAACTAGATTTCATTTGACAATATTGACTAGTTGAACCAGCTCATTTTTAGGAAGGCTGGGTGGCTAACTTCATTATAGAATTTTTATCCATCTTCTTTTTTTCATTTTTATCTTTTTTCTCTTGCCATCTACTAGCTTTTCTAGTATAATAGTTAATTGTGAGCAAACCTCACTTACCCCTTGCAAAGACTTGGGGTCATTAGACCAAAAGGAGGAACATATCAATGGCTAAATACGAAATTCTTTATATCATTCGTCCAAACATTGAAGAAGAAGCGAAAAACGCTTTGGTAGCACGTTTTGACTCTATCTTGACTGACAACGGTGCAACTGTTGTTGAATCAAAATCATGGGAAAAACGTCGTCTTGCATACGAAATCCAAGATTTCCGTGAAGGACTTTACCACATCGTTAACGTTGAAGCAAACGATGACGCAGCTCTTAAAGAGTTTGACCGTCTTTCAAAAATCAACGCTGACATTCTTCGTCACATGATCGTCAAACTTGACGCGTAAGAAGGTAAACTATGATTAACAATGTTGTACTTGTAGGGCGTATGACACGTGACGCTGAGTTGCGTTATACCCCATCAAATGTAGCAGTTGCGACTTTTACTCTTGCAGTAAACCGTACGTTTAAGAGTCAAAATGGCGAACGTGAGGCTGATTTTATCAATGTCGTTATGTGGCGCCAACAGGCTGAAAATCTTGCTAACTGGGCTAAAAAAGGCTCTCTTATCGGGATCACAGGTCGTATCCAGACTCGTAGTTACGATAACCAGCAAGGACAACGTGTCTACGTAACAGAAGTCGTGGCTGACAATTTCCAAATGTTGGAAAGCCGTAGCGTGCGTGAAGGACATACAGGTGGGGCTTATTCTGCACCAACTGCTAGTTATACAGCACCTACACAATCAGTACCTGACTTTTCACGTGATGAAAATCCATTTGGAGCAACAAATCCATTGGATATTTCGGATGATGATTTACCATTCTAATGGACAATTAATACTATAAAGGAGAAAAAACATGGCTCAACAACGTCGTGGCGGATTCAAACGCCGTAAAAAAGTTGATTACATCGCAGCAAACAAAATTGAATATGTTGATTACAAAGATACTGAGCTTCTTAGCCGTTTCGTTTCAGAACGTGGGAAAATCCTTCCACGTCGTGTAACAGGAACTTCAGCTAAAAACCAACGTAAAGTAACAACAGCTATCAAGCGCGCTCGCGTAATGGCTTTGATGCCTTTCGTAAACGAAGATTAAAAAAGAGGTCCAGTGGACCTCTTTTTCATGAGCATGGAAATGAGAGAGCGAGTTGAGGTCCGGGGGACCTCTTTTTCAGACCCTAACGGGTCTTTTTTTCACGAGCTTTAAAATGAGAAGAGGAGTTCGGTCCGGGGAACCTCTTTTTCAAACTTTTATAGGGCTCTTTTGGACAGGAATACTTTTTGACCTAGTAAGATTCTTTTGCCTTACTAGGTCTTTTTCTTTTAATTATCGTGCTATAATGGTAGGAGAAAGCTTTAAAGGAGCAGCTTATGAAGACGACGTGTTCAATTAGAAAAATGCAAGAATCTGACATTAAAGATCTATCTCGAGGATTTATCAGCCAAGGTTGGCCAAGTAGAGAGGAGATTTTAACTCGATACTTTAAGGAGCAGGAAAGTGGAGAGAGGGAAGTGCTAATTGCTGATCTTACTAGTGTTGTAGCGGGTTACATTACCATTTTGCCCTCTGCTAAACATGGTCCTTTTGCAGAAGTCTATCCAGAATTATCAGATTTCAATGTCTTTGAGCCCTTTCAAAATCAAGGAATTGGAAACCTCTTGATGGAAGAAGCTGAAAATCAAGTTAAGCTCATATCGGATAAGGTGACCCTTGGTGTTGGGCTCCATTCAGGGTATGGACCTGCCCAGAGATTGTACATCAAACGAGGTTATATTCCAGATGGTTCGGGCGTATGGTATCGAAACCAACCGTTGGAAATGAATGATACTATTCAAAATAATGATGATTTAGTTCTGTACCTATCCAAGAAATTCGAATAAGAGATAGTGAATTTCTTTGAAGATAGGGGATTTCTCTACTTTATGGTATAATGGAAAGAGGTAGATTGAAAGAGGTAGTGAGATGGATGCGAAATTAAAATACAAGGCAAAGAAGATTAAAATCGTCTTTTTTGATATCGATGACACCTTGCGTACGTCAAAGACAGGTTTTATTCCAGCTACAATTCCCACTGTCTTTAAACAGTTGCGTGAAAAAGGAATTTTAACAGGAATCGCCTCTGGTCGTGGCATTTTTGGTGTTGTTCCAGAGATTCGTGAGCTCAAGCCGGACTTTTTTGTAACCCTAAATGGGGCCTATATTGAAGATAAAAAAGGTCAGGTTATTTATCAGCATCAGATTGACAAGTCAGATGTTGAGGAGTATGTCTCTTGGACCAAGCGAGAAGGGATTGAGTACGGCTTGGTTGGCAGTCATGACGCCAAACTCTCCACTCGAACAGAACTGATCAGTGAGGCTATTGATCCCATCTATCCGAACTTGGATGTGGATCCTGACTTCCATGAAAAAGTAGAGATTTATCAGATGTGGACCTTTGAGGAAAAAGGGGACGACTTGCGGTTGCCAGATAGTCTCTCTGGTAAACTTCGCATGGTGCGTTGGCATCAACATTCATCTGATATCGTGCCGATTTCAGGATCCAAAGCAACTGGTGTAGCCAAGGTGGTAGAGCATTTAGGCTTGAAACCAGAGAATGTCATGGTCTTTGGAGACGGTCTGAATGACTTGGAACTCTTTGATTATGCAGGAATCAGTATTGCCATGGGTCTTTCCCACGAAAAGATCAAAGAAAAAGCAGATTATATTACAAAAACAGTAGAAGAGGATGGCATTTTTGATGCCTTAGAAGGATTTGGTATGGTAGAAAAAGAATTGCATTTCCCACAAGTAGACATTGAAACAGTAGAAGGTCCGTTGGCGACTATTAAGACAAATCACGGAGACTTGCGTATCAAGCTCTTCCCTGAGCAGGCTCCCAAGACAGTAGCCAACTTTGTTGCTCTGTCAAAAGACGGTTACTATGATGGTGTGATTTTCCACCGCATTATCAAGGACTTTATGATTCAAGGTGGAGACCCAACTGGTACTGGTATGGGAGGAGAGTCAATCTACGGCGAATCTTTTGAGGATGAATTCTCAGAAGAACTCTATAATGTTCGTGGCGCTCTTTCTATGGCCAATGCTGGTCCAAATACCAATGGAAGCCAGTTCTTTATCGTGCAAAACCAACACTTGCCATACTCTAAGAAAGAGATTGCGCGTGGTGGTTGGCCTGAACCAATCGCTGAGATCTATGCAGAACAAGGTGGAACTCCTCACCTTGACCGTCGCCATACTGTTTTTGGGCAATTGGTAGATGCAGAATCTTTTGCAGTCTTGGATGCCATTGCAGCTGTTGAAACTGGTGCTATGGACAAGCCCGTTGAAGATGTAGTAATTGAAACGATTGAAATTGAGGACTAGGATGAAAATTGGTGATAAGCTAACTGGGCGTATTACAGGAATTCAGCCCTATGGTGCCTTTGTCGAGTTAGAGACAGGGGTGATTGGGCTGATTCATATTTCAGAGATTCGGACAGGATTTATCGAAAATATCTATGAAGTTTTGAAAATTGGTGAAGAAGTGCAGGTTCAGGTTGTTGATTTAGACGAATTTTCAGGTAAAGCCAGCCTATCTATTCGCACTCTGGAGGAAGAAAAACACCAACTACCAAGACGGAGACGTTTTTCAAATGATCGTATCAAGCACGGTTTTGCACCACTTGGGCGAATGATGCCAATCTGGACAAAGGAAGCCCTCAACAATCTGAGAGAGAAAAACTAGTCTATTAGATTTCGTATTTTTAAAAATCAATATATGGAAGAACAATTATTAAAACCAGGAGAGCGAATCAACCAGCTCTTTTCGACAGATATCAAGATCATTCAAAATAGAGAAGTATTTAGCTATTCGGTGGATAGTGTTCTCTTGTCACGCTTTCCTCGATTCCCTAAAAATGGCTTAATAGTGGATTTTTGTGCTGGAAATGGTGCAGTGGGACTTTTTGCAAGTAGTCGTACCAAGGCAAAAATTCTCTCTGTAGAAATTCAGGAGCGCTTGGCGGATATGGCAGAGCGTTCGGTTCAGTTGAATGGTTTGGAAGAGCAGATGCGGGTCATCTGCGATGATTTGAAAAATATGCCTGCTCACATCCAAGGAAGTAAGGTGGATATGATTTTGTGCAATCCGCCTTATTTTAAGGTGGATCCGCATTCCAATCTGAACGAGAGTGAACACTACCTTCTGGCCAGACACGAAATTGCGACTAACCTAGAAGAAATCTGTCGCAGTGCTCAGAGTATTCTCAAGTCTAATGGTCGTTTGGTCATGGTTCATCGTCCAGATCGACTTTTGGATATTCTAGATATGCTTCAACGCCACAATTTAGCACCCAAGCGCCTGCAATTTGTCTATCCTAAACGAGAGAAGGAGGCCAATATGCTCTTAATCGAAGCCATCAAGGATGGATCGACAAGTGGCTTCAAGGTCCTGCCACCACTCATCGTTCACAATGAAGATGGTTCCTACACGCCAGAAATTCAAGAGATTTACTATGGATCATAAGGCATATATGTATGTGGTGGAGTGTAGTGACGGTTCTTACTATACGGGCTATACAACGGATGTGAAAAAACGCCTTGCCGTTCATAATAGTGGTAAGGGAGCCAAGTATACCCGAGCTCGCTTGCCAGTCAAACTCATCTATGTAGAGGGTTTTGCTAGCAAGGAAGAAGCCATGTCTGCAGAGGCTCTCCTCAAACGTAAGAAACGTCCACAGAAAGAACGATTTTTATCCGAAAATCAAGAGAAAAATCTAGTCAATCATATTGATATCTAATGAGGAGTCCTTTGACTCCTCTTACTTTTGTCAAAAGAGGAAAAAAATGCTAAAATAAGATGAATAAATTTAAAGAGGTATTATCATGTCTAAGATTCTAGTATTTGGTCACCAAAATCCAGACTCAGATGCCATCGGGTCATCTGTAGCCTTTGCTTACCTTGCAAAAGAAGCTTATGGATTGGACACAGAAGCAGTAGCTCTCGGTACTCCAAATGAAGAAACAGCCTTTGTTTTGAACTATTTTGGTGTAGAAGCACCACGCGTCATCACATCTGCTAAAGCAGAAGGTGCAGAGCAAGTTATCTTAACTGACCACAATGAATTCCAACAATCAGTGTCAGATATCGCTGAAGTAGAAGTTTACGGTGTTGTAGACCACCACCGTGTGGCTAATTTTGAAACTGCCAGTCCGCTCTACATGCGTTTGGAACCAGTTGGATCAGCTTCATCTATCGTTTACCGCATGTTCAAAGAACATGGTGTAGCAGTTCCTAAAGAAATCGCAGGTTTGATGCTTTCAGGTTTGATTTCAGATACCCTTCTTTTGAAATCACCAACAACACACCCAACAGATAAAGTTATTGCTCCTGAATTGGCTGAATTGGCTGGTGTGAACTTGGAAGAGTACGGCCTCGCGATGCTGAAAGCTGGTACAAACTTGGCTAGTAAATCTGCTGAAGAATTGATTGATATCGACGCTAAGACTTTTGAACTCAACGGAAACAAGGTTCGTGTTGCCCAAGTCAATACTGTTGATATCGCTGAAGTCTTGGAACGCCAAGCTGAAATCGAAGCAGCAATGCAAGCTGCCAACGCAGCAAACGGCTACTCTGACTTTGTCTTGATGATTACTGATATTGTGAACTCAAACTCAGAAATTTTGGCTCTTGGATCAAACATGGACAAGGTTGAAGCTGCCTTCAACTTTAAACTTGAAAACAACCATGCCTTCCTTCCAGGTGCTGTTTCACGTAAGAAACAAGTGGTGCCACAGTTGACTGAAAGCTTTAATGGCTAATAGCCTGAGTGATGATTGAAATGTGGAAACACTTGTTTCCATATAGCTAAAGGAGTCTCGGCTCCTTTTTTTCTAGGAGAGAATGATGTTAGAAAATGGCGATTTGATTTTTGTGAAGGATCTTTCAGATATGGGGCAGGCCATCCAGGATTCTACTGGGAACTATAGTCATGTAGCCATCTTTTTGGACGGTTTGATCTACCATGCTAGTGGGCAAGCAGGGGTCATCTGTCAAGGACCGGCTGAATTTTTTGAACCGACTCATCTCTACGATCTCTACACCTATCCAGAGATGGAAGCTGACTTGGTAAAGGAGAGAGCTAGCAAACATTTAGGTGCACCCTATAATGCCTCGTTTTATCCAGATGGGGCTGGCTTTTACTGCTCCCAGTACATCGCAGAAATTCTCCCTATTTTTGAAACTATTCCCATGAAATTTGGGAACGGGGAGCAGGAGATTAGTGATTTTTGGAGGGAATATTACAGGAAACTCGAACTTCCTGTACCTCTGAATCAACCAGGGACCAATCCTAGTCAACTAGCAGCATCCCCTCTTTTAAAATGTAAAGAAAGGAATCTTCATGATTCAGATTTTTAATCCTTCTCGTTTGACTCGACAGCCATTTTTTATAGATTTGGTTGACTATCTGGACCGGCGTGACGATGTGATTCTACGAGAAATCAAGGCTCAGTTTCCAGATGTATCAGTTGATAAGCTTATGGAAGAGTATATAAAGGCAGGCTTAATCCTAAGGGAAAACAAACACTATTCGCTCAATCTCCCTTTTTTAGAATCTACGGATGATTTAGCCCTTGACCAAGAAATTTTTATCAGAGAGGATAGTCCAGTATATCAAGCCTTGCTAGAGAAGACTTTTGAGACAGAATTGCGCAATCAAACCAATGCAGCCATTTTAGTCGAATCTACGGACTTTGCAAGAGAAAAGATGACTCTGTCGAATTATTTCTACAAGGTCAAGAATCATTATCCTTTGACACAAAAACAGCAGGAACTATATGCCATTTTAGGAGATGTTAACCCTGAGTATGCTCTCAAGTATATGACGACTTTTTTACTCAAGTTCCTCAAAAAGGACCAGCTCATGCAGAAACGGCGTGATATTTTCGTTGAGAGTTTAGTCGTCTTGGGTTATATTGTTCAAAATGAAGAAGGAAAGTATGAGTTGACTGTTGATTTTGACAAGGAGCGGTTGACTTTCTATTTACCTTAATTGCTTCATTTTGAGCAGATTGTTTGACTTTACTAAAGAATAAGCATAAACTGAATGTAAGCGATAACGTTTATCGTATTAAAAGCAAAGGAGACAGAGCTATGTCACTTGAAAATAAATTGGAACAAGCAACTGGTGCTATCAAAGAAGGATTTGGTAAAGTTACTGGCGATAGCAAGACAGAAGCAGAAGGTACTGTAGAAAAAACAGTTGCCAAAGCAAAAGAAGTTGTTGAAGATGCTAAAGGTGCTGTAGAAGGTGCCGTTGAAGGTCTTAAAAACTCATTTAAGAAAGAAGACTAAAAAAATCAAGGGAAAACTTCCCTTGATTTTTTATTTTATAGGTAACGTTCTGCAACGGCTGCATCACCTGGATAGGCTTCTTTTTTTCCTTGGACGATCTGGTAACAATCAGCTCCCTTACCAGCAATAATCACGGCATCGAGTTCTTGATTTGTGATGGACATGGCTACTTTGATGGCTTGTTCGCGATCGGCAATCTTTTCAACAGGATGACTGATGTAGTTGCTGATTTCATCTGCAATCGCTATTGGATCTTCATAGTTTGGATCATCAGCGGTGAGAAAGACTTGAATCTCAGGGTGTTGATCGAGAAGGAGTCCAAAGTCTTTGCGACGACTCTCCCCCTTGTTTCCAGTCGAACCGAGAACCAGAGCGATTTTTCCAGTTTGATGAGTTTCAACCACATTGATGAGTTTTTTCAGACTATCTCCATTGTGAGCATAGTCGATGAAGACCTTGGCTCCATTTTTCTGCGTGAGGACTTCCATACGTCCAGGAACTCGGGTCGCAGCGATTCCTTTTTTGATGTCCTCTAGACTAGCACCTAGACGAAGGCAGGCAAGTCCGGCTGCAACGGCATTTTCTTGGTTAAAGTGGCCAATCAGTTGGATGTCATAATCTCCAGCAAGCTTACCAGTAGCAGAAAAGCTAAAGGCTTTGGAATTCTGAATTTGGTTACTTGACTGGCTACCATAGAAATCATGCTCTTGATGTTCCACTTGTTCTTTCAGTACAGAAAAGTGGTCCATGTCGCTGTTAATAACAACTGCTAGGCTATTTTCCATCAAGAGACGTTTGTGGTAGAAATAATCTTCAAAGCTAGGATGCTCAATCGGACCGATATGGTCAGGACTGATGTTAAGAAAGACACCTACATCAAAGGTCAGACCATAGACTCTTTTAACTAGATAAGCTTGACTGGAGACTTCCATGATAAGATGAGTACGCCCATTTTGCACAGCCTGAGCCATCATATCAAAGAGATCAATGCTCTCAGGAGTTGTGAGGGCAGATTTAAAGAAGGTCTTACCATCTAAGGTTGTATTCATGGTAGACAGCATAGCTGGGCGATGGTGTTGAGCCAAGATGTTATATGCAAAATAGGCCGCTGTTGTCTTTCCTTTTGTCCCTGTGAAAGCGAGAATTTTGAGTTTTTCTTGTGGATTGCCATAAAATTCCATAGCAATTAAACTCATGGTTTTCTTAATGTCGTTCACAACGATGACGGGGATACCGACTTCGTAGTCCTTTTCTGCGACATACCAAGCTAAGCCTTGACTTATGGCAGAAATGAGATATTCTTTTTTAAAAGCAGCGCCTTTGGCAAAAAAAAGAGTGCCTTCTTTTACTTTTCTGCTGTCGTAACTGATGCTGTCAAAAACAACTTCACTGCAGTTGTAGTGGTAATGACCTTGGTCAATAATCTCACGGAAGAGACTATCTTTCTTTAAAATATCTAATACGGTTTCAATCTTAATCATACTTTCTATTATAAACTTCAAGTCTGAATTTTACAAGTAACAAGGAAAAGTTTATAATGGAAGATAAGGAACTTTTCCTAGTTATCAAAATTGAATGAGGAAGCTATGTCTAACGAAAATAATCACCAGCAAGCCCAGATGTTGCGAGGGACTGCTTGGCTAACAGCTAGTAACTTTATTAGTCGCCTCCTTGGTGCTATCTATATTATTCCCTGGTATATTTGGATGGGGACTTATGCCGCCAAGGCAAATGGTCTCTTTACTATGGGTTATAATATTTACGCTTGGTTCTTGTTGATTTCGACAGCGGGTATCCCAGTTGCAGTTGCCAAACAAGTGGCTAAGTATAATACTATGCGAGAAGAAGAGCATAGCTTTGCCTTGATTCGGAGTTTTCTAGGCTTTATGACGGGCTTGGGACTAGTCTTTGCCTTGGTCTTGTATCTCTTTTCTCCCTGGTTAGCAGATTTGTCAGGTGTGGGGAAAGACCTGATTCCCATCATGCAGAGTTTGGCTTGGGCGGTCTTGATTTTCCCATCTATGAGTGTCATCCGGGGCTTCTTCCAAGGGATGAACAATCTGAAACCCTATGCTATGAGTCAAATCGCCGAGCAGGTGATCCGTGTTATCTGGATGTTGCTGGCTACTTTTATTATCATGAAGATGGGTTCTGGTGATTACTTATCAGCGGTTACTCAGTCTACCTTTGCTGCCTTTGTGGGAATGGTGGCTAGTTTTGCAGTCTTGATTTATTTTCTTTCCAAGGAGGGACTGCTCCAAAAGGTGTTTGAAACACGGGATAAGATCAATAGCAAGCGACTCTTGGTTGATACCATCAAGGAAGCCATTCCCTTTATCCTGACAGGATCAGCCATCCAGCTCTTCCAGATTTTAGACCAAATGACCTTCATCAATAGCATGAAGTGGTTTACCAACTACAGCAATGAAGACTTGGTTGTCATGTTTTCTTATTTCTCCGCCAATCCTAATAAAATCACCATGATTTTGATCTCTGTTGGAGTTTCGATTGGGAGTGTCGGCTTGCCACTTTTGACGGAAAATTATGTCAAAGGTGATTTGAGAGCCGCTGCTCGCCTAGTTCAAGATAGTATGACCATGCTCTTTATGTTTCTCTTACCAGCAACAGTTGGAGTCGTCATGGTAGGGGAACCTCTTTATACAGTCTTTTACGGTAAGCCAGATAGTTTGGCCATGGGCTTATTTGTCTTTGCAGTTTTACAGTCTACTATCCTAGGTTTGTATATGGTCTTGTCTCCTATGCTTCAGGCCATGTTCCGAAACCGCAAGGCAGTTCTTTACTTTGTCTATGGTTCTATTGCTAAGTTAGTCTTGCAGTTACCAGCTATTGCCATTTTCCATAGCTACGGTCCCTTGATCTCAACGACTATCGGTCTCATCATTCCAAATGTTCTGATGTACCGAGATATTTGCAGGGTAACAGGTGCACGTCGTAAGATTATCTTGAAACGAACTATCTTGATTACTATTTTGACCCTTGTCATGTTTATCTTGGTTGGTTTCCTACAGTGGATTTTAGGATTTTTCTTCCAACCAACGGGACGCTTCTGGAGTTTCTTTTATGTAGCCCTCATCGGAGGTCTCGGGGGAGGACTCTATGGTTTAATGAGTCTTGGCACTCACCTATTGGATAAGGTTATTGGGAAACCTCAAGCAGACCGCCTACGAGCAAAATTTAAACGATCTTAATAAAATAGATTTATAAATAAAAGGAATGCTGGCTCTTTGTTAAGTGTCTGGGTTAGCTGACACTTAATTTCCATAAATTAAAATCCCTAGAATCAGTTGTTCTAGGGATTTATTGGGGTGTGAGCATGATTAACTCGACAATCATAGCGATATAGAGGACTAAGGTCAGGAGAAAACCTGCTCTCCAGAAGAATTTGATAAATTTAGGATAATAAAAACTTCGTTTTTTGACAAGGAAAAAGACTACAAGGAGGATTGCTAGGAGAGAAAGTGCAACACCAAGTCGCGGTAAAAAGTTGTGGGTAAAGGCTTTGGCAGTGATAAGGTAATACTCAAATACCAAAAGTGGAAAAGCTAGATCTGCAAAGTTCAATCCTAGTTTTTTCAGTTTAAAAAGTTTTGTTACAATGATGGAGACCACGAGGGTTAATACCAACAATAAAGTAGCTGCTATTTTCATTAAAATCATACCCATATTGTATCATAAAAAAACGCTAAAGGAAATGAGAAACAAGGGAATTTGTAGGAAAGTCAAGCTTTTGAGATTGTGGGTGTTTTTTGTTATAATGAAAGTTATGAAATCTTACAATACCTTGAATGATTATTATCGAAAACTTTTTGGAGAAAAGACTTTTAAAGTTCCTATCGATGCGGGGTTTGACTGTCCTAATCGTGATGGAACTGTGGCTCATGGGGGCTGTACTTTTTGTACGGTTTCTGGTTCTGGAGATGCCATTGTGGCACCGGATGCCCCTATTCGAGAGCAATTTTATAAGGAAATTGACTTTATGCACCGCAAGTGGCCAGATGTTAAAAAGTATCTAGTTTATTTTCAAAACTTTACCAACACCCATGAAAAGGTGGAAGTCATCCGGGAACGTTATGAGCAGGCTATCAACGAGCCGGGTGTGGTGGGAATCAATATCGGAACACGCCCAGACTGCCTACCAGACGAAACCATTGAATATTTGGCTGAGTTATCGGAGCGCATGCATGTGACGGTAGAATTGGGCTTACAGACTACTTATGAAACAACATCTGACCTGATTAATCGTGCCCATTCTTATGAATTGTATGTGGAAACGGTCAAACGCTTGAGGAAATATCCTAAGATTGAGATTGTTTCCCATTTGATTAATGGCTTGCCCGGTGAGACTCATGAGATGATGGTCGAAAATGTCCGCCGCTGCGTAACGGATAACGATATTCAAGGGATTAAACTGCACTTGCTTCACCTCATGACCAATACACGTATGCAACGAGATTACCACGAAGGGCGCTTGCAACTGATGAGTCAGGACGAGTATGTCAAGGTTATCTGTGACCAGTTGGAAATCATTCCCAAGCATATCGTCATCCATCGAATCACGGGAGATGCGCCTAGAGATATGTTGATTGGTCCCATGTGGAGCCTCAATAAATGGGAAGTGCTAAATGCTATTGAAACTGAAATGAGACGTCGTGGAAGTGTGCAAGGATGCAAGGCTGTAAAACAGGAGTTTAAAAATGAAAAGACCACTTGAGATGGCGCATGATTTTTTGGCTGAAGTTGTGACAAAAAAGGATATCGTAGTGGATGCGACCATGGGCAATGGCCATGATACCCTTTTTTTAACCAAGCTAGCCAAGCAAGTCTATGCCTTTGATATCCAAGAGCAGGCTTTGGAGAAAACCCAAGAGCGTTTGGATCAGGCTGGAATGACAAATGCCCAGTTAATCTTGCAAGGTCATGAGACACTAGACCAGTTTGTGACAGAAGCTAAGGCAGGGATTTTTAATCTGGGTTATTTGCCGTCTGCTGACAAATCTGTCATCACACAACCTCAGACTACTATCGAGGCTTTAGAAAAGCTGTGTCATTTGCTTGTCAAAGGGGGACGGATTGCCATTATGATTTACTATGGCCATGAAGGAGGAGATACCGAGAGGGATGCTGTGTTGGATTTTGTTAGCCAGTTGAACCAACAAGAGTATACAGCAGCCATTTATCGGACCCTCAACCAAGTTAATAATCCACCGTTTTTAGTTATGATTGAGAAATTAGAAAGATATAGACATGGATAAACAATACCTACGTGAGAAATTAGAGGCTATGCGCCAAAATTTTGTTGAGTCAACGCATCACGAGCGAGCAGTCGGGGTGCTCGACGAAGCACATATGAGCAAGAAAATGCTTAAAATCAAGAAAAAATTAGTAGCTCTTGAAATGGAACGGTGCCAGAAAAAAATTGAGCACAAAGACTGTTCCAAGATTGATCAGAAGATCCAAGAGCAGAAGGAGATGTTTGAATTTTGTTGTAAAAAAGATTAAGGAGGGTCTAGATGACACTACTAATTTACCTGATTCTATTTTTATTAGTCTTAATCGTTTCAACTACGACCAATAAACTTTTACCTTTTTTGCCCCTCCCCCTAGTACAAATCCTTTTAGGAATTGGCATTGGTCTCTTTTTGCCAAATACTGACTTTCATCTCAATACAGAGCTGTTTCTGGCCATGGTTATTGGCCCCTTACTTTTCCGGGAGGCAGAAGAAGCGGATATTACGTCCATTTTGAAGCACTGGCGGATTGTCATCTTTCTGATTTTTCCTGTGATTTTTATCTCGACTTTAAGCTTGGGGGGCATGGCTCACTTCCTTTGGATGACTCTTCCTTTGGCTGCCTGTTTAGCAGTTGGAGCAGCACTTGGACCGACGGATTTGGTAGCCTTTGCTTCTCTGTCTGAGCGTTTTAGTTTCCCAAAACGGGTATCCAATATCCTAAAAGGGGAAGGACTCTTAAATGACGCTTCTGGCCTGGTTGCCTTTCAGATGGCTCTTGCTGCTTGGACAACAGGAACTTTTTCTCTCAGCCAAGCAGGAACTTCCCTAGCAATTTCTATCCTTGGTGGTTTTGTAGTCGGTTTTGTGACAGCTATGGTCAATCGTTTCTTGCATACATTTTTACTGAGTGTGCGAGCGATAGATATAGCCAGTGAACTCTTGCTAGAGTTAAGTTTGCCTCTTATGACCTTCTTTATTGCCGAAGAAATCCATGTTTCAGGGATTATCGCAGTTGTAGTTGCAGGGATTTTGAAGGCCAGTCGTTTCAAAAAAATCACGCTCCTCGAAGCTCAGGTAGATACTGTTACAGATACTGTTTGGCATACCGTGACCTTTATGCTCAATGGTTCTGTCTTTGTCATCTTGGGAATGGAATTGGAAATGATAACAGAACCTATCCTGACCAATCCCCTTTATAACCCCTTACTACTATTAGTATCGGTTGTTTTGCTGACACTTTTACTTTTTGCAATTCGCTTTGTTATGATTTATGGCTTCTATGTTTGGAGAACAAGCCGCCTCAAGAAAAGTCTCCGTAAATACATGAAGGATATGCTTCTTTTGACCTTCTCTGGTGTAAAAGGAACAGTATCTATTGCAACCATTCTTCTCATACCAAGCAATCTAGAGCAGGAGTATCCCCTCTTACTTTTTCTAGTAGCAGGCGTTACACTATTGAGCTTTTTAACGGGTTTGCTGGTTCTCCCTCACTTATCTGAGGAACAAGAGGAAAGCAAGGATCACTTGATGCATATAGCGATTTTGAATGATGTAGCTACAGAATTAGAAAAAGAGCTAGACCATCACAAGAACAAACTTCCTCTGTATGCAGCTATTGACAATTACCATGGTCGGATTGAAAACCTCATCCTTAGTCAGGAAAATAAGAGAGCTCAAGAGGACTGGGAGGCTTTAAAACTCCTCATCTTGAGTATCGAAAGTGATGGTTTGGAACAGGCTTACGAGGAAGGGAGAATCGGTGAGCGTGGTTATCAAGTTTATCAACGCTATCTGAAAAATATGGAGCAGAGTATCAATCGTAAGGTAGCATCTCGTCTTACTTATTACTTCCTTGTATCACTCCGTATCTTACGTTTTCTCCTTCATGAGTTGCTGACTCTTGGTCAGACCTTCCGTAGTTGGAATGACAAGGAGCAACGCCGCCTTCGAGCTATTGATTATGATCAAATATCCGAACTCTATCTGGAAAATACAGAGTTGATTATCGAAAGTTTGGAAAATCTCAAAGGGGTTTACAAGAGTTCTCTGATTAGTTTTATGCAAGAGTCTCGTCTGCGCGAGACGGCCATTATCGGAAGTGGTGCCTTTGTCGAACGTGTTATCAATCGCATCAAGCCAAACAATATCGATGAAATGCTACGAGGTTACTACCTCGAACGCAAGGCAATCTTTGAATACGAAGAAGCTAAACTGATAACAGCCAAGTATGCCAAAAAACTACGCCAAAATGTGAATAATTTAGAGAATTATTCTCTGAAAGAAGCCGCAAATACTTTACCTTATGATATGCTAGATTTAATCAGAAGAACTTAGATGATGAAGAAAATGACGGAGGATGGAACATGAAAAAGTGGTGGAAAGAGCTGATGGACAGGCCCTTATTGAAAGCTTTTTTGCATTATTATCAAGCATCTGATAGTGAGTTGACCAGTGTTGCAGTTGCCTACTATTGGTTGGTTTCAATCTTCCCCTTGCTGATGATAGTGGTCAATATTTTGCCCTATTTTCAAATTCCGATTTCAAATTTTTTGCTCACCATCAAGGAATTTGTGCCGGATACGGTCTATGATGTGGTCGCAAAGATTGCCCGAGAAGTCTTGACTCAACCATCGACTGGTTTGCTGAGTTTTGCAGTCTTGTCTGCCCTTTGGACCTTCTCGAAATCAATGGATTTCCTCCAAAAAGCTTTTAATAAGGCCTATGGAGTGGCCAAGAGCCGAGGTATTATCTCCCATCAATTGATGAGTTTACTCGTCAGCTTTGGCTTGCAAATTCTTTTTGCCCTAGCCTTATTTTTGAGTATGTTTGGGCGTATGTTGCTCAACCTGCTCAAAACTTACTGGCAATCAGACAGTCCTTTCTTTGATTACCTACAGGACTTTACAGGCCCTTTGATTTATGCCTTGCTCTTTGCCATCTTGGTCATGCTCTACTATTTCCTTCCAAATGTCAGAGTCCCTCGTATTCGCTACGTTTTTCCTGGTAGTATCTTTGTTTTGCTGACGCTTGTCTTTCTGTTGAATATCTTTTCTGTCTATTTCAATAACTATGTCAACCATCTAGTCGATGTCCGATTTTTCAGTTCCATTATCGTGGTGGTGATGATGTTCTGGTTTATACTCATCGCAAAGATTCTGATTATCGGAGCAGTTATCAATGCCAGTGTGCAGAGTTTGAAGGATCCAAAGTTTCGTGATAACACATTCTTTTTAAAAAATGAAGAATAAAAAAAGACGCTTTGTTTTCAAAGCGTCTTTTATTGCATTTGCAACAAAAATATGCTATTCTATCATCATAGATACGAGAGGAGGAAACATGTCGTTATTACGCGAAATCGGAATTATAGCACGTGCCTTGGACTCTATTGCCAATATCGAATTTCGTGATATAGACCTAGCTCGTGGTCAGTATCTTTATTTGGTGCGAATCAAGGAGAACCCAGGAATCATTCAAGAAGTCTTGTCGGATTTACTGAAGGTTGACCGTTCGACAGTTGCTCGTTCAGTAAAAAAACTGGAAGAAAAGGGGTTAATAAAACAAGGAATGACCAGTACAAATCGGAAAAATAAAGAGTGGTTTGTCACTGAAAAAGGAGAGGCACTTTATCCTTTTATCCTTGCTGAACATCACTACTCGGAGAATTCAGCCTTAAAGGGATTTTCTAAGGAAGAAGCCGATGAACTGGAAAAGCAACTGATTCGAGTTAGAAAAAATATTACAAGTGATTGGGATATGGTCAAAAAAGGCCAGAAAAGAAATTATTCTTAATGAGAGGTGAAAGATGAAAGTTATCGTTGAAAATGAATTTTGGAGTTTGTTTCCAGAAGCACAGATTAGCGTTTTAGTAGTAAAGGGATTAGATAATACAGTTGATGAAAGCAAGGATCCCTATTTCAAAACCTTGCTAGATAAGGGAGCTAAACGAGCTGAGGATTTCATTTCGGATGAGAATTTTACTCAGAATGATGTCATTCAAGAATGGCGTCAGGCTTTCAGCAAGTTCAAAACGAAAAAAGGAGCACGTTCTTCGATTGAAGCCCTACTTAAGCGGGTCAGTCAGGGAAGAGAGTTTAATCCCATCAATCCCTTGGTAGACATCTATAATAGTGTCTCTCTATCTTATGCGGTTCCCTGTGGTGGCGAAGATGTGAACAAGATTGTAGGCAATCTTCATCTTGGTCAGGCTAAGGGAGGAGAACCTTTCTTTCCACTAGGAGCTGAAAACGATGCGCCTGCTTTACCTGAAGAAATCATCTATTACGATGATGAAGGAGCGGTTTGTCGTTGTCTTAACTGGAGAGAGGCACAGAGAACCATGTTGACGGAAGAGACAAAGGATGCTGTCTTAGTGATTGAAGCGATCAATGGTGAACAGGCGGCGCGTGCTCAGTCTGCCATGGAAGAATTACAGGACTTGGTAAAGGACTACTTTGGTGTTCAAGGCAAACTGGTTCATCTAACTTCTGAGTCCCCAGAAATTACACTTTAAACAGAAATAGCCCTGTCATCTCTTAGGAATAAACTATCCTAAAGAAATGGCGGAGCTATTTTTAATAGATAAACATGGCATCACCAAAGCTAAAGAATCGGTAGTGTTCTTGAATAGCATGGTGGTAAGCATCTAGGACTAAGTCACGACCGGCAAAGGCAGAAACTAGCATAACCAGAGTTGACTTAGGGAGGTGGAAGTTGGTTGAAAAAGCATCCACGACCTTCCATTGGTAACCTGGTTTGATAAAGATATTGGTCCAACCAGAATCTGCTTGGATTTGTCCGTCAAACTTGGAACCGATGGTTTCCAGTGTGCGGATCGAAGTAGTTCCAACAGCAATAACACGACCTCCATTTTCCTTGACAGAGCGAAGGGTGGCTGCTGCTTCATCAGAAAGTTGGTAGAACTCTGAGTGCATTTCATGTTCGTCCAGATTGTCAACAGAGACAGGCCTAAATGTTCCTAAACCAACGTGGAGGGTCAAATAAACCAAATGGACACCCTTGGCTTGGATTTCTGCTAGCAGTTCTTTGGTGAAGTGGAGGCCAGCAGTCGGTGCAGCAGCAGAACCACTTTCTTTAGCATAGACCGTTTGATAGCGTTCACGATCATCCAGTTTTTCATGGATATAAGGTGGCAGTGGCATTTCACCTAGACTTTCCAAAACTTCTAGGAAAATTCCTTGATATTCAAAGCGGACAATGCGTCCTCCGTGGGTCAATTCTTCCGTAACGACAGCGCTGAGACGACCATCTCCAAAGCTGACGCGAGTGTCGACCTTGAGGCGTTTGGCAGGTTTTGCTAGAACTTCCCACTCATCACCGGCAGTATTTTTGAGAAGGAGAAGTTCCACATGGCCTCCTGTTTCTTCCTTTTGACCATAAAGGCGAGCAGGGAGAACACGGGTGTCGTTCATAACAAGAGCATCGCCAGGTTCCAACATATCAATAATAGAGTGGAAGTGTTTATCCTGAAACTCTCCCGTTTCCCGGTTTACGATGAGGAGTTTAGAGGCATCTCGTTTTTCAAGTGGTGTTTGGGCAATCAATTCCTCAGGTAAGTGGAAATCAAAATCAGCTGTATTCATTTTTTTCATCATTCTTTCTAACTTCTAATCTTATCCATTATAGCATGTTTCAAGTTTGGGCGCTCTTTTTTTAGAAATTAAATCGTTTTCACTTGACAAAAATTGGTCTATACCATATAATGAATATAGAAATATGGAGGATATGAAATGAAAGTTATTAAAGTTGAAAATCAAGTCGAAGGTGGAAAAGTAGCTTTTGAGATTTTGAAGGAAAAATTGGCCAATGGTGCTCAAACATTAGGACTTGCGACAGGGAGCAGTCCGCTTGAGTTTTACAAGGAAATCGTTGAGAGTGACCTTGATTTTTCAAATTTAACCAGTGTGAACCTTGATGAGTATGTAGGGCTTGACGGAGACAATCCTCAGTCTTACCGTTACTTTATGCAAGAACACTTATTTAACCAAAAACCATTTAAAGAAAGCTTCTTACCCCGTGGGATTAAGGACAATGCTGAAGCTGAGGTAGAACGTTACAACCAAATTTTGGCTGACCATCCAGTTGACCTGCAAATTTTAGGAATCGGTCGCAATGGACATATCGGCTTTAACGAACCAGGCACTCCATTTGACAGTCAAACGCATCTAGTAGAACTTGATCAATCTACTATCGAAGCCAATGCTCGCTTCTTTGACAAGATTGAAGACGTTCCAACTCAAGCCATCTCAATGGGGATTAAAAACATCTTGGATGCCAAGTCTATCCTACTCTTTGCTTATGGTGAGTCAAAAGCAGAAGCTATTGCTGGAACAGTGTTAGGCCCAGTAACTGAAAGCCTGCCAGCAAGTAGCCTACAAAACCACCCTGATGTGACTATTATTGCGGATGCTGAAGCGCTAAGCTTGCTTGAAAAGTAAAATTACAAGAACCACTTGCTCTTTGGAGTGAGTGGTTTTTTACTTCAAATGTTCACTATCCTGCTAAAGTGGTATAATATAGCTATACAGGGGAGGCTCGAACTTTGATTTATATAATCGGTTTTATTTGTTTTTTACTTTTAATGTTACTGTTTAGTCGCTTAATTCAGCAATCAAAAAAACCTTCGGGCTTTCCAGGAAAACGAATGATGAAATTGTGGAATAGAGCCTATCTCCCCATGTTTGTATGGGCAATTCGTCATCTGGATAGGATATTTTACCCTGTAATCTTAGATGTAGGAGTTGGTAATGGTCGTTCAACCATCCTACTGAAAGAAACCTTTCCGCAAAGTACCATAACTGGAATCGATATTTCAGATACTGCAATAGCTCAAGCCAAACATATAGAGATGACTAATCTAAATTTTGAACGAAGAGGCGTTAGGGAGACAGGCTTTTCTGATGAAAGTTTCGATTTGATTACAGCTTTTCAAACTCATTTTCATTAGCGGGATCTAGAGGCTTCTTTTATGGAACTTCGAAGGATACTCAAATCAGACGGGATGCTCTTACTGGCTTGTGAGTATAACAAGTTGTCTTACTTTTTACCAGATGTCCAAAGCGAAGAAGCATTTAGACGATTCTTGTTATCAGTAGGCTTTGAGCTCGTAACTAGTCAAAGAAAGGGATCATGGATCCTTTATAAAATTGTTAAACATTAATGGAGGTACAATCATGAAACAATTATTTTTATGTTCATACTTTGCTGGAGTCAAAAATCTTTTTAGCGATTATGTAAAGGAAAAAAATCTAGAAAAAAAAGGTTTTATTTATTCCTACCGCTGGGAACAAAGAGGACTATACTGCCTATATCGATGAGGCTCAGCAAACATTCAGAGATTTAGGATTTGAGATAGAGGTTCTAGATATTGCTTCTTGTGATCGAGAAACTGCTCAGGCAAAGATTTTCCAAAGCAAGATTCTTTATATCTCAGGCGGGAATACCTTTTATTTATTACAAGAATTAAAGAAAAAACAACTCCTATCTCTTATCAAAGAGCAAATAAGAGATGGGCTGGTCTATGTGGGAGAATCAGCAGGAGCTATCATTACAGCCAAGGATATTGACTACAATAAACTCATGGACGACAAGACGGTAGCGACAGAGTTATCTGATACAGCGGGATTAGATGAAGTGGATTTTTATATCCTTCCACATTATGGTGAGGAACCTTTTACTGATAGTAGTCAGAAGACCTTTGAAACCTATAAAAAGCAGCTGGAATTGCTACCACTTCATAACCACCAAGCAATTATCGTTAACAATGAGCAAATAGATATCTTGACAATAGAATAAAAGCGTAGTTGGAAGAACATTAATATTTTACCACTAAAACGATTAGGGGTTGATAACTCACTTAGCGAAAATCTGCCATGGATAGATTAATTTTATGAATTCAAGAAGGGAAAAGTTATGAAAATAAAAACGTTAGATAAAATAGGTGGGATTGTTTTCTTGTTTCTAACGATTGCTATCATTGTCGTTTTTTTATCAGATACGAGCTTCTTTGAGTGGGCGTTTACTAGACACCAGAATACTCTGAGTTGGTATATTCGCCCTCTCTTTATTATTCCAATTGTAATGGGAGCTTATAAAAAATCCTATAGCCTGAT
Source organism: Streptococcus sp. NLAE-zl-C503 (assembly GCF_900104285.1). Classification (NCBI taxonomy): domain Bacteria; kingdom Bacillati; phylum Bacillota; class Bacilli; order Lactobacillales; family Streptococcaceae; genus Streptococcus; species Streptococcus sp. NLAE-zl-C503. The sequence goes on along the minus strand of NZ_FNJT01000001.1, from coordinate 806,807 downwards.
TTTCTTTTCTATATTTTGCCTATTTACTAGCATGTTTTGGTTCCCAAAGCCGGAAATAGTTGATGTAAAAGTAATTGAGTTTTTGAATTTTGAGAAGACTTATTTAACGAGCGGATGGAGTATTGAAAAAATTATCATTCTGGCGATGATTCTAGCATTTTTTACGGCGATTATATCCTTAACATGGAGTAGACGTTGATATGGATTATTAGCAACGGTAGTAATTGGAGCGTTTCTGAAGGTTGCCCATAGTCTTTTATTTAGTGGAGGAAGTGGCATATCAATTGTGAAACCAGCGATTTTGGGCTTGATTCTCTGCATCTTAGTGATTTATTTCATCTTCAAAAGAAAAAAGTAAAGAGAATAAAAGTTTATGGTCGCTTTTTCCTTGACATTTATTCATTTTGCGTGTAGAATAGAATAGATATTGAACTTGAAGGGAGTGAAAAAAATGTCTAAAACAGTAGTACGTAAGAATGAATCTCTTGACGATGCACTTCGTCGTTTCAAACGTGCGGTTACTAAAGCTGGTACTCTTCAAGAAACACGCAAACGTGAATTCTATGAAAAACCTTCTGTAAAACGTAAACGTAAATCAGAAGCAGCTCGTAAACGTAAAAAATTCTAATTTGAAATGAAAGGCTAGAGAAATCTAGTCTTTTTATTTTAAATAAATACTGTAAATCCTGCAAAAAAAAGGAAACTTCCTCCTACAATTTGATATAATAGTAGGGAGAACTCGATTGAAGGAGGAAATTATGTCGGTTTTAGTAAGAGATGTCATTGAAAAGCTCAGACTAGATATTGTCTATGGTGAAGGCGAGTTACTTGAAAAGGAAATCAACACTGCAGACATTATGAGACCAGGTCTTGAAATGACGGGCTATTTTGATTACTATACTCCAGAACGGATTCAACTGTTAGGGATGAAGGAGTGGTCCTATTTGGTCGCTATGCCTGCCCATAACCGTTATCAAGTTTTGAAGAAAATGTTTCTACCTGAAACACCTGCTGTCATCGTTGCTCGTGGCTTAGTAGTGCCAGAAGAAATGTTGAAAGCTGCTAGGGAATGTAAGATTGCGATTTTAACCAGTCGAACATCAACTAGTCGTTTATCTGGAGAGTTATCTAGCTACCTTGATTCCCGTTTGGCTGAACGTACGAGTGTGCATGGTGTCTTGATGGACATCTATGGCATGGGTGTCTTGATCCAGGGGGATAGTGGTATTGGTAAGAGCGAGACGGGTCTTGAGCTTGTGAAACGTGGGCACCGTTTGGTAGCAGATGACCGTGTAGATATCTTTGCCAAGGATGAAATGACCCTTTGGGGAGAGCCCGCTGAAATTTTGAAGCATTTGCTTGAGATTCGTGGAGTGGGGATTATTGATGTGATGAGTCTCTACGGAGCAAGCGCTGTAAAAGATTCTTCACAAGTCCAGTTGGCTGTTTACTTGGAAAATTATGATACCCATAAGACCTTTGACCGTCTAGGAAACAATGCCGAAGAACTAGAAGTTTCTGGTGTAACGATTCCGCGTATCCGTATCCCAGTAAAAACAGGACGCAATATCTCTGTTGTTATTGAGGCGGCTGCCATGAACTACCGTGCTAAGGAAATGGGCTTTGATGCGACACGTTTATTTGAAGAACGCTTGACAAATCTGATCGCTCAAAATGAGGTGAAAGATGATTAATCCAGTTGCATTTGAAATCGGTCCTTTTTCCATTCGTTGGTATGCTTTGTGTATTGTGGCTGGATTGGTCTTGGCTGTCTATCTTGCCATGAAAGAAGCTCCCAAAAAGAAAATTCTATCAGATGATATTTTGGATTTTATCCTGATTGCTTTTCCAGTAGCTATTTTAGGTGCTAGACTATACTACGTACTCTTTCGCTTAGATTACTATCTTCAAAATCCAGGTGAAATCATCGCCATCTGGAATGGTGGTTTGGCCATTTACGGAGGTTTGATAGCGGGTGCTATTGTCCTTTATATCTTTGCAGATAGAAAGCTGATTAATACTTGGGATTTCTTAGATATTGCAGCTCCGAGCGTCATGGTTGCGCAAAGTTTAGGACGCTGGGGAAACTTCTTTAACCAAGAAGCCTATGGTGCAGCGGTAGATAATCTGGATTATTTGCCAGGCTTTATCCGTGACCAGATGTACATCGAGGGGAGCTATCGTCAACCGACCTTCTTATATGAGTCGGTTTGGAATCTGATCGGATTTGCTTTGATTTTGATTTTTAGACGAAAATTAAAGGGAATCAGACGTGGTCAGATCACGGCTTTCTACTTGATTTGGTATGGCTTTGGTCGTATGATTATCGAAGGCATGCGGACAGACAGTCTCATGTTCTTTGGTCTGCGAGTTTCCCAATGGTTATCAGTCGTTCTTATCGGACTCGGTATTTTTATCATACTTTATCAAAATCGAAAGAAAGCCCCTTTCTATCATACAGAGGAGGAAAAATAAATGTTAGAAGTTGCATATATTCTTGTTGCGATTGCTTTGATTGTCTGTTTAATCTATTTGACAATCACGATTCAAAAAGCAGGTCGTATGATTGATGAGACAGAGAAAACCATCAAAACGTTGAGCTCAGATGTGAACGTTACCTTGCATCAGACCAATGAATTGTTGGTTAAGGTCAATGTGTTAGCAGACGATATCAATATCAAAGTTGCGACGATTGATCCACTCTTTACGGCTGTGGCGGACTTGTCTGAGTCAGTATCTGATCTCAACCAACATGCACGTGTTTTGGGCAAAAAAGCTTCATCTGCTGGATCAAAGACCATTAAAACAGGTGCAGGATTATCTGCACTCCGTGTCGCAAGTAAATTTTTCAAAAAATAAAAAAGGAGAAATCTTATGGGAAAACTATCCTCAATCCTTTTAGGAACGGTTTCTGGTGCAGCTCTTGCTTTGTTTTTGACGAGTGACAAGGGCAAGCAAGTTTGTAGTCAAGCTCAGGATTTTCTAGATGATTTGAGAGAAGATCCAGAATATGCTAGAGAGCAGGTTTGTGAGAAACTAACTGAAGTGAAGGAACAGGCAAGGGACTTTGTGCTGAAAACAAAGGAACAAGTAGAATCTGGTGAAATCACTTTTGATAGTGTCCTTGACCAAGCCAAAACATGTGCTCGACAAGCGACAGAAGCGTCAAAGGAAACCTTTAACAATCTCAAGGAGCAGTGGCAAGAACAGTCAGCAACTCCAGACGTCGCTGAAGACCAAGAAGAAATCATCATCGATATTACTGAAGTGTAATGTATCACCATCTCTGATTTTTGGAGATGGTGATTTTTATCTGCAACCAGTCTTTGTGGTATAATAAATACTATGCAGAAAAAACCAACGTCAGCCTATGTGCATATCCCCTTTTGCACACAGATTTGTTATTATTGTGACTTTTCAAAAGTTTTTATTAAGAATCAACCAGTAGATAGTTATTTGGAGCATCTGCTAGAAGAGTTTCGTTCTTATGATATCCAAAAGTTGCGAACTCTCTACATTGGAGGAGGGACGCCAACGGCTTTGTCTGCTCCGCAATTAGAGGTGCTCTTGAATGGCTTGACTAAAAACCTGGACTTGTCTGCCTTGGAAGAGCTGACTATTGAGGCCAATCCAGGAGATTTGGACGCGGATAAAATCGCGGTTTTGAAACATTCGCCAGTCAATCGTGTTTCCTTAGGTGTGCAGACATTTGATGACAAAATGCTGAAAAAGATTGGGCGTAGTCACTTGGAGAAGGATATTTATGAAAATATCGATCGCCTCAAACTGGCTGGTTTTGACAATATCTCCATCGACCTAATCTATGCTCTACCTGGTCAAACTATGGCTCAGGTCAAGGACAATGTAGCTAAGGCTATCTCGCTTGATATTCCTCATATGAGTCTTTATAGCTTGATTTTGGAGAATCATACGGTCTTTATGAACCGCATGAGACGAGGGAAATTGCCTCTGCCTAAGGAGGAACTGGAAGCTGAGATGTTTGAGTACATCATCGCAGAGCTGGAGCGAGCGGGTTTTGAGCATTATGAGATTTCCAATTTCTCAAAGCCTGATTTTGAAAGTCGCCACAATCTCATGTACTGGGACAACGCTGAATATTATGGTATCGGTGCGGGTGCTTCAGGTTATGTGAACGGGGTGCGCTATAAAAACCACGGGCCTATCCGCCACTATCTCAATGCGGTAGAGGCAGGAAATGCTCGCATTACAGAAGAACACCTGAGTCAAAGGGAGCAGATGGAAGAAGAAATGTTCCTAGGACTCCGCAAGAAATCCGGGGTTTCCATGACACGATTTGAGGAAAAATTCGGACGGTCCTTTGAAGGACTATATGGAGAAATTGTCAGAGACTTGGTTCAACAAGGTCTTATGCAGATCGACGGTGATCGTGTCCGAATGACAAAGAGGGGTCTCTTCTTGGGAGACACTGTAGCAGAACGATTTATTTTGGAGTAGAACAATGGGCTTAACTTATCAAATGAAAATGAAAATTCCTTTTGATATGGCGGACATGAACGGTCATATCAAACTTCCAGATGTGATTTTGCTGTCCCTGCAAGTATCAGGTATGCAGTCGATTGAGCTGGGAGTTAGCGACAAGGATATGTTAGAACGTTACAATCTGGTCTGGATTATCACAGATTATGAGATTGACGTGGTACGTTTGCCTCGCTTTGCTGAGGAGATTACGATTGAAACAGAAGCATTGACTTACAATCGTCTTTTTTGCTACCGCCGTTTCACCATCTATGATGAAGCAGGCCAAGAAATCATTCGCATGTTAGCAACCTTTGTTCTCATGGACAGAGACAGTCGCAAAGTCCATGCTGTCGAACCGGAGATTGTTGCTCCTTACCAGTCTGAGTTTGATAAAAAACTCATCCGTGGGCCGAAGTATGCTAACCTAGAAGACCCGATCAGTAAAGACTACCATGTTCGTTTTTACGACTTGGATATGAATGGTCATGTCAATAATAGTAAATACCTGGATTGGATTTTTGAGGTCATGGGAGCAGATTTTTTGACCAAGTATATTCCAAAGAAAATCAATCTCAAATATGTCAAAGAAGTGCGACCAGGTGGTATGATTGCTTCAGCATATGAACTCAATGGACTAGAAAGCAAGCATGAGATCATCAGTGATGGCGAGATCAATGCCCAAGCTATGATTACATGGCAAGAAATTAAAGGCAATTAGAAAGGACGATATGGCTTATAAAGGTTATTTAATTGATTTAGACGGAACCATTTACAAGGGAAAAGACCGGATTCCAGCGGGAGAGGCTTTTGTGCATGAATTGCAAAAACGAGAGATTCCCTATCTCTTTGTGACCAACAATACAACTCGTACTCCTGAGAGCGTTCAAGAGATGTTGGCTCAGAATTTTAATATCGACACGCCTCTTTCAACTGTCTACACGGCAACTCTAGCAACCATTGACTATATGAATGACTTGGGACTGGAAAAGACAGTCTATGTCGTCGGTGAAGCAGGGCTCAAAGATGCTATTAAAGCGGCTGGTTATGTCGAAGACAAGGAAAATCCTGCCTATGTGGTAGTTGGACTGGACTGGCAAGTCGACTATGAAAAATTTGCGACGGCTACTCTAGCAATCCAAAAGGGTGCTCACTTTATCGGAACCAATCCAGACCTTAATATCCCAACAGAGCGTGGTCTCTTGCCAGGTGCTGGTTCACTGATAACCCTTCTTGAAGCAGCAACACGGGTCAAACCAGTTTATATCGGGAAACCAAATGCTATCATTATGGATAAGGCAGTTGAGCACTTGGGCTTGAAACGAGAAGAATTGCTCATGGTGGGGGATAACTACTTGACAGATATTCGGGCAGGGATTGATAATGGCATTCCGACGCTTTTAGTGACAACAGGTTTTACCAAGGCAGAAGAAGTGGCGGACCTGCCAATTGCACCAACTCATGTAGTTTCTAGCCTTGCGGAGTGGAATTTTGATGAAAACTAAACTGACCTTTTGGGGAAGTATGCTCTTTTTCCTCTCCCTTTCTATCCTACTGACTATTTATCTGGCTTGGATTTTCTATCCCATGGAGATTCAGTGGCTGAACTTAGCGAATCGAGTCTATCTAAAATCCGAAACCATTCAGTACAACTTTCAAATTTTGATGAATTACCTGACCAATCCCTTTAGTCAGGTCTTAGAGATGCCGGATTTTCGTTCTTCAGCGGCAGGCCTGCACCACTTTGCGGTGGTGAAGAATCTCTTCCACTTGGCTCAGTTTGTTACTTTGGTAACACTACCATGTTTCTATTTCTTTGTTAAAAAGATTGTAAAAAAAGGCTTTCTACCCCTCTATCGTAAAAGTATCCTGACCCTAGTGTTATTGCCTCTGGTCATTGGGCTTGTGGGAGTTTTGATTGGTTTTGAGCAATTCTTTACTCTTTTCCATCAGATTCTCTTTGTGGGAGATGATACCTGGCTTTTTGATCCCGCAAAGGATCCCGTTATTTTGATTTTACCAGAGACCTTCTTCCTCCATGCTTTCCTTCTCTTCTTTGGACTCTATGAAAGTTTCTTTGGTTTTCTTTATTTGAAAAGTCGTAGAATACTTTAATGTGTTGCATTGATAAAACAGAGATGAAGTTAAAAATTCTTACGAGGAGTGAATTAACTTCATTGGAATTGAGTAATTCGTTCGCATACAGTCTATTTTTCTAGAAAAAAATAGGCTTTTTTCTAGAAATTGCTAGTCAAGCGCTTTATTTTTTTGTATAATAAGAATAGCAAAGTATAGATAAAGAAGAGAAAAGCATGATTACACTATTTTTATCACCGAGTTGTACATCATGTCGTAAGGCAAAGGCCTGGTTAGAGACGCATAAAGTTCCTTTTGAGGAGCACAATATTATGACCAGTCCTTTAACAAGAAAAGAATTGCAACACATTCTTTCCTTGACCGAAAATGGTACTGATGACATCATTTCAACTCGTTCAAAAATTTTCCAAAAATTGGATATTGATGTAGAGAGTATTTCGGTATCGGAGTTGCTTCAGTTGATTGAGCAATATCCTAGTCTTTTGCGTCGCCCAATTATTATAGACACCAAACGCATGCAGATCGGTTTTAATGAAGATGAGATTCGTGCTTTTCTCCCTCGTAGTTACCGTAAACAAGAACTAAAAGAAGCAACATTGAGAGCTGGTATTGGATAGATGAACAAACAGTATAGTTACCCACTAGATTTGTCGTGGAGCACTGAAGAACTTGCTTCAGTGCTTTCTTTTTTTAATGATGTTGAAGCTGCCTATGAAGACAAGGTAGAAGCAAAAAAACTGCTAGAGTCTTACAAGGAATTCAAATTGGTTGTGCCAAGCAAGAGTGAAGAGAAACGTTTGGGACGAGAATTTGAAACAGTTAGTGGCTATTCGCTTTACCGAGCAGTTCAGGCTGCCAAGGAAAAAGGGGAAGGGAAGATTTCTCTTGGAAACTAAATTTGAATTTGCCAAACAGATTGTGCAAGAAGCTGCTGACTATATTTTGGCTCACATGAAAGAAGATTTGCAGGTCGAGCGAAAGTCTTCCCCTACAGACTTGGTGACGCGTTTGGATAAGAAAGTTCAGGATCTCTTAGTTCAGAGAATTTTGGCATCTTATCCAGAAGATTTGATTTGCGCGGAAGAGGGCTGTTTACGTGCTGCAGTCGGTCAGGGCACTGTTTGGGTGATTGATCCCATTGACGGTACCAATAACTTTGTCGCTCAGCAGGAAGATTTTGCTGTTATGTTGGCTTATTTTGAGAATGGTGTGGGCAAATTTGGTATCATTTATGATGTCATGAAAGGCGATTGTTACCATGGTGGTGGTGCCTTTCCTCCTTGTCGGAATAACGAGCTCTTACCGACTTTTAAAAAGAAACCTCTTCAAGAATTTTTAGTTGCCGGTAACTCAGGTATGTTTGAAACCAATGAGTGGGGCTTGGCTGATTTGGGCCGAGCAGCGTTGGGAGTCCGTGTCTATGGTAGTGCGGCCATTAGTTTTGCCAAGGTTTTATCAGGTCGTCTGCTGACTTATATCACCTATTTGCAACCTTGGGATTACGCTGCTGCAAGTATCCTAGGAGACAGTCTGGGCTATCGTCTTCTTACAGTTTCTGGTGAGGATGTTGATTTTAAAACGCGTCAGCCTGTCATGATGGTGCCAATCGAGATGCAAGAAGAGATTCAGTCCTATATTTATGAAAGGAAAGAAAATTAAATGCAATTTCCAGAAGGATTTGTTGAAAAATATGAAGCGATACTAGAAGATGAGGCAAGAGATTTTCTTGCCTCTTTTAAACAGGAAGCGGTATCGGCTTTTCGGGTCAATCCCTTAAAAGAAAGTCAGCTGTCGTTTGCAGATGTCATTCCTCATACACCTTGGGGACACTATGGCAAGGTCTCAGGGAAGTCACCAGAGCACGTGACGGGTCTCGTTTATTCGCAAGAGCCTGCAGCCCAAATGGTCGCACAGGTAACTCAGCCCCTTCCTGGTATGAAGGTCTTGGACTTGGCGGCAGCGCCAGGTGGGAAATCCACTCAATTGGCAGCCTATCTGGCTAATCAGGGAGTCCTTGTTTCCAACGAAATTTCAAACAAGCGGGCTAAGATTTTAGTGGAAAATATGGAGCGGTTTGGAGCTACAAACGTTGTCGTGACCAATGAGTCCGCGGACCGTTTGGCCAAAGTCTTTAAAGGCTATTTTGATGTGATAGTCCTTGATGCACCTTGCTCGGGTGAAGGGATGTTTCGTAAGCAGCCAGATGCCATGGATTATTGGAGTACCGATTATCCTAGTCAATGTGCTAGTCTCCAAAGGGAAATTCTAGAAGATGCAGTGACCATGCTTGCTGAAGGTGGCCGTCTGGTCTACTCGACCTGTACTTGGTCACCTGAGGAAAATGAAGAAATCGTCCACTGGTTGCTTGATGCTTATGATTTTGAATTGCTTCCAGTCGAGCATGTGAACGGTATGGTAGCAGGAATTGATCTTCCTGAAACGGCTCGAATGTACCCTCATCATTTCAAGGGAGAAGGCCAGTTTGTAGCCCACCTGCAGTTTAAGGGAGAAAATCCAGCACCCAAATTCAAGGCCAGCAAGACCAATCTCAGTCGCGAACAGCAGAACTTATGGCAAGAATTTGCCCAAAAACATCTCAAAATATCGCTAACTGGCGTACTACAAACTTTTGGAGACCAACTTTATCTCTTGCCGGAGATGTTACCTGATCTAGGGAAACTCAAAATTGCCCGAAATGGGCTTCATCTGGGTACTTTTAAGAAAAAACGCTTCGAACCAAGCTTTGCTCTGGGATTAGCCTTAAAACCAAGTCAAGTTTTGCAAACAGTCGAAATCAATGATGAGGATTTTGTAAAATATGTGGCTGGGGAAACAGTTCAGCTAGCTGAAAGTCTACCAAATGGATGGTATCAAGTTGTGGTTCAAGGAAACGGTCTGGGCTTTGCAAAAGTTACTGGAAATGTTTTGAAAAATTATTATCCAAAAGGGCTCAGATTCAAGTGAAAAAGCTAGTCAAAGAATCTATTCTATGTTATATTGGAAGTATGAGTTTTTTCTGATAGTCTTTCATTTTTACTTATATTATGTGATGAATTGACTGGTCCTCAATGGGGCTTCCAGTCTATAAATCGTAAACCAAATCTTATCATCACTAATTGATATGATAGGAACAGAAAGAAATCAGAGCATTCATCATTATGTTCAAGGAGAAAAATAGTGAAAAAAAGAAAAAAGCTCGTCCTATCTCTTGCGACTCTTTTGCTGGCAGGTTCTCTAGCAGGATGTGCAAGCTGGATTGATCGTGGAGAAACCATGACAGCCGTCGGATCAACTGCTCTTCAGCCTTTGGTTGAAGCCGCAGCAGACGAATTTGGTTCAAAAAATATCGGAAAAACAGTCAACGTTCAAGGTGGAGGTTCGGGAACAGGACTTTCTCAGGTACAGTCTGGAGCTGTAGATATTGGCAACTCTGACGTTTTTGCTGAGGAAAAAGATGGAATTGATGCTTCAGCTCTAGTAGATCACAAGGTTGCAGTGGCTGGTCTGGCAGTGATTGTGAACAAAGAAGTGGATGTTGAAAATCTCACAACCGAGCAACTTCGCAAAATCTTTACAGGTGAAGTGACTAACTGGAAAGAGGTTGGGGGCAAAGACCTGGCAATTTCAATCATCAACCGAGCAGCAAGTTCTGGTTCACGAGCAACCTTTGACAATGTCGTAATGAATGGCCAATCTGCTATGCAGAGCCAAGAGCAGGATTCCAATGGAATGGTCAAGTCGATTGTCTCCCAAACTCCAGGAGCCATTTCTTATCTTGCCTTTGCCTATGTGGATGACTCAGTCAAGACCATGAAGCTCAATGGGTATGAGCCTACGTCTGAAAATGTAACGACCAACAACTGGCCTTTGTGGTCTTATGAACATATGTACACACTTGGTAAGCCAAATGAGTTGGCGACTGAATTTTTAAAATTCGTCCTCTCAGATGAAGCCCAAAATGGGATTGTTAAGGGCATGGGCTATATCTCTATCAATGAAATGAAAGTTCAAAAGGATGCTTCAGATACCGTTACAGCAGTAGAAGGAGGTCAATAATGAATCAAGAAGAACTATCTAAAAAATTACTCTCTCCTTCAAAGAACTCTCGCCTTGAGAAGTTTGGTAAAGGTTTGACCTTCACTTGCCTTTCTTTGATTGTCATCATTGTGGCGATGATTTTGATTTTTGTAGCTCAAAAAGGCTTATCGACCTTCTTTGTCAATGGAGTGAACATCTTTGATTTCCTCTTTGGACAAACTTGGAATCCTTCAGGGAAACAATTTGGTGCCCTTCCGATGATTTTGGGTTCCTTTATTGTGACGATTTTATCAGCTCTCATCGCAACTCCCTTTGCTATTGGTGCTGCAGTCTTTATGACAGAAGTATCACCAAAGGGTGCAAAAATCTTGCAACCAGCCATTGAACTCCTCGTCGGTATTCCTTCAGTCGTCTATGGATTTATCGGTTTGCAAGTTGTGGTGCCTTTTGTTCGTAGCATCTTTGGTGGAACTGGGTTTGGGATTTTGTCAGGGATTTTCGTTCTCTTTGTTATGATCCTACCAACTGTAACCTTTATGACAACAGACAGCTTGCGTGCTGTTCCTCGTCATTACCGTGAAGCGAGTTTGGCTATGGGGGCAACTCGCTGGCAAACCATCTGGCGTGTGACCTTGAAAGCAGCACGTTCAGGTATTTTCACTGCAGTGGTCTTTGGGATGGCGCGTGCCTTCGGTGAAGCCCTTGCTATTCAGATGGTTGTCGGAAACTCAGCAGTTATCCCAACCTCGCTAACAACACCAGCTGCGACTTTGACTTCTGTTTTGACTATGGGTATCGGAAATACCGTCATGGGTACAGTTGATAATAACGTACTCTGGTCACTGGCCTTGGTCTTGCTCTTGATGAGTTTAGCCTTTAATAGTGTGATTAAATTGATTACGAAAGAAAGAGGAAAGAAAAACTATGCACGCTAAGAAATTAGATAAACTTGCAACAGCTGTCCTCTATACCATCGCGGGTATCATTGTGACCATTTTGGCATCTTTGATTCTCTATATCTTGGTGAGAGGGTTACCGCACATCTCTTGGTCCTTCTTGACTGGGAAATCCTCCTCTTATCAAGCAGGTGGGGGTATCGGGATTCAGCTCTATAATTCCTTCTTCCTTTTGGTCATTACCTTGATCATTTCTGTTCCCCTGTCTATGGGAGCTGGCGTTTTCCTTGCTGAGTATGCCAAAAAAGGGCCTGTGACCAATTTTATTCGTACCTGTATTGAGATTTTGTCTTCTTTACCATCAGTCGTTGTGGGTCTCTTTGGTTACTTGATTTTCGTCGTTCAGTTTGAGTATGGATTTTCTATTATTTCAGGTGCCTTGGCTTTGACGGTCTTTAACCTTCCTCAGATGACTCGAAATGTCGAGGACAGTTTAAAACACGTTCACCATACGCAACGTGAGGCTGGTCTGGCCCTTGGAATTTCTCGTTGGGAGACTGTGGTCCATGTCGTCATTCCTGAAGCTCTTCCAGGTATTGTAACAGGTGTTGTCTTGGCATCTGGCCGTATCTTTGGTGAGGCCGCCGCTCTTATCTATACGGCAGGACAGTCCGCTCCAGCCCTTGATTGGTCTAACTGGAATATCCTTAGTGTTACCAGCCCTATCTCAATCTTCCGTCAAGCAGAAACCTTGGCTGTCCACATTTGGAAGGTCAACAGTGAAGGAACCATTCCTGATGCTACCATCGTATCAGCTGGTTCTGCCGCGGTGCTCCTCATCTTTATCCTAATCTTTAACTTTGGAGCTCGCAAACTCGGAAGCTATTTACACAAGAAATTAACCGCTGCCTAAAGGAGAAGCCATGTCAAAATATAACTGGGATGAAAAGCATATCATCACCTTCCCTGAAGAAAAAGTGGCCCTCTCAACCAAGGATTTACATGTTTACTATGGTAAAAATGAATCCATCAAGGGCATCGATATGCAATTTGAAAAAAATAAAATAACGGCCTTGATTGGTCCATCAGGATCTGGGAAATCTACCTATCTCCGTAGTCTCAATCGGATGAATGATACCATTGACATTGCCAAGGTAACAGGTCAAATTCTTTACCAAGGAATTGACGTCAATCGTCCTGAAATCAATGTCTATGAGATGCGTAAGCATATCGGAATGGTCTTTCAACGTCCAAATCCATTTGCCAAGTCTATTTACCGCAACATCACTTTTGCTCATGAACGTGCAGGTGTTAAGGATAAGAAAGTACTTGATGAAATTGTAGAAACCTCTCTAAGACAGGCTGCCCTTTGGGATCAGGTCAAAGACGACCTCCACAAATCAGCCTTGATGCTTTCAGGTGGTCAGCAACAACGTCTCTGTATCGCTCGTGCCATCTCTGTTAAGCCAGATATCCTCTTGATGGATGAGCCTGCTTCAGCCTTGGATCCGATTGCGACAGCCCAGCTGGAAGAAACAATGCTGGAATTGAAGAAGGATTTTACCATCATCATCGTTACCCACAGTATGCAACAGGCCGCCCGTGCGAGTGACTACACAGGATTTTTCTACTTGGGCGATTTGATCGAGTATGATAAGACGTCCAACATTTTCCAAAATGCCAAGCTACAGTCTACCAATGACTATGTAACGGGACACTTTGGTTAGAAAGGAAGCAGTATGACAGAACCGATTTTGCAGGTTAAAGACCTGTCCGTTTATTACAATAAAAAGAAGGCTTTGAACAGTGTTTCCCTTTCTTTCCAACCCAAGGAAATAACCGCCCTCATTGGTCCTTCTGGATCAGGAAAGTCCACTCTGCTCAAGGCTATCAACCGCATGGGCGATTTAAATCCTGAGGTGACAACAACTGGAACAGTGATTTATAATGGCCACAATATCTACAGTCCACGTACCGATACGGTTGAATTGCGTAAGGAAATTGGCATGGTTTTCCAACAGCCCAATCCCTTCCCTATGTCTATTTACGAAAATGTTATTTACGGACTACGTATCAATGGGGTCAAGGATAAACAGGTCCTTGATGAAGCAGTAGAAAAGGCCTTGCAACGTGCTTCTATCTGGGATGAAGTCAAGGATCGTTTGCATGATTCGGCCATTGGTCTCTCAGGGGGTCAACAGCAACGTGTCTGTGTTGCCCGTGTTTTGGCAACCAGCCCTAAAATCATCCTCTTGGACGAACCAACTTCAGCTTTGGATCCTATCTCGGCTGGTAAGATTGAAGAAACCTTGTATGGTCTAAAAGACAAATACACCATGCTCTTGGTAACACGTTCCATGCAGCAGGCTTCTCGTATCTCTGATAAGACAGGATTTTTCCTAGATGGGGATTTAATCGAGTTTAACGATACCAAGAAGATGTTCCTTTCCCCTCAAAACAAGGAAACAGAAGATTATATAACAGGAAAATTTGGATAAGGAGTTGAAAGATGTTACGATCTCAATTTGAAGAAGATTTAGAGAAATTGCACAACCAGTTCTACGCCATGGGACAAGAAGTGCTTTCGCAGATCAATCGTACAGTGCGTGCCTTTGTCACGCATGACCGTGATTTGGCAAAAGAAGTCATCGAAGACGATGCAGAAGTAAATGAATATGAAGTGAAGTTGGAAAAGAAATCATTTGAAATGATTGCCCTCCAGCAACCTGTTTCGCAAGATCTTCGTACCGTCTTGACCGTTCTCAAGGCAGTTTCTGACGTGGAACGCATGGGAGATCATGCAGTGTCTATCGCTGAGGCGACTATTCGTATGAAGGGGGAACAACGTATCCCTTCTGTTGAAGAAGAAATCAAAAAGATGGGACGCGATGTGAAAAACTTCGTTGAAGCAGCTCTAGATCTCTATCTGAACGGCTCTGTGGACCAAGCCTATGAAGTTGCGGCTATGGATGAAAAAATCAACCATTACTTTGATAGCATCCGAGATTTGGCTACAGAAGAAATCAAGAAAAACCCTGAAGCTATCGTTACAGGTCGTGATTACTTCCAGGTCATTTCTTTCTTGGAGCGTATCGGAGACTATGCAAAAAATATCTGTGAATGGGTTGTTTACTTTGAAACAGGTAAAATCGTCGAACTCTAAGAAATGGATTAAATATGCACTAAAAAGACTAATCAACTCAGATTAGTCTTTATTTTTGAATAAAAAGGAATTTTTTTGAAATGAAAATTCTGAAAATGTTGACAAGTATTTTCAAATAGGTTATAATTATTCAGAAATAACAGAAAGGTCGTTTATTTATGAAGTTTAAGAAATGGACATTACTTGTGTGTAGCATGCTTGCCAGCATGATTTTAGTAGCCTGTCAGTCAAGTACGGATAGTTCCCAGTCTGCTGTGGAGGCTATTAAATAGAAAGGAAAGCTAGTTGTTGCGACCAGCCCAGACTATGCGCCATTTGAATTCCAATCCTTGGTAGATGGTAAAAACCAAGTGGTTGGTGCAGATATTGATATGGCTCAGGCGATTGCAGATGAACTTGGAGTTAAGCTTGAAATCTCTAGTATGAGTTTTGACAATGCCTTGACCAGTCTTCAAACTGGAAAGGCTGACTTGGCTATTGCAGGAATTAGTGCCACCGATGAGAGAAAGGAAGTCTTTGACTTTTCAATCCCTTACTATGAAAACAAGATGAGTTTCTTGGTTAGAAAAGCCGATTTAGACAAATACAAGGATCTTTCAAACCTAGCAAGTGCAAATATCGCAGCTCAAAAGGGAACTGTTCCAGAAACCATGGTCAAGGAACAATTGCCAAATGCCCAATTGACATCCTTGACCAATATGGGTGAAGCAGTCAATGAATTGCAGGCTGGAAAAGTGGATGCTGTTCATATGGATGAACCAGTTGCTCTTAGTTACGTAGGTAAAAACTCAGACCTTGTCGTTGCGACAGCTACTTTGACGATGAAAGATGGCGAAGCCAATGCCGTTGCTATCAAGAAGGATCAATCAGACTTGAAAGCAGTAGTAGATAAGGTTATCCAAAAAATGAAAGATGACGGAACCTATCAAACCTATCTAGAAAAAGCAGCGAAACTAACAGAAGTTGAACAGTAAAAAGAAAGCAGAGTTGGAGTTTAATCCAATTCTGCTTTTATGTATTGTAATAGTGCTTCTAGATTTTCGAGAGTGACTTTGGCGAACTGATAAGGACAGGCATCCAAATAAGCCTCTTCAAAGAAGTCTGGTTTGAGTGAGCTATGCTTTAAACTAGCAATTTTAGGATAGGTTCTCAAATCAAGGAGAAGGCCATCATGTAGAGGATAGTAGGGCAAGGGACAGGTATTTTTTTTAAGCACTTCCTTTATCCGAGCCTGATAGTTCTCTTGAAGGGTCAGTCGAGCCAGTCGATTTTTTTCAAATAACTGACTATCGATGTAAAGAGAGAGAGCCTTTTGCATGATGAGATTGCTGTCATAGTCCAGGATATTTTTGTAGGAAACAAAGGCCTCTTTTAGGGCATTTGGGAGAATGAGAGCGGTAATGCGAAGGGCTGGAAAGAGGCTGGTTGAGAAGGACTTGATATAAATGACCCGATCTTCAGTATCCAGATAGTGGAAGGTTTGGCCCTTTCTAGGATCTAGGTCCCCTAAATAGTCATCCTCTACGATATAAACACCATACTGGTTTGCTAGATCCAGAATGGCCCTTTTTTCTTGATCAGAATAGGAATGGCCAAGAGGATAGTGGAAACGAGGAATGGTATAGAGAAATTTGATTTTCCCAGATTTGAACTGTTCTTCTAGTTCTTCAAGGTTAATGCCATCAATACGGCGTTCAATGCTCTGATAGGCCAATCCCTGAGCGATCAAGAGGCGGTTCATCCGGTGGTAAGTAGGCTGTTCAACTAGAATCTCCTCTCCCTTGCTCGGGAAGTTGATCTGAGAAAGGATAAAGAGAGCTTGCTGGGTGCCAGATGTTAGAACCAGTTGATCTGGTTTGCAGTAGAGAGCCTGGTCAAAGAGGAGTTGATGGACAGATTGTCTGAGTTCCTCAAGGCCTTCTTGGTTGTCATAGTAGTTGAAGAGGTAGTTTTCTCGGCCTATCAGGGTTTCGTTGACACAGAGTCTGAAGTCGTCATAAGCAGTGGCGTGTTCGTCAGTAACCTCGATTTCCAAGTCCTGATGCTGACCTTGTTCTAGAACATAGTAACCACTCTGGGGTTTGGCATAGAGGTATTGTTCATGGCGTAATTCTAGCAGGGCTCGTTGGACAGTGTCCTTGCTACAATGAAAGTCCAGACTCAGTTGACGGATAGAGGGAAGTCTGCTTCCAGTTGGGAATTTTCCTGATTCAATACCTTTTTTTAGAAAGGACACAACTGCTTGGTATTTGCTTTGTTTCGTCATTCCAGACCTCCTGTGATTTTTTACATTGTACCTTTTTTTTGTCTCCTTTGCAATGGGAAAAGTAATTCTCCCTTTCACATCTAAGAGCAAATGTGGTATACTTAGAAAGTATGATGATTCATTGAAAAGAAGATAAGAAAGAGAATGGATAGAAAAGTGCAGGAACCGGTAAAATTATTTCAATACAATACTCTAGGTGCCCTAATGGCAGGTCTCTATGGCGGAACCATGACCGTAGGAGAATTGCTGGAACATGGCGATCTTGGTTTGGGAACCCTTGATTCGATTGATGGGGAGTTGATTGTCCTTGATGGCAAGGCTTATCAAGCCAAAGGATCAGGGAAACAACCTGAAATTGTAGAAGTCGCACCCGATGCTCTTATCCCTTATGCAGCAGTGGTCCCCCATCAGGCAGAAGTGATTTTCCGCCAGCGCTTTGAGATGACGGACAAGGAATTAGAAAAGCGGATTGTGTCCTACTATGATGGGGAAAATCTCTTTCGCTCCATCAAGATTCATGGGGAATTCGCCCATATGCATGTACGGATGATTCCCAAGTCAACAACAGACACCAAGTTTGCTGATGTCGCGACACACCAGCCTGAATATAGTCGTGAAAATGTATCGGGAACCATCGTTGGATTTTGGACACCAGAGATTTTCCATGGGGTCAGTGTTGCAGGCTACCATCTGCATTTTATCTCAGATGATTTGACTTTTGGTGGACACGTGATGGACTTTGTTATCAAAGAAGGAATAATCGAGGTTGGACCAGTCGATCAGTTGGATCAACGTTTTCCAGTTCAAGATCGCCAGTATTTATTTGCTAAATTTAACGTTGACGAGATGAAGAAAGACATTGATAAGTCAGAATAGGAGAAAAAGATGACAGTACATATTATCCTTACCATGATCGCTTTGGTTTTAGTCCTAGTAGGTGGGACTTGGTATGCCAAAAAACGGTTTCAGATCTCTCTTGCAGTGATGGGCTTGGGGGCAATCGCATTTTTTGTTTCTTCTCAAGTGTTAGAGAAGATGGTTCACTTTCTAGTCCTTCAACCGCAAAAAGACGGAACGATTTCGCTCATGAATGAGCAACCTTTCCTATATGTTCTTTACGCGATTGCCATGGCTGCCCTTTTTGAGGAAACTGCCCGCCTTGTCTTTTTTAAATGGTTGGAGAAAAAGAGATGTCTAGAAGATAAAGACGCTTTGGCTTACGGCTTGGGACATGGAGGTTTGGAGTTGCTCTATCTTGGGATGGGAAGCTTAATCAGTTTGTTGATCCTCTTTTCACTTATCCAGTCTTCAAATACTGATGTGGCCAATCTCCTTCCAAAGACTACACTCGAAACGGTTCAGTCTCTTTCTGTGTGGCAGGTTTATTTACTAGGAGTTGAGCGTGTGCTGGCTCTAGTACTGCAAATTGGTCTTTCCATCTGGGTTTACCAAAGTGTTAGCCAAAAGAAATGGAACTATCTCTTTGCTGCCTATGGTTTCCATGCCTTGTTTGACTTGGCTCCAGCTTTATCTCAAGTGGGATGGATTGCAAATCCACTTGTAGTGGAGGGCATTCTTCTTGTAGAAGTACAGGCCTTTGTTTGGCTAACAAAATCTACATTTTGGAAAAAATCATCATAAAAAGAGGTTTACCTCTTTTTTTATGCGATGCTTTGACACCAAGAATTTTCCTGTCGTCAAAAGCCCTTAAAAATGGTATAATGAAATGACTTTACAAAAGGATGAGAGATATGACATTCGTAACTAAAATACAAGAACAATTAGAAGGAATTGATATTCGTTTCAAGGAGCCCTTGAAGACTTATACCTATACCAAGGTAGGAGGTCGAGCGGATTACCTAGTTTTGCCACGAAATCGCTATGAGATGGCGCGTGTTGTCCAATTTGCCAATCAGGAGAATATTCCTTGGATGGTGCTAGGAAATGCCAGCAATATCATCGTTCGTGAAGGTGGAATCCGTGGTTTTGTCATCTTGTGTGACAAGCTCAATAACGTTTCAGTTGATGGTTACACTATTGAAGCTGAAGCGGGTGCTAATTTGATTGAAACAACACGCATTGCACTTCGTCATAGTTTGACTGGTTTTGAATTTGCTTGCGGGATTCCAGGGAGCGTAGGCGGCGCTGTCTTTATGAATGCGGGTGCCTATGGAGGAGAGATTGCTCACATCTTGCAGTCTTGTAAGATTCTGACCAAGGAAGGGGAAATCGAGACCTTGTCAGCCAAGGATTTGGCTTTTGGTTACCGTCATTCAGCCATTCAGGATTCTGGGGCCATTGTCTTGTCAGCTAAATTTGCCCTAGCTCCAGGAAATCATCAGGTTATCAAGCAGGAAATGGATCGCTTGACTCACCTTCGCGAACTCAAACAACCTCTAGAGTACCCATCTTGTGGTTCAGTCTTTAAGCGTCCAGTAGGGCATTTTGCAGGTCAGTTGATTTCAGAGGCTGGCTTGAAAGGCTATCGTATCGGTGGTGTTGAAGTATCTGAAAAGCATGCAGGTTTTATGGTCAATGTTGCTGACGGTACGGCCAAAGACTACGAGGACTTGATCCAGTCCGTCATCGAAAAAGTCAAGGAACATTCAGGTGTCACCCTTGAGAGAGAAGTCCGAATCTTGGGTGAGAAGGAGTAAGGTTTCGCCATAGTAGCTGCTGCTATGTCAATGGAAAGGGGGTGAAAGCCTATCGGTAGCGAAGATGTATGCAGGTGGTTTTACTCCCTGCAAGAGGTAGTAGCGGCTTGACAGAGCCCTGATCTGTTAATTTATGAAAAAGAAGGAATTTATGCCAATTGAAAAAACCAATTATCGAATTCAAAAACGTCTCTAAAGTTTTTGAAGACAGCAACACCAAGGTTCTCAAAGACATTAACTTTGAGTTGGAAGAAGGGAAGTTCTACACTCTTTTAGGCGCATCTGGTTCAGGAAAATCAACCATCCTAAACATCATTGCAGGTTTACTGGATGCTACGACAGGGGATATTTTACTGGATGGGGTAAGGATTAACGACATCCCAACCAACAAGCGAGACGTCCATACGGTCTTCCAATCCTATGCCTTGTTTCCACATATGAATGTGTTTGAAAATGTTGCCTTTCCACTCCGCTTGCGTAAGATTGACAAGAAAGAAATCGAACAACGCGTAGCGGAAGTTCTCAAGATGGTTCAGTTGGAAGGTTATGAAAAACGTTCCATCCGTAAACTTTCTGGAGGACAACGTCAGCGTGTGGCCATTGCCCGTGCCATCATCAACCAACCCCGTGTGGTTTTGCTAGACGAGCCTTTGTCAGCGCTGGACTTGAAATTGCGAACAGACATGCAGTACGAACTGCGTGAACTGCAACAACGATTGGGGATTACCTTTGTCTTTGTTACTCACGATCAGGAAGAAGCTCTGGCCATGAGTGACTGGATTTTCGTTATGAATGATGGCGAGATTGTCCAGTCAGGAACGCCTGTAGATATCTATGATGAGCCAATCAACCATTTTGTTGCCACCTTTATCGGTGAATCCAACATCTTGCCAGGAACCATGATTGAGGACTACTTGGTCGAGTTTAACGGCAAACGCTTTGAAGCGGTGGATGGTGGGATGAAGCCAAATGAACCTGTTGAAGTCGTGATTCGTCCAGAAGACTTGCGCATTACTCTTCCTGAAGAAGGCAAGCTCCAAGTTAAGGTCGATACTCAACTTTTCCGTGGGGTTCACTACGAAATTATCGCCTATGACGAACTTGGAAATGAATGGATGATCCACTCAACTCGTAAGGCCATCGTTGGTGAGGAAATTGGTCTGGATTTTGAACCAGAAGACATCCACATCATGCGTCTCAACGAAACCGAAGAAGAGTTCGATGCTCGTATTGAAGAATACGTAGAAATCGAAGAGCAGGAAGCAGGTCTGATTAACGCGATCGAGGAGGAAAGAGATGAAGAAAACAACCTCTAAACTCTTTGTAGTGCCTTACATGCTTTGGATTGCCCTCTTTGTCCTCGCACCCTTGGTCTTGATTTTCGGTCAATCCTTTTTCAACATTGAAGGGCAGTTTAGTTTAGAAAACTATAAATCCTACTTTGCGTCACAAAACTTGACCTACCTTAAAATGAGCTTCAACTCTGTGCTCTATGCAGGGATTGTGACTATGGTGACGCTACTCATCAGTTATCCAACAGCCCTCTTTTTGACTCGTCTTAAGCACCGTCAGCTATGGCTCATGCTGATTATCTTGCCAACCTGGATCAATTTGCTCCTTAAAGCCTATGCCTTTATCGGGATTTTTGGTCAAAATGGCTCTATTAACCAATTTTTGGAATTCATCGGAATCGGTTCGCAGCAGTTGCTCTTTACGGATTTCTCCTTTATCTTCGTCGCAAGCTATATCGAGCTTCCCTTTATGATTTTGCCGATTTTCAATGTCTTGGATGATATGGATAACAATCTTATCAATGCCAGTTATGACCTCGGTGCGACCAAGTGGGAGACCTTCCGTCATGTTATCTTCCCTCTATCAATGAATGGAGTGAGAAGTGGGGTTCAGTCAGTCTTTATCCCCAGCTTGAGTCTCTTCATGCTGACCCGTTTGATCGGTGGGAACCGCGTTATCACGCTGGGGACTGCCATTGAGCAGAACTTCCTGACCAATGACAACTACGGTATGGGTTCAACCATCGGTGTGATCCTCATCCTAACCATGTTCATCACCATGTGGGTGACCAAGGAAAGGAGAGAACGATGAAAAAATTTGCCAATCTCTACCTAGCCTTTGTCTTTATCATCCTTTATTTGCCGATTTTTTACCTGATTGGTTACGCCTTTAACGCAGGCGATGATATGAACAGCTTTACTGGTTTTAGCTTGAGCCATTTTAAAACTATGTTTGGTGATGGTCGCCTCATGTTAATCCTCACCCAAACCTTTTTCTTAGCCTTTCTATCAGCCTTGATTGCGACAGTTATCGGGACTTTCGGAGCCATCTACATCTACCAGTCTCGTAAGAAATACCAAGAAGCCTTTCTATCGCTCAATAATATCCTCATGGTTGCGCCTGATGTTATGATTGGTGCTAGCTTCTTGATTCTT
Organism: Streptococcus sp. NLAE-zl-C503; assembly: GCF_900104285.1. Taxonomy (NCBI): domain Bacteria; kingdom Bacillati; phylum Bacillota; class Bacilli; order Lactobacillales; family Streptococcaceae; genus Streptococcus; species Streptococcus sp. NLAE-zl-C503. The sequence continues at coordinate 784,746 of NZ_FNJT01000001.1, read as the reverse complement.
TTTACCCAGCTTAAGTTTTCACTTGGATTTTTGACGGTTCTATCTAGTCACGTGGCCTTTTCCATCCCTATCGTGGTCTTGATGGTCTTGCCTCGTCTCAAGGAAATGAATGATGATATGATTCACGCGGCCTATGACCTTGGTGCCAGCCAGTTTCAAATGTTTAAGGAAATCATGCTTCCTTACCTGACACCGTCTATCATTGCAGGTTATTTCATGGCCTTTACTTACTCGCTGGATGACTTTGCCGTGACCTTCTTTGTAACAGGAAATGGCTTTTCGACCCTGTCAGTTGAGATCTACTCCCGTGCTCGGAAGGGGATTTCACTGGAAATCAATGCCCTATCTGCACTTGTCTTTCTCTTTAGTATTATCCTAGTTGTTGGCTATTACTTTATCTCACGTGAGAAGGAGGAGCAAGCATGAAAAAACTCTATTCATTTTTAGCAGGAATTGCAGCAATTATCTTTGTCTTGTGGGGGATTGCCCACCATCTAGATAGTAAAATCAACAGTCGTGATAGTCAAAAACTGGTTATCTACAACTGGGGGGACTATATCGATCCCGAACTCTTGGAGCAATTCACAGAAGAAACAGGAATCCAAGTTCAGTATGAGACCTTTGATTCCAACGAAGCCATGTATACCAAGATCAAGCAAGGCGGAACAACCTACGATATTGCTATCCCAAGTGAGTACATGATCAACAAGATGAAGGACGAAGACCTCTTGGTTCCGCTTGATTATTCAAAAATTGAAGGAATTGAAAACATCGGACCTGAGTTCCTCAACCAGTCTTTTGATCCAGGCAATAAATTCTCCATTCCTTATTTCTGGGGTACCTTGGGAATTGTCTACAACGAAACCATGGTAGATGAGGCTCCTGAGCATTGGGATGATCTCTGGAAGCCAGAGTATAAGGATTCCATTATGCTCTTTGATGGGGCGCGTGAAGTACTGGGACTCGGACTTAACTCGCTCGGTTACAGCCTCAACTCAAAGGATCCACAGCAGTTGGAAGAAACGGTAGACAAACTCTACAAACTGACTCCAAATATCAAGGCTATTGTGGCGGACGAGATGAAGGGTTACATGATTCAGAACAATGCTGCTATCGGGGTGACCTTCTCTGGGGAAGCCAGCCAGATGTTGGAGAAAAATCCTAACCTCAAATATGTCGTTCCGACTGAGGCCAGCAATCTCTGGTTTGATAACATGGTCATTCCAAAAACCGTGAAAAACCAAGATGCGGCCTATGCCTTTATCAACTTTATGTTGAAACCTGAAAATGCTCTGAAAAATGCGGAGTATGTGGGCTATGCAACACCAAATCTATCAGCTAAAGAAATGCTCCCAGAGGAGACCAAGGAAGACAAGGCCTTCTATCCAGACGCTGATACCATGAAACACCTAGAAGTTTATGAGAAATTTGACCATAAATGGACAGGTAAATATAGCGACCTCTTCCTCCAGTTTAAAATGTATAGGAAGTAGGAGTAAATAAAAAAACGAATCAGTCAAGCTGGTTCGTTTTTGTTTTAAAAAATTTATATTTGGGCTTGACAAAAGGAATTTTAATGATAAAATAGTATCCTTTATACATTTAGGAGGAATAAAAAAGGTATGTGATTAATCTGGTATTTAGAAATGAAAACTCTTACAAAATATGGTATACTAATAGTAGTTTCCAATAGGTTATATCTAGTGCTTGTTATAGGTTTACATACAAGATATGGGGTATAGATACCTATCTACCTCGAGAGGGGCCGGAAACAGAATAAGAACCGGTTCTGCAGTTCGAAAGTGAACCGGTATAGATACCTATCTACCTCGAGAGGGGCCGGAAACATACGCTACATCGTTATTTTTAATTTCTTCAAGTAATGTATAGACACCTATCTACCTCGCGAGGGGCCGGAAACCCATCGTATAAAATAGCCATCATGATTTTCCTCATAAGTTTTTTAGTATAGATACCTATCTACCTCGAGAGGGGCCGGAGACCACGCTCTAAATTTTGGAATCATCCCAAATCCTCGTATAGACACCTATCTACCTTTAGAGGGGCCGGAAACTCAAAGTCTCCAGTGTATTAGCAAGTCACTTTTTGTATAGATACCTATCTACCTCGAGAGGGGCCGGAAACGCAAGTGCGCTACCAAACTGCGCTAAATTCCGATAGTATAGAAACCTATCTACCTCGGGAGGGGCCGGAAACTAGTCTTCGCTTGGTTCTTGATAGTCAAGAGCACGTTTGCGTATAGCTCCCTATCTATCTCGAGAGGAGCCGGAAGCTTTTGTGGTTCTGGACTTTCGTTCACTGTTGCATAGTATAGCCTCCTATCAACCTCGGGAGGGGCCGGAAACCCTTTCCACGCAGCTTAACTGCAGATTCAGGTATAGAAACCTATTTACCTCGAGAGGGGCCGGAAACTGCCTTCCTTGAAAGCTAACTGCTGAATGCTTCGTATAGCTACCTATCTACCTCGCGAGGGGTCGGGAACCCATTCCCAAAATCAATTTGATTGAAGTCGTTCTATATAGCTCACTATCTACCTCGAGAGGGGACGGAAACTCTACCCAGTGATAGCCAGAGCTACCACAGCTATTGTATAGATACCTATCTACCTCGAGAGGGGCCGGAAACTTAGCATAACCTATGATTCTTTCGCTAAGATTTTTTGTATAGCTACCTATCTACCTCGGGAGGGGCCGGAAACGACCAGAGCGCAATTCCTACGATTGTCACCAGATAGTATAGCTACCTATCTACCTCACGAGAGGCCGGAAACGCTCCAAGAACATGTGTATCTGTAAGTGCCATATTTCGTGTAGAACAACCTATTCACCTCGAGAGGGGCCGGATACTGATTGTATGTGCAATACTGATGTGTCTAGATTGTATATCCCCCTATCTACCTCGAGAGGGGCCGGAAACAGGTAGCGCTCAAAGTTCTTGTTCAATCGGTCATTCGTATAGCCCCCTATCTACCTCGCGAGGGGCTGGAAATCCCCACCGCATTCCTTTAGTACCGTGGTGTTGAAAAGTATAGAAATCTTCTTACCTCGCGAGGGGTCGGGAACTTCCCATTTTGAGTGCTGACAATGGAATCTCCTGTAGTATAGCCACCTATCTACCTCAAGAGGGGCCGGAAACATATCCCTCTCAAAGATTTCCTTTCCGTTTTTATCCAGTATAGATACCTATTCACCTCGTGAGGGACCGGAAACTAATCACCAGACATGTTTTCGATAGGGGTACCAGTATAGATACCTATCTACCTCGAGAGGGGACGGAAACTGCTCAGGTTTGACTTTGTACTTTTGCTGTTCGTTCTGTATAGATACCTAACTACCTCGCGAGGGGCCGGAAACTTGCCACAGTAAACCAGAACACAATAAGAATATTTTGTATAGCCCCCTATCTACCTCGAGAGGGGACAGTTTCATAAGGACAAAGGATTCTAAAAGTAAAAGAAAAAGCGCTGATGAGAAACCAAAAGCGCAGTTGTATTAATAAAGGAGGCATATGAAACGCATCGAACTATCATTTAAGCGGATTGACCAATCACCGAGCGACCTATCGACAAAATTCCAAGGTTTTCTCATGGAGAACCTGGAACCAGACTATGTGACTTGGCTACATGAGCAGGAGACCAACCCCTATTCACTAAAAATCATCCATCAAAAGGACAAGACCCTATGGTCCCTTCATCTCCTGACGGATGAGGCCGTCAAGCAGATCCTACCTTTTCTATTGGGACTCAAGAAAGTAGAACTTCATGATTTACCGACTCTCATGGTTGAGTCTTTGTCCATGCAAGATCTCAGTTCGGAGCAACTCTTTGAGTTTTTTAATGAAAACCAAGATCGGTCACTCTACACCATTCATTTTCAAACTCCGACAGGATTTCGCTCCCAGGGAGAGTACGTGCTCTTTCCGACCATGCGTCTCATCTTTCAGAGTTTGATGATGAAGTATGCACGTCTGGTCGAGAATCGTCAGGACATCGAAGAGGAAACCTTGGACTACTTGGTCAAGCATAGTAGAATTACCAGCTATCGATTGGAATCCAGCTATTTTAAAGTCCATGGCAAAAAAATACCTGGTTTCAGGGGGAAATTGACCTTTAAAATTACAGGTCCAAATACCTTGAAAGCATACGCTAATATGCTTCTAAAATTTGGGGAGTACTCAGGTCTCGGTATGAAAACTAGCTTAGGGATGGGAGGTTTAGAACTTGAAGAAAGAAAAGATTGATTTAGTTTATGGATCGCTTTTGCACGTTATCGGCAAGGTGATTCGAGGTTCCAGGTGTGATGAGAAAGACCTAGGTGCCATTGGGTCCGAATGGTTTAGACGCTTTTCGGATAATGAAAAGATAGCCCAGCAGATAGCCAAGGCGACTTCTAGTGATTTGTCGACGAATTTAGCTCCTGATAGTTTAGTCTATATCACGTCAGCTGCTGCAAAGATTGCTTCAGGCCTAAAAGGAGCAGCAGAGACTCATCAAGGAAAAGAAGATTTCCTAAGCAACCAATCGGATATCTTCAATGTATTTTCAGATAGCCCTAGTCAGCGTTATCTTGATGCGCGACCATTAGAGCTTGACGGGGAACCAAACTATGCAAAGAAATCGAGTGAGCCGTCTGATCAGTCAGATTATGACTTGATAGTAGAAACCTTAGAAAAAGAGTTTGAGCGATTGGACTTTAGCCAATCTGAGATAGATGCCCTTTTGAATCTCCTTGAGTCTACCCTTTCCTATGTACCTGTTTCGACTAGAACCAAGGAATTATCGGATATTTCTCTAGCAACCTACAGTCGTCTAACAGCTGGCTTTGCCCTAGCCATAGAGACCTATTTAGCAGATAAGAATTGCCGTGACTATGAGAAGGTACTAGGGCAAGATTTAGAAGCTTTTTATAGCGAGAAGGCCTTTTTATTAGCAAGTTTTGACTTGTCAGGGATTCAGGACTTTATCTACAATATCGCAACAGCTGGTGCAGCCAAGCAACTAAAAGCACGTTCCTTGTATTTAGATTTTATGGGGGAACATATTGCTGACACCTTACTAGAGAAATTAGAGCTGACAAGGGCTAATCTTCTCTATGTTGGTGGAGGTCACGCCTACTTTATCCTTCCAAACACCGAAAAAACTAGAGAAACCTTGGCTAGCTTTGAAGCAGAATTCAATCAGTTTTTGGTCAAGCATTTCCAGACAGGTTTGTACGTAGCATTTGGTTGGAGTCCATTTTCTGCCAATGATATGACAACGACACTGGCCGACTATCGTAAAGTCTACCAAACAACCAGTCGGATGATTTCCCAAAAGAAAATTTCTCGTTACGATGCCAAAACTATCCTTGAACTCAACCAAGGAGGAAGAAGCTCCCAGAAAGAATGTGCAATTTGTCACTCAGTCGAAAAGCTTACCAAGTATAAAGATCAAGAGGTCTGCCATATCTGTGCAGGGATGTATCGCTTTGCCAAGGAAATACAAGAAAACTACTATATTGTGACAAAAGAAAAAGGCCTGCCGATAGGTCCGGGAGCCTATATTAGTGGTATTTCAAAAGCCGACGTTGCCAATGAAGAGTGGGACCGTATTTATGTAAAGAATAGCTATAGTACAGATATCCTAAAAGCAACCCATGTCTTTGTCGGAGATTACAAGTATGATGAGATTTACGAGTACGCCAAATTATCTCAGGATAGGGAAATTGGACAAGGGATTAAGCAATTAGCAGTTGTTCGACTAGATGTGGATGATCTAGGAGCAGCCTTTATGGCTGGATTCTCCTATCAAGATGGTGGCAAATATAATACTCTGGCACGCTCGACAACCTTCTCTAGAAGTATGAGTCTCTTCTTTAAGGTCTATATCAACCAGTTTGCGAAGGAGAAAAAACTATCGATCATTTATGCCGGTGGAGATGATGTATTTGCTATCGGTTCTTGGCAGGATATTATTGAGTTTACTATTTGTCTCCGACAAAACTTTATCAAGTGGACAAATGGCAAATTAACCCTATCAGCAGGAATCGGCCTCTTTCCAGATAAAACTCCAGTTAGCCTCATGGCTGAAGAAACTGGTAAGCTAGAAGGAGCAGCAAAGGATAATGACAAGGATAGTATTTCCCTTTTTGAAAAAGCCTATACCTTGAAGTTCGACCAATTTATTGACAATGTCTATAATGGGAAACTGAAGAGCATTCGTTACTACTTTAATATTCAAGATGAGCGCGGAAAGAGTTTTGTATACAGACTGATTGAGCTCCTTCGTAACTACGATCGTATGAATATTGCTCGATTAGCCTATTATTTGACGCGATTAGAAGATCAAACTTCTAAGGATAAAAAAGAAGAGTTTAAAGAGTTTAAAGATTTATTCTTTTCTTGGTATACAGGTAACGATAATGAACGTAAGGAAGCAGAGATAGCTTTACTTCTATATATTTATGAGATTAGAAAGGATTCATAGATGGCAATTTTAACAGATGATAATTACGTAGATAAGGCAGAGAATGTTATTAAATCACTGAATCGAAACACTAGAGATTCTAGGAACCCTGAAGCATTCCTTTTAACAACCAGCAAAATTAGAAACCTACTAAGCTTGACGAGTACCCTCTTTGATGAAAGTAAGGTTAGAGAATATAAGGATTTAGCTGACAAAATTGCTTATTTGAGAGTGCAGTTTGTTTATCAATCGGGCAGAGAAACTGCGGTTAAAGACTTGGTGAAAAAGGCTGAAATTCTAGACATTCTAAAAGAAATTAACAACAAGGAAAGTCTCCAACGTTTTTGTCGCTATATGGAAGCGCTAGTAGCTTATTTCAAATTTTATGGAGGAAAAGATTAATGGCATTTGCAAAAATTAAAGTAACAGGACAAATTCGTCTCGAAACAGGACTTCATATTGGGACAAGCAATGCATTTGCGGCAATTGGGGCTACGGACTCACCTGTGATTAAAGATCCAATTACAAACTTACCTGTTATCCCAGGTTCTAGTATCAAAGGGAAAATGCGTACACTGCTGGCAAAAGTATATAACACTAAATTAGCAGAAAAACCAGGAGACGATGGGGAAATTATTAGTCGTCTCTTTGGGAATAGTTCAGACAAAGACTATAAAGTAGGAAGACTCATTTTTAGAGATGCCTTTCTAACTAACAAAAAAGATTTAGATTCACGAGCTGTCAAAGGTTATACTGAAGTTAAGTTTGAAAATACTATTGATCGTATCACTGCTGAAGCAAATCCAAGACAAATTGAACGTGCTATCCGAGACAGTATCTTTGGATTTGAGTTGATCTATGAGGTGACAGACAAGAGTCAAGCTCAAGTGGAAGAAGACTTTAAAGTGCTTCTTGATGGATTAAAGCTGTTGGAACTTGATTATTTAGGAGGTTCAGGATCTCGTGGATATGGTAAAGTTGTTTTTGAGAATCTTAAAGCAAATACAGTTTTCGGAAACTATGATGTTAGTAAATTGAATGAACTTTTAACTACGGAGGTCTAATATGACCTATAAGATGTATATTATGAACTTCCAGTCTGCTCACTTTGGAGCAGGTACTCTGGATAGTTCTAAAATGACTTTTGCAGCTAATCGCTTATTTTCTGCCTTAGCTATTGAAGCGAAAAAAATGGGGAAAATGGAGGAATTTGTATCATTAGCAGGTCAAGATGAATTTGTTTTGACAGATGCATTTCCCTATCGGTCAGGTCCATTTTTACCTAAGCCGATAGGATTCCCAAAGTTTGATCAGCCTGACTTAACAACGGATGTCAAAGAAGTAAGACGTCAAGCGAAAATGGCGAAGAAACTTCAGTTTATACCCTTGGATAAATTTGATTCTTATGTAAAAGGAACGCTTTTTGAAGACGCAGAGCATGCAGTAACAAACATTGTCACTAAAAACCAACCTCATGTAGATGGGAATCTTTTTCAAGTGTCTACCGTTAGATTTAGAGATGAGTCTTCTCTTTACGTGATTGCAAACGATTCTGACCTCTTGAATGAACTCATGACAAGCTTGCAGTATACAGGAATTGGTGGGAAACGTTCCAGTGGTTATGGACAATTTGATTTGACTATTTTAGATTTACCAGATAGCTTCAAAAATCGTCTCACCAAGGCCCATCAAGGACCTGTCATGACCTTGACGACTTCTCTACCAGTCGAAAAGGAACTTGAATATGCTATGGAAACTGGTTCCTATTTACTAAGTAAATCAAGTGGTTTTGCTTTTAGTACAGAAACTAAGGAAAATTACCGTAAGCAGGATTTATATAAGTTTGCTTCTGGATCTACTTTCTCTGAAACCTTTACAGGACAGATTGTGGATGTAAGACCTCTTGATTTCCCACATGAAGTATTAAACTATGCTAAACCACTATTTTTCAAGATGGAGGGAGAAAGATGAAAACAGAATATAGAACCTTTCAATTCAGCCTCCTAGCTATGGCTCCTATTCATATTGGGAATGGTGAAAAATATACTTCTCGAGAATTTATCTATGAAAATGGGTACTTTTATTTCCCTAATATGGGTAAGTTTTATAATCGCATGGTGGAGAAAGGATACGATCAGAAGTTTGAGCGTTTTTTACAAGAGACAAAGCCAAGCGCTAGAAATAATCGCTTGATTTCCTTCTTGGATGATAACCAGATATCTAATCGTGATTTCGGTGGTTACCGGATTGTTGAGACTGGTTTGGAAATCGAAAAGAATAATCGCGATTCCAAATTAGGTACGATAAATGAAGTGGCAAAATTTATTAGAGACCCTTTTGGGAGTCCGTATATTCCAGGTAGTTCCTTAAAGGGAGCCATTCGGACCATTTTAATGAACACAAATCCTGACTGGAACAATAAGAATGCAGTTGATTTTCGTGGTAGAAGTCCCAAAGAAAACAAGAAGATGATTCCATGGGGTACTAAAAAGGGTCAAGAATTTAATGATTTGTTTAATGCTATTCGTGTTAGTGATAGTGCTCCATTTAACAATGAGCAGATTATTCTAGTTCAAAAATGGGATTATTCAGCCAAGTCCTTAACTGCCAAGTCTCTTCCTTTATACAGGGAAGCAATCGCGCCCTTAACTAAAATCAATTTCACTATTACTACAACTACTAAGGAAGCTGGAATCCTAATGGAAGAATTAGGACAGAGAGCGCAAGCCTTCTACAAAGAATATAAAGACTTTTTCTTATCAGATTTTCCTGAAAATAAAATTCAGCCAAATCTTCAATATCCTATCTATTTGGGAGCGGGAAGTGGAGCCTGGACAAAAACCTTATTTCAACAAGCAGATGGAATCTTACAAAAACGGTATAGTCGAATGAAGACCAAGATGGTTAGTAAGGGAGTGTTGAAACTTACAAAAGCACCAAGGAAATCTGTTAAAACAACACAAGCAACTCGTAAACTGATAATAAATGATGAATCCTTCTATGAGATGGGCAAGGCAAACTTTATGATTAAGGAGTTTACTAAATGACAATTTTAATTTCAGCAGTAGGTAATACGGATCCTATCAGTAAGAACAGAGACTCAGCGTTAATGCACATAGTTCGAAAATATAAACCAGAAAGAATCGTCTTACTCTACAGTGAGGAAATGTTAGTTAAAAAAACTCTTATTGAGAGAGCCCTTTTTTCATTTAAAGACTATAAACCTGATGTGAAAATTCATGAGCAAATATTAAGGAATGATGAGGTTTATTTGTATGATAAAATGTATGAGGTCATAGGAAAAATTATAAAAGAGTATTCTAAATTAGGAGAGGAATTAATTCTAAATCTATCTTCCGGCACTCCTCAGATAAAATCAGCTCTATTCGCTATAAACCGAATTGATGACTATAATACGCAGGCAATTCAAGTTACCACTCCTAGTAATTCATCTAACAATCCCCAAAAAATACTCTCCAAGGAAGAGGAAGATAATCTGTTTAAAAATAATGAAGATAATCAGGATAATTATGACAATAGATGTATCATGGATGTAGCGGAGAAGTTCAATCATTCTTTAATTAAACGTCATTTAAGAAGTTTGATAGAGTCATATGATTATTTAGCAGTTGAAAAGATTGTTATCCGGAGAGATTCGAAGGGGCTACTTTCAAATAAGCAATTAGCTCGTTTAAGAATCATTCTAACTGACTTAGTAAATGTTTTTAAAAAACAAGAAGTTCTTTCAGAAATTCAGAAATATTCACTTTCAGATGTTGAAAAAAAAGCTCTTAATTATTTTTTGATGATTGAGATTCTAAACAAACGAGATCAAGTAGCGGATGTTTTGATAAAGTCAAAATCATTAGTCGAATTTATATTAGAAGATAGAATAAAAAGGAATCATCCGAATCTAATAACATATAAAAATAAGTTACCTAAGCTAAACAAAGAACATCAAGATTTTGAAAAAGTTATCGGTTATTTAGATAGTGATTATAAAAAATCACAGAATGAAAATGAGGGCAAAAAAGAAGACTTTTCTCCTACAACAACTCTAAATCTAATTATATACACTAAAATTTTAGAGTATTACAAATATAGTCCTGAATTAATTAAGTCACTTAGAGTTATCATTTCTTTAAACAATGAGAGAAATAAGGTGGCACATGGCTTGTCAGAAATTGATAGTAAACTAGTCAATTCTAAGAAATTGCAACAGACAATAGATACCTTGCGTTTTATTTTACAAGATACATTCGAGATTGATGATAGCTATTTCTCTTGTTATCAAGCACTTAATAATGAAATGCTTGACTTACTTCGTCAATAATGTCTACCTTTATTGATAAGTCTACCTTTCTGGTGAAATATTTCATGAGATTATGACTCCTTGCTTTCCCAGTTGACGCAGAGTTAAAAAAACGATATAATAAGAAAGTTGAGAATTGATTTTCAATCAACTTAGCCCAGAGAATTGGCGGTGCTGCGAGCCATCTAAGCTAGGAAATCATGCTACTCAATCACACAATTGCATAAGAATAAGAGAATGACAAGTTCATTGAATGAAGGTGGTACCGCGGTTTTTCGCCCTTCGTGATGTGAGCTTGTCTTTTGATTTTTGGAGGTGTTTATGAAGACATTTCTCGTGAAACAAAAGTTTCGTCTTGGGGGCGAACGCTTCGATATCAAGGATGATAGAGGAGTAGTGAATTATCAGGTGGAGGGTTCTTTCTTCCAAATTCCTAAGACCTTTACCATCTATGACGCCTATGGTGAACAAGTTAGTGAGATTAGTAAAGAATTTTTCACCTTGCTTCCTCGCTTTACTATTCAGCTACGAAACGGTTCCAATTTCGTTATTCGTAAGAAGTTGACCTTCTGGCGGGATAAGTATGAGTTTGATAATCTGGGACTTCGTATCGAAGGTAATATTTGGGATTTGAATTTCAAATTGCTGGATGATCGTGACCAAGTGATTGCCGAGATTCGGAAAGAGATTTTCCATTTGACCTCAACTTACACCGTAACCGTCTATGAAGACTCTTATGCAGACCTGGTCATTTCCCTTTGTGTCGCGATTGACTATGTGGAGATGCTGGAAAGCCAATCAAATTAAACAAGTAATAAGGAGATATTATGAAACAACTATCTAGTGCTCAAGTTCGCCAAATGTGGCTTGATTTCTGGGCGACCAAAGGCCACTCTGTAGAACCATCAGTCAGCTTGGTTCCAGTAAATGACCCTACACTTTTGTGGATCAACTCTGGGGTAGCAACCCTTAAGAAATACTTTGACGGGACTATCAAACCTGAAAATCCACGTATTACCAATGCGCAAAAAGCAATCCGTACCAACGACATCGAAAACGTAGGAAAGACTGCGCGTCACCATACCATGTTTGAAATGTTGGGGAACTTCTCTATCGGTGATTACTTCCGTGACGAAGCTATCACTTGGGCTTATGAGCTTTTGACAAGCCCTGAATGGTTTGACTTCCCAGCTGAAAAACTTTACATGACCTACTATCCAGACGATAAAGATTCTTACAACCGCTGGATTGAAGTAGGAGTGGACCCAAGCCACTTGATTCCAATCGAAGACAACTTCTGGGAAATCGGTGCGGGACCTTCTGGACCAGATACAGAAATCTTCTTTGACCGTGGAGAAGCATTTGACCCAGAAAATATAGGTCTTCGCCTGCTTGCAGAGGATATCGAAAACGACCGTTATATTGAAATCTGGAACATTGTATTGTCACAATTTAACGCTGATCCAGCTGTACCTCGTAGTGAGTACAAGGAATTGCCACACAAGAACATTGATACGGGTGCTGGTTTGGAGCGTTTGGTGGCGGTTATCCAAGGGGCTAAGACAAACTTTGAAACTGACCTCTTCATGCCGATCATCCGTGAAGTTGAGAAATTGTCTGGGAAGGTTTACGATCAAGATGGCGACAACATGAGCTTTAAGGTCATCGCTGACCACATCCGTTCCCTTTCATTTGCCATCGGTGATGGAGCTCTTCCAGGAAATGAAGGCCGTGGTTATGTTCTTCGCCGTTTGCTCCGTCGTGCTTCTATGCACGGTCAAAAATTGGGTATCAACGAGCCTTTCCTTTACAAACTAGTTCCAACTGTTGGAAAAATCATGGAAAGCTACTACCCAGAAGTGCTTGAAAAACGTGACTTTATCGAAAAAATCGTGAAGAGCGAAGAAGAGTCATTTGCCCGTACCCTTCATTCAGGTCAACACTTTGCAGAAACAATAGTAGCTGACCTAAAAGCAAAAGGCAAAACGGTTATCGCTGGTCAAGATGTCTTCAAACTCTACGATACATACGGATTTCCAGTTGAGTTGACAGAAGAAATCGCTGAAGAAGCTGGGATGACAGTCGACCGTGAAGGTTTTGAAGCAGCTATGAAAGAGCAACAAGAACGTGCGCGTGCATCAGCTGTCAAAGGCGGTTCAATGGGTATGCAGAATGAAACCCTTCAAAATATCACTGTTGAGAGCGTCTTTAACTATGAAGCATCACAATTATCTTCTAAATTGGTGGCCATCGTAGCGGACAATGCAGAAGTTGAAACTGTCTCTGAAGGAACTGCCTCTCTTATCTTTGCGGAAACTCCATTCTACGCTGAGATGGGTGGACAGGTAGCTGACCATGGTCAAATCTTGGATGCTGCTGGAAATGTTGTGGCTACGGTGACAGATGTTCAAAAAGCACCAAATGGCCAACCGCTACATACAGTTGAAGTTCTTGCACCGCTGGCTTTGAATGCAGAATATACTTTGGCAATTGATACTGACCGTCGTCTTCGTGTCATGAAGAACCACACGGCGACTCACTTGCTCCATGCAGCCCTTCACAATATCCTTGGTAGCCACGCAACTCAAGCAGGTTCACTTAATGAAGTAGAATTCCTTCGTTTTGACTTCACACACTTCCAAGCCGTAACTCCTGAAGAATTGCGTGCCATTGAACAGCAAGTCAATGAGAAAATCTGGGAAGCAATTGCAGTAGAAACTGTTGAGACAGATATTGACACTGCTAAAGAAATGGGAGCTATGGCCCTCTTTGGTGAGAAATATGGCAAGGAAGTCCGTGTTGTCACCATCGGTGATTATTCTGTGGAACTCTGTGGTGGTACCCACGTTGGCAACACTTCTGAGATTGGTCTCTTCAAGATTGTCAAAGAAGAAGGTATCGGATCAGGAACTCGCCGTATCTTGGCCGTGACTGGTAAGGAAGCCTTTGAAGCCTACCGTGAACAAGAAGACGCTCTTAAAGCTGTCGCAACAACTTTGAAAGCACCTCAACTCAAGGAAGTACCTCACAAGGTTGAAGGTCTTCAAGAGCAACTCCGTCAACTCCAAAAAGAAAATGCAGAATTAAAGGAAAAAGCAGCAGCTGTGGCTGCAGGTGATGTCTTCAAGGATGTGAAGGAAGTCAACGGCCACCGTTACATTGCTAGCCAAGTTTCTGTATCAGATGCTGGTGCCCTTCGTACCTTTGCGGACAACTGGAAACAAAAAGATTACTCTGACCTTCTTGTCTTAGTTGCCGCTATTGGTGACAAGGTCAATGTCCTCGTAGCAAGCAAGATCAAAGACATCCACGCTGGCAACTTGGTTAAAGAATTGGCTCCAATCGTCGATGGACGTGGTGGTGGTAAACCAGACATGGCCATGGCAGGAGGAAGCAACCAAGCGAAAATCCAAGAACTCTTGGAGGCAGTAGCAGGTAAATTGTAATCAAGCAAAGATCTATCCATTTGGGTAGGTCTTTTTCTAAATATAAAAAAGCCAAATCTGACCGGATTTGGCTTGTAACTGATAGGTTTATTTTGCTGCCCAAACACTGACTGAACCCGCTGCTACTGGAAATTCTCCATAACCTTCCTCATCAATTGTAACTTGACCTTGGTGGTTTTCAAGTAAATCTACAAAGGTTTGGTCAGCCCATTCTTGACCAACAAACATGGATTTGCTGTTTTCTTGGTCGTTTGAGATAAGGACTGCGAGCGGTGTTTGGTTTTCAGCACCTGAACGTACCCAACCGATACAGTTAGCATCATCAAAGTAGTCTGTTTGCTCTCCATAGGCCCTGTTTTTTCGGATGGCTAGGAGACGGTCAAGAACTTCTCTGAAATCTTGTTGAGCATATTGCCCTGAGATACCGTAATAGTCTCCGTAAAAGACACATGGGAGGCCATCTTGGCGTAATAGAATAAGGGCATAGGCTGCTGGCTTGAACCATTCTTCAACAGTCGATTCAAGTGCCTGACCTCTTTGGGTATCATGGTTATCGACAAAGGTCACAGCCTTGTCAGGCTTGAGTTCAACCAAGCTATCTGTGAAAATGTCACGAAGGTCGTAGTTTGTTCCAGCCTGACTAGCCTCAAAGAAGTTCTGGTGGAGGCGAACATCGACAAGGTCAAAACGTTCTTGTGTTTTCTCAAGATAGTCTAGGTTGGCTTCCTTATCTGGATTCCAAAATTCCCCAAAAACATAGAAATCTTCTCCGTATTTTTCCTTCATATCACGGATGAAATTGCCCATAAAGAAGGAGTCAATATGTTTAACAGCATCCAAGCGGAATCCTGCCACACCAGTCGTTTCCATAAACCAGTCAGCCCAGTCATAGATGTTTTGGATGACTTCAGGATGCTTAAAGTCTAGGTCGGCATACATGAGGTAGTCGTAGTTTCCGTTTTCGTTATCGACCAATTCCTCATTTGCCCAACCTTTATTGTCCCCCTGGATCAGGTAAATGCCAGATTTACGGCGTTTGGCATCGTAGTCTGTACCTGTGAAGTGGTACCAGTGCCAGTGGAAGTCATTGTAGGTGTCTTGGCGACCATCGAAAGTAAAGTGAGTCCAGCCATTGATAGTAAAGGGCTCGCTTAGTTGAACGGTACGGTCCTCAGGGTCTACTTCAATAACCTGAAAGGCTTCCATATGATCGGCAGCAGCCTTGTGATTGAGCACCACATCGGCCATAGGTTGAATTCCCTGTGCCTTTAGGGCTTGAATGGCTTGAAGATAGTCTTCTTTAAACCCATACTTGGTACGGACAGTTCCTTTTTGGTGAAATTCGCCTAGGTCAAAAAGATCGTAAACACCATAGCCTACATCTTTTTCGTTGGTTGCCTTGAAGGCAGGTGGCATCCAGACATGGCTGATACCAAGATTTGCTAGGTGTTGAGCATCTTCAGCCAGACGCGTCCAGTGCTGGCCGTCATGAGGCAGATACCATTCAAAGTATTGCATAAGTGTCTGATTTTGCATTGTTTTTCCTCTTGCTTATCAATGTTGTGTTATATTCTACCATAAAGTTTAGAACCAGGCAAACGTTTGCGCAATTTTCTATACTCATTTCTAGAATTGTCTATTTTTAGCGAATAGAATCTCTCTTTCCATTATAAGGGGAAAGATGTTTTGGTGAAAAAGTAAATTGAATAAACTTATTTGAACAAAAATGACACTCAGTAAACTAAAGTACAGATGGTTAAACGGTTTCTTTTTTGAGAATTGTCATAAAATTTGCTATAATAGTAGCTATGAATAGAATTAGGGTCAGCAGACGTGTTGAAAAAAAGCTAGCTAAGGGTCTAGTTCTTTTGGAAGCGAGCGATTTAACAGATATTGATCTGACAGATCAAGAAGTAGAAGTTTTTAGTCAAGACGGTAAATTTTTAGGGAGTGCCTATCTTTCTCAGCAGAACAAGGGCATTGGTTGGTTCATCAGCAAGGAAAAGGTTAGCTTTAATCAAACCTTCTTTGAATCTCTGTTTCGTAAGGCTAAGGAAGCTAGAAAGTCGTATTATCAGGATGACTTGACCACTGCCTTTCGCCTTTTTAACCAAGAGGGGGATGGTTTTGGTGGTCTGACTATTGATCTCTACGGAGATTATGCTGTCTTTTCTTGGTACAACTCCTTTGTTTACCAGATTCTTGAGCTGATCATAAATGCTTTTAAGGAAGTTTTCCCTGAGGTCTTGGGGGCTTATGAAAAGATTCGTTTTAAAGGTCTAGATTACGAGTCTGCCTATGTTTATGGTGAGGAAGCGCCAGATTATTTTACTGTTCTTGAGAATGGCGTGCTCTATCAGGTCTTTATGAATGATGGCTTGATGACAGGAATTTTCCTGGACCAGCATGAGGTTCGTGGGAGTCTGGTTGACGGTCTAGCCATGGGCAAATCCTTACTCAATATGTTTTCCTATACGGCTGCCTTTTCAGTTGCTGCAGCTATGGGAGGCGCGAGTGAGACGACTTCTGTCGACTTGGCCAAACGGTCTAGAGAGCTGTCAGAAGCTCATTTTCAGGTAAATGGACTCAGCACGGATAATCATCGTTTTATCGTTATGGATGTCTTTGAGTACTTTAAGTATGCTAAGCGAAAAGGTCTGACCTATGATGTTATTGTCCTAGATCCGCCAAGCTTTGCTCGAAATAAAAAACAAACTTTCTCTGTAGCTAAGGACTATCATAAGCTGATTTCCCAAAGTCTAGAGATTTTAAATCCGGGAGGTATTATCATTGCTAGTACCAATGCTGCCAATGTTTCCCGCCAGAAATTTACAGAACAAATTGATAAAGGTTTTGCTGGAAGAAGATATCAGATCTTAAACCAATATGGTCTTCCAGCAGACTTTGCCTATAATAAAAAAGATGAAAGCAGTAATTACCTCAAGGTGATTAGTATGAAGGTTAGTAAATGAAATTAGTCGTCTCAGTAATGCCAAAAAGTTTAGAAGAAGCGCAAGAACTGGATGCCACTAGGTATGAAGATGCCGATATCATTGAGTGGCGTGCGGACTTTCTTACCAAGGACGCTATTTTACAGGTAGCACCCGCTATCTTTGAGAAATTTGCAGGACGAGAACTGGTCTTTACCCTTCGGACTCGCGCTGAGGGAGGAGAAATCGAACTTTCCTCAGAAGAGTATGTTCAAATCATCAAGGAAGTCACCCAGCTCTATCAGCCGGATTATGTAGATTTCGAGTATTTCAGCTACAAGGATGTATTTGAAGAAATGTTGGATTTTCCAAATCTCGTTTTGAGTTACCATAATTTCCAAGAGACACCTGAAAACATGATGGAGATTTTGTCTGAGTTGACCAGTCTCTCTCCGAAAGTGGTCAAGGTATCAGTTATGGCCCATACGGAGCAGGATGTTTTAGACCTGATGAACTACACACGAGGATTTAAAACACTCAATCCTGAGCAAGAGTACGTGACTATTTCCATGGGGAAAATTGGCAAGGTTTCTCGTATCACTTCAGATGTAACAGGTTCCAGCTGGTCTTTTGCTAGCATGGATGCGGCCAGTGCACCGGGTCAGATTTCTCTATCAAGTATGAAGAAAATCAGGGAGATTTTGGATGAGGCTTGATGGCTATACACGTATGGCAGCTGTTGTTGCGAATCCCATCAAACACTCTATTTCACCCTTCATCCATAATAAGGCCTTTGAGGCGACAGCTACCAATGGTGTCTATGTAGCTTGGGAGATTGAAGCGGGTGACTTGGCAGAAACAGTCGCCAATATTCGCCGTTACCAGATGTTTGGGATCAATCTCTCCATGCCTTACAAGGAGCAAGTGATTCCTTATCTGGATGAGTTGAGTGATGAGGCTCGTTTGATTGGAGCGGTCAATACAGTTGTTAATCAAGACGGAACGTTAATTGGATATAATACAGATGGCAAGGGATTTTTTAAGAGCTTGCCTTCTTTTACAATCTCGGATAAGAAAATGACTATTCTGGGAGCAGGTGGTGCGGCCAAGTCCATTTTGGCTCAGGCTATTTTGGATGGCGCCAGTCAGATTTCTGTTTTTGTGCGTTCAGCTTCTATGGAAAAAACAAGACCTTACCTAGACAAGTTGCAGGAGCAAACAGGATTTAAAGTGGACTTGTATGCTTTAGAAAATCTTTCTGAACTGCAAGCAAGGATTGCCAAGTCGGACCTGCTCGTCAATGCGACCAGTGTAGGGATGGATGGGCAGTCGTCCCCAGTTCCAGAAAGTATCAATTTGCCAGAGACTCTCTTGGTCTCAGATATCATTTACCAACCCTTTGAGACGCCATTTTTGAAATGGGCTAGAAGTCAGGGCAATCCAGCTGTCAATGGTCTGGGAATGTTGCTCTATCAAGCTGCTGAAGCTTTTCAATTGTGGACAGGTAAAGAAATGCCGACAGGCGAGATTTGGCAGTCTTTAACAGAAAAATATAAATAGTGAAAAGGAGACCCTACTATGAAAATCAGAATCGATATTCCGCATCATCCTTATGATATTCAGATTGAAAAAGGTTGTCTATCGCAAGCAGGTCAATGGTTGCTAGAACTCTGGCAACCTCAAAAAGTGGTTATCGTAACCGACAACCATGTAGCTTCTCTCTACGCGGAGAAGGTCAAGCTCAGTCTAGAAGATGCTGGTTTTCAGGTAGCTGTTTTTGACTTTTTAGAAGGCGAAGAACGAAAAAATTTAACCACTGTTCAGAAGGTCTATGAATTTCTAGTCAAGCAAGGTCTGACTCGTAGCGATGGGATTGTGGCTCTTGGTGGTGGTGTCGTTGGGGACTTGGCTGGCTTTGTGGCCTCTACCTATATGCGTGGGATTCACTTTGTTCAGATTCCGACTAGTTTGACAGCCCAGGTTGACTCTTCTATCGGTGGTAAGACAGGTGTCAATACTCCATTTGCTAAGAATATGGTAGGAACTTTTGCCCAACCAGATGGGGTTCTGATTGACCCGCTTGTCCTTGAAACACTCGGGAAAAGAGAGCTGATTGAAGGGATGGGTGAGGTCATCAAGTACGGCTTGATTGAGGATCCAGAACTATGGGCTCTCTTGACGGAGCTAGATGGTTCTGTAGAGAGTATTTTGGAACATGCAGAGACCTTGATTGAACATTCTTGTCAGGTGAAGCGCAAGATGGTAGTTGAGGATGAGTTGGATAACGGTGTTCGCCTTTACCTCAATTTTGGTCACACTATTGGCCATGCTATTGAAGCGACTGCCGGTTATGGCAAGGTCATGCATGGTGAGGCTGTGGCCATGGGCATGGTGCAGATTTCCAAGGTTGCTGAGGAAAAAGGCCTCATGCCAGCTGGTATAACCCAGTCCATCACAGAGATGTGCCAGAAGTTTGGTTTGCCTGTTGAGTATGAAAACTGGGATGTTGACAAGCTTTTTCAGGCTCTTACTCATGACAAGAAGGCGCGTGGCAACACCTTGAAATTGGTCTTGGTACCAGAGCTTGGTTCAGCGGCCATTCACCCAGTTTCTCTGGAAGAGATGAAAGACTACTTGGTAAAATAAGGAGAACGTATGAGATATTTAACTGCAGGAGAATCACACGGTCCGCGTCTGACGGCAATTATCGAGGGAATTCCAGCTGGACTACCTTTGACAGCAGAGGGTATCAATGAGGACCTTAAACGCCGTCAGGGTGGCTACGGTCGTGGTGGTCGTATGAAGATTGAGAGTGATCAGATTGTCTTTACTTCTGGCGTTCGCCACGGGAAGACGACTGGGGCTCCCATTACCATGGATGTTATCAATAAGGACCACCAAAAATGGCTGGATATCATGTCTGCAGAGGACATTGAAGACCGCCTTAAAAGCAAACGAAAAATCACTCATCCTCGCCCAGGTCATGCTGATTTGGTTGGGGGCATCAAGTACCGTTTTGACGATTTGCGAAATTCTTTGGAGCGCTCATCTGCCCGTGAAACAACTATGCGAGTGGCAGTGGGAGCAGTAGCCAAACGCCTCTTGGCTGAACTGGATATGGAGATTGCTAATCATGTCGTGGTCTTTGGTGGCAAGGAAATCGATGTACCTGAAAATCTGACTGTTGCGGAGATTAAGGAACGAGCTGCCCAGTCTGAAGTTTCTATTGTTAATCAAGAACGGGAACAGGAAATCAAGGACTATATTGACCAAATCAAGCGTGATGGTGATACCATCGGTGGGGTTGTGGAGACAGTCGTCGGAGGCGTACCAGTCGGCCTCGGTTCCTATGTTCAATGGGACCGAAAATTGGATGCGCGATTGGCTCAGGCAGTTGTATCTATCAATGCCTTTAAAGGGGTGGAATTTGGTCTTGGGTTTGAAGCTGGTTACCGTAAAGGCAGCCAAGTCATGGACGAAATTCTCTGGTCTAAAGAAGACGGTTATACCCGCCGTACCAATAATCTAGGCGGTTTTGAAGGTGGTATGACTAATGGGCAACCCATCGTTGTTCGTGGAGTCATGAAACCCATTCCTACTCTCTACAAACCACTTATGAGTGTGGATATCGAGACTCACGAACCTTACAAGGCAACCGTGGAGAGAAGTGATCCGACCGCTCTTCCAGCAGCTGGGGTAGTCATGGAGGCTGTTGTGGCAACAGTTTTGGCACAGGAAATTCTTGAAAAATTCTCATCGGACAATCTAGAGGAATTAAAAGAAGCGGTAGCTAAACACCGAGACTATACAAAGAACTATTAAGGAGTCCTTATGGCAAAAACCATCTATATCGCAGGTCTCGGTTTGATTGGTGCTTCGATGGCGCTCGGTATCAAGCGCGATCATCCGGATTATGAAATTTTGGGTTACAATCGCAGTCAAGCTTCGAGAGATATCGCCTTGGAGCGAGGAATGATTGACCGTGCAACGGATGATTTTGCCAGTTTTGCTCCTCTGGCAGATATCATCATTCTGACCTTGCCAATCAAACAGACCATTGCTTTTATTAAGGTGCTGGCAAACTTAGACTTGAAAGAAGGCGTCATTATCTCGGATGCTGGCTCGACCAAGTCAGCCATTGTGGATGCAGCGGAGCAGTATTTGGCTGGCAAGCCTGTTCGCTTTGTTGGGGCCCATCCCATGGCTGGTAGCCACAAGACAGGGGCTTCCTCTGCCGATGTCAATCTTTTTGAAAATGCCTACTATATCTTCACACCTTCGAGCCTGACAAGTCCTGACACACTTGAGGAAATGAAGGACTTGCTTTCAGGCCTTCATGCTCGTTTTATCGAGATTGATGCCAAGGAGCATGATCAGGTGACTTCTCAGATTAGCCATTTTCCACATATTCTGGCTTCTAGTCTCATGGAGCAGACAGCAATCTATGCTCAGGAACATGAGATGGCAAGACGCTTTGCGGCGGGTGGTTTTCGAGATATGACTCGGATTGCGGAGAGTGAGCCGGGTATGTGGACTTCTATTCTCTTGTCCAATCGTGAGACCATCCTAGAGCGGATTGAGGATTTCAAGGAACGCTTAGATGGGATTGGTCAGGCTATTAGCAAGGGGGAAGAAGAGCAGATTTGGAACTTTTTCAACCAAGCGCGTGATCAACGTCAGGCTATGGAAATCCATAAACGTGGTGGTGTGGATAGCTCTTACGACCTCTATGTCGATGTTCCCGATGAAGAAGATGTCATCTTGCGGATTTTGGAATTGCTAAGAGGAACTTCTTTGGTTAATATCCACATCAATGAGGAAAACCGTGAGGATGTTCACGGGATTCTACAAATTTCCTTTAAAAATGCTCAAGATTTAGAACGTGCTGAGCGCTTAATTTCAGAAAATACGGACTACACAGTCGTCATCAAATAAGGAGAAAATCATGTCAAATATTTACGATACTGCAAATGAACTCAGTCGCGGCTTACGCGAATTACCAGAATACAAGGCGGTTAAGGCAGCCAAAGATGCCATCCAAGCTGATGAACAAGCTAGCAAGATTTTTGCAGACTATATCGCCTTCCAGCAAGAAATCCAAGTCATGGCGCAAACGGGACAAATGCCAGACGCCTCTTTCCAAGAAAAGATGCAGTCTTTCAGCAATCTCATTCAAGGGAATGCCCTCTTGTCGGACTTCTTTGCCAAACAGCAACAGTTGTCTATTTACCTTTCAGACATTGAAAAAATTGTCTTTGAACCTGTTTCAGAATTATTGAAATAGTATTTTATCTGTATAAAAGCCAGAAATTTCAGGAATTTCTGGCTTTTTTGTGATAAAATAAGAAAAGTATTGCAAGTATGAGGTCAACTATGAAACTAAAAACAAACATTTGCCACTTACATGGCAGTATCCGGGTTCCAGGTGATAAGTCCATCAGCCATCGTTCGATTATCTTTGGAAGTTTGGCTGAGGGCGAGACCAAGGTTTATGATATTCTGCGTGGAGAGGATGTTCTTTCGACTATTCAAGTTTTTCGTGACCTTGGTGTTGAAATAGAAGATAAAGACGGTGTGATTACGATTCAAGGTGTAGGTATGGATGGCTTGAAAGCTCCGCAGAACGCCTTGGATATGGGGAATTCTGGAACCTCGATTCGCCTGATCTCAGGTGTACTTGCTGGAGCAGACTTCGAAGTAGAGATGTTTGGAGATGACAGTCTTTCCAAACGCCCTATGGATCGTGTGACCCTTCCCTTGAAAAAAATGGGAGTCAGCATTTCTGGTCAAACAGAGCGAGATTTGCCTCCTCTGCACTTAAAAGGTACTAAAAACCTAACACCAATTCACTATGAGTTGCCAATCGCCTCTGCCCAAGTCAAGTCAGCCCTGATATTTGCAGCCTTACAGGCTCAGGGGGAGTCCGTTATTATCGAGAAAGAATGTACTCGTAACCACACCGAAGATATGCTTCAGCAATTTGGTGGCCATTTAAGTGTGGATGGTAAAACAATCACAGTTAACGGTCCGCAAAAGCTAACAGGACAAAAGGTGGTTGTTCCTGGTGATATTTCCAGTGCAGCCTTTTGGTTGGTCGCAGGTTTGATTGTTCCAAACTCTTGCCTTGTGCTTAAGAATGTGGGCATCAATGAAACGCGTACGGGCATTATTGATGTCATTCGCGCTATGGGTGGAAAATTGGAAATGACAGAAATCGATCCAGTCGCTAAATCCGCAACTCTGACGGTTGAAACTTCAAATCTGAAAGGAACGGAAATTGGTGGAGCCTTGATTCCACGATTGATTGATGAGTTGCCGATTATTGCCCTTCTAGCGACCCAAGCGCAAGGTGTAACGGTCATTAAGGATGCTGAGGAACTCAAGGTCAAGGAAACTGACCGCATTCAGGTGGTGGCAGATGCTTTAAATAGCATGGGGGCGGATATCACTCCTACAGCAGACGGGATGATTATCAAAGGGAAATCAACCCTTCATGGTGCGAGAGTCAATACGTTTGGTGACCATCGTATCGGAATGATGACAGCCATCGCAGCCCTCTTGGTTGCAGATGGAGAAGTGGAACTTGACCGTGCTGAAGCCATCAATACCAGCTATCCTAGCTTCTTTAATGATTTGGAGAGCTTGATTCATGGCTAAGGTATTACTCGGATTTATGGGGGCAGGCAAGTCGACAATCGCTAGACGTTTGGATCCAGACTACATCGATATGGATGCCTTAATCGAGGAACGTTTGGGAATGTCCATTGCGGATTTTTTCGCTGAAAATGGAGAAGAAGCCTTTCGTCAGGTGGAGTCAGAAGTTCTAGCTGATTTACTAAAAACGGACCGAGTTGTGTCAACTGGCGGAGGAGTTGTTATTTCTCAGCGAAATCGTGACTTGCTCAAGACCAATCCTGATAACATTTATCTAAAAGCAGATTTTGAAACCCTCTACCAACGTATCGCAACTGATAAGGGCAATCAGCGCCCGCTCTTTCTTAACAAAAGCAAGAAAGAATTAGCCAGTATTTTTCAAGAAAGACAGACTTGGTATGAGGAAGTAGCCAGTCGGGTTCTGGATGTGACCAAGCTAAGCCCAGAGGAAATTATAGAGGAACTGAGATGAAAATTGCCTATCTAGGTCCCAAGGGATCTTTTTCGCATCATGTTGTGCAGACAGCCTTTCCCAAAGAGGAATTGCAGGCTTTTGCCAATATCACAGATGTTATTAAGGCCTATGAACAGGGCTTGGTGGATTATTCTGTGGTACCAGTTGAAAACTCCATTGAAGGTAGTGTCCATGAAAGCTTGGATTACCTTTTTCATCAGGCTCGCATCCAAGCAGTTGCAGAAATCGTTCAGCCCATTCATCAGCAGTTGATGGCAGTTCCAGGTCAGTCAAAAATTGAGAAGATTTTTTCTCATCCTCAGGCTCTGGCTCAGGGAAAGAAATTCATAGAGGAGCATTATCCAGAAGCCAAGCTTGAAGTGACGGCAAGCACAGCCTATGCAGCCCGCTTTATCGCTGAACATCCAGACCAGCCTTTTGCAGCTATCGCCCCTAGAAACTCAGCTAGAGAGTATGGTTTGGAATTGATAGCAGAAGATATCCAAGAAATGGAAGCTAATTTCACTCGTTTTTGGGTTTTAGGGCCTGAGATTCCCACTATCCCCTTGCAATCACAAACTGAAAAAATGAGTTTGGCCTTAACCTTACCGGACAATCTTCCCGGTGCTCTTTACAAGGCACTTTCGACCTTTGCTTGGAGAGGGATTGACTTAACAAAGATTGAAAGTCGCCCCCTTAAAACAGCCTTGGGAGAATACTTTTTCATTATTGATGTAGAGTATAGTGATAAAGAGCTGGTTCATTTTGCCAGACAAGAACTAGAAGCAATTGGAATCCAGTACAAGATACTGGGAACCTACCCTATTTTCACCATAAAGGACCTAGGAAAGGAGAGCCTATGAGCAAAGAAAGCCCTTTAAGTCATCATGAGCAGTTACGCTATGACTACCTTTTTAAGAATATTCATTACCTAAATGACAGAGAAAAGAGAGAATTTGACTATTTAAAAAGAAAAATGGACGGTGGATTTCCCTCTAATGAAGTTGAAAGGGAAAAAAATCTAGGGAAGGACATTGGGATTCCACAGTATTCCAATCAAAGTCGCTCGAATAGACATCAGAAATTTTCCTCTCCTCCAAAAGTGAAAAAGAAGAAACCAAGAAGATTTTTTAAACGAGTTCTAATTTGGCTTTTACTGTTGGTAACCTGTGTGGCTGCGGGCATGATTATTATGTTCCTTCGAGGTTTCCAGTCTGCAACTACTAGCAATAAGCCAGCTGATGCAAAAGCGGCACAAGTACAGGTGTTTAATGGCCAAGATACTAAAGACGGGGTGAATATCCTAATCATGGGGACAGATGGCCGTATTGGTCAAAACAGTGCAGAAACTCGCACAGACACGATTATGGTGTTGAATGTTAGTGGTTCGGATAAGAAAATCAAGCTAGTCAGCTTCATGCGTGACAACCTAGTCTATATTGATGGCTACAGCCAGATTGTGAATGGCAAGAAACAAACGGATAATAAACTAAATGTTGCCTATGAACTCGGGGAACAAGAAGGGCAAAAAGGGGCAGAAATGGTCCGCAAGGTTTTAAAAGATAACTTTGATTTGGACATTAAGTACTATGCCCTAGTAGATTTCCAAGCGTTTGCAACTGCTATTGATACGCTATTTCCTGATGGGGTGACTATAGACGCTAAGTTTTCAACGTTAAATGGCCAGCCTTTAACAGAAGCTACAGTTGGAGATGACCTACATGCAACAGAAACGGAATCACCAACTCAAACTATTAAAGTTGGGAAACAGCAGATGAATGGCTCGACCTTGCTCAACTACGCTCGTTTCCGTGATGATGATGAAGGAGACTATGGTCGTACCAAACGTCAGCAGCAAGTCATGTCAGCTGTTCTTGAGCAAATCAAAGATCCAACCAAACTCTTTACAGGATCAGAGGCACTTGGAAAGGTCTTTGGAATGACCTCAACCAATCTACCTTATACCTTCCTGCTGACCAATGGTTTGTCAGTTATCGAAGGTGCACAGAATGGTATTGAAAGATTGACAGTGCCAGAACTTGGCGATTGGGTAGATGCTTACGATGTCTATGGAGGACAAGGTCTACTTGTCGACCAGAACAAATACCGGACTAAACTCGCCCAAATGGGAATGAGATAAGAGGTAGATAAATGAAAATCAAAGCTTCATTCACTGGTGAAAAGGGTGGATTGGGCTTTGATTTTTTACGGTATCTGATGGATTTTTAAGGCTTTTTTATGGTATAATAAAACGATATAACTCGTTATTGGACAGAAGAGGAGAGACATGAGTGATTTGAAAGCGATTCAGGCTCGTAGTCTGGAAATGGCTGAATATTTCGTCGCATTTTGTAAAGAACATGATTTGTTGTGCTATCTCTGTGGTGGGGGTGCTATCGGCGCCCTTCGTAACAAGGGCTTCATTCCTTGGGATGATGACCTAGATTTTTTCATGCCTCGCAAGGACTATGAAAAGTTGGCAGAACTATGGCCTCGTTATGCAGATGAGCGCTATTTCTTATCAAAAAGTCACAAGGATTTCGTAGACCGTAACCTTTTTATTACTATTCGTGATAAAGAAACAACTTGTATCAAGCCTTATCAGCAGGATTTGGATTTGCCACATGGTTTGGCTTTGGACGTTTTGCCTTTAGATTATTATCCTAAAAATCCAGCTGAGCGTAAGAAACAGGTTCGCTGGGCCTTGATTTATTCCCTTTTTTGCGCCCAAACTATCCCAGAAAAGCATGGTGCAGTCATGAAATGGGGAAGTCGTATCTTACTCGGTTTGACTCCCAAATCTCTACGCTATCGCATTTGGAAAAAAGCTGAGAAAGAAATGACCAAGTACAATCTAGCTGAGAGCGATGGAATCACGGAATTATGCTCAGGTCCTGGCTATATGCGAAACAAATACCCAATCGCATCCTTTGAAGGTAATCTCTTCTTGCCATTTGAAGGAACTGAGATGCCCATCCCAGTCGGTTATGATGCCTATCTCAGCACTGCTTTTGGGGATTATATGACACCGCCACCAGCAGACAAGCAAGTACCGCATCATGATGCCATTATAGCAGACATGGACAAGAGTTACACAGAGTACAAGGGAGAATATGGGGCATGATGGGAGAAAAAATTAGCGTTATCGTTCCAGTCTACAATGTAGAAGCCTATCTGGAACGATGTGTGGAGTCAATTCTTCATCAAACTTATACCAATTTTGAACTAATTCTGATCAATGATGGCTCTACCGATTCCAGTGGACAGATCTGTGATCACTTAGCATCTCAGTATGAGAATATCAAGGTTTATCATATAGAAAATGCTGGTGTTTCAAATGCTAGAAATATGGGAATTCAGCTAGCGACGGGTTCTTGGGTTACCTTTATTGATAGCGATGATTTTGTTACTAAAGAGTATCTGGAAATCTTGATTGGTGCAGTTGATGATAAGGAATCCGTAGGATTTACAATCGCTCCTCTACACCATATCAAAAATGGAATTGTGACAGATTTACCTCCTCATTCTGGAAAAACAGAACTCTGGTCAACAGAAGAAACCATGAAGGAACTACTGATGACTACCAGAACGTCATTTTTTCCTGTCGCAAAACTGTTCAAGAGAGACCTACTGGCGGATAAAAAATTTAATACAAGCTATCATCTAGCTGAAGATGCCTTGTTCTTAACTGAATTGCTACTGGAGACAAGATGCAGTAGCGTATTTATTGACAAACCAATTTATTATTATGATCATCGTGAGGGAAGTGCGACAACATCTGTTAATCAGCATGTATTTGACACGATAGACGTTTATAAGCACATAATCGCTAAAGTATCACAAGTCTTTCCTGATTTAAAACCTGAATTAAAAAATAGAGAATGTTGGTCATACATCACAGTTTACGATAAAATTATCTTTACTTCATCTGAACAGTATCAAAAGGAGAAAGCCGAGCTGAGGACTTGGATTGTTCAGCATCGACACGAAATTTGGAAGGATGCTTATTTCACTACATTTCGCAAGATAGCAGTTCTATCACTTGTCTTTTCTCCATGGATTTATAAGAAAATTGTTGGATTAAGAAACTAAATATCATAAAAAGGAGTTGAAAATGAATTTTTCAAAAATGGATGAATACTTTGAAAAATCAAAACTATGGATTGCATATCTATTTGTTTTTATTTCGATTTTAAGTATGAGTTCACTGGTTTATAAGGTAGCAAATCCAATCTATAAGGGATTGTCAGCGATTGTTGTACTTTATATTTGCTACACATTGTTGTTTAAGTGGAAACAGATTACAGTAGATCGAAAGTTTTTGGCCTTATTTGGCTTGTTATCTGGGAGTCATCTGCTATCGGCAGTATTCAATCGCTCTGGACATTTGATTGGAAATGTGATTGAAATCCTTTTCATGGTAACCTATGTTTTATTATTTACCATGTTACAATCGGGGCAACTTAAAAAATTATTTGACTGGATTGCCTATACGGTTCAAATTGTATCTTTTTCTTCAGCAATTTTTGCGTTTGGTTTATTGATAAGTAGAGTCCTTATCCTATTTAAAATTGGCGAGCAATCTTATTATTATGGTGTCATGAATGGACGTCTGTGGGGGATTGTCAATCCTAATGCTAGTGCGATATTTTCATACATTAGCATTATTTTGGCTATGTATCTGATCCATAAAGGAAGTAAATATTCTGTATATCTTAAACTGAACAATGTGATTCAATTAGTATACTTTGCTACTATGCAAAGTCGAGGAGCCTTACTTTCTTTACTCCTTATGATTGGACTTTATAGTTTCTTTGCTACTAGAGGAAGTCTCATTAAACGATTTCTTACTTTTATTGTTGCTGGTTCGCTGGTTACTGCTACCAACATTGGATTAAGCTATGCAACTTCAATTTATATCTCATCTGAAACTGCGACTGTTTTTGACTTAAATAAAGGACAGTCCTACGCTGAGACAGATTCGTCTGTTACCAAGAAGAACGGTGAACTCCATCTAATTGAAACAACACCAAGTGGTAGAACCTATATCTGGAAAAATGCCATCAAGATGGGAAGTGCCAAACCAATTTTTGGTTACGGTGTACGTAATGTCCCAGATTATTACACAGAATATTTCAGTAAATTTGAGATTCAAAATTCCCTTATCGGTGGGAATTTCCATAATATTTTTGTAACCATATTTGTCAGTTCGGGAGTTCTAGGCTTGGTATCCTTCCTTCTTATACTGGCTTATGTCATCAAGCGCTTTTTAACGTATTTGATTGTTTCCAAGAAAAATACTGATAAATTGATCATGATTCTTTTCTTCGGTATCTTGTTTGGTCAATTATTTGAAAGTCAGATTATGTATTCAACCAACTTTATTAATATCATCTTCTGGCTAGCGATTGGCTATGGACTCGTAGTCTGCAAACGAGATGAAGGAGTTCGGTACCAAGAAGTAACAGATGTCAATGAAATTCAACAGATGGAACTTGGAATCATGGAGTACATTCATGAGGTTTGTCAGAAAATTGGTGTCAAGTATTTCCTAGCATATGGAAGTCTAATTGGTGCGGTTCGCCATAAAGGTTTTATTCCTTGGGATGATGACATGGACATCTGCATGCTAAGAGAAGATTATGAAAAGTTGCAAGATTACCTTATCGCTAACCCTGATGAGCGTTACGAGGTCATGTCTCATAAAAATAATCTCAACTATGTCTATCCTTTTATGAAAGTGCAGGATAACCATACCTACTTGTTGGAAGAAGATGTACGAATTGATTCCAATATGGGAATCTATGTGGATATTTTCCCTGTAGATGGTTATGAAGATGATGCGGACTTTAAAAATAAAATGACGAAACTGATAAAGAAACGTCAATTAAGTTGTTACACTTTTAAAGGAATTACCAACACGAAAAGTCTACTGAATTCTTTGATTCGTTATATTTCTGTTGTCATTTTCTATTTCACAAATACGAATAAGTATGTTGAGCAAATTGATGAGCTTGCTAAATCTAGAGCAGTTGCTGACTACGAGCAAGTTGACTATTTGATTTACAAGGATATGAATAAGCCAGTTTGGAAACGTGAGTGGTTAGAACAAGTGATTGTGGGAACATTTGAAGGTAAGGAATTTATGATTCCAAAACACTACCATGAAATTTTGACCTCTGACTATGGAGATTACATGCAATTGCCCCCTCTTGAACAAAGAGTATCTCACCACGATTTCAAACTGTGGAAAATCACTAAAAGTTCTAAGTAAGCAAATCGCAGTTAGAAATCGTTTAAAAAATTAGTCGAAATTAGGAGAATAAAACGTATGTCTGAGAGAGTTTTAAGTCTTGAAGAAATAAAACAAGTGGAGTTGGATATTTTAAAGTATCTACATGAATTATGTGAACAGCATCAGATTAAATATTTTATTGATTTTGGAACCTTACTAGGAGCTGTCCGCCATAAAGGATTTATCCCTTGGGATGATGATACGGATATTTCCTTGGCGCGAGATGAATTTGAAAAGCTTTATAAGGTTTTAAAAAATGAGAATCATCCCTACTACAAATTGATTTCATTTAGAGAAACAAAAGGCTATCCGTACAGTTATATGCGTGTTCATGATATTAGAACACGTAGAGATGCAAATCTTTTGGACCCGACAGTCGTATTGGGAACTTGCGTTGACATTTTTCCATACGATGGTGTCGTGACGGAGGAAAGTGATTGTAAGAAAATGAAGCTCTATAAACACTTTGTCCGCCTTTCTTCTTTGAATTTCAAAGGAATTAAATCAGAAAATGGGGGGATAAAAAATCTGCCTCGCTATATTGGGTCAGCTATTTTTCGCTTAAGTTCTCCACAAACTTGGAATCAAAAATTAGAGAACCTTGCTTTGAAATATAGTGTAAATCAAGCTACAGATCTTACCTGTACGATATTTGATCCAAGCTTTCCAGAGGGAATCAAAAAAGAATGGCTCTATGATCTGATTGATATGCCATACGAAAACATCGTAGTGAAGGCTCCGAGAAAATACCATGAAATTCTTGTCTACGAATTTGGAGCAGACTATATGACTCCACCACCTGTTGAACAGCAGGTTCCAGGAACTGATAAGAATTATTGGATTGATTAGTAAGAGATTGTTTTCATCGAGAAAGGAGTGTTCAAGATGAAGAATAAAAGATTAGTTAAATCAGTCAGTTATAGTTTATTTGCTTTTCTTTTTGTGTTGATTGGTTTATCACAACAAGTTAATGCAGACACCATTACTGCTGGTTCAGGCAACCGTATCCATTTCATAAATACTAAAGCAAAATCTGGGAGTGATGCTATCCTTCTGGAAAGTAATGGTCATTATGCTTTGATTGATATGGGGGAAGATTATGACTTTCCTGATGGAAGTGACCCACGCTATCCAAGCCGCTGGGGAATTTCCATGAGAAATTATCAAGTCTTGGAAGACCGTTTGATTCGCCATCTTGATCAGATTGGTGTTAAAAAATTAGATTTTATTTTGGGAACCCATGTACATAGTGACCATATCGGCGGAGCAGATGAAATACTCAATCGTTATCAAGTTGATAAGTTTTATTTAAAAAAATATTCAGATGAACGGATTACCTCACACTGGGGACTCTGGGATAATCTTTTCAATTATGATAATGCTTTGAGAACCGCACACAAACGAGGAGTTACTCTTATTCAGAATATTACAGACGAGGATAGTCACTTTAAATTAGGTGATATGGATATCCAACTCTATAATTATAAGAATGAATATGATGCTGAGGGGAATCTGAAAAAAGTTCTAGATGATAACTCCAACTCTATCGTTTCAGTGGTGACTGTGGCAGGAAAGAGAATCTACCTTGGTGGAGATTTGGATAATGCCGAAGGAGCGGAAGATAAGTTAGGCCCAGTTATCGGCAAGGTTGATATGATGAAATGGAATCATCATTATGATGCGACAATTTCAAATACGATTAATTTTCTTGAAAACCTATCTCCAAAGATGATTATTCAGACAACTGGTGGTGATATTAATGTTGCTTCAACCAGAGAATATCTCCAAAAGAAAAATATTCAAGTTCTCAGAGCTTCTAGTCAAACTCAAGATGCTACCGTTTTTGATATTAGTGATAGCGGATTTGCCAATGTTTCTAATCTCTTCCCGGACATCCCTGTAGTTGATGAAAAATGGTATCAAGAAGGTGGCTACTGGAAATATCGTTTAAGTGACGGGGAAATGGCTATCGGTTGGAAAGAGATTGGCGGAGCCACTTACTTCTTTAATGGAAAAGGACAAATGCAAGCAGGTCGCTGGCTTCACCTTAACGACGACTGGGGAGAAAATGCCAAAGGGAACGATTACTATTTGAACCCAAATGGTAAAATGCAAACTGGTGGTTGGTTCAAGCTGGATGGTCATTGGTATTATATCCAATCAAATGGTGCTAGACGATTTAGTGAGCTTTCTGAAATTGGAGGGAAGAAATATCTCTTTGCAGCAGATGGAAAGATGCTAACAGGAAATCAATTCTTTAATGGCAAGAAGATGTTCTTTAGCGAAAGTGGTGCACTCCAAACAGCAGGTAATCCTTCAACTTGGCAAAAGATTGACTCAGATTGGTATTTCTATGATGAGGATGGATTACGGACTGTCGGTAAAAAGAATATCAACGGAACCACTTACTACTTTAATCAAGAAGGTGTCATGCAAACGGGTTGGGCCTTTATTGATGGTCACTGGAACTATTTTGCGAACTCAGGCGCCATGCAAACTGGCTGGATCAAGGATCAAGATACTTGGTATTATCTGGACAAAGATGGTATCATGCTCACTGGAAAACAAGATATAAATGGTGTTCGTTACTATTTGAATGCTAGTGGTGCAATGCAAACTGGCTGGAAATGGCTAGAGAACAATTGGTATTACTATGCGAACTCAGGAGCTATGAAAACTGGCTGGATTAAGGATAATGAGAAATGGTATTACCTAAATCAAGATGGTATTATGCAGACCGGGAAACAAGAAATCAATGGTACGCGCTACTATTTGAATACCAGCGGTGCCATGCAAACAGGCTGGCAATGGCTTGATAAACACTGGCATTACTACGCTGACTCAGGGGCTATGAAGACTGGTTGGTTTAAGGATAATGAGAAATGGTATTACCTTGAATCTCAGGAAGGTATCATGCTGGTCGGTTTCCAACAAGTAGATGGTAAGCAATATTACTTTAGTGCATCAGGAGCCATGCAAACAGGCTGGAAATGGTTTGATAATCATTATCGTTACTTTGAAGCAAATGGAGCTATGAAAACAGGTTGGATAAAGGATAAAGGAATCTGGTATTATCTCAATCCTGAAGATGGTATCATGTTGGTTGGCCTTCATAAAGTAAATGGTGATCATTATTACTTTGATGAATCAGGAGCTATGCAGACCGGTTGGAAACGACTTGATGGTAATTGGTACTATTTCCAAACAGATGGTTCCTTGTTGAAAAATGCCACCACACCGGATGGTTATAAGGTAAACGAGGAAGGCATTTGGAGACAGGCTGTTGCTGCTGTAAATGGCGAAGTAGATCAGTCAGAGAAGAAGCAAGAAGCTAATTCCTCTATTGCTGAACAGCCAAAACAAGATTCAAATCTAGAAGCCAATACTTCTGGCAAGAAAGAAAAAGAATAAAAGAAACACCCTACTGATAAACGAGCGTTTATCAGTAGGGTATTCTTTTAGTTTCTTTTGATCTTAGCTAGTACTAGGTTCAGTGCATAGTGAAGTGTTTTATCCTTAGTGAGAAAGAGTGTTAAGAGATAGTAGATTCCACAAGTAGCTATGGTAGAGAGAACCATGAGGATCATGTTGAGGTTCACCGTATAGGAACTGATTTGGAAAATCATCTTGAAAATATAGAAGATCGGGATAAATCCAAGGGATATGAGACCATAACGTGTTAAGGTTACAAAAATTTCTTTTAAATTGATTAGTTGGTGTTTCCTAATAAAATGAATTTCTAAGAGGACAACGATGGCTTCCGCAATAATGGTAGTAGCAATATAATACTCAGGGGCAAAAATATTATTGATATACAAGATACAGTTGAAGAGGAGATTTGCTCCACCACCAGCAAAGTAGAAAGCAGTCAAGCGGTTCTCGTGGTCATTGATAAAGATAATTTGCTTACCAAGAATCAATTCAATAGCCCAGATAATGGTTCGAAAGGCGAAGACGCTGGTCACGATACCTGCCTCAAGATACTTTTCAGAAGAGTAGATAACCGTTGCGTACTTTCCCAAAATCATAATCCCAAAACTAGTTGGAATCATGAGAAAATAGAATAATGATGCCGCTTGATTTACAAGATAATTATAAGAATTGTAATCCTTTTTCCCGAGGTAGTAGCCGAGACGTGGAATGCTGACACTGATAGCTCCACTTAAGACACCTGCAATCAGCATAACGATGCTATAGGCAATTGTATAATAAGAAATATAGTTTTCATCTGGTCCCTTGGTGATAAACATTCTATCTAGCAAGGTATAAAGCATATTGGCATTTGCCAAGAGAAGCATAGTAAAGAGTGGTTTAGAAGCCTTAGCTAACTCGATGAAACCAATTTTGACAAAGGAAACTTCTCTCTTGATCCAAAGAAAACTAAGGAGGTAGTTGAGGATAGTTGTCGCTGTCATGACGATAGCGTAGGGAACAATATCATCAGCAGTTTTGACAAAGGCAAAGATGGCGACCAGCATGGTAATCCGAATAATCAATGTCTTGTAAAGGATAAAGGCATAGTTTTCATAGGCCTCATTCATCCATTCGATATTGAGGAATTGGAAGAGTGCCTGAGCTCCTAGGATGTAGTAAAGGACTTTAAGGTTCTCAATGCTGGTGTCAAAGAAGATAAAGAGGAAGTAGATACCAGTCGTCAGAAGAGATGTGAAAACAGAAATATAAAACAGCTTAGAAAAGACATAGTTGATTTTATTCTTGTCGTCCTTAACCTTACTGATAGCACGAATCCCGTAGTTGTAAATACCAAAGGCAGCTAGTGGAATGACAAAGCTGGCCCAGGTATTAGCGGTATTGAAGTAACCGTAGTTGGATTTGCTGAGAATCCGCGTCAGATAAGGGTTGGTTATCAGCGGAAAAACGATATTGAGGATATTGACCAGCAAGCTAGCCAATGCATTAACTTTTATATTTTTCATTGAACTTTCTTTCTTAAATGTAACATTATCTCTAGTATTATATCACATTCCAGCTTCATTCTTTTGATAAAATCCTAAAAATCTAGTATAATAGATAGACTGAAAGTATGAGGTTACTAGATATGAAGATGAAACAAATTAGTGATACAACACTGAAAATCACGATGACTTTAGATGATTTGATGGATCGGGGAATGGAGATTGCAGACTTTCTCGTTCCTCAGGAAAAAACCGAAGAGTTTTTCTATGCTATTTTAGATGAGTTAGAGATGCCCGACAATTTCTTGGATAGTGGCATGCTCAGTTTTCGTGTGACGCCAAAACCAGATAAGGTCGATGTCTTTGTGACCAAGTCTAAGATTGACCAAAACCTAGATTTTGAAGATTTGGCGGACCTACCTGACATGGAAGAATTGGCCCAAATGTCGCCGGACGAATTTCTCAAAACCTTGGAAAAGAGTATCGCAGAAAAGACCAAGGATGATATTGAAGCTATCCAATCTCTAGAGCAGGTCGAAGCAAAGGAAGAAGAGCAAGAGCAAACAGAAAAGGAGACGGAGAATAAGAAAGAACCTTATATCTACTATATCCTGCGCTTTGCAAGCCTTGCTGACTTAGTTGCTTTTTCAAAGACGGTTAACTACCAGATGGAAACATCTGAACTCTATAAGATGAATGGGCACTATTATTTGACAATTTTAGTCGATATTGAAAATCATCCAAGTCCATACCCAGCCTGGCTCTTGGCTCGTATGCGTGAATTCGCAGACGACAGTGATATCAGTCGTTCGGTCTTACAAGAGTATGGTCGCATCTTGATTAATCACGACGCTGTGCTCGGTCTTCAAAAAGTTAATTCATAGTTTTTAGAAATCAATTTTTACTTATCAGAAAAGACGAATCCCATGATTCGTTTTTTCTTTTCTATCTATAAATAGTGGTTTTCTTGGATAGGAATTTTCGAAAAATTCTGTTATAATGGCTATATTAGAAAATTTCGAGGAGACAAACATGACAGTTAAAATTGCTTTACTTGGATTTGGTACCGTTGCAAGTGGTGTACCATTCCTCCTAAAGGAAAACGGAGAAAAAATCATCCAGTCAGCTCATTCAGAGATTGAAGTAGCCAAGGTATTGGTTAAGGATGAAGATGAGAAGAACCGCTTACTTGCAGCAGGGAATGACTTTAACTTTGTAACCAATGTAGACGATATTTTATCAGACAAGGACATTACTATCGTAGTGGAATTGATGGGGCGTATCGAACCAGCTAAAACCTTTATCACTCGTGCCTTAGAAGCTGGAAAACACGTTGTTACTGCTAACAAGGACCTTTTGGCTGTCCATGGTGCAGAATTGTTAGAAATCGCTAAAGAGAACAATGTGGCACTCTACTACGAAGCAGCAGTTGCTGGTGGGATTCCGATTCTTCGTACCTTGGCAAATTCATTGGCTTCTGATAAAATCACGCGCGTTCTTGGTGTCGTTAACGGAACTTCTAACTTTATGATGACCAAAATGGTCGAAGAAGGCTGGTCTTATGATGATGCTCTGGCTGAAGCTCAAAGACTTGGATTTGCAGAAAGTGACCCAACAAATGACGTGGATGGGATTGACGCAGCTTATAAGATGGTGATTTTGAGCCAATTTGCTTTTGGTATGAAGGTTGCCTTTGACGATGTTGCCCACAAGGGAATCCGCAACATTACACCAGAAGACGTAGCTGTAGCCCAAGACCTGGGTTATGTAGTGAAATTGGTTGGTTCTATCGAGGAAACTCCTTCAGGTATTGCTGCAGAAGTAACTCCAACCTTCCTACCTAAAGCGCACCCACTTGCCAGTGTGAATGGGGTAATGAACGCAGTTTTTGTGGAGTCTATCGGTATCGGTGAATCGATGTACTACGGACCAGGTGCTGGTCAAAAACCAACTGCAACAAGTGTTGTAGCGGATATTGTCCGTATCGTTCGTCGCTTGAATGATGGTACCATTGGTAAAGACTTCAACGAATACAGCCGTGACTTGGTTTTGGCAAATCCAGAAGATGTCAAAGCTAATTACTATTTCTCAATCTTGGCTCCAGACTCAAAAGGTCAGGTCTTGAAATTGGCTGAGATTTTCAACGCTCAAGATATTTCCTTCAAGCAAATCCTACAAGATGGCAAAGAGGGTGACAAGGCGCGTGTAGTGATTATCACTCATAAGATTAATAAAGCACAACTTGAGAATGTTTCAGCTGAGTTGGCCAAAGCTTCAGAATTTGACCTCTTGAATACCTTCAGGGTGTTAGGAGACTAGGATGAAGATTATTGTACCTGCAACAAGTGCCAATATCGGGCCAGGTTTTGATTCGGTCGGTGTAGCTG
The DNA here is from genome assembly GCF_900104285.1 of Streptococcus sp. NLAE-zl-C503. Taxonomy (NCBI): domain Bacteria; kingdom Bacillati; phylum Bacillota; class Bacilli; order Lactobacillales; family Streptococcaceae; genus Streptococcus; species Streptococcus sp. NLAE-zl-C503. The sequence continues at coordinate 746,889 of NZ_FNJT01000001.1, read as the reverse complement.
TAACCAAGTATCTTCAAATTGAGGTCTGTGAAGAACGAGATGAGTGGTTGATTGAACACCAGATTGGCAAATGGATTCCCCATGACGAGCGTAATCTTTTGCTTAAAATTGCCTTGCAAATTGCGCCAGACTTACAACCGAGACGCTTGAAAATGACCAGTGATGTTCCCCTAGCGCGTGGTTTGGGTTCTTCTAGCTCGGTTATCGTTGCTGGGATTGAACTCGCCAACCAACTGGGCAATCTCAACTTATCTGACCATGAAAAGTTGCAGTTGGCGACCAAGATCGAAGGACATCCTGACAATGTGGCTCCAGCCATTTATGGTAAACTCGTTATTGCAAGTTCCGTTGAAGGGCAAGTCTCTGCTATCGTAGCAGACTTCCCAGAGTGTGATTTCCTAGCCTACATTCCAAACTATGAATTGCGTACTCGAGACAGCCGCGGTGTCTTGCCTAAAAAATTGTCCTACAAGGAAGCAGTTGCAGCTAGTTCTATCGCAAATGTTGCTGTTGCGGCCTTGTTGGCAGGAGACATGGTGACTGCTGGCCAAGCGATTGAGGGAGACCTTTTCCACGAGCGCTATCGTCAAAGTCTGGTTCGTGAATTTGCAACGATTAAGCAGGTAGCTAAAGAGAATGGTGCTTATGCAACCTATCTTTCTGGCGCTGGGCCAACAGTTATGGTCTTGGCTTCTCATGACAAGATGCCGGCGATTAAGGCGGAATTGCAAAAGCAGTCTTTCAAAGGCAAACTTCATGATTTGAAAGTGGATACCCAAGGTGTCCGTGTCCAAGCAAAATAAAGAAATAAAAGACAGGATGGGGAAAGTCTCGACTAGAGGGCTTCCTGTCCTTTTTTTGAAAAGAAGTCTAGTTAAAAACTTGATAGAGGAGAAACGAAGATGGCAGAAATTTATCTAGCAGGTGGTTGTTTTTGGAGCTTAGAGGAATATTTTTCCCGAATTTCGGGAGTGCTAGCTACCAGTGTCGGCTACGCTAATGGCCAAGTCGAAACGACCAATTACCAGCTACTTAAGGAAACAGACCATGCAGAAACGGTTCAAGTGATTTACGATGAGAAAGCAGTGTCACTTAGAGAAATTTTACTTTATTATTTCCGTGTCATTGACCCTTTATCTATCAACCAGCAAGGGAATGACCGTGGTCGTCAATATCGTACTGGGATTTATTACCAAGATGAAGCAGATTTGCCAGCTATCTACACTGTGGTGCAGGAGCAGGAACGCATGCTAGGTCGTAAAATTGCAGTGGAGGTTGAAAAACTCCGCCACTACATTCTGGCGGAAGACTACCACCAAGACTATCTTAAGAAGAATCCTTCAGGTTACTGTCATATCAATGTGACCGATGCGGAGAAGCCATTAGTTGATGCATCAAATTATGAAAAGCCTAGTCAAGAAGTGTTAAAGGAAAGTTTATCCGAAGAGTCTTATCGTGTCACCCAAGAAGCTGCTACAGAGGCGCCATTTAGTAATGCCTATGATCAAACCTTTGAAGAAGGAATTTATGTAGACATCACGACGGGTGAACCACTCTTTTTCGCCAAGGATAAGTTCGCTTCAGGTTGTGGTTGGCCAAGTTTTAGTCGTCCAATTTCCAAGGAATTGATTCACTACTACAAGGACTTGAGCCATGGCATGGAGCGAATCGAGGTTCGTTCTCGTTCAGGCAATGCTCACTTGGGTCATGTTTTCACAGATTGACCTCGTGAGTTAGGTGGCCTCCGTTACTGTATCAATTCAGCTTCCTTGCGTTTTGTAGCCAAGGATGAGATGGAAGAAGCAGGATACGGCTATTTATTGCCATACTTAAACAAATAAAACAGAGAGGGTGGGCGCTTCCCACTTTCTTCATTTCCAGAATAAGAATAGAAGGGATCTATGAAACACTTACTATCTTACTTCAAACCCTATATCAAAGAATCGGTTTTAGCCCCCTTGTTCAAGTTACTAGAAGCTGTTTTTGAGCTCTTGGTTCCCATGGTGATTGCTGGGATTGTTGACCAATCTTTACCTCAGGCAGATCAAGGACATCTCTGGATGCAGATTGGTCTGCTCCTTGTCTTTGCAGTGATTGGTGTTGTAGTGGCCTTGATAGCCCAGTTTTACTCAGCTAAGGCAGCGGTGGGTTTTGCCAAGGAATTGACAAACGACCTCTATCGTCATATTCTTTCTTTACCCAAGAACAGCAGAGACCGTTTGACAACTTCTAGCTTGGTCACTCGCTTGACTTCGGATACCTACCAGATTCAGACTGGTATCAATCAATTTCTGCGCCTCTTTTTGCGAGCGCCTATTATTGTTTTTGGGGCAATCTTTATGGCCTATCGCATCTCAGCTGAGCTGACTTTTTGGTTTTTGGTCATGGTTGGTTTTTTGACAATCGTCATTGTCGGTCTCTCTCGACTAGTCAATCCTCTTTACAGCAATCTCAGAAAGAAAACGGACCAGCTGGTTCAGGAAACGCGTCAGCAATTACAAGGGATGCGGGTTATTCGTGCCTTTGGGCAAGAAAAACGTGAGTTACAGATTTTTCAAACCCTTAACCAAGTTTATGCTAGATTGCAAGAAAAGACGGGTTTCTGGTCTAGTTTATTAACACCTCTGACCTATCTGATTGTTAATGGAACTCTTCTCGTCATCATCTGGCAGGGATATATTTCAATTCAAGGAGGTTTACTCAGTCAAGGTGCTCTCATTGCCCTTATCAACTACCTCTTGCAGATTTTGGTGGAATTGGTTAAACTAGCTATGTTGATCAATTCTCTCAACCAATCCTATATCTCAGCTAAGCGAATCGAGGAAGTCTTTGCTGAGACTCCAGAAGATATCCATTCGGAGTTAGAACAAAAGCAAGCTATCAGTAATCAGGTTTTACAAATCCAAGAATTGACCTTTACCTATCCTGATGCGGCCCAGCCTTCTCTGAGAGACATTTCCTTTGATATGAAGCAAGGGCAAATCCTTGGTATCATTGGGGGAACGGGTTCTGGAAAATCAAGCTTGGTGCAAGTCTTACTTGGTCTTTATCCAGCAGACAAGGGAAGCATTAACCTTTATCGAGATGGACGTAGTCCTCTTAATTTGGAGCAGTGGAGGTCTTGGATTGCCTATGTGCCTCAAAAAGTCGAGCTCTTTAAAGGAACTATTCGTTCCAACTTGACTTTGGGTTTAAATCAAGAAGTGTCTGACCAGCAACTCTGGCAGGCCTTGGAGATTGCGCAAGCTAAGGATTTTGTCAGTGATAAGGAAGGACTCTTAGACGCACTAGTTGAGGCAGGAGGACGAAATTTCTCAGGTGGACAAAAACAAAGGTTGTCTATCGCCCGAGCAGTCTTGCGCCAAGCTCCGTTTCTCATCCTAGATGATGCAACTTCGGCCCTCGACACCATTACCGAGTCCAAGCTGTTGGGAGCTATCCGAGAAAATCTGCCAAATACAAGTTTAATCTTGATCTCTCAACGAACCTCGACTTTACAGATGGCAGACCAGATTCTCCTTTTGGAAAAAGGTGAGTTACTAGCTGTTGGCAAGCACGATGACTTGATGAAGACTAGCCAAGTCTATCGCGAAATCAATGCATCCCAACATGGAAAGGAGGACTAGCATGAGACGACAAACTGCAAATCAAACACTCACACGTTTGACCAAAGATTTAGCAAGCCATCCCTTCCTCCTTTTCCTAGCCTTTCTAGGAACTATTGCCCAAGTTGGCTTATCAATTTATCTTCCTATCTTGATTGGGCAGGTCATCGACCAGGTCCTGGTGGCTGGTTTATCACCAGTTTTTTGGCAGATTTTTCTCCAGATGATCTTGGTGGTAATAGGAAATACACTGGTACAATGGGCCAATCCTCTTCTTTATAATCGCCTAATCTTCTCTTATACTAAAGATTTACGAGAGCGAATCATTCATAAGCTCCATCGTTTACCGATTGCTTTTGTGGATCGGCAAGGCAGTGGAGAGATGGTCAGTCGTGTGACCACAGACATAGAACAGTTGGCAGCTGGCTTGACCATGATTTTTAACCAATTTTTCATTGGTGTCTTGATGATTTTGGTTAGTATTCTGGCCATGCTCCAAATTCATCTCCTCATGACCCTCTTGGTCTTGCTGTTGACGCCACTGTCCATGGTGATTTCACGCTTTATTGCCAAGAAATCTTATCATCTCTTCCATAAGCAAACAGAGACGAGGGGGATTCAGACTCAGTTGATTGAAGAATCACTTAGCCAGCAGACCATTATCCAGTCCTTCAATACTCAGGCAGAGTTTGTCCAAAGACTGCACGAGGCTAATGACAACTACGCAGGTTATTCTCAGTCAGCCATCTTTTATTCTTCAACGGTCAATCCTTCGACTCGCTTTGTAAATGCACTCATTTACGCGCTTTTAGCTGGAGTGGGAGCTTATCGTATTATGATGGGATCCTCCTTGACCATCGGGCGTTTAGTGACCTTTTTGAACTATGTTCAGCAGTACACTAAGCCCTTTAATGATATTTCTTCTGTTTTAGCCGAGTTGCAAAGTGCTCTCGCTTGCGCAGAGCGCGTCTATGCTGTCTTAGAAAGTCCTGAGGTTGCTGAAACAGGTAAGGAACTCTTGACCAGTGACCAAGTGAAGGGGGCTATTTCCTTTAAACATGTTTCTTTTGGATACAATCCTGAAAGGATCTTGATTAAGGACTTATCCACCGATATCCCAGCTGGTAGCAAGGTTGCTATTGTTGGTCCTACGGGTGCTGGAAAATCAACCCTCATCAATCTCCTCATGCGTTTTTATCCCATTAACTCGGGAGATATCTTGCTAGACGGGCGATCCATTTACGATTATACCCGAGCATCATTGAGACAGCAGTTTGGGATGGTGCTCCAAGAAACCTGGCTCAAGCAAGGGACTATTCATGACAATATTGCCTTTGGAAATCCTGAAGCCAGTCGGGAGCAGGTGATTGCTGCTGCCAAAGCAGCCAATGCAGATTTTTTCATCCAACAGTTGCCGCAGGGATACGATACCAAGTTGGAAAATGCAGGAGAATCTCTCTCTGTCGGTCAAGCCCAGCTCTTGACCATCGCCCGAGTCTTTCTGGCTATTCCTAAGATTCTTATCTTAGACGAGGCGACTTCATCCATTGATACGCGGACAGAAGTGCTGGTCCAGGACGCCTTTGCCAAACTCATGAAGGGGCGAACAAGCTTTATCATTGCTCACCGCTTGTCTACCATTCAGGATGCGGATTTGATTCTTGTCTTGGTAGATGGTGACATTGTTGAGTATGGTAACCATCAGGACCTCATGGCTAGAAAGGGCAAGTATTACCAAATGCAGCGAGCTGCAGTTTTTAGCTCTGAATAAGCCATCCCTGTCCATTTAAAGTCTTAATGACACTAAAAGTTGCCTTCGGGTGACTTTTTTGTTACAATAGCTAGAAAAATCAAGGTCTTAGAAGGAGAAAACAATGAAAGTCTATCAGCATGTAAATATCGTTACTTGTGACCAAGCTTTTCATGTGCATCTGGATGGTATCTTGGTTGTTAAGGATTCTCAAATCGTCTATGTCGGTCAAGAGAAGCCAGAGATTTTAGATCAAGCTGAGCAGATTATAGACTATCAAGGAGCTTGGATCATGCCTGGTTTGGTTAATTGCCACACCCATTCTGCTATGACAGGCTTGAGAGGGATCCGAGATGACAGCAATCTCCATGAATGGCTCAATGACTATATCTGGCCAGCTGAAGCAGGATTTACAGCAGATATGACTACAAGAGCAGTCAAGCAGGCTCTGACAGAGATGCTCCAGTCAGGAACAACAACCTTCAACGATATGTATAATCCCAATGGTGTGGATATTGAGAGAATTTATCAGGCAGTCAAGGCATCTAAGATGCGTTGTTATTTCTCACCGACCCTCTTTTCTTCAGAGACAGAGACAACTGCTGAGACCATAAGCAGAACACGTGCTATTATAGAGGAAATCTTAGGATATGAAAATCCAAATTTCAAGGTTATGGTAGCTCCACATTCTCCATACAGTTGTAATCAAGACTTGCTGGAAGAAAGCTTAGATATGGCAAAAGAGCTGGACATTCCTATCCATATCCATGTAGCGGAGACTCAGGAGGAATCAGGAATTATCCTCAAACGCTATGGCAAACGCCCCCTCACCTTTCTAGAAGAACTAGGTTACTTAGATCATCCGTCTGTCTTCGCTCATGGAGTCGAGTTAAACGAGCGAGAAATTGAACGCTTGGCGACTTCTCAAGTGGCTATCGCCCATAATCCTATTAGTAACCTTAAACTGGCCTCAGGAATCGCTCCCATCATCCAACTGCAAAAAGCAGGAGTGGCAGTAGGAATTGCGACAGATTCAGTTGCTTCCAACAACAACCTTGATATGTTTGAGGAAGGGCGGACCGCCGCTCTCCTTCAGAAGATGAAGAGTGGAGATGCGAGCCAATTTCCTATTGAAACAGCCCTCAAAGCTCTGACGATAGAAGGTGCTAAGGTTCTTGGAATGGAAGATCAGATAGGAAGTCTAGAAGTTGGCAAGCAGGCAGATTTTCTGGTCATCCAACCACAAGGAAAAATCCATCTCCAACCTCAGGAAAATATGCTCTCTCACCTCGTTTATGCAGTCAAATCCAGTGATGTTGATGATGTCTATATCGCTGGAGAACAGGTGGTTAAGCAAGGCAAAATTTTGACAGTAGAGATTTAAAAAAATTTCAAAAAAAGTTTGCAAAAATCTTGCATTCTTTTTTTGTCTATGCTATACTTATATACGGTTTGAAAAAACTGCCTAAGACAGTAGGGGAGCTCGACTCATAAAGATCCTACCGAGGACAAAACGTATCATGTAAAAAGAAGCGTATTGTACTTTCGTGTCTAGGTTTGGGCGCGTTTTTCTTTTGGAAAAATTCCCCAAGCAAAATAATTACGGAGGTGAACACACTAATGAGTGAAGCAATTATTGCTAAAAAAGCGGAACTAGTTGACGTAGTAGCTGAAAAAATGAAAGCTGCTGCATCTATCGTCGTTGTAGACGCTCGTGGTTTGACAGTTGAGCAAGATACAGTTCTTCGTCGTGAGCTTCGTGGAAGCGAAGTTGAGTATAAAGTCATTAAAAACTCAATCTTGCGTCGTGCAGCTGAAAAAGCTGGTCTTGAAGATCTTGCATCAGTATTTGTTGGACCATCTGCAGTAGCATTTTCTAACGAAGATGTTATCGCACCAGCGAAAATCTTGAACGACTTTGCTAAAAACGCTGAAGCACTTGAAATCAAAGGTGGTGCAATCGAAGGCGCTGTCGCATCTAAAGAAGAAATCGTTGCTCTTGCAACTCTTCCAAACCGCGAAGGACTTCTTTCTATGCTCCTTTCTGTACTTCAAGCGCCAGTGCGCAACGTTGCTCTTGCAGTCAAAGCGGTTGCAGACAACAAAGAAGACGCAGCTTAATCTTAAGCTACGCAGCGTAGCCTAGCTACGAAAAAAAACTATTATAAAATTTAAAACTTATTTGGAGGAAATAACAATGGCATTGAACATTGAAAACATTATTGCTGAAATTAAAGAAGCTTCAATCCTTGAATTGAACGACCTTGTAAAAGCTATCGAAGAAGAATTTGGTGTAACTGCGGCTGCTCCTGTAGCTGTAGCTGCTGCTGGTGGCGCTGAAGAAGCTGCTAAAGATTCATTTGACGTTGAATTGACAGCTGCAGGCGACAAGAAAGTCGGCGTTATCAAAGTTGTACGTGAAATCACTGGTCTTGGACTTAAAGAAGCTAAAGAACTTGTTGATGGTGCACCAGGTGTCATCAAAGAAGGCGTTCCAACTGCAGAAGCAGAAGAAATCAAAGCTAAATTGGAAGAAGCTGGAGCTTCAGTTACTCTTAAATAAGAGGCATATACCAATTAGAATTCGGAATACTATAGTATCAGCCTTTTAGAATCGTGAACACATTTTAGAAACTGATAAATTAATTTAGTTTCCTACCAAAAACCCTACCAAAAATTAATTTGGCAGGGTTTTTCTTTTTAATAAAATTATTTTGGAGAACAGTTGAATATTGTTCTCCTTTTTTATTTTCAGGAGGAAAAATGACAAAAGAATTACAATCATCACGCTATATTGTCATTTCATTTTTAGTACGTGAAATGGGAATTGACATTGTTGAAGCCATCTCTCTTATGGCTGAATTAGAAAAAAGTGGCTTGGTTCGATTGGAATCAAGTGGAGATTTAATACTCAAAGAACTTGGAGGAGCGCTATGAAACGAATTACCGCAAATCAATACCAAACTTCAGAACGGTATTATAAATTACCTAAAATTCTTTTTGAGGATGAGAAATATATGGATATGAAACTAGAGGTAAAGGTGGCTTATTCTATTTTAAAAGATCGTTTAGAATTATCTCTTAGTCGTGGTTGGATAGATGAAGAAGGAGCGGTTTATTTAGTATTTTCTAATTCTAAACTGATGAAGCTATTAGGTTGTTCGAAGTCAAAATTACTGTCCATCAAAAGAACTCTTAAAGAATATGATTTAATTGATGAAGTTCAACAATCTTCAAGTGAGAAAGGAAGACTAGCTAATAAGATTTATTTAGGGGAATTATCTTCTACCCCAGTAGGTAATTCAAACAGGCCTAGTGTTAAAAAAAGACTAGGGCAGGTTGAAAATGAAACGACCCCCGTCTCATATTCAGCCCCTAGTGAGACTGAAGTTAGTGAGACTAAATATAGTGAGACTGATTTTTTATTTATTGAGGATGAGGAGGATAGGAATACTCAACCTATCTTGAAAAGAAAAGTAGAAAAGGTCACAAAATATGATCGAGATTATATTTGGGGATTGGTACAAGATCAATTTAGACGAGAAGGTTTTTCTGAAACAGCCAGTGAAATTGCTATGACTGATTTTGAGAGAATCTATCAGTATGCTCTAGATAATGTTCGCTTTGTTAGACGTGCGGAAGTGCTTGCTGAATTTGTGTTTAACGGTTTGTATTCTGTTTGGAATAACCGTGTTAGAAAAGGAGGTAGTTAAATGTCGCCAATCGAGTGGATATTAGTTATGTTCATTTTAATTTCAAGTGGTGTGACTCTTTGGACATTGGTAGTCGATCAGAAAGGAGTAATCAAGAAATGAAATTTATTGATTTATTTTCTGGTATCGGTGGATTTCGACTAGGAATGGAAAGTGTCGGACACGAGTGTATTGGATTTTGTGAGATTGATAAATTTGCTAGAGAATCTTATAAGTCCATTTTTCAAACGGAAGGAGAAATCGAATTTCATGACATACGAGATGTTTCAGATGACGAATTTAAAAAACTTAGAGGGAAAGTCGATGTCATCTGTGGGGGATTCCCTTGTCAAGCATTTTCAATCGCAGGAAGACGATTGGGATTTGAAGATACTAGAGGAACTTTGTTCTTTGAAATTGCTCGGGCGACCAAACAAATCCAACCACGTTTTCTTTTTCTTGAAAATGTTAAAGGCCTACTCAATCACGATAAGGGACGGACGTTCACCACAATCCTTACCACGTTTGATGAGTTGGGGTTTGATGTTGAGTGGCAGGTGCTTAACAGTAAGGATTTTGGCGTTCCCCAAAACAGAGAAAGGGTGTTTATTATCGGACATTCTAGAAAGAGAGGTACCAGACTTTTATTTCCTTTCAGACGAGAAGGTCAAGCAACTAACTCTGAGATTTTAAAGACATTAGGGAATTTGAATCCATCAAAAAGTGGAATGAGCGGTAAAGTTTATTATACAGAAGGTCTTGCGCCAACCTTAGTTCGTGGTAAAGGAGAAGGATTTAAGATTGCGATTCCTTGTATGACACCAGATAGATTAGACAACAGACAAAATGGTAGATGCTTTAAGGGAAACCAAGAGACGATGTTTACTTTAAATACTCAGGATTGCCATGGTATTGTCGTTGTTGGAGATTTACCAACTAGCTTTAAGGAGACCGGTCGCGTCTATGGAAGTGAGGGCTTATCTCCAACACTGACTACGATGCAAGGGGGAGATAAAATTCCCAAAATACTGATTCCAGAACCAATCCAATTTTTAAAAGTCCGAGAAGCAACGAAAAAAGGATATGCTCAAGCAGAGATTGGGGATTCAATCAATTTAGAAAGACCAAGTTCTCAGTATCGTCGTGGTAGAGTTGGAAAAGGTATAGCCAATACTTTGACAACTAGTGGTCAAATGGGAGTAGTAGTGGCTAGCTATGAAGGAGAAGATAGACAAGTTTACCAAGTAGCTGGTGTATTAATAGACGGACAATTTTACCGTTTGAGAATACGACGAATCACTCCTAAAGAGTGTTTTCGATTGCAGGGCTTTCCTGATTGGGCTTTTGAAGCTGCTAGAAAAGTCTCTAGTAATAGTCAGCTCTATAAACAAGCTGGTAATAGTGTAACCGTTCCTGTGATTGCCGCAATCGCAAAGAAATTAAAAGAAATAGAGGAAAAAGATGAAAGCATTAAATAAAGAATCAATACTAGATTGTGATGAATTAGAAATAGAATTACATGATGCAGAGATCAAACAGCTGGATGAACAATTATTTTTGATGCCCAATTATCCATGTGAGTTTGAAGTGACATTTTTAGATGATTACCACAAAAAACATAATTACCCACTATTTTACGAATCCTATCTTCAAAACATTATGGACTTCCTTGAAAGTCAAGAAATAAAGAATGGAGTTGATGCCTTTGTAGATGATCATCAAAATCTTGTTTTTGTTTTATATGGACAAGGCTATCGAGCCGAGGGAAAAGAGGGAATACTTACAACCCAAGTAACTGTAAAAGCTTATGATGAAGACAAGCAACCGATTAACTTCGCAAATTTATTAGATTCCTTAATCGTATCAGAATATCAAATGGAACCGAATCTTTGGGAGGTCTCCCATGATTGATCTCTATCTAAGTAAAAATAGCCAAAGAAATCAACTTCTTTTAGACTTCTTCCAAAACTATGGCATCGAGGTATCTTGTCATTCAGTTTCTGAAATGACAAAGGATAAATTAATTGAGATGATGAGCTATTCTTCAGATTGTTTTGAATTTTTATCTCCCAATTTATTACGATTTAAGAACCGTGACAATCTAAGATTAACGGATTTCATTGAAATGATATTAAAAAATCCTGAACTAACCATCAGGCTTCCTCTTGCGGTTTCAAATAAGCGAGTTTATCCAAATCTGAATCTAGAGGAGGCTAGAGCTTTATTACCTAGAGATACGAAACAATTGATTTACATGGAACAAACACATTATTTATCAAGTTAAAGGAGAAGCAATATGGCAGAACGATTTTGGGAGAACTTGTCCATTATTTTGGCTGAAAGAAATATCAGCTGGATTGAGTTAACCAGAAAAATGTTTGCGGGAGAGTTTCACTATCCAAGTGAATTGAATCGTTTGTATCAAAAGATACGCCACTACAAGATGGAACAACGAATGCCTCAAAGTCCATGGGTAGAAAGGATTGTGCAGGTATTAGATTTAGATTATGAAGATTTATTTCGGAGGTAACTATGAAAAGAATAATTCCAGTTTATATATTCCAACAAGTTAATGTCCTATTGCTATCCCTATACTTACTTAAATTGCTTTGTATCGGTGAGTTAACTATACTACAGATTCTCTATTGTGCGTCACTCATTTCTTTTTTATGGATGTATGGTCAACGAAAACAAGTGGCCAAGGTCAATATGAAAATTAGGATAAAGTGGATTGGTATTGGATTCGTTAGCCTACTGATTACAAGCCTATGTTTTAGTCTGATTCATGCTCAAGGAAGCACGAACCAAGCAAACTTAATTGGCCTTCAACATCAAGTTCCTTGGTTTTCATTTTTATTGTTCTTAATCAATGCGAGTATGGTTGAAGAATTTCTGTATCGAGAAATTATATGGAACTTGGTCAGTAAAATAGATATTAGAGTTGCTTTGACAAGTGTTTTATTTGCCTTAGCACATCATCCAGGAACCATACTAGCTTGGTGTTTATATGTTTCACTTGGGATGTTTTTAGGGATGGTGCGCTATAAATCTGACTTATGGGGAAGTATGGGTGTACATTTGGTGTGGAACCTACTAGTTTATAGTTTGCTGCTTTTTTAGACCAAATTAGCTTGTTTTAGGGAAATGAAATGCTAACGTTATGTAACAACGTTAGTCTTTTATTTCAAAATCTTTGTTTAGTATGAATTTAGCTCTACAGAAAAATAAAAAATGTGATAAAAATTTCAACTACTCTTATCTATAATAAAGCTACCTGTTCTTTGAAAATTGAATCCACTCCGTCTTGATTAGCGTGCCTGTGTAAGTAGGGACTGAGAGTATCTCCCTGTGAAGGGCAACTGGCACAAGACGTGTGTGAGAATTTTCTAACAGACACGGAGTTTATCGTTACCAGACTTAAACGATGCGACAAACTAGATAAAGGAGTTAATCATGAAGGTAGTAAACTTGTATGATTTGAAACAAATGGGAAATAAAGGTGGTTGTACCATCCAATTGATTCATCACTTTCCTTTTGGTATGGGCTTAGGACATCTTAAAAAAGACTACATTGAATTTAAACGTGTTGGTATCGTTGATGGGAATGCAGTAGAAGTTACTCTTCGAGAACCTTATTCGAGAGATCTACTGCAGGTTGTCAAGTCGATTAAGCAACGTCAGAAATTGATAGCTTATCGTTATAAAGAAGGAAAGCTGCTATTTGTTAAGAAGGAGGTATCAGATGTCCTCTGAACAACAGGAACGAATGGCGGTTCAATATGCTGAGCGTAGTCTTTTATTTACTGTAAAAAGTCTTTTAAAGATTCTAGAATGGTCTAGACGTCAGGCTTTAGCACAGGATTCCGCCTATAAGATAGGGGTGCAGAAATTAGAAGAATTGCTACAATCTCCCTATTCGATTGATACGATTAATCTGAAAAAAGATTTTTTAGACAAACCAATTGATATAGAGAAATTTAAAGCTTTTTTAGAAAAAGAAGAGATTCCTTTAGCCATCGCTTGGCAAGGGGATTCTCTACATTTCTACACGAAAGACCGTTCGATTCTGGACAATCATTTAGACCATCTGTTAGAAAAAATGGTTAATAATCCAGAGAAATTAGCTGATTTTACCATGGATAAGTCATTAGACGATGCAATTGATGAGGCTAAATCCCAAATTACCTTTAGACAAGAAGGAGCCGTCAAACAGAAAGAGATGGTGAGATGATGTACAGTGGAAAGAAATTCCTACTATTCTCACTGTTAGGTATCTTACTAGGCTATCTTTTTCATCGTTTGACGCTTTTGTATGATTCCTATACTGGAAATACATTAGATAAATGGACTCATCTTCTGATGGAGGGTCAAGATGAAGTTCTTCAGTCGCCATGGAATATTTCTTTTACTGGAAAATCAAGTGCTTTTTTTCTACTAGGCTTTGTGATGATGTTGCTGGTTTATCTCTATTTAGAGACTTGCAAAAAACAATACCGAGAAGGAGTAGAATACGGGAGCGCCCGTTTTGGAACTCTAAAAGAAAAGAAGCTCTTTTACGGTAAAGAATTTTCTCATGATACGATCTTAGCTCAAGATGTTCGTTTGACATTATTAGATAAGAAATCACCCCAATATGATAGAAATAAGAATATTGCGGTGATCGGAGGTTCAGGAAGTGGGAAGACCTTTCGCTTTGTAAAACCCAATCTGATTCAGATGAATAGTTCAAATATTGTCGTGGATCCTAAAGATCACTTAGCTGAGAAAACAGGAAGACTCTTTTTGGAACATGGCTACCAAGTAAAGGTGCTAGATTTAGTCAATATGAAGAACTCAGATGGCTTCAATCCTTTCCGCTATATAGAGACAGAAAATGATTTGAATCGCATGCTGACGGTTTATTTCAATAACACCAAAGGCTCTGGCTCTCGTAGTGATCCATTTTGGGATGAAGCTTCTATGACTTTGGTACGAGCTTTAGCCTCCTACTTGGTCGATTTCTATAACCCACCTAAAACAAGAGAACAGCACATTGAAGAGAGTCGTTTGAGTCAAACAGAATACCAAAACTTGTTGAAACGTCAAAAAAAAGAAGTGGAAGAGCGAAAAAAAAGAGGGCGTTATCCAAGTTTTGCTGAAATCTCAAAACTCATTAAACACTTATCCAAGGGTGAAAATCAAGAAAAAAGTGTCTTAGAAATTCTATTTGAAAATTATTCTAAAAAGTATGGGACTGAAAATTTTACCATGCGAAATTGGGCAGATTTTCAAAATTATAAGGATAAGACTCTGGATTCTGTTATAGCTGTAACCACTGCTAAATTTGCCCTCTTCAATATTCAAAGTGTCATGGATTTGACCAAAAGAGATACCCTTGATATGAAGACATGGGGCCAGGAAAAATCAATGGTTTACCTAGTTATCCCAGATAACGATAGTACCTTTCGCTTTCTTTCAGCCCTCTTTTTTTCAACCGTATTTCAAACCTTAACAAGACAAGCAGATATTGATTTTAAGGGTCAATTGCCTCTTCATGTGAGAGTCTATTTAGATGAGTTCGCGAATATCGGAGAAATCCCAGATTTTGCTGAACAAACCTCAACAGTTCGTTCTCGTAATATGAGTCTCGTTCCCATTCTTCAAAATATTGCACAACTTCAAGGGCTCTATAAAGAAAAAGAAGCTTGGAAAACTATTCTTGGAAATTGTGATAGCTTAGTCTACTTAGGTGGTAATGATGAAGATACCTTTAAATTTATGAGTGGGTTACTCGGTAAACAAACCATTGATGTTCGAAATACCAGTCGTTCCTTTGGCCAGACAGGTTCAGGATCCCTTTCTCATCAAAAGATTGCTCGTGATTTAATGACACCTGATGAAGTCGGAAATATGAAACGGCATGAATGCTTGGTTCGAATTGCCAATATGCCTGTCTTTAAAAGCAAAAAATACAATTCCACTAAGCATCCAAACTGGAAATACCTAGCCAATCAAGAAACCGATGAACGGTGGTGGAACTATCAAATCAATCCTTTGAATCAAAGACAAGAAAATCATCTTGAAGGCCTTAGAATTCGTGATTTAACTTTTGAATCTAGTTTAAAATAAAAATAGAAAAGAGGAAATAGATGATTACGCATTTTAAAGGTTTTGTTTATGGAGTAGACGCAAGTGCCATGTTTGCACAAGCTATGTCTTTGTTGCAGAAGGGATTGATTGCGGTTGGTGCCTTTCTCGTTGTTGTGGGGATTGTCAACCTTGCAACCAACATTAAAGATGGTGGACCAGGTGTTCGGAATGCCATTCTTGAAATTGTCGGTGGAGTTATGGTAGGGGCTGCTGGAGCCTTTGTAACCCAGATTTCTATTTAGGAGGATCAACAATGACATGAATCTTAGTTTAGTCTCACCCTTTGTTTACCTTGCATCTGAAAAAATATCAGCTGAAAATTTATTTGAAGGATTTAATGTAGATTTACAATCTACGGTAGATTTGATTAAATCTCTATCTAGCTACAATCCAACTGTTTGGACTTATATGTCTAGTATTACTAAAAGTGTCATGCAGCCTCTTGGAGTTGCGATTTTATCAGTTGTTCTCATCTTAGAATTTTCGAAGATGGCAAAGAAAATTGCTAACTCAGGAGGAGCGATGACCTTTGAAGCATTAGCGCCGATGTTGATTAGTTACATTATGGTCGCAGTTGTAATTACCAATACTACCGTTATCGTAGAAGCTATCATCGGGATTGCGAGTCACGCCATTGAACAAGTGGCCTCGATTGTGGCTCACGGTGGGGCAAAGTATGATACCATCTCTGGATTAAAAGGTTCAGGATTTATTGGCCGGATGATTGTGGGCTTTTTCGCCCTCCTAATTTGGCTAGTTCGGATAGTAAGTGCAGCCATGGTCAATCTTTTGGTATCCATTCGATTTATTCAACTCTACCTTATGATTCCATTTGCCCCTCTTACGATTCCAACATTTTTAAGTGATGAGTGGAAGTCTATTGGTATTGGCTATTTAAAAAATATTATGGTCTATGCGGTACAAGGGGTTCTCATTTTTCTGATTGTTTCTCTTGTTCCTTTATTTGAATCTGCTGGGAAAATAGCTGTTTCAAATGGTGCAGGAGTCCTGCAATCACTTGCGATTATGTTTGGTAGTTTGGTACAAGCTATCTTACTGATTATTGCCCTCGTTGGTTCTCAACGTACGGCTCGCTCAATCTTAGGTATGTAATTAGATAAAGGCTAGGAAGTGAATGCTTCTTAGCCTTTTTAGAAAGGAAAGTCATGAATACACGTGTCTTTAAAGACATCTCAAAATACCAACACAGGGCTTGGTTAGGCTTCACCACAAGACAAATCATCTTTGTTTTACCAGCCTTTATTGTCACAATTATTGTTTTGGGCTTGAATCTCTTTTTCTGGCAATTTGGAGATTGGTTTGTTTACGGTTTTGTGTTTGCCTTTACCATCCCCCTCATGCTTTTTGGAGTCTATAAACCCAATGATTTATATTTTGAACATTATTTGAAATACCGTCTTCATTTTGAACTAACGGTTCCCCTACGCACAATTACAGGAAAGAAAGGACCTGAACATGAAAAGAAAATCAAATACATTAAAGAAACAAAAAACTTCAATGACTAATAAAAAGGAAGAAGTTAAAGGGAAAAAAGAGGAAGTGTTACCCTCTACGGCTAATACTCTTTCCTATCAAGCCCTGTATCAAAATGGTCTGATGCAGGTAAAAGAAGATTATTTTTCACAAAGCTATTTACTTGGTGATGTCAATTACCAGACCGTTGGTTTAGAAGATAAGGGGGCAATCATTGAGAAGTATTCTGATTTGATTAACTCCCTAGATGACCAAACCAACTTCCAATTAACTATCTTTAATAAAAGATTGAATTTAGAAAAATTCAGACAAAGTGTTTTGTATGAGGAAAAAGAAGATGGGTACGATAGCTATCGTAAAGAATTGAATCGGATGATGAATCAGAATTTAGACAGTGGCGAAAATAATTTTTCAGCTGTGAAGTTGATTAGCTTTGGTAGAAAGGATACTAATCCCAAACAAGCCTATCGTTCCTTGTTCCAAATTGGAGAATATTTCAAGAGTGGTTTCTCAGAAATTGAAGCTCGATTTGAATCCTTGGCTGGAGAAGAACGGGTGAACTTGTTGGCAGATATGCTTAGAGGAGAACACCATCTTCCTTTTTCTTACCGTGATTTAACGAGATCTGGTCAGACAACTCGTCACTTCATAGCACCTAATCTCTTAGATTTTAAAAACAAGAATTACCTACAAATTAATGACCGCTTATTGCAGATTGTCTATGTGAGAGACTACGGCATGGAATTAGGGGATCAGTTTATTCGAGACCTCATGCAAGGAGATTTGGAATTGATTGTGAGCCTCCATGCTCAAAGTTCGACCAAGGCAGATGCTATGAAGAAACTACGAACAAAGAAGACCTTGATGGAATCCCAAAAGATTGGGGAACAACAAAAACTAGCTCGTACAGGTATCTATTTGGAAAAAGTAGGTCATGTATTAGAAAGCAATATCGATGAAGCTGAGGAACTCTTAAAAACCATGACCGAGACAGGAGATAAACTATTTCAAACGGTCTTCTTGATTGGTGTTTTTGGTCAGGATGAAGAAGAACTCAAACAAGCCCTAGACACTATCCAACAAGTGGCCGGCTCAAATGACCTAATGATTGATAAACTTCCATATATGCAAGAAGCAGCTTTTAATAGTTTGCTGCCATTTGGTTGTGATTTTTTAGAAGGAGTATCACGGAGTTTATTAACGTCCAATATAGCAGTGAACTCACCTTGGACTTCAGTAGATTTACAAGACCGTAGTGGGAAATATTACGGTATCAATCAAATCTCAAGCAATATTATTACCATTGATCGCAGTCTATTAAATACACCGTCTGGTCTGATTTTAGGAACATCTGGAGCTGGGAAAGGGATGGCAACCAAACATGAAATTATCACGACCAAAATCAAGGAATCTGGTGAAAATACTGAAATTATCATCGTGGATCCAGAAGCAGAGTACAGTGTTATTGGACGGGCTTTTGGGGGAGAAATGATTGATATTGCGCCCGATTCCCAAACTTATCTCAATGTCCTTGACTTGTCTGAGGAAAATATGGATGAGGATCCTGTAAAGGTAAAATCAGAATTTCTTTTATCCTTTATCGGCAAGTTATTGGATAGGAAAATGGATGGAAGAGAAAAATCGATTATCGACAGAGTTACCAGACTCACCTATCAGTCATTTAAAGAGCCTTCTTTGGAAGAATGGGTCTTTGTCTTGAGCCAACAACCAGAAGAAGAAGCGCAGAACTTGGCACTTGATATGGAACTGTATGTCGAAGGTTCTCTTGATATTTTTTCTCATAAGACCAATATTCAGACAGGATCTAACTTCTTAATCTATAACGTTAAAAAGTTAGGAGATGAGCTGAAACAAATCGCCCTTATGGTAGTGTTTGATCAGATATGGAATCGTGTTGTTCGGAACCAAAAATTAGGGAAGAAGACCTGGATTTATTTTGATGAAATGCAGCTTCTCTTATTAGATAAATATGCTAGTGATTTCTTCTTTAAATTGTGGAGTCGTGTCAGAAAATATGGAGCTAGTCCGACTGGGATAACCCAAAATGTCGAAACCTTATTGTTAGATCCAAATGGTAGACGGATTATTGCAAATAGTGAATTTATGATTCTCCTCAAGCAAGCAAAAAATGACCGAGAAGAACTGGTTCAACTCTTAGGCTTGTCAAAAGAACTTGAAAAATACCTAGTCAATCCAGAAAAAGGGGCTGGACTAATAAAAGCTGGTTCAGTTGTCGTACCCTTTAAAAATAAGATTCCTCAAGGTACACAATTGTTTGATATCATGAGTACAGATCCTGATAAAATGGCTTCTAATTAAGGGGAAGTAAAATGAAGGATAAAAGAGAAATCATACGTGCACGAAAGGCATTTAGAAGAAGTCTAAAAGATGAGAAGAAATTCTTGAAACAAGGAAAGAAGGAGGTGAAGAAACAGAAAAAAGATTCCGCTGTACTGGATGAAAAAGCATGGAAAAAAGAGATGAAGCAGAAGCTAGAGGAGATGAGAGAAGCTTCAAAGGAGAGAGTAAAACAAGCAAATGAAGACTACAACCATATTCTTCAAAATAGTCCTCCATCTCTTTTGAATCGCAAAGAATTAAGAGACAGACGGTTGCCTCATGCTAGGAAACGATTGAAAATAGCCAAGGAGCAATTTAGAGAAGCCAAGGTACAAGCAAAAGAAGAAAGAAAAGAGAGTCGTAAAGAAAGAAAAACCAATCAAAAATTTCTCTACGGTCAGGAATTGAAACATAAATCTAATTTTTTCTTTCAAGGGAAGAGTTTAGAAGAATTAAAATCTAAGAAAGAAGTAAAGGCCGCAAAAGAGAATCTAAAATCTACTAAACAAGCCTATAAGTCCAAAAAAGTCAGTAGGAAAGCCAAAACTTTTCTTTATGTCCTTGGCCGTGAAGGTGGAGAGTTAGCTTCAGAAAATGAAGATTTAGAAGGTTATCGCACGCTACAAGAGACCATTAGAAAAGGAAAACGCTACAGTCGGCTTTCTTATAACCTTGGAAAAGCTAGTGTCAAAACAGGACAAGAAACAGGTCGTTTTACCAAGAAAAGACTTACCAACACAAAAGAGCGATACCATCATTTTAAGGATGGAAAAGGATGGAAACTAGCGAAAGATAACCCAAGTTCCTTTAAAAATCGGTTTCGAAAATTAAAGAAACAAGGTCTTACAAGTGTCCGAAATATCTATCAAAAACTAAAAGCAGCCTTTTCCTTCTTTACATTTGCGGCTGGAAATCCTGTAACCTGGATAGTTGGAGGAATAGTCTTTCTTCTTTTACTTATAATGAGCTTCTTTTTAGGATTTTCATCTGCTAGTTTGATTCAACAAGATGAATTTGAATTAACAAAAGCTTATACCCACCTAACTTGGGAAGATGCAGAACATACTCGCACAAATGACAAAGGAATTACCTATTACACAAAAATTGATGATGTGATGGGGTATATGAACTTTAAATTCCATGACTATGAGTTACACAAACCAGTTCATTTGTTTAGTTCAGAAACTTACAAGGATTATCTATCTACTTTGTGGCATGATTTAAACGATGGAGAAGATTTGAAATCCATGCAAGACCTCTATGAAACTCCTAAGTATAAACTCTCGAAAGACGATCAAGAGGAAATAAAGGAACTAAAAGAAGAGGGTATGTATGCTTCCATGCAGGAATTGGACAATCCATTTGAGGGGAAAAGCAACGAAGATAGTCTAACCATGACTTATCGTTATGGATACTATGATTTAGACGGAAAACCTACCCTTCAGGAGTACATTCTACTAGAAGCGAAGGCTCACCAAACGATTGTCGCACCAATGGATGGAGTTGTATCTCTAGATGGCGACAATGTTATTCTCACTAACGGAAAAGGAGAGAATGAGAGTCGATTGACCTTGTATTCTATTCATAATGGCCGTGCGATTGAGGGGAGAAGAGTCCTAACGGGTGATATTATTGGTGAAACACCAGACGATACAGGTTTGAAAGTTTCTTATCAAAAGTATAAAAACAAGAAAGAAAAATTGGTGTATGTCAATCCGCAATTTTATTTTCCAAAAGTCATTCAACTTCAGACAACTATCTTACCTGCCATTGGTCAGTTTGGTGGGGATGAGTTTGAACGAGCAAAACATATTTATGAGTTTTTAAAATCTCAAGGGGCAAGTCCCCAAGCCATTGCGGCAATTTTAGGAAATTGGTCTGTAGAGTCTTCTATTAATCCAAAACGAGCTGAAGGAGATTATTTATCTCCTCCTGTTGGCGCTACCGATTCCTCATGGGATGATGAAACCTGGTTAGCAATTGGAGGTCCAGCCATTTATAGTGGTGCTTATCCTAATATCCTTCATAGAGGTTTGGGTTTAGGGCAATGGACGGATACTGCAGATGGTTCAACACGTCATACAGCTTTATTGAATTATGCACGCACCCAAAATAAGAAGTGGTATGATTTAGACCTCCAACTTGATTTTATGCTTCACGGGGATAGTCCTTACTATCAAAGTTGGTTAAAGGATTTCTTTGGAAATACGGGCAGTGCAGCCAATCTGGCCCAACTCTTCCTTACCTATTGGGAGGGAAATTCTGGTGACAAACTACTGGAAAGACAAACCAGAGCAACGGAATGGTATTACCAAATTGAAAAAGGCTTTAGCCAAACAAATGGAGGACAGGCAAAAAGTGACCCGCAATCCCTTGAAGGGGTTCGTGGGGACTTGTATGAGCATTCTGTTCCTGGTGGTGGAGATGGTATGGCCTATGCCTATGGACAATGTACATGGGGTGTTGCGGCTCGTATGAATCAATTAGGCTTAAAATTAAAAGGAAGTAATGGAGAGAAGATTTCAATCATTAATACCATGGGAAATGGTCAGGACTGGGTTGCGACAGCTTCAAGTCTTGGTGGGGAAACTGGCTCTACACCAAGAGCAGGTGCCATTGTTTCTTTTGTGGGAGGTACACATGGCACACCAGCCATCTACGGTCATGTGGCTTTTGTCGAGAAAGTATATGATGATGGTTCTTTCCTTGTGTCTGAGACAAACTATGGTGGCAATCCTAACTATACCTTTAGAAAAATCTCGCAAGCAGATAGCGCCATTAGTTTTGCCTATACTACGAAATAGAAGAGTTTACACTTGAAATTTTAGCCATTTTCAGGTAAAATAAATAGTGTAGATGAGTGGTCGGCTCATGGTCAATCTGATAGTAATCTTGGACATAAGGGCCAAGCGGTGGCGGACACCAGAACGAAATCCGATAGCAATCTTGGACGTAAGGGCCAAGCGGTGGCAGACACCAGAATAAACCGACTGACTAGGTGGCTTACAGACTCTGTAAACCACCTTTTTTGTGAGGAAAATATGGCAAATTCTAGAGATTATCGTAATCCAAATTACACCGAAAAAATAAAACTTCAGCGTTTTTTTACTCAGTTACAAATTGCGGCTTCTTTTTTTAAAGAGCACTTCGTTGGCAAAATCATGTATTATGAAACTGAAATAGAAAGTGTTGAACTTCATTTTTCACCTACTAATTTCATGCACCTATGTGGTGTTGATTACAGAAAAGGTGCAGGCAGTTTCTTTGACGATTGTTTAAAAAGACATGTCATAATTGATGAGTTGAAAATAAAAAAAGATGGAACCACGATGCAAAAGTTACAAGTTTTAGGATCCATTGAGGAGTTATTGGGAAAGCATGTTCATCTAACTGGTTCAGGACGTTATTTGTATTTGGAGTTTGATTATGCTCTACGTACAAGAAAACAGATATTAGCATTAACATTGAAAGAGACATCTAGGAAAATTGTTCCTCAGTCTTTATTAGATTTGAAGAGAAAGACAGTATTTCCAAAAGGTCAAAAAGTAATTTCCATTTACTCAAAACATTTACAAACGTCGGAACTTTTTTATTATTTAAAAGATTAGTTTACATATCTTTTGTGGCATAAAATATATTTTTATCATTTTAAGGAGAACGCAGTTTTGGCTCGTTCTCTTTTTTTGTTGTGATACTTCTTTCAAGGATTATTTGGTAGGATTGGAGTGAAAAAAGATTAACTAGGAAAGAAGGAAGTATATGGAAGCCATTTATCAACGTGATTCGGATCAAGATGGATTAACTGATGCTCAAGAATTGGCGCTAGGAACCAATCCTCTTAGCGCAGATTCTGATGGTGATGGATGTTCAGATTTAGTGGAAATAGAAGAAGGAACCAATCCCTTAAAAAAGGATTTACAAGACATAGGCCAAACAAGTATCACTGAACCGTCCTCAGTATTTATGGAAATGAAACAAAAGATTTCAGATATGATGGAGAGTCACTACAAGGAATTTATACAGGCTCTGATTAGTATTGAAACAGGGATTGAAAACCAACAAGACCTAGAAGACTTATATACTTACTACATGAGAACGGATGCCGTTTCTCTTTTATCTAGTGATTTAGAAACCAGTCCTCAAGAGGTTGAAATGGAGATAGAGTTGTAGGGGAATCATGTGATTCTCCTATTTTCGTATAGATGAAAGGAGCGAGTATGGAAGTAATACAATTATTGGCTATGTTTCGTGGAACAATTCCAAAAGATAGAGAGAAAATGGACTTATTTCTTCGTTATCAAGCGCAACATTTTGATAAGAAATGGCAGGATTTGGTAGAGAGTTTTTTGACTGAAGAGGGCAAGATAGAAGAGATAGCTCATGTCTATTCGTTTCATCAAGATATTATTTCTTTCCTAGAGGCCAGTTCTGAAAATAATGACCAAGATTTAGAAAGTTACACAAGAAATTTTGGACAAGCAGGTCTAAGTAGATTATCTCAATTAAGTAATTTTGAGAAAAACTTGGTGCTAGAAGTCGCAACCTATAATCTTTTCACTCGATTTTACATCCAATCTGAAAAAGAGAAGCTAACACCATTGAGTGAGCTTGTATTTCATCAGAATCAGGATGTCAATTTAGTCAATGTCTATCGGGTTGCGAATAATCTATCTGACCGCATTAGTAGAGATATAGAGGAGTTTCTTCTAATTGTTGATTCCAAAGAACTAAAAAAGGAGGTTCTTGAGATTCATTTTGAAGAAAAAGAGGGAGATGTTCTAGCCTATTTAGGTTCAGAATTGATGGCTACTTTAGATACCGTTACGGATCTTGTCCATCATGAAGAAAACTACACACAACTCCCACTGACACAAAAGCTGAAGATAATTACTCATTTTGATGAAGTAAAAGCTAAAAGCGAAAAGTCTAATCAAGTAGAGGAAGTTTTATCTCCTTCAAGTGATATTGAGCAGGAAACGGAAGAAACTAACTCCTTTTCTAATGTCGATAAAATTGTAGAAGAAGCTTTGAGGGAATATCCAATCGGTTCACAAGTAAGTTATAAAGGACAAGTATTTCAGTTGGTTTCGATTGAAAATGCACACTTAAATGACTTAGTTCGATTAGAGTTATTCAATGATTCCAACCAGTTATTTGAAGAGAATCCTATCTTATACTTGAACAGTTTGGAAGAGATTGAACAAGTATTGTCTTTCGTAGAACTTGAAAAAGAAGATTCAGAGATTGAGATTGATTCATCAAGTGAAAGTCAGGAAATAGATTTGTTTTCCTATCTGGAAGAAGAAAATGAAAATGAAAATGAAAAGGAAAAGGAAAAAGATAAGGATAAGGAAACAGAAACGCTTATTTCAGATATGGAAGAGACGGATGTCCCCGTTCAAGATTTTGTTTTTCCAGATGATTTAGAGGACTTTTACCCTAAGACAAATCGAGAAAAAATTGAAACGAATATCGCCGCAATTGATCTTGTTAAAAGATTAGAAAAAGAGGGACGACAAGCAAGTCCAGAAGAACAAGAACTACTAGCCAAGTATGTTGGATGGGGTGGTCTTGCCAATGAATTTTTTGATGAACTCAATCCAAAGTATGAATCAGAGCGTTTAACTCTCAAGAGTTTAGTAAGTAAGTCAGAATACTCCACCATGAAACAAAGTTCCCTCACAGCCTATTATACAGACCCAATGATTATTCGCCAGATTTGGCAAAAATTACTGGATGATGGTTTTGAAGGAGGAAGGATACTAGATCCTTCTATGGGGACTGGAAATTTTTTTGCAGCTATGCCTAGAAGTATACGAGAGAAATCAGAACTCTATGGGGTTGAATTAGACAGTGTGACAGGCGCAATCGCAAAACAACTCCACCCCAATACCCATATTGAAGTGCGAGGATTTGAGGAAGTTCCCTATCAAAATAATAGTTTTGATTTAGTCTTAACGAATGTTCCCTTTGGAAATTTTCGCATTGCCGATAAAAACTATGATAAACCTTATATGATTCATGATTACTTTGTCAAACACTCACTTGATTTAGTAAGAGACGGAGGACAAGTGTCGATCATCTCATCTATCGGGACAATGGATAAGCGGACAGATAATGTCTTACAAGAGATTAAAACCAACACTCATTTTTTAGGGGGAGTACGTTTGCCGGATACGGCTTTTAAAAAGATTGCGGGTACTCGAGTAACCACAGACCTCCTCTTCTTTCAAAAGGATCAAGCAAAGAATCTTAATGAGGAGGAACTTGTTTTTAGTGGCTCTATTCCATTTGAGGAGGATAAGCGTGTCTGGATCAATCCTTATTTTGATGGGAAATACAATACACAAGTTTTGGGTGAATATGAGGTACGTAATTTTAATGGAGGAACCCTCAATGTTAAGGGGGTATCAGAAACATTATCTACTGATATAATGAAAGCATTAGAGAATGTGGAAGCACATAAACAAATTGACAATTCTTTGAAAGCACCTGTATTTATCCAAGAAGAAGTGGATAATTCTATCCCAAGTCGTATACGTGAGGACTTAGCGCTCTATTCTTTTGGATATGAGGGAAATCAAATTTATTATCGAGATACGCATGGCATTCGGAAAAGTTCAAAAGTAGACGAAATTAGTTATTATGTAGACGAGAAGGGAGAATTTAAAGCCTGGGACAGTTCTTTGTCTGAACATAAAATAGATCGATTCGTGCAACTTCATTTGACAGATGAGGAAGCACTAGATGTATACAAGTCAGAAGAAGCGAGCAAAAGAGGGAAATATAAGGGACTGTTCAAAAAAACTGTCTTTTATGAAAGTCCCTTATCGGATAAGGACATTAGTCGCATTAGGGGAATGGTTGATCTAAGAGAGACCTATCAGGCCTTAATTGAAATTCAACGCCATCCAGATTATAGTCGGTCTGATTTTCAGGTATTACTTAGTAAACTCAATCGTGACTATGACCATTTTGTAAGTCAATTTGGATACTTGAATGCCTCCGTTAATCGGAACTTATTTGATAGTGACGATAAGTATTCCTTACTAGCTAGTTTAGAAGATGAATACATTGATTCTAAAAGTCAGAAAGTAAAATATAAAAAATCTTTAGCCTTTGAGAAAGCATTGGTTAGGCCCGAGAGAGTGATTACAAGAGTATCAACGGCTTTAGATGCCTTAAACTCCAGTTTATCGGATGGTAGAGGGGTTGATTTAGACTATATGGTATCAATTTACCCTGAACATAGCCAAGCAGCTATTTTAGATGAGTTAGGGGATCAGGTTTTAATGGATCCAGAAAGCTATTTAAGAGGAGAAAGAAAATATCTTTCTAAGAACCAGTTTTTATCAGGAGACATTCTCAATAAGATAGAAGTAGTTCAACTGTTAGTAGAGGAAAACAATCAAGAATGTGATTGGAGCCATGCTTTAGATTTGTTAGAATCTGTCCGTCCTCCACGGATTCATCTGGCAGATATTGAGTTTAATATAGGCTCACGTTGGATTCCTCAATCCGTTTATGGTAAATTTGCCTTTGAATGTTTTACCAATCATGAATTTGAATTGTCTTCGCCAGATGTTGAACAAGTCATTGAAGTGAATCCTGTCGATGGCCAGGTTCA
This sequence comes from Streptococcus sp. NLAE-zl-C503, assembly GCF_900104285.1. Lineage (NCBI taxonomy): Bacteria > Bacillati > Bacillota > Bacilli > Lactobacillales > Streptococcaceae > Streptococcus > Streptococcus sp. NLAE-zl-C503. The sequence goes on along the minus strand of NZ_FNJT01000001.1, from coordinate 720,231 downwards.
CTTAAGGACATCATTTGCTTATCAATATCCAAGTGCCAAAGATAGTAGTCTTGGAGTTAGTGGGTCACGTTATGATACAGGAAGAAAGATCTTTGAGAATTTACTTAATTCGAACCAACCGACGATTACTATGACTGTTACGGAAGGGGAAAAGAAAAAGACTATCACAGATTTGGAAAAAACCTCTGTTCTAAGAGCAAAAGAGCAGCATTTACAAGAGCTCTTTCAAGAATTTGTCTCACGGTATCCAGAAGTCCAACAAATCATTGAGGAAAGCTACAATCGTCTTTATAATCGAACGGTTAGTCGAGAGTATGACGGTAGCCATTTAGTTATTGATGGCTTGGCTCAAAACATTAGTCTTCGTCCTCACCAAGAGAATGCCATTCAAAGAATCGTAGAAGAAAAAAGAGCCTTATTAGCTCACGAGGTAGGTTCAGGAAAGACCTTGACCATGCTTGGTGCTGGGTTTAAATTAAGGGAGTTGGGGATGGTTCATAAGCCCTTGTATGTAGTGCCCTCTAGTTTGTCTGCTCAATTTGGTCAAGAAATCATGAAATTTTTCCCTACTAAAAAGGTCTTTGTGACCACTAAGAAAGATTTTGTGAAGGCGAGAAGAAAACAATTTGTGTCACGTATTATTACAGGAGATTACGATGCCATTGTCATTGGGGATTCTCAATTTGAAAAAATCCCTGTCAGTAAGGAAAGACAGATGAACTATATTGAGGATAAACTCAATGAACTACGAGAGATTAAAACACATTCTGAAAATAAGTATACCGTTAAAGAAGCGGAACAATCAATTAGTGGTTTAGAGAGACAATTGGAAGAACTCCAACGCTTCAATCGTGATAGCTTTATTGATTTTGAAAACTTAGGAATTGATTTTCTTTTTGTGGATGAAGCACATCACTTTAAAAATATACGTCCGATTACTGGACTTGGAAATGTAGCAGGGATTACCAATACAACGTCTAAGAAGAATGTGGATATGGAAATGAAGGTTCGACAGATTCAGGAAGAACATGATTTTAAAAACATTGTCTTTGCGACAGGAACACCAGTTTCCAATTCTATTAGTGAGCTCTACACTATGATGAACTACATTCAACCAGATATCTTAAAACGCTATCAAGTTGATTATTTTGACTCTTGGGTAGGTGCTTTTGGAGAAATTCAAAACTCTATGGAATTAGCTCCTACAGGGGATAAGTACCAACCTAAGAAGCGATTTAAAAAATTTGTCAATCTTCCTGAGTTGATGAAAATCTATAAAGAAACAGCCGACATTCAAACACAAGATATGTTGGATTTACCTGTCCCAGAAGCCCATATTATTCCTATTGAGAGTGAGTTAACTGAAAATCAGAAACTCTATTTAGAAGAATTGGTTATGAGGTCAGATGCGGTCAAATGTGGAACAGTTGATCCGAGCCAGGATAACATGTTAAAAATTACGGGTGAGGCACGAAAACTAGCAATTGATATGCGTTTATTGGACTCTAGTTATAGTCTAGCAGACAATCATAAACTGCTTCAGGTAGTGGATAATGTTGAGAGAATTTATCGTGAAGGAATGGAAAATAAGGCTACTCAGATGATTTTTTCAGATATTGGCACACCTAAGAAAAAAGATAATGGCTTTGATGTTTATTCTGAAATGAAGGCTTTATTAGTTGATAGAGGAATCCCTAGTAAAGAAATTGCCTTTGTACATGATGCCAATAGTGATGAAAAGAAGAATAGTTTATCTCGAAAGGTTAATGCAGGAGAGGTGCGGATTCTCCTTGCCTCAACTGAAAAAGGAGGAACAGGTTTAAATGTTCAGAGCAAGATGAAAGCAGTTCATCACCTGGATGTACCGTGGAGACCAAGTGACATTCAGCAACGCAATGGACGTATTATCCGACAGGGAAATGAAAACAAGGAAGTGGATATTTACCACTACATTACAAAAGGTTCATTTGATAATTATCTATGGGCAACTCAGGAGAACAAACTCCGTTATATTAAGCAGATTATGACTTCTAAGGAGCCGATTCGTGCTGCAGAAGACATTGATGAGCAGACCATGACAGCTTCTGATTTTAAGGCACTAGCAACAGGTAATCCTTATCTCAAATATAAGATGGAACTAGAGAATGATCTAACCCTATTAGAAAATCAAAGACGCGCCTTTCAACGCAGCAAAGATCACTATCGTCATACAATCTCCTACTGTGAAGAAAATATGCCCATTCTTGAGAAACGATTAAGCAAGTATGAAGGCGACATTCAACAGTCTGAAATGTCGAAAGACCAAGCATTTTCTATGGCAGTAGGCAAGCAATTTTTTGATCAACGAGCTGAAGCAGGGGAATCCCTACACCGTCTTATCCGTCATAATCAATCAGACAGCAAAGAATTTCGTACCCTAGCCAGTTATCGAGGATTTGACATTAAAATGCTTAGTCTTCCAACAAATCAACCTCTTCCTGAAACTTTCTCTGTTAAGATTGTAGGAGAAAATCTGTATTCTGTCAGTTTAGATTTGTATTCTCCTTTGGGGACAATTCAAAGGCTCCAACATACGATTGATCACATTAAAGAGGACCAAGTGAAAACTCAGAACTTATTGGATGAATTAAAGGATAAATGGACTACTGCTAAAGTTGAAATTGAGAAAAATTTTCCAAAGGAAGAGGATTATCAAACTAAAAAGGCCGAATACAATGTACTCGCGCCATTGATTGAAACAGAAACGGATTTAGATATTATTGATCAGGCCTTAAGACAATTCCACGAAAAAGAAAAGCAAGAACAACTTTCTTTTGAATTGGATTAAAAAATATATATAAATAGCGGACAATAAAAGAAAAGCGCGGTAAAATAAAGATAGAAAGAAACGAGGTGACGATTATGATGGAAGATACCTATTATCAATTGGAAGAGGCCTTGGTACAGGGATTTCAAACACCTGAAGAATACCAAGCCTACAAGGAGCTAAAGGAACATTATGAGGAAGTGACAGGGGATTACAGTTTTTCTAAACAAGAACTCACTAGTCAATTGGAAATCGCTCTTCAGAATCATCGAGGCGAGGACTTTGAAGATTATGAGAAAGAGGAGTATTTGGCCTTAGTTCAAAAATTAGAAGAGTTTGATTATTCTCTTGCCACCCATTATCGTCAGTTGATTGACTAGAAAGGAGAAAGTCATGAAAGATTTACTCCTTATCCCAGTAATTTTTTTAGCAGTAGGAGGAATTCTCATTCTTTTATGGAGACTCTTTCTTATTGCAAGTGGACTTTTCCTTATTGGTTTTGTCAGTTTTCTTATTTTCATAGAGGTCTATGGAATTTATCTGTTCTTTACTGAACCGACCCTTTATATGGAAGATTTATCCCAGAATGGTCTGATCAGTTTTACAGGATTTTATGTGGTATTTAATCTAGCCTTGCTTGTATGTGGTGTTTTGAAAATCATTAGTTGGACAAGAAGATTAAAAAGTAGCTGAGCAAGAGATTGTTCAGCTACTTTTTAATTGGGCACTATAAAAATTTTTCTCGAAAATAAGAAACTTGCACGATTTACTCATTACTTAGCCAATACTAGAGTTTATACTAGTTACTGTAAAGATGATCATCTAAAAGAAGGAAGGAGGTAACCTTATGCCTAAAAATACAAGTCGTCCAGAGATTGATTCACTAAGTTTCGAGGTTGAAAACCAAGAACTTTCCGGTAAATCAGGTTCTGGTTGGTTTACAGCTGTTCAACTTACATTGGCGGGACGTTGTGGACGCTGGTTCACAGGCTCTTTCGAATGCACAACGAACAATGTGAAATGCGGATAGCCTAGATTTCGATACTCATCAATTTGAAAATGAAATTTTAAGTTAATATAACTTTGTAGAAATTAAACTGTTTTTAATGATTCTTTTACTTAAATTTTCATTTTCTTTGGAGAGTATAGAACTAGGTTTAAACCATAGTGAGTAGGAGTAGAAGAAAATGAGAAAAAATAACAATCATAAAGAAATTGATACACTTGATTTTGAAGTAAAAAACCAAGAGCTTTCTGGTAAATCAGGTTCTGGTTGGTTTACAGCTGTTCAACTTACATTAGCAGGACGTTGTGGACGTTGGTTTACAGGATCTTATGAATGTACATCAAATAATGTGAAGTGTGGCTAGTTTTTCTCACTACTAAAAAGTTTGATGTAGATTTGTTTCTATAGGATTCATTTTTCAATTTGAAACTTGTTATAGTCCTTTGGTTTGAGAGTAGACTGAAGGACTATATACAAGGTTTATGGAAAATATAAACGGAACGAAAGAAATTTACGGAGTAAAATTATGAAAAGTAAAAAAGTAAATACTGAGATTGATACGCTTGAATTTGAAATTGACAATCAGGAACTCAATGGTACCTCAGGATCTGGCTGGTGGTACACAGCTTTTAAAATGACACTAGCAGGTCGCTGTGGATTGTGTTTCACCTGTTCCTATGAGTGTACGACAAATAATGTTCGTTGTTAGATAAAACAAAAGGTAAATTCTAGTATTTTATTACAAAACATTGACAACACTTTGATTTAGTGTTATATTTACAAGGAGAAATACAAATGAAACAAGACAACTTTGAGATTGATTCTTTGGATTATGAAATTAATAGCCAAGAGTTGAATGGTAAATCTGCTGCAGGGTGGCGTACGGCTGTTAGATTAACAGTACAGGGTCGCTGTGGTTGGTGGTTTACATATTCTTATGAATGTACTTCGCCAAACGTGCGCTGTGGATAAAACTACCTCCATTCTTTGAGAGGAGGATAAAATGGAAGGAATTATTGGAACACTAGACTTCTATGCACCTGTAGTGGTCTTAGGAGTTATTGTCATAGGGATTGTTTACTTTATGAAAAAAAGAAACAATCGAAAATAATCAATATCGACCGATACCTAAAAAGTATCGGCTTTTTTTATAGCGTAAATATATTGCACAAAATACTCATGGCAAACCTTGAAAGAAACCGTATAATGAGAGTGTAAAAAAGAAACGGAGGAATGAAATGATGAAACAGCTTATCGTGACAGCATTAACGAAAACATTTGGTCAAGGGGATAATATCGTTCATGCTTTATCAGATGTGAACTTGTCCGTTGAAAAAGGTGAATTTCTGGCAATTATGGGGGCCAGTGGTAGTGGAAAAACGACACTCCTCAACTGTATTTCAACGATTGATAAACCAACATCAGGTGAGATTCGATTTGAAGATTTTGACATCATCCATGCCAAGGAAAATGAACTAGCTGACTATCGTGCTAAAAACATTTCCTATATTTTCCAAGCTTACAACTTGGTGGAAAACTTGACGGTCTATGAAAATATCGTTCTACCTCTTCAAATTCAGGGGAAAAATATCAAAAAACATCAGGATAAGATTGAGGAAATTTTGGATAAGTTGGCCATCCAAAACTTAAAAGATAAGTTTCCTAATCAGTTATCAGGTGGTCAACGACAACGTGTGGCAACTGCTAGAGCCTTGATTGATGATTCTAAACTGATCATCGCAGATGAGCCGACAGGAGCCTTGGACTCTGCCAATTCTGAAAAACTGATGGCACTTTTGCAGGAAATCAATAAAAGTTTTGGTATTACCATTTTACTGGTTACGCATGACCCTGCCGCAGCCAAGTACTCTTCACGGATGGTGCTACTTAGCGATGGAAAGATTATGGATGATTTGGAACGTAACAGCTTATCTAATGAACAGTATTTGCAAGAGATTTACAGCCGTACCAGATAGGAGGAGGAGAGTATGTATCCAAAATTGATTTTACGAAATGTATTTCGAAATTTACAGACCTATACCATCTATTTTTTCAGTCTGACCTTGATTTATAGCTTGCTCTACGCTTTTAATGCTTTACCAAGCCATCCAGTGATGCAAAGTTTATCAGGAGCAAAGGAAATGTTAACGACGGTGATGAGCCAGTACATGGGCTTGCTTTCCTATCTGATTCTATCGGCGATTGCCTTTCTCGTCGTTTATTCTACAAACTTTGTCCTGGGACGGCGCAAGAAAGAGCTGGGACTTTATGCAACGCTGGGAATGAAGAAGAAGCAGATTATCCGTACCCTGTTCTTTGAAACCATGCTGGTCAATATCTTTTCCTTGATTCTAGGTTTCTTGCTTGGGCTGGTCTTGTTGGTTGTTCTAGCTAAGGTGGCTTCTGAGTTTTTCATGGCGAATTACTTTGGTAATTTGGTTTTCTTTGATATAAAGTCTATCATCTTACTAGTTTATTCCTATTTGGTAACTAGTTTTATTGTTGGTGTCATGGACATTCTTACCTTTAGAAAGCAAAATATCATTGCACTCATTCAAGAAAATGGGGTCAAGAAATCTGTCTTGGCAAAAGGCAAGCCAGTTCTTCAAGCACTTCTCTTTATTCTTTCGACAGCTGTTATCGGTTTTGGTGCTCTCTATTTTTCAGACTATCACCATCTATCACTCTTGAAAAGCTGGGGTATCTTACTTGTATCTGTCTTCGTGATTTTTGTGATTTTATTTTACAATACCTTGAGCCATTTTATCTTGTTTTCCCTTAGAAAACTGCCTCAAACCTACTATAACAGACTAAACAGTTTTAAAATTCGTCAATTTTCAAAACAAGCTGACAGTAATTCGGTCACGTTGGCTGTCTTATCCTTGACCTGGACACTGGCTCTCAGCTTACTAGTTTTTAGTGGTAGTGCCTATACGACTATGAACCGAGAGCTGAACAAATACTCACCTTATGACGTATCTGTCAATCTTTATCGTGGTCAAGAGTTCCAGTTTTCTCAGGAATCTGTAAAAGACAGATTGAAAGCAGATGGATTTGACTTTAACCTCATCAAAGAGGAGTACAGCTATCCTATCTATTCTAGTGATTTAACCTATAAAGATTTGATTGATACTAGCAATCTTTGGGCGCATGATAAGGAACTTCCTGAATCAAAAGTACCGATTTTAGGAATTTCTGCCTACAATCATCTCCGCAAACTGCAAGGGAAAAAAGCGGTTGACTTGGCAGATAACCAATTTCTGGTCAATGCCAACTATAAAGGAACTGCCAAGCAGATTCAGGACTTTCTATCAACGACCAAAAACCTCACGATTAATGGTCATTCTCTCAATCTTGCATCTTCCAAGCCACTTGAAACAGTTTACTTTTTATCTTCAGTAGGTACAAATGACACAGGAACCTTGATTGTACCCGATAAGGTAGTAATTGGACTGACGGAAGACCACATGACCTATGTTGCCAATTTCAAAGAAAATATTGACAAGCGGAAAGTAGAAACATTCTTGAGTCAGTGGATTGAAAAATACTACTTCACTCGTGATGGTACAGAGTTGAATCCGTTCACCTATCAAACGAAAGGAAGAATTTTTGAGATTTATCTTGGATTTATGGGCGTCATCGTCTTTGTCATGATTTTTGTCAGTGTTATTTTTATCATTATTTCCCTCAGTATCTTGTCACTTCAAACTTCTACAAGTTCTTTGGATAGTGTCAATGATTATCAAATCTTATACCTTCTTGGGAATAAGAGAAAGCAAAATCGCTCTATTCTTTTGCAACAGATTCTAAGTTATTTCTTGGTTCCGCTGGTTATCGCAGGTCCGCTAGCACTTGCCTTGAGTACAGCTCTTTTGGGCTATTTTGAGAATTTCGCTAATACCAGCATTTCTATTGATATCACCTATCTGGGAGTAGCGGTTTTACTCTTTGTCCTTTACCTGCTAGTGACTTACAGAGTAAGTTGGCAAATTATTGAAAATTAAGTCAAATACCAGAGTTGCCTATCCGACAATTCTGGTATTGTGTTATAATGATATTAAAGTAGTTCAGGAAGTGGATACATATGAAACAGTTTGTCAAATTGATCTCGAAAAACTCACTTTTATTGTGGTGGTTGACGATTTTTAATCATCTAACTTTGATGATTTATATTTATTATAGGGTTCCTCTGGACTTTTCGACAGATTTTTCCTTACAGATGGTTTTATTGCTGATTATTGCTTTAATTGCATTTAGTTATATTTGTAATATTGTGACCTTTCGTTATAGTGAGTTGAAACTCTGGTTGCTCCTGATGATGTTTCTCATTAGCTGGCAATCCATATTTAATCAAGGAGTTACGAGCACCCTGTTGCACTTTTTTGATATCCTTCATCCGCTCAACTCTTTTTTATTGGTGTATAGTTCTCTGTCTATTCTCTTTCTGGGAGAGAAAATAGGAGAAGAACTGATGAGTGTGTCCTTTGTGTTGACACTAATCACCGTTAGTTCGTATCTGTTAAGTCCTTCAATTTTTCTCTTTCTGTCCTTGTTTGCGTCTTTCTTTTTAAACCTTGTTCCCTTGATTTTATTTATTTTATATCATGAAGAGTTGAAAAGTAAACTCAAGTATCAGAGACGAAATTTGTGGATATTAGCTTTAATATTGCCTCTTTCTTATTTCTTTTTGTATATCAATACGACGGGCTCAGGAGTGATGAACCTAGCCTGGTATCTGGAAATTGTTGGCATCTTAGTTTTTTTACACTTCAAAACTATTATCAGCTCTCTTCAAAAAAAGGTATCAGAGTTAAAATTGTCCTATATAAAAGCTTTTTCACACTTATTTTTACTAGTTATGTTTTTGTTAGTAGGTATTTTCATCATCTTTCGTCTAGATTTAAACACGAGCTTTTTGGTCTTGAATATCATGTTACTATTGTTCGGGATTTGTTCGGAAGAATTGATTCGCCTCTTTCGTTCTGCTGAAATGCTAGATGCTAGGGATTATGTAAAAGTTCTCTTTTTAAAGCGTAACCGTATGGTGAAAAATCTGCTGGCAAATGAAGACACAGAACAACAGTTCTCCGAATTTCTTCACAATGAAATCCTGCAAAATGTGATTGCAATAAAAAATTTCAATAAATATAGTAGCAATCAAGTTTTTGGTGAACAGATCAATCTGGTGACAGAGGAGTTGGTTCAGCGGATTCGTGAGCGGATGGATTATTATCAGCCAATGGTAGAAACAGACGAGCAGTTAGACATCCAGTATCAAGGGCTGATTAATCGAATTGTCAAGCGCTATCACGCAGAAAATGAAGTCGTCACACAGTTTCCTGTCCACTTTAGGCTTTTATCTCCTTACGATAAAATTGTCTATCGTCTGGTTGAGGAATTGGCGACCAATGCCGTTAAGTACGCTAGTGGTGGAACGATTTCTTTGAAGATTGATGTGCATGATGACGCTATTTTTATAATTTCTGAAAATGACTGCCTTCAAACAGAAAAATCCTTAGGTTATGGCTTGAAAAATATGTTTAATAAAATTAGTGTTTTAGGTGGTCAGATGCAGATTTTTGAAAATAATAAGAGATTTCGTGTAGAAATTACTCTCCCGATTGATAAGGAGTTGTGTTATGAGAATTTTGTTAATTGATGATCATAAATTATTTAGTCAAAGTATCAAGATGATTTTAGAGTTATCGGAAAACATTAAAAAGGTCCAGTTAGTGGATAATTTTTCGACTATTTCGGAGATTGCTTTTAATGACTACGACATTATTTTGATTGACATCAACCTGACGAGTCTGTATCAAGATGATGGGCTGACCTTGGCACAAGAGATTATCGACAATAGTTGTTCTAGTAAGGTTGTGATTTTGACAGGTTACAGTAAAAAAATGTATGAACACCGAGCTAAAGCTATGGGAGCTTATGGATTTCTGGACAAAAGTATGAACCCAGATGAGTTGGTTAAAAAATTGGAAAAGATTTATCTAGGTGGTAAGGTCTTTTCAGATGAAGTGATGGTAGAGGTGCTAACACCACGAGAAATCGAGATACTAGAACTGGTTAGAAATGGCTTGACCATTGATGATGTCTGTGACAAGGTCTATGTGAGTAAACGTACAGTTTCCAATCACTTGGCCAATATCTTTTCAAAATTGGGAGTGACTAACAGGCAGGAGGCGATTCACATAGCTGAGCAGTTGGGCTATTTTCCACCAGATTAAAAAGTTGCAGAAGATGCAGCTTTTTTAATTTATTTACAAAAATTGCACATATTACTCATTCTAATAAACGGTAAATTTGATAATCTATTAGTAATTAAGGAGGAGATCATTATGTCTATTGTATCTGAAAAATGGTTAAGTTTATTTAATAATATCGAAGATGATGAGCAGTTAGATGAATTTTTAAAGACTACCTCTGGAGATAGTCTACAAGATTGGGAAGAAAAATTTCTTCAGTACGAGCAGTGTGGAAAAGATTATATTGAGCGAGAGTTAGGAACAATCTTATATGATGAATATAACCCTCAGGAAAAGCTCAGAGTAAGTATTCATTGGCTAGATTTATTTAAACCAATTTGTTTTAAATACTTAGAGCGATTATCTAGCTTTTTAAATAAAACGCAATGTATAACCAATACAAATGAATTTATTCTAGATATTGAATCAGTATTTTTTGAAATTTGTATGAATATGAGCTATAGAACGGTTGTCTTAGAGATTAATGATTTAAGGAGAGCGTCTCGTTTAGAAGGTGAAGATAGTAAAAATAGATACAATTATTTTATCAATACTTTATTAAAGGACAGAGATTATATATTGGAGTTTTATAAAAAGTATCCCGTCTTGTTTGAGTTATTAGATAAGAAGATTTCTAACGTCTTAGACTATATTGAACAAATTATTCTCCATTTTGAAGAGAACCTAATTGACCTAGAAAGTTATTTTAATTATAAGAATTTAAAATTATCGAGTATTGATTTTAATGCTGGCGATACTCACTCTAATGGTAAGAGTGTTTGTATTCTTAAATTAAATACTAAGAAAAAGCTAGTTTACAAACCAAGAAATATGTTTATCGATGTTAATTTAAACTTATTCTCTAAAGAATTTGCTCATCGTTTTGGACTTTCAGAATTATTATTCGTCCCTAAAACACTGAGTAAAGATTCTTATAGCTTTGTAGAGTTTATAGAAGAGAAAGAATGCAATTCACTTCAGGAGGTAGAAGCTTATTATACAAATATGGGAAAACTTTTAGCATTTTTACATATTTTTGGTGCTAAAGATTATCATGGTGAAAACATTTTAGCTTGTCAAGAACATCCTTATCTTATTGATAATGAGACGATATTGCATTTCAGTGAGCCTGTAAATATCACTTCAAATGCACAAAATATTTATAATTTTGTAACTAACTCAGTTTATAGTGTGGGAATATTACCAATGAACCTTTATTCAGTAAATAATGACAAAGGAATGGAAATTGGAGCATTAAATTCAGGTGAAAGGCGAGAATCACCTTATTTATCCCATCAACTGGCTAATGTTGGGACTGATGAAATTAGAATTGAAAAAGTATTTAAAATAGTCGGGGATTTCCCTAGCACAGTAAGATATAAAGGAAAAAACGTATCGTGTTCTAGTTACCTCAACGAAGTTCAAAGAGGATTTGAAACTATTTACAAAATTGTTTTACAAAATAGAAATATAGTTTCTAGGATGATCGTTAAATATTTTGAAAATTGTGAGACGAGATATATTTATCGAAATACCAATATTTATGTACAATTTCTTGAAACAAGCCATCACCCAGAATTGTTAAAAAATAAATATGATTTTGAAATGTATTTGCTTCGTTTATTTGAATATGGTGATGTTGCTAATCTTTTTGATAATGTTATGATGAAAGATGAGGTTTGCCAGCTTAGAAAAGGTGATGTTCCAATATTTTATGCGAATACAAGTAGCAATGAAATTCATAATGGACTAGGTCGATATATTTGTGCTTTAGACGGACATAGTATCGTTAATAAGGTTTTAAATAGAATAACTAGTTTATCAGATGATAATTTACTCAGACAAAAACGAATTATAAATATGGCTTTTATGGGGAGCGAGTTATTTCCAAAGAAATCTAGAGTATCTGAAGAACACATGAATACTGAAACTATTACTTCAAAAATAATCAATCGGATTTCATCAGCTAAATTTAAATTTAATAATGAGACTAGTTGGTTAGCGATGGTGGCTATGAATAAAAGCTATGAGATATATCCAATGGATTGTAGTCTATACAGTGGAACTTCTGGTATGATTTTGGGGATAACAAGCATAGATGATACTAGATTACGGACGCTTTTACCTGGGGTTATCAATTATACCAATAACTATATAAAAGAATTACAAGGGAATTTCCCTGTACACCAGTTAGGTGCTTTTACTGGTGTATATGGATACTTATATACATTGTGTGTGTTGAGAGAAGAAGGTACTCTATTTGATGAAGATATCGAAGAGATTATATATGAAACATTGTCGTCAACATTTAGACATCTACGAAATATTGATAATTTAGATATAATAGGTGGTTTAGCAGGAATTTTAGGAGTACTGATAAAAATCCAGAAAACAATGCTCGATAGTTCTCGGGTAACTGAGTTGACTCAGAATTTGTCTGAAGGTATAGTTCAAAAAATACTAGAAAAATATAAAAAAGATGGCTTTTGGATTGAAAATGATCCTGGATATGCTCATGGTAATTATGGCATTATTACGCAACTTTATAGATATTCTTTATCTAACACATGCAAATCTGATGTAAAAACTTCCATTATTTCTTGTATAAAAGAATATCTTGACAAAGAGCGTTCGTTACTATGTGGAAAAAAAGGTTTTCCTTTAAGAAAAAATGCCAAGTATTATTCATGGTGTAATGGTATTGTGGGAATCGTTAATGCTAAGAACTATTTAGAAACTAATGAATTTCCTGACAAATTTTTAAAGACCGAAGTTCAAGATTATTCCAATAAAATTTTAAATCAAGATCCTACTTTAGATAATTCAATCTGTCATGGAAGTATCGGGAACCTAGTCATTTTAGATTCTATTTTAGGCTATTCTGTTGATATAGAAAATAGAATAGCTACTGAAAGTATCTCATATCTTTGGGATAAAGAAACTTATGAATGTGATGATTGGGGGATTTTGACAGGAGAAATGGGAATATTGATGGCTAATGATAGAAAAAGTAGGACTAGATTAAATGATATACTACTTTTAAATTAATGGGGGTTAGATATGAAAAGAAACATCCCGTTTATCGAACAACACCAAAAAACAGAGTGTGGATTATGCTGTGTTGCGATGGTGTCAAGTTATTATAATCACGAAATTTCCGTTAAAGATCTGAGAAATCTAAAAGAAACAGGGAGGGATGGAACTAGTTTTCAAAATTTAATTGAACTGTTAGAAAATATGGGATTTAAAGTGAAATCATTCCGTTTTCCAAAAGATAGACCAGATGTATATAAACAGATAAAAGTTCCAGCCATTGCATTGTGGGAGAGTAAGCATTTTGTTGTTGTAGAAAAAGTAACTTCTAAATTTGTTTGGGTAATTGATCCTGAACTCGGAAAACTAAGATATGATTTAAATGAGTTCTCAGCCGGTTTCTCAGAATTTTTAATTAGTATTTCTAGTAGTGATAGAGTAATAAAACAAAAATCAAAAGAGAATTACGGAGAGATTTATGCGCAACTTTGGCAATCTTGGCATTATTTTGTACCTCTGTTATTTCTAACTTTTGTAAGTTATGCGGTTAGCTTTATTCTGCCTATATGGACGCAACAGCTATTAAATCAAGCCACAGGTGGCAATCAGTTTAATCCAGCAATTTTAGCGCTCAATTTTATTATTTTTACATTACTATACTTTATTATAATGCTCGGTCAGAGATATCTTTCTATTAATCTGACAAACGATATAGATAAAAGACTGAATAATAGTGTAATTGGTCGTTTGTTTCAATTACCATATAAATTTTTCTCTACTAGAAGTAGTGGTGATTTAATTTATTCTATAAATGGTTTGGGTAGAATTCGGCAATTATTTACAAATCAGGTTGTACTAGGAATATTAGATATTGGTTTTGTAATTTGTATTTTGTTTTACTTTCTATATATTGATTTTTTCGTGGCGATTATCGCTCTTATGTTAGTGGTAGTAAATTTGTTGTTGCTTCTATTGACTAGAAAAAATTTGGAACAAAAAAGTAAATCTTTTGTGATAGCTCAGAATGATCTCCAAAATAAACAAATCGAAATGATTTATTCTATGATGGGAATAAAAATGGAAGGATTTGAAGTTCGAACGTTTAAACAATGGAAAGGTTATTTAGATAAGTATCTTTATAGATATAGAGCCAGTGAATTGTTTTCAAGTGTTGTTAATTCGTTATTTTCAATTATCACTTTTATATCTCCATTTATCCTATTATTTATTATGTTGTTGCCAGATAATCATTTAGGTAATAAGTTAGGTGGGATTTTTGCAGTATATTCTTTGTCATCTCTATTATTTGGTAAGATTAATAGTATTTTTGATACAATTGTAGCATTCTACAATAGCAAAACATTTTTATCTCGGATTTTAGAGATTTTAGGTGAAGAAACTGAGATAAATGGTGTAGTGAAACACGACTTAAATGGGGAAATCACACTTAAAAATGTTTCATTTTCATATACTAGAGATAGTAAAAAAGTACTTTCTAATGTGTCTATTGAAATAAAGAAGGGTGAGAAGGTAGCAATTGTTGGCTCTTCTGGATCAGGTAAAAGTACACTTTCCAAATTATTAATAGGTTTATTTCCAGCCTCCTCAGGTAGTATTTTATTTGATGACTTAGATTATAATTTGTTGGATAAACAGTATCTTCGTCAACAAATTGGCATTGTCCCACAAGACATGACTTTATTTAATAAAACCATATATGAGAATATTGCTGGAGATATCTCAGTCTCAGAGGAAGAAATGACAAAAATTTGTAAGTTAGTTAATATCCATGATGAAATTATGGAAATGCCCATGGGGTATAATACTTTAGTTTCAGAAATGGGAATGAATCTGTCAGGAGGGCAACGTCAGAGAATTATTTTAGCAAGAGCGCTAGTTAAGAAACCCAAAATAATACTTTTAGATGAAGCCACAAGTTATCTAGATAATGTTAATGAAAAAGAGATTATGCAGAAATTTAAAGAACAAAATATTACAATTATTGTTATTGCACATCGACTTTCTACCATTATCGATTCTAACCAGATTTTTGTAATGGATAAAGGAGAAATTGTAGAACAAGGAAGTCATACAGAACTATTGAATATGAAAAATGGTTTGTATAAAAAACTTTATCAGACGGATTACTAAATTTGTAATATATATTGGCCACCTTCGGGTGGCATTTTTACTTCTGTGATACTTTTTTCAAGATTTATCTGCTATTCTTGACCTAGTTTTTATAGAAAGAAGGTCTAAGATGTTAAATAAAGTCAAAACTAAAGCCTTAATTAGTGTTGGAGCAGTGGCTGCAACTAGCTTTATTCTCATGATGGGATATACTGTTGGTCAACACTCGACTGCTAAACAAAGTCGTAAAGAGATTGAATTGGCTGCAGCTAAACTTGTAGAGGATAAACAAGCAGAAGATAAAGCCAGCATTTTGTCATCGGATACTGTAAAAGAATTTTTGACTCAGTACTATACGAAAGAAAAGCTCGGAGAAAATAATACACGTATTCAACCTTATATGACTGAATCGGCTTATTCTCAAGAATTAACAAGTCAAAACGATGCCATGAACCAAGTGTATAAGGACTATATTTTGGATTATCATTTTGAAAAAGCTGATATCTTTGTCAATCAGACTACGAATCAAGCCATTGCCATGGTCTCTTATAATGTAACCTATGTATCTGATTTAAAGAATGCCAACCAATCAAAGACCAATCAGACAGAAACCAGAACGGTTAAGTTGTCTTATTCGAAACTACCAGGTAAGTTATTGGTCAATCAAGTACAGGTTTGGAAATCTGGATTGGATGATTTGGATAAGGCCACTCCCAAAACTTTGGAAGAATCCTCATCTGTTCCATCACTGCCAAATACTACGACAAAATGATGATGTTTTATGAATATAGAGGAATGTAAGCAAATCTCAATTCTTGATGTAGCAAGTCGTTTAGGTATCTCCTTTAAACAAGTTTCGAACAGTGTTTATGAGCATCCTGAACACGATTCATTTCGGATTTTTTCAACTACCAATACTTTTAAATGGTTTTCAAGAGATATTCAAGGTGATGTCATTGATTTTGTTCGACTTGTTAAGGGAATTTCCTTTAAAGAAGCTCTAGCTTTTTTTTCTGAAGAACCTTTTCAAAAAGAAGCTGTTCAAGAAAATAGGGAGAGACCATTTTATTATCCTTTAAAGAGAATAGAAGATTCTAACTGTAGTCTGGCCAGATATTATTTAACAGAATGTAGAGGAATCTCAGACGAAATCATAGAAAAGATGATTCAACAAGGTTTGATAGCACAAGCTAGTTGGAAAACAAATGAAACTGTTGAACCTGTTATTGTTTTTAAAAGCTTTGATCATCGTCACAAGCTGCAGGCAGCAAGCTTACAAGGTATTTATAAGAATCACTCTCTTCCTAGAGAGAGGCTGAAAACGATTCTAAAAGGAAGCCATGGACATATTGGAATATCCTTTGATATTGGTAAACCAAATAGACTGGTCTTTTGTGAATCGTTCATTGACTTAATGAGCTATTACGAACTGCATCAACAAAGTCTATCTGATGTTCGTTTGGTATCTATGGAAGGATTAAAAAGGTCTGTTATCGCTTATCAAACTTTACGACTGATAGCTGAAGAAAATCAGAAGTTGGAATTTTTAGATACAGTAACACCTTCAAAGTTATTGCCTTTGATCAATACAATTCGTGATACCACTACCTATTTTGATAATCATCCTGATTTATTGACACTGGCGGTAGATTGTGATGATGCAGGAAAAGATTTTTCTGATAAGTTATCTCAAGCAGGATTGCCTGTTTTACTGGATTTACCTAATAATGAATTTGGGAAAGAAAAAATAGACTGGAACGATATTCTTAGAGAAAAGAAATCAGATTTACAATTTATGCTTGAGACTGTAAAAGAGACATTTGGAAATCCACCAGTAAGACAATCATCTCAATGTTTAGAATTGTGATAACAAAATCAAGATGTTTTAGCTAATATTAGAATGAAGGAGGATCGTATATGACCATTATTGAACGCTTAGAAGAAAAAGTCACTAGGCAAGAAAGCAAGGTAGCAAGAGAGAAAGAAAAACTCGCTGCTTACAAAGAACAACTGGAGACAGCGATGTTTGCGACGTTCAAAAGGCGTCAAAGCATCAGTCACATGAGTTTTGAAGAAGCTCTTGACCATGCCTTTGGTAAAGAAAGACAATTCGATGATTCTGAATTTAGAAAGGATGAAATGAGTGAATGACAAAAAATTGGGATTTTAATCAACCATTAGAAAGTAAATCAGAAAATCAAGAAGATCCAGATAAAATTGCGGCCTTATTTGGAAATCATAAAGGAGGTAATGATGTAAATTATGAAGCAGCTTTTCAAAAGCGAAAACAAGCACCTGTGACGGAATCAAATCCTAGTTCTAAACCTAAAGTTACAGAGGTTAGAACAGGAAAAGAGACAGATATTACTACAAGTTATCAGCAACATCTAAAAAGACTGATTGCGGATAACAATAGCGATATTGAAAGTAGTCAAAAGAAAATTGAAGAGCTATATACGTTGATTGATACAAAGAATAAAGACAATAAGAAATTGCAGTCAATTTATGATGCGATTTCCGAATTACACTAAGCAGTCTTAAGAGGCTGCTTTTTTTGAGAGGCTATAGATGTTTACAACTTTTTTTAAGAAAAATCAAGACAATAGTGATGTATTTAAAAAGCTAATTCATAGACTATCTGATATGTCTGTCCAAGATCTTGAAAAAATAGATCGACTGTTAGATATCATTTTCACTCTAGATCAAGAATCAGAACAGCTAAAAACAGAAGCAATTTATAGAGAAGAAACTTTGGATGACACATTAAAGGAAGCTAAGAATCAACTTCATAAGGAACAATTGGAGAAGAATTTAGAGAGATTTAGGAAAGACGGAAGGAAGTGAATAGTTTTATAAAATTTTCTTTTATTTGAATAAAGTCTTAACTAAAGTAGAACTACAAAAATTAATTTAAGATGAAGTGAACTGAACTGTAGACTTTGGAAATGTCTCTTACTCGATTTCAGAATGAATTACTGATATGGGATTAAAAGAACTAAGTATTTCTTTTTGTTTTGAATGAGATACGTGAGTATAGATTTGTGTGATTGATATAGAACTGTGTCCAAGAATTTGTTGAATATATCGAATATCTACATCACTATCTAGAAGCATTGTCGCAAAGCTATGTCTAAACATATGCGGTGTAATAGTTCTAGAAAAGTTATTTTGTTCAACGATTCTCTTTATAACTAAACGTACACTTTGCTCTGACAATGGTTTAAGTGAATGTTTCCCTGGAAACAAGAAATCATTTGATTCATTTTTTGTTTTATTTATATATGTTTCTAATAAATTTAATGTTTTTTGATCTCCTAAAAATAAGATACGTTCTTTATTACCCTTTCCTATAATATGGAGTGTCTTATTGGAAAGATTAATGTCTTTGAGATGAATGTGGCAAAGTTCAGAAATTCTGATGCCTGTTGAAAGTAAAAGTGAAATAATCAGTAGATTTCTTTCAGCGTGTTGTTTTTGATAATCAGTTTTAGATAGAATTACTTTCTGTTCTAAATATATGAAAATGCTTTTCAGAATGCCATACGGAATCGTTTTAGGCAATACTTTTTCAGTTCTAAATTGAAAGCGCAATTGATTGAAGGGATTCTCTTCAATTATGTTCTGGTATTTTAGATAGTTATAAAACACCTTCATACAAGCAATTTTTCTTCTTAATGTATTCGTTTTTATGTTAGATTGTGTCAACTGTTCTATATAGGATTCGACATTATCATAGTCTGAGTTATAAAATTGCATAAGATCATTCTTATAAGCGCGAATCGTGTGTGAACTCAAACGCTTATGAGTTTTGCAATAATCTAAGTAAGTAGAAATAAGTTTATAATCCATAAAAATCTCCTTTATCAATAATCATGCTATTATAAACCTATTTGAGTGCTTTGTATAGTGATAATAAATTGTTATCGGTAGGAGAAGTCAGTGTATAAAATTAATAAATTTGAAGGTGAAATCTATCAGAAGTTAAATAAAATTCTTGATTCATATAACCAAGAACAGAATAGCCTAATAAATCTTGCTGCATGTATTAGCTATCCATTCACCGAAGTATTAGAAATTCAAAGTTTCCCTCTCGCTACTCTGCCCACAGAGGGAGCTGTTGAAAAACGCTTTTTTCCTCATTGTACTTCATTGGATAATATTGAAATATATTCAGAGGAATTGTGTCTTCAACTTTTTGATTTAAATCCTGGTGATTATAGAGTTAATATGCAACCACATTCAGGAACTCAGGCTAACCAAATAGTCTATAATTGTGTTTTAGAAAGTGACGATTATATTTTATCGTTATCTCCAAAAGACGGAGGACATATTTCACACACTTATACAGGCAAAGGTACTGTAAAATATTATCACTTAGATCATAACTTAAATATTGATTATATCGAATTAAAGGAATTATTAGATAAATATAAACCTAAATTGATTATTATTGGTGCTTCATCGTATGGAAATGAATTTAATTATCAACAAATTTATGAAATTATAAAAGAGGTTAGCCCCAATACCCTCATTTTAGCGGATATTTGCCATAGTGTTTTATATATTATGGCAAAGCTACATAAGTCGATTTTTCCATATGTAGATTTCGTTACTTTTACAATGGATAAATGTTTACGTGGGCCTCAAGGAGGGGTACTACTGTATCGTTCTATATTTGAAGAAAAAATAACTAATTCAATTTTTCCTAGAACACAGGGAGGTCCTACACAAAATGCATTATTTGCGAAATGTATCTGTTTAATCAAATTATTATCAATAGATATTCAAGATTATGCACAACAGGTTATAAAAAATACTTTATTGTTTATAAAACAATTAAGTAAAGAGGGGGTTGATGTTGTTTATAAAAACTCAAAGACTCATATAATTTTAGTTAATCTACTGAATCTAAACTTGAGTGGTAAGGATGCAGAGAATCTACTTTTTCAACATAAAATATTAGTTAACCGAAATCAAATTCCAAATGATACACACGGACCAATGACGACTTCAGGAATAAGATTAGGAACAATCGGAATTACAAATTTATCCTATACTGATGATGATATTAAAAAATTAGCTAAACTAGTAGCTAATTTATTAAAATATAAACAATATGATTATTCCATATATTTAGATCTCATTCGTAAGTACCATGAACAAATTAATATCTCCAATTAGGAGAAAGACCTATACAGAAATTATATTTTTTGTAAGGAATCAACAGATAGTATTTAGTGAGTCCGTCTTGATAATCATCAATATAAGTTTTTTCACAAACAAAAGGAATATCATCAAACTGTTGTAAATTGTATACTATTTGAAATTTATACCAAGGATCGTCAATGAGTGGAATTTCTTCCTCAAAGTTTCTTAGTGAATTTTGAAATTCTGTAAAAGAGATTCTTTCAGAAATCAATTCAATAATTAATTTGTTTAACTTGAGCATCCTAATATCTAAGGTCAAAGCTTTAGGACATTCTTGAAGTGATTTATTTATAAATTTCAGAGATTGTTGATAATTTTTATTCATCAAAAAAATAATTGATTTATTACAATATGGTTCAAAAATTTCATTTGAATCATATTTTTTTAGTATTTTTGTGGCCTTATTTAGATTCTCTAAAGCTACATCATATTCTCCGTCCCATATATTAACAACACCTAAATTATTATATACTGTTGCAACAGGTATTTGATATTCATTACGTTGAAAATAGTCCAATGCTAGTTTGAGATTTTCGGTAGCTTCTTTAGTTGGGAAATAATGAGCAGAATTTCGTAAAATAATATAATAGAAGTCGTCTTTTTCTACAGAATTCATGCTTTCATTAAGGAGTTTAATTGCCTCTCGATCTTTACCTAAATGACCATAAGCATTTAGCTTGTAGAGTAATGTTCCAGAGCAATTTTCTAACTTTTCCAGTGATTTTAGCGCCTCCTCAAATTCATATTTTTGAATTTGAAATCTAGGATAGTATAGCTGTAAATCTTTTGAATAATTATCTTTTTGAAGACTGTTTAAAATAGCTAAACCTCCATTAAAATCAGAAATCCACTGGTACGAGTTCAATATATAATGTAAGTATTTTTCGGGTAACAATTCTATTAAATGAAGTATCTTCTTACTCAAAGATACAATGTAAAAATATGAATTTTTCCTGTATTCGATTTCAAGTAACTGTTTGATATATTCTACATTTTGCCGCAACTCTTCAATATTACATATATTTATTAAGCAGTGAATTAAATAGGCTAACTCTCCACCAACTCCTATAGATAGGATAGTTTGCTCTAAATATATTTTTAGATTGTTGGTTACTAATTGAAGATCAGAAGCATTTGTGTGATTTAAAATACCATTTACAATTGATTCGTGTGAAATTTTGATTTTATCATTTGTATCTCCATTAATATATACAAAACCTGCATCAATAAGGGATTTTAGAGAATCAGCTACTTCAGTATTTTCGTCTAATATAGATTTAATGTAGTTAAAAACTATATCTTTTCTCATACCAGCAGGAAAAATCGATGATATGATAAGTATATTTTTTTGAATATCTGGAAGTTTGTCATATATATCAGAAATATTAAATAATTCTGAATTTGGATTATCAATAAGTCTGTTAATAATTAATTCAATATCTTTATAATTACCTTGTGTTATCTGCCAGATTTGATTCAATTTGATATTATCAAGTAAAGCAATTTTATTTCTTATTAGTAATTTACACTCATCCTCAGTAAGATACGATAAATTTAATACAGTAGGAGTATAATTGTCCAATGTATCTAGTTTATCAATCGATTTTAACTTATCATTTGTTCGGTTTATAATAGTTAAAGAGATTCCGCTTTGAAGTGTATTAAAGTCATCTTCAAATTTTATTTTTATATCTTCAGATAAAAATTGATAATTATCAATAATAATATTAAGACGGATTTTTTTTGAAGTATGACTGAAATATCTTAAATATAAATCATTTTCAAATATTCCCTCCTTTATTTCAGCAATAACTTCTTCCCAAGGATAATCAATTACTTTTTTGTAAGTTGTATCGAACGCAATAAACGATCTGATTAACCTAAAACTATGTTTCAGAGTTAGATTTGTTAGTTTTTGTTTTCTTAAATAATTTGAAAACGAATATTTTTGAGGTATTGATAAGCATAGATTTCTTCTGAATTGTGTTGGGACATAGGCTCCTTTTAGTAGATTTTCAAAAAATTTATTACTTTCAAACCCATCATTTATAACATCAATGTAGAGAATAAAGACTTCTTTATCATGACTGTAAACTTGTTGACAAACCTCTTTGATTAACTCGGTTTTACCACTACCACTTAAACCATTAATAATATATAAACTATTTTTATCATTACTGGAAAATTTAAAATGCTGTTTTAATTCTTCTATTTCAGTATCGCGACCGTAATACATAAAACATCTCCTACCGATAACAATTTATTATCACTAGTATACCATAAAGTCCTCTTTAGTAGCTTGATTTGTATAATGATTCTTTTAGTTAGAATTAAATGTTATTGGTCAACTATAAAGTAAAATACTGTTTTGAAATTATATCGAATACTTTTGAGTCAATTACAAACTTACAACAACTAGAGAGTTGTGTAGTTTGAAGGAAATAAGTACAGGTTTATTAGAAAAGTAACATTTCATAGGATTATCACGAAAATTCTAATTTTAGAATTATACTTTCTATTAATTTAGAACCTATTTTTTTATTTTTAAATGTTATAATGGTGTTATCAAGTAAAAGGAGCATACTATAATTGATAACAATATAAAATTCTACGAAAGACACATGGCCTGATAAAAACAGATTTGCTCGAATTGTATAAATTTTACGCAATAGCCCTTAGCTGTTATAAAAACGGAACAAGTACCATTTCAACAGAATTTATAGACACTATTTGCCAAGGATTCATAGAAGATGAGTCTATGCTTCAAAAATAGATCAAGGTTAAGCTTCTGTCACTCTTCAATGATGCCTTTTGGGGTAATAGAGTAAGGTCGAGGAAGAGATGTTGAAGGTGGGACAGGAACGGTTGTGTGAATTAGTTTCAGGTAATGGAGATAAGAAATGAAGTTAACAAAAGTAATTATTAATAATTTTAGATCATTCGGTGAAAGTCAAATTATTGAATTAAACAATCAAACGGTACTGATTGGGAATAATAGTTCGGGAAAAACAACTGTATTACAAGCATTGAGTAAGCTGTTTTCGGACAAACAAAATGATAGAATAATTAGAAAAAGTGATTTTCACCTTCCAAAAGGTTCAAGGCCCGGAGAAAATATTAGAAACCTCTTTATAGAAACTATTTTTGAGTTTGATGAACTTTATAGAACTCTCTATAGTCCATCAATTCCATCGTTTTTCGAACACTTTACAGTTTCTCAAGATGGTGCCAAACCATTTCTACGAATCAGGTTAGAATCTTCTTGGGAAGATGATGGAACAATTGAAGGAAGTATTGATACTCAAATCTATTATATTTCATCTGGTGAAGAGGAGTTTAAAGAAGAAGATAAGCATCGTGCACCAAGAAAAGATTTAGATAAAATCAGAGTTCTGTATGTGCCAGCTTCAAGGACACCTGAGAAGGAGCTGGGGAATGCTTCTGGTAGTATGTTAAGTAGACTTGTAAATAGTATAAATTGGACCGAGGATGAGACAAATGAAATTACAGATAAAATTGATGAGTTGAATAATACTTTTTTATCTGAAAATGGAGCATTAACTCAAATCAACCAAGAGATTCAGAAATCATGGGAACTATATCATGAAGATAACCGTTTTTCTCAGGCAGAGTTAACTATTAATTCTTCTGAGATGGCGGCAGCCCTCAGACAGATTGCCTTAAAATTTTCACCAACGACTACTGAAGAAGCATTTACAGTTTCAGATTTAGGAGATGGACTGAGATCTATTTTTTATTTTTCACTTGTTGATTCAATACTTGATATTGAGTTAGAGATTACAAAAGATCGTGAAGAAAATCCTGATAATCCAAGATTTAAGCTGATACCTCCAATACTAACTATCTTAGCAATAGAGGAGCCAGAAAATCATATTGCTCCACATCACATTGGTAAACTGGTGAAAAGGTTTAAACAGTTGAGTAATAATGACAACTCTCAAGTAATTTTAACGTCACATTCCCCAGCTATTGTAAAAAGAATTGAACCAGAAGAATTGAGGTATTTAAGAATTGAAAGTAATGACAGAGTTCTTCAAACCATTGTTTCTGATATAAAACTACCTCAAGATACTGATGAATCTTATAAATATATTAAAGGAGCAATTCAAGCATATCCTGAACTATATTTTGCCAAGTTAGTAGTTCTAGGTGAAGGTGATAGTGAGGAACTGCTATTACCAAAGTTTTTTGATTTACTTGGGAATGAGATAGATAGCTCTCAGATTTCAATTGTGCCTTTAGGAGGAAGACATGTTAACTATTTTTGGAAATTATTAAATTCTCTAAAAATACCTCATATTACTTTACTAGACTTTGATAATGAAAGATACGGAGGTGGTTGGGGAAGAGTAAAATATGTTATCCAACAGTTACTAGAAATAGGTATTGAGCGTAGTGATTTAGTGAAATTGAAAGATGGTAGAATATTGAAAGATGAAGACATTGCTAGAATTAGTTCTTGGCAGATATGTGATATCTTCTCACAACCATTGTTATCTTGGATAAATCATTTAGAAAAATTCAATATATTCTTTTCTGCACCTCTTGATATTGATTTCTTGATGTTACAACATTATAAGGAACATTATCTGGGTACATTATCTTTGAAAGAAGGACCAGTCGTTTCATATGCTGATTCAGATGGAAATAGTAAAAAAGTAAAATTAACTGATTTGGATTGTATTGATAAATTGCAGTTAGAAGGTCTCGAAAAACGTATAGAAGAAGCAAAGATAGCTACTTTAAAGGATAAGAGTGGACCAGGGGATAGTTTTACTAGAGAAGAGAAAGAATTAATGATTTGGTATCAATATTTCTTTTTAGGTAGAGGAAAGCCAACAACTCATATGCAATTTTTATCATCTATTAGTGATGATGAATTAACAAGAAATCTACCCTCTGTATTTGAAAAAATGGTTAAACGTGCTGAAGAATTACTTGGAGATATTGAACATGGTAAAGAGTGAGGAGTGGTTTCCTAAAGGAGATATCATTTTAGAAGAGGCTGCATTAGGAGCCGTCAAAGATGTGACTAACTGTTTAGTCATTGCTGGACCAGGCGCGGGGAAAACTGAATTACTAGCTCAAAAGTTAGACTATCTATTCTCTACAAATAAATGCGTTTCTCCGAAAAAAATTCTAGCATTAAGTTTCAAAACGGATGCTGCATCAAATTTGAAAGAAAGAGTTAAGAAACATTATGGTGATGAATATGCTTCTCGTTTTACCTCTTTAACCTATTCGGCTTTTGAAAAGAGAATTTTAGACCAATTTAGAGATGTTCTACCTGAGGCTATACGACCATCAAAAGATTATTTGATTGAAGATTGGGATACTATAAAAGAAATACTCTCTATAAATGGAATTAATGGATGGAGAATGTCGGATATAAGAAATTTTGTCGAAAATATTATACTTAATGACGGGAATACTCACAAATTAAAAAAGGATTTACTAAAAGGAACACAAGATAATAAGCCGGTACTCTTGTATAGGCAAATAACAAAGTTGAGTACTCAAATAATAGCTAATAACGAATACATCCGTAAAGCACTTCAAATGACATACGATTTTGTATTTCTAGATGAATTTCAGGATACTACACATGCCCAGTATAATTTATTAAAAACTTGTTTTTTAGGTTCGTCTTGTAAATTAACAGCAGTTGGAGATAATAAGCAAGCCATTATGAGATGGGCAGGTGCAAAGCCTGATATTTTTCCAGACTATATTCGAGACTTTAAGTCAAATGAATATCAATTGTTGATGAATCACCGCTCTGTACCTAAACTTGTAGAATTTCAAAAAGAGGTTCATCAGATATTAAATAGTAATCACAGTTCTATTCAGACAAATAATTATCCAGAATTTCAAGAGGGTGAAATAACATTATTTGAATTTGAAAATGAAAGTTTAGAAGCTGAGTTAATTGCAAATGATATAGAATCAAAAATTCAAGGAGGTATACGACCATCAAAAATTTGTATTCTAGCAAAACAGAAGGTTGATGATTATAGTTCAAAATTGATAACTACATTAAACAGTAAAGGGATTAAAGCAAGAATTGAAAATGAATATCAAGAGCTTTTAAAAGACCCTACTTGTAACCTATTATTAGATTTAATATCATGCAGTCAAGGAAAACGAGATCCTTTAATTTGGGAAAATATTAGTAATTTTTATGGAAATATCAATGGAATAGATGAATTTACTGGTGAATTAATTTTGGCAAAATCCTACAAGGAGATTGATAATATAATTAGTGATATTACTTCCCTAATTTCAAATTTTATTCCTAATGAAGATAGCATGCTAAATTTAATTGAGTGTATTATTGAAAAAATAGGTGATATAAGAATTATTTCCACTTTTTCAATATACAATGGAAAAAGTGATCTAGATATTATTGTCAAGAAATTTTCAAAGTTATTATACAAAGAATATTCTCAAACACAAGATGACTGGATAAATATAGTATCTAACTTCAAGGGTGAAAACTCAATTTCAATTATGACTATCCATAAAAGTAAAGGGTTAGAATACGAGGCAGTCTATTTTCTAGGGTTAGAGGACTCTGCATTCTGGAATTTTAATAATCAACCAGAAGAAGATAAAAGTACATTCTTCGTCGCACTTTCAAGAGCAAAAAGTTACCTAATATTCACATACTGTAAATTGAGAAATAATTGGCCACAAAATACTAGAAATATTAATGAGATATATTCATTACTAACTCAATCTAGTTTAGTCGATGTTATTAATAATGATTAAGGTATAGCAATTAGCTTTTTAGATAAACTAATTGCTATACCTTGTTTTGTCTTTTTAAGTAGTTAAAACTGTTACAGTAGGTTATCAAGATATATTTTTTTGAAAACTTTTCAATAACTTAACTAAGTTCAATTCAGTTAAATTTATCTTATTTTCTTGGATATTATAATCAGGATTTTTTTGTCTCGCTTTTTTATAGTAATAATCGAAATCTTTTTCTGAGACTTCAAGTTGTTCTATTATCTTTTCTGGTGTGAATTTACTTTTTATTAAGCTGTGAGTCTTTTTCAGTTCTATTTTTGTATCATAAATTACGATACTGTCTTTAAATCTAGTTAAAGGATATTTTTCGAGACCAGGTATTGAAGAAAATACTTTCAGCAATTGGTACTTTAAAGTATTTTTGTATAGACAATGATAATAAATATTCTCGTGAGAATCTATTTTAAAACTTTCTAAATCAGGAGAGGGGACTAGACAATTACCTTGATCCAAATATATAGCCATACATTCGTCAATTGTAAGATGACGATATCGAAGTTGTACTAATTGCCAATCAATATTAGTCTGGTATTGATTTAAACTATAAGACATAGTTTTGAAACGATTTGCATCATCGTCGGTAAGTTTAATATAAAAATCGGGATTAGGATTATAAATAAAAAATCTTCCGTCTTCATTTTCAATGAAGAACCAATTTTTATAGTCTTTTAAAACATGAAAATACTGCTCTTTGATATTTAAGTCGGTATGATTAAACTTTTGAAACAACTTATTTATTAACTCAAAAGGAGCAGAGGAGTCTTTAGGAGTATTTATAGAGCCATTTCTAGCATATATTAATCCTTTTGGTAATGCAGTATCTTTCTTAGGCTTATAATCTTTTGTTAAAAATACAGGAACCTTATCTGTATCATGAATAATTAAGATGTCAATTTCTTTGTTGTCTATAGTTTCAGTTTGTATGCTAATTTTAATTTGATTATTTGTTGATATAAAGAGTTTATGTAGTAAATCTGTTAGATCTTCTTCATTTCTTCTATTATCATCATCATTGTGTACACCGATTATATCTAAAGTGATATTATCAATTCCAAAGATGATATAACAATCTTCGTGATGTGATGTATTGACAAAATTTAAGATATCACGCACCAATTCAGTTTTTGAATGATGCCATTTTTGTTTAAAATCATGAAACTCATCTTCGGGAGTATTCAATAGTAAATGTATTTGATCTAGACTCAGCATTTTTATTTCTCCAAATATTAGTTTACAGAAATTTTATCATAGAATCAGAGAAAGTCAATCATAACTATATTAGCTGTGATACCTTTTTCAAATCTTCCCTGTTATCCTAATATCATTCATAGAAAATCAATTTTTGATTCTCTATGGGGGTTTGGGGGCGAAGTCACCAAGCTATTTTATCGTTGGCTGTCAAAACTAGAAGGTTTTGATAGGCTGACGATATGATTTTTGGGATATTGTGGACACAATATCTGAGCTCGCAAAGACCGAACAAGAAGCGAGTGAGGACTTTAGGAAGCGTACTGACAATGTGAGGTAGACTTACACTGTCAGACAAGTAGAATGTTGAAGGGATATCAGAATGGGACAAGAAATTAAGTCAATCCGAAAGCAATTTAGAATCACGAGACAAGAAGAAAAACAGATAAAAGAAATGATGAGGGAACAAAAAATGGATAGTTTCTCAGAATTTCTTCGTCAGAATTTATTGAAAAAGAATTATCAGGATAGAATTTTTGAAAGTTGGTTATCTCTTTGGAACTCTCAGAAGTTAGAACAGATTAGTCGAGATGTACATGAGGTTTTGATTATTGCAAGAGAGAATCATCAAGTGACTCAAGAACACGTCTCAATCTTATTGACTTGTGTTCAAGAATTAATTGTAGAAGTCAATCAAGCTCAGCCACTCAGTCGTGAATTCTGTGAAAAGTATACGGGCTAGGAGACTGCTATGGTTTATCGCTATCGTACCAATCTCAAAAAAGTTTTTCTAACTGATTCTGAATTACATCAATTGAATGAGCGAATTGCGAAGAGCAATTGTCAAAATTTTTCAGTCTATGCTAGAAGAGTGTTATTGAATCCGAACATGTCCTTTGTCATAATTAACACCGACACATATGATCGGTTGGTTTTTGAATTGAGAAGGATTGGAAATAATATCAATCAAATTGCGCGTGCTGTTAATCAAAGCCATCTGATTTCCCAGGAACAATTACAAGACTTGAGTAAAGGAGTTGGAGAGTTAATTAAGGAAGTGGACAAAGAATTTCAAGTGGAAGTGAAAAGACTGAAGGAGTTTCATGGTAGTCACTAAGCATTTTGCGACTCACGGTAAAAAATATCGCAGACGTTTGATTAAGTATATCCTCGATCCAGATAAAACAGATAATCTAAAATTAGTATCTGATTTTGGCATGAGTAATTACTTAGACTTTCCTAGCCATGCAGAAATGGTAGAAATGTACAATGTTAACTTTACTAATAACGACAAGTTGTACGAATCCAGAAATGATCGACAAGAAAAACACCAGCAAACTATTCATGCTCATCACCTCATTCAATCATTTTCTCCTGAGGATAATTTAACACCGAAAGAAATCAATCGAATTGGTTACGAGACTATGATGGAATTGACAGGAGGTCGCTTTAAGTTTATCGTAGCAACTCATACAGACAAAGATCATATCCACAACCATATCCTAATCAATGCCATAGACAGTAATTCAGATAAAAAGTTAATATGGAATTATGCCTTGGAACGAAATCTCCGTATGATTTCAGACCGTATTTCTAAAATGGCAGGAGCGAAAATTATTGAGAAACGTTACTCGTACTGTGATTACCAAAAATATAGGCAGTCTAGTCATAAATTTGAATTGAAGCAACGCCTTTATTTTTTGATGCAGCAGTCGAAGTCCTTTAACGATTTTTTAGGAAAAGCAGAGCAATTACATGTTCAAATTGATCTTAGTCAGAAGCATAGTCGCTTCATAATAATGGATAGAGCAATGACAAAACCAATTCGAGGCCGTCAACTCAGCAAACGAGATTTATATGATGAAGACTTTTTTCGTACACATTTTGCCAAGCAAGAGATTGAAAGTCGATTAGAATTTCTGTTGCCCCTCGTTAATTCTTTAGAAGAGTTACTGACAAAAGCAAAAGAATTAAATCTAACCATTTATTTAAAACAAAAAAATGTAACCTTTATCTTGGAAGAAGATAGTCAAAAGATAAGTTTAGGTCATAAAAAAATAAGTGATAAGAAATTATATGATGTCAATTTTTTTCAAGATTATTTTAAAAATAAAGAAGTCAGCATTTCAGAAGGATTAGAGAATCTACCGGAACAATACCATGCTTTTCAAGAAGAACGAGATAAGGATAAGGTATCCACTGAAGAGATTGAAGAAGCCTTTGAGACATTTAAGGAAAAACGAGATGCCGTTCATGAATTTGAAGTGGAACTTGCAGAGCACCAAATAGAGAAGCTAGTTGATAAGGGCGTCTATATCAAGGTGTCTTTCGGTGTCAAACAGAGCGGTCTTATTTTCATTCCCAACTATCAATTAGATATTCTTGAAGAAGAGAATCAGACAAAATATAAAGTCTATATCCGTGAGACAACCTCATACTTTGTCTATAACAAAGAGCATTCGGATAAGAATCAGTATATAAAAGGACGAACCTTGATTAGACAGCTAACCAACGATAGTCGAGTAATACCATATAGAAGACCTACAGTTAAGAGTCTACAGGAAAAGATAACTGAGATTAACCTCTTCATTGAATTAACTGAAGCAGATAAGAAATACCAAGACATTAAAGACGAGTTAGTCAAAGAAATAGCAGAGATTGATATAAAACTAAATCAAATCAATGAAAAAATTGCCACCTTAAACAAGATGGCGGAAGTGCTTATCAATTTGAAGAGTGAAGAACTTAGTGGTCGAAAATTAGCGAGATATGAATTTTCAAAATTGAACTTAACAGAATCAGCATCATTAGAAAAAGTAAATCACGAAATACTCATATCGCAAGAGGAGCTAGAGCATTATCTTTATGAGTACGAGGGACTTGCTAGAAGATTGGAAGAATTTGTAAAAATGTTAAATATTACTACTAATAAGGCTAATCCAAAATTTCAAGAGAATATTTTGATTGACTAATCTCTATAATTAACATATTGGCATAAAAATATTTGAAAACTAAAGGCTAGACTGGCATACAAATAGTGACAAGAGCACCGTTCTCAAAATTACTCAAATTTACCTGTCCTCCATGAATTTTCACTATCCGCTTAACAAATGCTAAACCAATTCCGAAATGACTTCCTTGCTCTGAATTTGTTGCCTGTTTGTCTTGATAGAATAGTGACCCGTATTTCTCGAGTAAATTCTCCGAAAATGAAGAATCACTATTCCATATGGAAATGTAAAATTTATTATCTATTAATTTGTAGTCTACTCTTATTACTGGATAATTGCTTTTTGAATGGTCCATCGCATTATTGATAATATTTAGGATAGCTCGTAGGAATAAATTTAGATTAAGTGTTAAATAGATAGGGGTTGGTAGGTTGTTTGAAAATTGAGTATTAGTCTTTTTATCAGTAATTAGCTTAATCTCTTGTTCAAATAATTCAAGTAAGTAATCCGAAGATAAACTCTCCCAATAAGAGTTCGATGACAGCGTTAGCTACTTTACTGCTATTTCCGATATTAGTTATACCCTATATTGAACGTGTACTTCCTGGGGCTTTACCATACATTTATTATGAAACTATTTCTGAAAGTTTTAAAATATCAGCAATATCTGCTAGTCATATCATATTATTATTGTGGAATTTGATTTTACTACTATTAATATATTTGAAAGTCAAAAAGAGGTTGAAAAATGAATAGTCAAAAACATTCAGAAGTCACGTTCGGGGAATTTTTAAAATTATTAAAACCGTATAAAATAGCTATTGTTCCTATGATGACTTATCTATTTTTCTTTATTCTACTAATGTTAAAGAAATTCTAAAGTCTATTTGTAGAATCAAGTGTAACATAGTATTTAATCCTTTCAAGCTGTTTGAGTCAACTCAAGCAGCTTTTTCGAGTACTTATACCCATGAATTCTTCTAGGCTTTCATTAAATATTTTTGTATGCTTATGAGAAGTGCTTAATAAATTAATTTTAGTTCAAAATGTCCAATTTGGACACTTTGAATGATTTCTTAGTTTTATATATTATACTTTTCTCAGGAGAAAGCTAGATGTACAGACGTTTGAGAGATTTGAGGGAAGATCACGATTTGACCCAAAAACAAGTAGCTAAAACACTTTCGTTTACAGACTCAGCTTATGCTAAAATTGAACGAGGTGAGCATACGTTAACAGCAGATGTATTAGTAACTCTCTCAAACTTTTACGATGTCAGTACAGACTACCTATTGGGATTGACAGATTTTCCTGATAAAATTCGCTTTAGAAAATAATCTCCTCAATTTCATAGAGTGTGAAAATGAGGAGATTTTTTATTTGTTCTTTGACAATTGAATAGTCCAAAATGGTACTTTCCTCATTTGTGGAGCAGATTTGCATGGCTCGCCATGATAAGAGCGATTTTAAAACCATCAATAAAATAGAGCGATACTTTATATGCCATGATACAAATGATATACAATGATACTTCTGACCGTTCAGGCTGCCACCGTAAAAGAGCAGTAAGTGAAATTCTTATGATGACTTCATCAGTCATGCCATGGAGGTAAAATATCTAAGAAAGGAAGTAATAAAATCATGGAAACAGTAAACTATAAAGATTTAGTAGCGATTGGTTTTCCAGAGCACACATCGAGGAATATTATTAGACAAGCAAAAAAGATTGCTGTAAAAAAGTTTGAAGAAGCTAGAAAAAATGATAAGAATGCGGTACAATTAGGATGTTCACCTTTCGATAATAAAAGGTTAGGCATTGCTCCTAAAAATATTGTAGAAAATTTAATTGGTATTTCTTTTTCAGATATAGAAGGTGAGAAAAATGGTTATATCAAAGACAAAGAAATATAAAGGTGTATACAAAGATTCAAAAGGAAAAATTTATTTTCAAGTTGAATTAGGAGTTGATCCAATAACTGGGAAAAGAATTCAGAGGAAAGGAAGGAAAAATCAGCAGGGCTTACCGTTTAGTTCTTTTAAAGAAGCATACGATGAAATAGTTCGTTTAAAACATGAATTTGCGAACTCTACTATTAATAATAGTTTTCTAACTTTTAGAGAGTTTATGGAAGAGATTTATTTAAAATATTATCAACAAAAAGTTCAATTTGTAACTTATCAGACTGCTTTACCACATCATCAGTTATTTATTAAACAATTTGGTAGTAAAAAATTATCAGATATTAGTACTATTGACTGTGAAAGATTTCGCTTAGCTATTATAGACAAGTATTCTAGTAACTATGCTAAAAATATGTGGTCTAGATTTAAAGCATGTCTGGGTTATGCAGAAAGATTGGGTTATATTGATAGAGTTCCTTTTAAAGGATTAGATAATCCTAGAGGAATGCACCCTGATACAAAATTTTGGACATTTGATGAATTTAAGAAGGTAATAAACTCTTTTGATATTAGTGAGTATGAGGGACTTCATAATTACATGACGATCTGGTTATATTTTATGACTGGTTTAAGAGTAAGTGAGGGTATTGCTCTTAAATGGGAAGATATTGATTTTGAACGTAAATGGATTCATGTTCATTCGACAATTGAGAAAGATAAAAACGGTGTATGGTATGCTAAACAACAAACAAAGACAGTAGCAGGGAATCGTAAAATTGATTTAGATGATTTTACGATTATAATACTTAAAAAATGGCGAGAAGTTCAAATCAAGAATGATGATAAAGATTATGTAATATCACGTTTTGGTGAGCCCTTGTGTAAGTCTACAATCTCTAGAATAATAAAAAGGCATGCTAGGGTTACTGGTGTACCAGAAATTACGGGGAAGGGGTTAAGACATAGTCACGCATCCTACCTTATAAATGTATTGCATAAGGATACCTTATATGTTTCATATCGATTAGGACATGTTGATAAGTCAACCACGTTGAATACATATAGTCACTGGTATTATTCAGGTGATTCAACAATTTCAGAAGAGATCACAAACAGTTTAGATAATCTTGGATTATCAATTTACCTACCAAATTCCTGCCAAAGTTGAAACTTGAGGAATTAACCCACTAATACTGGGAGAAAATAGGATTTGCAAATTGTTACTCTTAAATAATCAATATCAGATTGTTTAAGGCTGAAAGCCTAGTACTATAGCCTTTTCGCTCTTGAAAAAGGTGATATAAAAGGGAGTATTTCGTTTGAAGCACCCCCACAGACACCCCCACAAATTTTTGTGGGGGTGTTTTTTTAGTTATCTCTGTTTTTTTCATTATCAATTTCTTTTTGATAATAATCGAAATTTCTCAAATTATTTTTTTTAAGAGACCACAGGTTTTTATAATCTATTATATATAATTTGCTCTTCTTATCTCTGATAAAAGAGTTATTCATTTTTATTAAAGAATTTTTCCTATCAAAACTATGAGCTGGTAAAGAAAGGTCTCCCTGTTTCAAATCACATATTTCCATATCAATAACAATATTGGAAATATATTTTAATTTTTCCCAATAATCAATGGGAGGTAAATCTTTATTCTTTTCCATATTAAGTAATACACCTTCTAAAATTGGTAATAATAAGGTATGTTTTCTTAATTGGTAACAAATTTTTAAATAGATATTCAAATCTTGATTTTCCGTTTGTTTATAAAATTCATTTATATGATTTTCGTTATACATCTCTTTTAAAACAGATAATTTTCTAAAATCAGGCAAAGAGTCATTCCTAATTGAATCCACTTCATTATTTCGCCATCTTCTGTATGTTCGTTCATCTACTTGGAAATATTTTTCTCTAAATTCATTTCTATTCCTTACTTCTTTTTTTGACTTATCATGCTGATATTGTCTTTCTAATATTTCGGAAAATGAATGTTGTATAAAATTATCAATATTCATTGAATTGGGTGAAAGTTTTTCTAATAGTTTTTGAAAATATACCAGATGTTCAAGTTTATTATTTTTGTTATTTATCATTTTCATTATTCTTTCTAAAAAACGGACATTTATTGTGCCGTCTAGAGTAATTCTTTACTTAAAGATATACTAAAAGTATAAAAATTACAAGTTGCAACTAAGTGATTTTTTATAGCTCGTCATATTACTAACGTAAGCTAAACAGCTAGACGGGGAGCTGGGAAGCTAGAAAGAAGGTCAAAATGACTGAAGACAAAAAGATTTCGCTAGGTATCTACAAGAGCCAGCAAAAACTTCTAGAATCGTTGGCTGGGATTGTTATAGTTCCTTCCTCTCTAAAAGTTGTTGATATAAACACAGGTATTATGAATGAGGGCGAAGGGAACCAACGCTCTTGGGCAAACCTAACTGCTGTTGACACACTTCTTTATGAGAAGTTTGAAAGTATTGGTCAAGAAGAGTTTTGCCCAACTTTCAAGGTAAAACTCAAAAATTATCTAGGAGAAGACTTATCACAACTTCAAGATATGAATATCTCTTTTGAGGATTTTGAGTTGGCATTTGTCACTGACAAGTACAAGCAACCCATTGGGCTTGCACTGGTACTTGAACTAGAAACTATTTCAGTAAATTAGGAGGGGCTCTACTATGAAAAAAGTTCAAAGTGTTTTTCGTAAATTTATTTCTCTCAAATGGTACTATCAGCTTGCAATTGCATTAGTAAGTGCAGTCACAGTAGCCTTACTTATTAAATTTTTAATTTGGTTCGTTCCGATTATTGGAGCAATTCTAGCCCTACTCCTTGTTTTTACTGAGGGGGAAATCTTTTCTACAATGTGGGAAAGTTATAAGCAAAGAAAACAAGCTCCTACCAATCCCCTATTTGTAACCGTTTATCATAGGTTAACTGAATGCTGTATTACAGATTTACCTGTTTCTACTTTGCAGTTCGTGCAAGGAGTTGAGTTTCCTGACATCAATCAAGGATTATACTTCGTTCATCTCGAAAAAGAAATCAGTGATGAACTACTTTGGGAGTTCGAAACCAGGGTAAGGCAAACAGTTAAATTCATGTCCAACGATTTGACAGACTGTGTTGTTAGTCGCTCTAATCGTGAACCATTTCTCGCAATCAAGGTTCGTTTAGTGTCAGCTGATGACATGATTTTAATTCAAAAAAACCAAATGGAAGAGGACTTCTAGCATGATTAAAAACGTTTTCGAGGTCAACAGTAGGGGACACCCTTCCCCTTTCAACATTGACATAAACAGATATTTCGCTTTAATAATCGCAGGCCCATCAGGCTCGGGGAAGAGTACGTTTTTGCGCAGGCTCATAGGATTGATTTCCTTTTATGACGAAACTGCTGAAGCATATTTCATGGATTTTAAAGCTGATGAAGATATGTTTTCAATGACTGGCAATCATGTTGCTAGAGGTTTTGAATGCCTTGAGTTGTTTGAGACTGTTTATAATCGTTTTCAAGCCAGACTTAATAAATCGGAAGAAAAAACTCATAATATTTATCTTATCTTTGACGAGTGGCAGTCATTCCTAGCTTATCTTGAACAAACCGATAAAAAAAATACAAGGAAATACTGTCTAAAATGCTAATGATGAATAGTATGGGTAAAAGTCTAGGTCATAGGTTAATCTTATCCAGTCAGCGGTTCTTATTAGTAGATTTGCCCGGACGATATAACTTTAACTGTGTTATATCCTTGTCTACTAGCTTTCTGCTAGCAGCAAACAACAGGCAACTCCTTTTTCCTGATATGGAAAAAGATGAAGTTGTAGTAAAACCTAGAGGATATGGATATTTTCAGCTAGAGGGAGAATCTGTCAGGATGTTTCGTACGATTCAAGTAAGGGACGAGGAACGGTTAAATCAACGGATGCAGGAGCTATTTTCAAGATATAGCTAGCGTTTTTTCTGCTACACTTGTTAGGTACGACAGTAAGCTTGTTTTGAAGTTGCATCATTGGTATAGTGTCGGTACGACCTCATTAGCAGGAAAATGCCTATTCGCAAGGGCTTGAGGGGTGGAGATTTTTTAAGCGCGTAACGATGCCAACGGCAAGGAGTGAAGCGCTTAAAAAATACTACCCCGTCCCTTGTTGAATTGGCAAGCGTTCTCGGTTCGATGGGGATTCATCGGGCAGGAGAGGCTGGGGTTTGGGGCAAAGCCCCAAGAGAAGATTTATTGGGGTTACTACGACCCCCAATAAATCAATAATCAATAATCAATAATCAAGAAAGAGATAATATGGCTAAAGAAAAACGTTCAAACAAATGGGCTTTTCTCATCTATAAAGAAAGTGCTCCAGAAAATTATCTAGACATTTTAGAAGAGTTACACATTCCATTTGTTCTTAGTCCTTGGCACGATAAGGACATTAACAAAGTAACTGGTGAATTTAAAAAAGCGCACAAGCACGGAGTACTTTTTTTTGAATCGCTAAAAAGTTATACTCAAGTATCAGAGCTTCTTACTGAAAAACTCAATACACCTCCTCATGTTGAAATTGTCATGTCACCAAAAGGTATGTACGATTATTTCATACATGCAGAAAACCCTGAAAAAACTTTATACAGTATAGAGGATATTGAATCAGGTTGTGGATTCGAACTTGATAAGTTCTTGATAGAGCAAAATTCAAATTTATTTCTAGAAACCGTTATCGATGTCATTACCGATAATAATTTTACCGAGTTCGAAGACTTAGTTCACTACGCTAGGAACAAAGATATTTCACTACTTGGATTAATAATTGAACGAACCTACTTTTTTACAAAATTCTTAGATTCAAGACGACACAGACCACAAAATAGGAGTAAAAATAAAACCTCCACCCTTTCAAACACTTTGGCGAGCGATAACGGGGTGAAGGTAAATACAGAAGAATAAGGATATCTCCTGATACCTTTATTATATAGAAAAGAGGTAAATATGACAAGGACAGTTAATCATAAACAATTAATTGAGCTGGGCTTTTCAAAATCAGCTTCAAAACAGATTATCAAAGAAGGAAAGTTAATTGCAGTTAAAAGATTTGAAGAAGCTAGAAATTCTTCAAATAATGTGGTACACTTAAGTAAATCACCTTTTGACAATAGGCGATTAGACTTAGCTCCTACCAGTATTGTAGAGGAACTACTAGGTTTTCAAATTTCACTTTAAGGAGGAATTGAAAACATGTCTAAAAAATATAAAGGTGTATTTAGAGATAGTAAGGGTCGGATTTACTGTCAAACTGAATTTAGGGCTACTGCGACTGGAAAAAGGCAACGATTCAAGCGGTATCGTAATATGTGGGGTAAGCCTTTTCGAAGTGAGAAAGAAGCCTATGACGAGCTATGTAGAGTAAGAGTTGAGTTCTATGACAAATTCGATTATTCGGATTATAATTTGACCTTTGCACAATATATGGAAGATATTTTTCTTCCGTATTACAAACAGACTGTTCAAGATTCTACATATCGAACAGCCATTACTCATTTTCAGCTTTTTATAGAAGTTTTTGGAAAGATAAAACTGCGTGATATTAGACCACGTGACTGCGAAAAGTTTCGCTTGAAATTGATTGCAGATTATTCTCCAAATTATGCAAAATGTGTATGGATAAGGTTTAAGCAGTGTCTCGGATATGCGGAGCGTATGGAATATATTAAAAACTTTCCATGTAAGGCTTTGGATAATCCGAAAGGAAAACGACCGGACACAAAGTTTTGGACTTTTGAAGACTTCAAAAAAGTTCTAGCTACCTTTGATTTGACTAATTACGAGGATTTACACCGTTACACGACGACTTGGTTATATTATATGACTGGCGTGCGAGTGAGTGAGGGTTTTGCTCTTTTGTGGTCTGATTATGATAAGGAAAATAAAAAACTCTTTGTTCATGCGACTATAGAAGCTCTAAAAGGTGGGATTTATAAACGTAAGGAGCAGACAAAGACTGAAGCAGGGGTTAGGTTTGTTGATTTAGATGATGAAACTGTTAAAGTTCTTGAACACTGGCGAGAGGTTCAAATTTCAAATTCTGATGATGATTTTATTCTGTCAAAATTTGGAGAACCTATGGTAAAATCTACTCTGACTAGAATGTTAAAACGGCATGCCAAAT
Source organism: Streptococcus sp. NLAE-zl-C503 (assembly GCF_900104285.1). Classification (NCBI taxonomy): domain Bacteria; kingdom Bacillati; phylum Bacillota; class Bacilli; order Lactobacillales; family Streptococcaceae; genus Streptococcus; species Streptococcus sp. NLAE-zl-C503. Next base: position 680,753 of record NZ_FNJT01000001.1, on the reverse strand, counting down.
TGGCAGGAATTCCTGAAATTACTGGTAAAGGATTAAGGCATAGCCATGATTCCTTTATGATAAATGTCCTTAAAAAAGATGTACTATCCGTTTCTCAGCGCTCTGGACGAGTGGATAAGGCAACTACTCTAAATACTTATTCTCATTTTTACAATGCTAACAAGCAAACAATAGGAAATGAGATAACTGATTTATTGCAAAAGGAGGGGTTGAATTTGACACCCCCACAAACACCCCCACGGGAAAATGTAGAGAAGAAAAACGCTTAATAGCAAGGTTTATGAGTTTTACGCTCACATTACTCTTAAATAATAGAGAAACTACATTAGTAGCTTAAAAACATGATTAAACCGCTATTCTTAGGAGTAGCGGTTTTTCTTTATAATTGAAAAGAGAAAATTTATAAAGTGTCTCCAGTTGTTCCATAAGATTTTCATCATAAAGTTCTGGAGTTTGATTAGAGAACCATGTCAATCAAACTCCAGCGCTCGATAAAGCGATGATGTATCTGTGGAAGGAGATTATGTTTGCTAAGGTATTTTTTGCAGAAATAGTGGTACAATATCCTTAGAATAGTTCAAAATTTATCTTTACTAGGGGAAAGGGAGATTGAACTCCCTGATGCATCCGTCTTAGTATGGGATTAATGTTCTATAAAAAGGAAATGTTATAAAGGTGATATTGATGGAAAGATATGAATTTACAGCGACAACAGCAAAATCAGATGTAATAATTGGTATCCTTTTTCCCATGTTCCTCATGCTTCCTGTATTGGGAATACAGTTGGCTATATTCTATTTAAAACTGAATGATTTTTTTAAATCACAACCTCTTTTTCTTTATACGATAGTATTAGTGTTTTTTGGTATTAGTTTTCTTTTAATTAAAAAAATACAAGGTAGTCTAGTGAAGAATTTTGTCGTAGAATTATCTGGAAGAAATATTAGGATTTGGTGTAATGGAAAGGAGATTGTATCAGGAGAAGTTATTTTCTTTAGGATAAAAAATAAGGAGCCTAAACTGGGAGCGAGAGCCTTAAATGTAGACATAGACACCAAGGGGGATAATATTAAATTTCGAGTTCGATCTAAGGAATATGAAAATTTATCATCTTCTACTTGGAATCCTCTCGGGACAAGCAAACCCTCTGATGTAGAAACGTTATTATCTTTGGGCAAAAAAATAAAAAATGCTATGGAAGAAGAAGTTTTGATAGAAGATGAAGCTTCAAAAAAACCTCGATCGTTTTGATTGAGGTTTTTAGCATATTTCTTAGACAATACCTTGTGCAATCATAGCATTGGCTACATTTTCAAAGGCAGCGATATTTGCTCCTGCAAGGTAGTCAGTACCAAGACCGTAAGTTTCAGCGGTTGTTTTAGCTGTGTTGAAGATGTTTGTCATGATGTCTTTGAGGCGGCCGTCAACTTCTTCACGAGTCCATGAGAGGCGAAGGCTGTTTTGGCTCATTTCAAGGGCAGATACAGCTACACCACCAGCGTTGGCAGCTTTGGCAGGTCCGTAAAGGATTCCGTTTTCTTTGTAAACTTTAATCGCATCAAGGTCGCTCGGCATGTTGGCACCTTCTGATACGAAATACCAAACTCAACATATTCCTCTGAAAGCCAAGTATCTCGGAGGTTTTGATGCTCTATTTCTACTTGGCTTTATGAATCTGTTGCCCGCAACTCTCTCGGAAAAGGATAGACCAGCTATCGACTCTCTGAGCTCTGATCAACTCTGGCAGGACTGCCAGGATACCATCAAAAGGAGTATCGGTCTTTTCGAGCAGGCTGGCTATGATTTAGAGGTTGAGGATTACCATTTTACTATTTTACTGGGCAATCCAGAAAAACCTATGCCACAGCTTAATAAGGGATACAGTGGAGATGGAGGAATTCCAGGATACCTCATGCTTAGTTTGTTGCCGAATGACTATACTTTACCACGTGTGCAAGCCGCGTTGGCTCACGAGTGCAACCACAATGTTCGCTTCCAATTTATCAAATGGAACCAGCAGACGACACTAGCAGACTGGGTAGTCAGTGAAGGATTAGCAGAGTCTTTTGCTGCTGAGCTCTATGGTAAAGAGCTCATCGGATCCTGGGTCACTTCAACTAGTTCCGAGCAGTTAGAAGAGATTAAGCCCATTATCTCAAGTCAGCTTCAGCTAACAGGGATGGCGGAATGGCTCCTTATCTTTACGGTGATGAAATAGCTGAGATTCAAGGTCAAATACCGGTTGGGATGCCCTATGCTGCAGGCTATGCTTATGGCTATCATCTGATACAAGCCTATCTGAAAAAGACTGGCAAGAGCATTATTGAGGCCACAGTAACACCGACAGAAGAAATTTTAGAGGCTACTAAAGATTTTTGGAAATGATACTTTTGCTTGCAAATCTGCCAGAGTCTGATATAATGAAAGTAATTTTTGGAGGTGACTATATGCACTATAAAAGAGTTGAATTAAAAGTCACAAATCAAGGTATCCATGAGCGCAAGATTTTTCAAGGTGTTAAGATTTTCAGTCGTAGCAAGTTATCCAAAGATCGGAAAAGCATTCTAACACAGAAGATTTACCTGACACCGAAGCAAAATATTGTTTACTATCAACGAACAGATATCAATTATGAGCAGAATTGGCAACATCATAAGGACTATTACGAACTAGCTTATGACCAGTTGGACAGAGAGACTGTTTTTAAGGTTTGTCAAGACTTTGACGAACTAAGTCTTTTTCTGGAGAATGAGCTACTGGAGAAGCTAAAAGAAAAGCAGTCAACAGGCAAATTTTTTGAAAAATTAGATATATAAAAATCCGGCTGCTTTTATAAGCAGTCGGATTTCTTTGAGTTATAGTTTGATAATCTTTCATAAGGAAAAATAGATCTATTTTTATCATGAACAGCTAACTTAGTTAGAATTTTTGGAAACAGTATAGTTGACATCTATGGGGAATAAGCATATAATTAAGAAAAATGATTGAGTGCTCACTCATTTTTTTAGATGTGTAAAGGAGTTCATACAATGGTTGCTCAAGCAATACAATATAGTCGTTTCGGTGATGAAGAAGTGTTAGATTTAGTGAACATTAAATCTGATTCTTTGAAAGTGAATCAAGTTAGGGTAGAAGTTTATGCAGTTGGTTTAAATCCTATTGATTATAAAACTTTTGAGGGTGCAAAGCCACTTCGTTTTCTATCTTTTATGACGAAACTAAGGAAGCCAAGTCGTTGGTTTGAGTCGAAATCATCTCTTTTTCCAAGAGGTGTTGGTCGGGATTTTGCTGGAGTTATCACAGAAATCGGTGAAGGAGTAAGTCGGTTTGCAGTAGGGGACAAGGTTTTTGGAACAATGATCAGTGACCCTGGATTGGGAACCAAGAGGGGAGCTTTGGCAACAGAAATTTGTGTCAATGAATCGGAAATCGTATCGAAACCAGATATGATTGATATGATTCACGCAGCTACTATGGGTGTAGCCTCTCTAACTGTGGGTGGTGCTTTTAGAAAAATTGAGTTAAATTCTAAAGATGTTGTAGTTATTTCAGCGGCGACAGGTGGTATTGGAAGTATTGCAGTACAGTATGCAGTTGCTAAGGGTGCAACAGTTATCGGAATTGCAAGTAAGAAAAATTCAGAATATCTCAAGTCCTTAGGTGCTATACCAGTAGCTTACGAAGAGAACATCCAGAATGCTCTTCTATCAGCAAGTGCAAAGCCAATTACAAAATTCTTGGATTGCTATGGAAGTGATTATGTTAAATTGGCTTTCAGTTTGGGATTGAAGGGCACGGCTATTGGAACGCTAGTACCTTCACCATATGTTATGATAAAAGGTGCCCAGTTCACGGGTCCGAGACATTCCACATATTATGATTTGAACACTCTAGCAGAAATGGTCTCAGAAGGGAAGGTTCGGCTGAATATTGATCAGGTTTATGATTTTTCTCTAAAGTCAGTTAGAGAGGCATATCGTAGTCTAAAATTGGGACACACTCGAGGTAAGAAAGTCGTAAAAGTAAGAAAGTAGCAGAGAGGTGCCAGCAATGGAAAGTTTAGAAGAAAAGTATGCTCAGACATTAGAAAATAGCAACCTGAGTTTAAAACAACGTCAAGTATTATTATCAAGTCTAAAGTTATTTTCAGAAATTGGCTTTGAAAATACAACAGCCAGCTTTATTGCTAAGGAGGCTGGAGTTTCAGAAGGGACAGTTTTTAGTTACTTTAAAACTAAGGAAGGCATCTTAGAAGCAATTTTATCGACTTTTCTTAAGCAAGTTATTCCAGATGTGATTGCTGATTTTTCTGAGAAGAAATTTACAGCAAACCAAGAGTCTTTTCCGCTATTTTTAAGAAGCATAGTTCGAGATAGACTAGTTTTTATTCAGGAGAATCAAATGCAAGTTAAAATTCTCTTGAACCGTTCTTTTATTGATGAAACTATTTCTGACCAGTTAGGGAATACCATTGTTCACTCTATCATTAAGCCAATTAGTCCGGTTCTAAATCAGTTTAAAGAAAATGGTGTTATCCGAGATTGGTCAAATGAAAGAATCGTTCGTTATATTTTAGCTTTGAGTCTTTCTTATGCTCTTCCAATGATGTTGAATAATAATGAGGAGCTAGACATAGATGAAGCAGTAAATGAAATTGTTGAATGCCTGTCTTTTGCCTTAGTAGAAGTAACATAAATCTTGATTTTAAGCTTACTATTAAAAATAGTGAGCTTTTTTGAAGCCGACATAAAAATCCCCAATCAGAGCGATTGAGGATTAAGCAAATGAATCTTAAACAATACCTTGTGCAATCATAGCATTGGCTACGTTTTCGAAGGCAGCGATATTTGCTCCTGCAAGGTAGTCAGTACCAAGACCGTAAGTTTCAGCAGTTGTTTTAGCTGTGTTGAAGATGTTTGTCATGATGTCTTTTAGACGTCCATCAACTTCTTCACGGGTCCATGAAAGGCGAAGGCTGTTTTGGCTCATTTCAAGCGCTGATACAGCTACACCACCAGCATTGGCAGCTTTGGCAGGTCCGTAAAGGATTCCGTTTTCTTTGTAAACTTTAATCGCATCAAGGTCGCTCGGCATATTGGCACCTTCTGATACGCAGATAACACCTTGAGCAACCAAACGTTTAGCTGCTTCACCATTGATTTCGTTTTGAGTCGCACATGGAAGAGCAATATCGTAGTTACCAGCGTAAGTCCATACAGAACCTTCATGGTATGTAGCAGTTGGTTTCTCAGCGGCGTACTCAGTCAAACGTGCACGACGGTTATTCTTCACATCTGCTAGAAGGTCGAAGTCGATACCATTTTCATCGATGACATAGCCGTTTGAGTCGGATACTGAGATCACAGTTGCGCCGAGTTCAGTAGCTTTTTGAAGAGCGTATTGGGCTACGTTACCAGAACCTGAAATAACCACTTTTTTACCAGCAAAGCTGTTACCGTTGGCTTTGAGCATTTCTTCAGTATAGTAAACCAAACCGTAACCAGTTGCTTCTGGGCGAATCAAGCTACCACCGAATCCAAGAGGTTTACCAGTCAAGACACCAGCATCAAATTGGTTAAGACGTTTGTATTGTCCGTAAAGGTAACCAATTTCACGTCCTCCAACACCGATATCACCAGCAGGTACGTCAAGAGATGGTCCGATGTATTTTTGCAATTCTGTCATAAAGCTTTGGCAGAAGCGCATCACTTCAGCGTCAGTCTTTCCTTTAGGATCGAAGTCTGATCCCCCTTTACCTCCACCGATTGGAAGGCCAGTCAAGACGTTTTTAAAGATTTGTTCAAATCCGAGGAATTTCAAGATTCCTTGGTTTACAGTTGGGTGGAAACGAAGTCCGCCTTTATATGGTCCAACAGCTGAGTTGAATTGAACACGGTAACCACGGTTAACTTGGACTTTTCCATCACGGTCAACCCAAGGAACACGGAAAGAAATCACGCGCTCAGGTTCAGTGATACGTGCCAAGATGTTTTCTTCGATATACTCAGGGTGTTTTTCAAAGACAGGCTCCAAGGTACTGAAGAATTCTTCAACTGCCTGGAGAAATTCAGCCTCATGCCCATTACGAGCTGTTACAGTTGCAAACACGCTTTGGATATAGTCTTTAGCAGATGTCATATCGTTCTCCTTTTTGTTGTTATATTTTATTACATGAGCCATTATAGCAGAATTTTTTTTGAGTGTAAAGAAAAAACGGAAATTTTCTAAAAATTCTTTCAATTCACAAAACCGAACATTTTATATAGAAATTAGTTTCTCAAAGAGAAAATCTTAAAGTATGGTATAATATTAGAAATAAAAGGAATCTGGAGGATCAGAATCATGGTATCAACGAAAACACAAATAGCTGGCTTTGAGTTTGACAATTGCTTGATGAATGCAGCGGGTGTGGCTTGTATGACGATAGAGGAACTAGAAGGGGTCAAAAACTCAGCGGCAGGCACTTTTGTTACGAAGACTGCGACTTTGGACTTTCGTCAGGGCAATCCTGAACCACGTTATCAGGATGTTCCACTTGGTTCTATCAACTCCATGGGCTTGCCAAATAATGGCTTGGATTATTATCTGGACTATCTTTTGGACTTGCAGGAAAAAGAGCCAAACCGAACTTTCTTTCTATCTTTAGTTGGCATGTCTCCAGAAGAAACACATACCATCTTGAAAAAAGTTCAAGAGAGTGAATTCAAAGGACTGACAGAGCTCAATCTCTCTTGTCCAAATGTTCCAGGAAAACCTCAGATTGCCTATGATTTTGAGACAACAGACCGTATCTTGTCAGAGGTATTTACCTACTTTACCAAACCTCTTGGAATCAAATTGCCACCTTATTTTGATATTGTTCACTTTGACCAAGCGGCAGCTATTTTCAACAAGTACCCGCTTAAGTTTGTTAACTGTGTTAACTCTATCGGGAACGGCCTATATATAGAAGACGAGTCGGTCGTTATTCGTCCTAAGAATGGTTTTGGTGGAATTGGTGGAGAGTATATCAAACCGACTGCTCTTGCTAATGTGCACGCCTTTTACCAACGCTTAAATCCGCAAATCCAAATCATCGGAACGGGTGGTGTTCTAACGGGTCGTGATGCCTTTGAACACATCCTCTGCGGTGCGAGTATGGTGCAAGTAGGGACTACCCTTCACAAAGAAGGCGTCGGTGCTTTTGAACGCATTACCAATGAACTAAAAGCAATCATGGCAGAAAAAGGATACGAAAACCTAGAAGATTTCCGTGGGAAATTGCGCTATATTGATTAAGTTTAATAAAAAATCAGAAGAAAGGAGAGATGATGCTTGCCATTGAAGACAGTCAGAAGTTGACTTTATCAAATCTATCTAGCTTGAATCTATTTACAGGGACAGATCAGGGCCAGTTTGAAGTTATGAAGAGTCAAGTGTTGAAGCAGATTGGTTATGATCCAGCTGATCTCAACTTTGCTTACTTTGATATGAAAGAAGTAGCTTATAAAGACTTAGAGTTGGAGTTGGTCAGTCTCCCTTTCTTTGCGGATGAGAAAATCGTAATATTAGACCATTTTGTCGATATCACAACCGCCAAGAAACGTTTTTTAACAGATGATGAGCTCAAGTCGTTTGAGGCATACCTTGATAACCCTTCGCCAACAACAAAGTTGTTGATTTTTGCAGAAGGAAAGTTAGATAGTAAAAGACGGCTGGTCAAATTGCTCAAACGAGATGCGACTGTATTTGATGCTATTGAACCCAAGGAACAAGAACTCCGCCAGTATTTCCAAAAATGGAGTCAGACAAAAGGTCTGCAGTTTGTGGGGCAATCCTTTGAAAATCTACTTCTCAAATCTGGTTTTCAATTTAGTGAAATCCAGAAAAATCTCCTTTTTTTACAGTCTTATAAGTCAGATGGCATGATAGAGGAGAAGGATATTGTCGAGGCTATTCCAAAGACTTTGCAGGACAATATTTTTGATTTGACTCAGTTTATTTTAGCTAAGAAGATTGACCTGGCCCGTGACTTGGTTAGAGACTTGACCTTGCAAGGGGAGGATGAAATCAAGCTCATAGCTGTCATGTTAGGACAGTTTCGAACCTTTACTCAAGTGAAGATTTTATCAGAGGCTGGTCAGACGGAATCGCAGATTGCAAGCACTTTGGGAACTTACTTGGGGCGCAATCCTAATCCTTATCAAATCAAGTTCGCATTAAGAGATTCGAGAGGGATTTCCTTGGCTTTTCTCAAGCGAGCAATTTCTTATTTGATCGAAACGGACTACCAGATTAAGACAGGTGTCTATGAAAAAGGCTACCTGTTTGAAAAGGCACTCTTGCAGATTGCGACAGAGGCAAATTGAGCAAAAAACTTGAAAAAAGAGGATGATTGCGTTATCATTTTCATATAGAAAGAAAAAGAGGTATTACAGATGGCTATTATCTTACCAGACCTTCCATACGCATATGACGCTTTGGAACCATACATTGATGCAGAAACAATGCACTTGCACCATGACAAACACCACCAAACTTATGTAAACAATGCAAATGCAGCTCTTGAAAAACACCCTGAAATCGGTGAAGACCTTGAAGCTTTGCTTGCTGATGTAGACTCTATCCCAGCTGATATCCGCCAAGCGCTTATCAACAACGGTGGGGGACACTTGAACCACGCTCTTTTCTGGGAATTGATGACTCCTGAAAAGACTGCTCCTTCAGCAGAACTTGCAGCAGCAATCGATGCAACATTTGGTTCATTTGAAGAATTCCAAGCAGCCTTTACAGCAGCAGCTACAACACGCTTCGGTTCAGGTTGGGCATGGTTGGTTGTTAACAAAGAAGGGAAGCTTGAAGTGACTTCTACAGCAAACCAAGACACACCAATCTCAGAAGGTAAAAAACCAATCTTGGGCTTGGACGTTTGGGAACATGCTTACTACGTGAAATACCGCAACGTGCGTCCTGACTACATCAAAGCTTTCTTCTCAGTTATTAACTGGAACAAAGTAGACGAGCTATACGCAGCAGCTAAATAAAAAATAGGAAGGGAAGAGTCATTCTTCTCTTTTTGGTTTATATGGCAGAAGTCTGACAAAATCGTCAGACTTTTTTCATTTTTATGAGAAACGTGCTAACTGCTAGAAATTATGGTAAAATAGAGTGTTAAGTAATCGTGGAAAAGGAAGACTATGCGTAAAGAAATTGCACCTGAATTATACAACTATAACAAGTTTCCTGGCCCAGAATTTCATGTAAATGGGGATAAGGTTGAGACTGAAGGAATTGCTTTTACCTTGGTTGAAAATATCAAGGATGCCTTCGATGTGACAGTCTTTAATCAGCGCTTCTCAGAAGTGTTGACCAAGTTTGATTATGTCGTGGGAGACTGGAGTAATGAACAGCTCCGCCTACGTGGTTTTTACAAAGACGATCGAACAGGGGAAAAAATTGAAAAGATCAGTCGCTTACAGGACTATCTTTTGGAGTACTGTAGTTATGGTTGTGCCTATTTTGTCCTAGAAAACCAAGCACCTAAGCGTGCGTCATTTGACAAGAAAATGCGTAAAAAAGAGGAGGAAAACCTTCCTAGAAGAGGTAAGAAACCTTCGCAAAACAAGAGAAAACCAAATACGGATAAGCGAAATAGACGTCGTCATAAGGACCAAAAGTCTCAGAAAGAGGACAAGGGACAGCGCCATTTTGTCATTCGTCAGAAATAGATAGAGAATAAGGAGAAGAGATGAAACCGTCTATTTATAGTTTAACACGTCGAACCATGCAAGAATGGGTATTAGAACAAGGAGAAAAGAAATTCCGAGCAGATCAAATCTGGGAATGGCTCTACCGTAAACGTGTCCAATCATTTGAAGAAATGACCAACCTTTCCAAGGATTTGATTGCTAAGCTCAATGACCAGTTTGTGGTAAATCCATTGAAACAGCGAATCGTACAAGAGTCAGCTGACGGTACTGTTAAGTATCTTTTTGAGTTGCCAGATGGTATGTTGATTGAGACAGTACTGATGCGTCAACACTATGGGTTGTCAGTCTGTGTAACCACTCAAGTCGGCTGTAATATTGGTTGTACCTTCTGTGCGTCCGGTTTGATTAAGAAGCAACGTGACCTTAATAACGGTGAAATTGTAGCACAGATCATGCTAGTTCAGAAATATTTTGATGAGCGTGGTCAGGATGAGCGTGTCAGTCATATTGTTGTCATGGGAATTGGTGAACCCTTTGATAACTACAACAATGTTTTGAATTTTGTCCGTACCATCAATGATGATAAGGGGATGGCTATCGGTGCTCGTCATATCACGGTTTCAACCTCAGGTTTGGCACACAAAATTCGTGACTTTGCTAATGAAGGCGTACAGGTCAATCTGGCTGTTTCTCTTCACGCACCAAACAATGAATTGCGTTCAAGCATCATGAAGATCAACCGTGCCTTTCCGATTGAAAAGCTCTTTGCAGCTATTGAGTACTATATCGAAACAACCAATCGTCGTGTAACTTTTGAATACATCATGCTCAATGAAGTCAACGATGGTGTAGAACAAGCCTTGGAATTGGCTGAATTGCTCAAAAACATCAAGAAATTGTCATATGTCAACTTGATTCCCTATAACCCAGTTAGTGAACATGACCAATATAGCCGTAGTCCTAAAGAGCGCGTGATGGCCTTCTACGATACCCTCAAGAAAAAAGGGGTCAACTGTGTTGTTCGTCAAGAGCATGGTACAGATATTGATGCAGCTTGTGGACAATTACGCTCCAATACAATGAAACGTGACCGCCAGAAGGCAGTCGCAGCGGTAAATCCATAAAATGACTAAAAAAAGAGAATTAATCTTAAGATTGGGAGTGGCTGTTTACAGCCTATGCATTGTCTGTTTTTGCTTCACTCCCCAGCCTCAACTTCCTACAGGAGTGGAAACTCCAGGTATTCAAACTTTTGGACGCCTGGTTTTTCTTTTAACTCCCTTAAACTCCCTTTGGAATCTGGGTGAAGTGACTAGTTTGGGACAAGTCCTTTGGATCTTTTTGCAGAATATTTTAAATGTCTTCTTGCTCTTCCCCTTGGTTTTTCAACTGATCTATCTCTGTCCGAACTTGCGTCAAACGAAAAAAATCCTCCTTCTCAGCTTTCTACTGAGTCTGGGCATTGAGTGTACGCAGCTGGTCTTAGACTTTTTCTTTGATTTTAATCGCGTTTTTGAGATTGATGATTTGTGGACCAATACCCTGGGAGGCTATCTGGCTTGGCTCCTCTATAAAGGACTGTATAAAAACAAGATAAGGAATTAGAATGAGTATTTTAGAAGTTAAAAATTTGAGTCACGGTTTTGGTGACCGTGCGATTTTTGAAGATGTATCCTTCCGTCTCCTCAAGGGAGAACATATCGGTCTAGTTGGTGCTAACGGTGAAGGGAAATCAACCTTTATGAGCATTGTGACTGGTAAGATGTTACCTGACGAAGGGAAGGTGGAGTGGTCCAAATATGTGACTGCTGGCTATCTGGACCAGCACGCTGTGCTAAAAGAAGGTCAAACCGTTCGCGATGTTTTGCGGACAGCCTTTGATGAGTTGTTTAAAGCAGAAGTTCGTATCAATGACCTCTATATGGAGATGGCAGAAGACGGAGCGGACATCGAGTCGCTTATGGAAGAAGTTGGCGAACTCCAAGACCGTTTGGAGAGTCGTGATTTTTATACCTTAGATGCTAAGATAGATGAAGTTGCGCGTGCTCTCGGTGTCATGGACTATGGTATGGATACGGATGTAACAGCCTTATCAGGTGGACAAAGAACCAAGGTGCTTTTGGCCAAACTCCTCCTTGAAAAACCAGATATTTTGTTGCTGGACGAGCCAACTAACTACTTGGATGCTGAACATATTGACTGGCTCAAACGTTATCTCCAAAACTATGAGAATGCCTTTGTTCTCATCTCCCATGATATTCCATTCCTCAATGATGTGATCAATATCGTCTACCATGTGGAAAATCAACAGTTGACGCGTTACTCTGGTGACTACTACCAGTTCCAAGAAGTCTATGCCATGAAGAAATCTCAGTTGGAAGCAGCCTATGAACGTCAACAGAAAGAGATTGCAGACCTCAAGGATTTCGTGGCTCGAAACAAAGCGCGTGTTGCAACGCGTAATATGGCCATGTCCCGTCAAAAGAAACTCGACAAGATGGATATTATCGAACTGCAAAGTGAGAAGCCAAAACCATCCTTTGATTTCAAAACAGCTCGTACGCCAGGGCGTTTTATCTTCCAAGCCAAGGACTTGCAGATTGGTTATGACCGTCCTCTGACCAAACCCTTAAATCTTACCTTTGAACGCAATCAAAAGGTTGCCATTATTGGGGCCAATGGTATTGGGAAAACAACCCTCTTGAAGTCTCTCTTGGGCATTATTCCGCCAATCGCTGGGGAAGTTGAACGCGGTGACTACCTAGAACTTGGTTACTTTGAACAAGAAGTAGAAGGTGGCAATCGTCAAACACCACTAGAGGCCGTCTGGAATGCCTTTCCTGCCCTTAATCAAGCAGAAGTTCGTGCGGCCCTTGCTCGTTGTGGCTTGACAACCAAACATATCGAAAGTCAAATTCAGGTCTTGTCAGGTGGGGAACAGGCCAAGGTGCGTTTCTGTCTCTTGATGAATCGTGAAAATAACGTCTTAGTGCTGGACGAGCCGACCAACCACTTGGATGTAGATGCCAAGGAAGAACTCAAACGGGCGCTTAAAGAATACAAGGGATCTATCCTTATGGTCTGCCACGAACCAGACTTTTATGAAGGTTGGATGGACCAAATATGGGACTTTAACAAGCTAACTTAAAAATGAGGAAAAAAGAAATACAGTATCGAATGCGGATACTGTATTTTTTAGGTTATTTAGGATTTAAAATCGTAGTCTTTCACCACTTCGATACTATCAATGGTGATAGCAGACGTTGGTTTGTCTTTCTCATCTTTTTCAGCTTTGGCAATCTTGTCAACAACGTCCATGCCCTCGATGACTTGACCAAAGACAGGGTGTTTGCCGTCTAGACTTGGATTTCCACCTTCTTTATAGGCTTCGATGATTTTCTTTGGATACTTGCTGGTAGGGAGTTTAGCTGAAATATCTGTAGAGTTTTGGTTGATGAAGAACTGGCTACCGTTGGTGTTTGGTTGACCAGTGTTAGCCATAGCAAGGGCTCCGCGGATATTGTATAGGTAAGGAGAGATTTCATTTTTGAAACCAGTTCCCTTGTCCTTCGTTTTATCCTTATCATGCCAGATAGATTGGCCACCTGTACCATCTCCCTTAGGATCCCCAGTTTGTACCATAAAGCCATCAATAACACGGTGGAAGGTGATACCGTTATAGTAGCCTTCCTTAGCGTGAGTAAGGAAGTTTTCAACTGCTAGAGGAGCTAGTTTGGGGAAGAGTTTGATGCGAATATCACCCTGACTTGTGTGGAGAATGACTTCGGCTTCATCTTCAGCAACTTCCTTAGAAAGTTGAGGGAAGTTGGCATTTTCATTGGTCAAAGCATCATTCAAATCTTTGGCAGCCTGAGCAGCTGCTTTTGAGCTTTCTTCTGCTGCAAGACTAGAGTCGACATAGTCATCACCACGGAGACCACGTTGGATACTAGTACATCCTGCAAGGGCAATAGATGATAGTAAAAGAAGGGTTGCTAGTTTTTTCATTATTTTCCTCTCAAAAATTCATTTCTATCATTGTACCCTAAAAGGGAGGTGATTTCAAATATTTGTGACAAGGTAGTTTAAGAGGAAGCCGACCAGAAAGTCGCTTGCTTAGAGATTTTTCTTTGGATGACGGTCGATAATGTCCTGGTACTGTTCCAGTATCTGCTCCCCCTTTGGAGTCAATTTGTAACCACGAATTGAAAAGTAACTTGCTAATTCTTCTTCTGAAAAGTTGTCACGAAGGGATTGCTCCAAATATGGAGCCCTCATCTTAGACAGTCCTGTCATTCCCTTGCTTTTCAGAATATTCTTTTTTATGGTGGCATTTAGATGGTCAAGTGAATCAAAAGCTGTCTTAATGACAGCATAACCTTTTTCCACAGAGTTTTTAGATGCTTTGGGGTATCAATATCATAAGTGTACTCAAAGTATTTAGGAAACCAGGTATCGAAAAGAATTATGCTTCCTCTTTCTGTCTGAGTTCAAAGAGGTCTTCTACTTTAAGATTAAAAACTTGAGCAATTTTAAGAGCCATTTCCAGCGAAGGGTTGTAACGGTTATTTTCCAAGTGCAGAATTGTCTCGCGTCGCATGCCGATGAGGTCGGCTAACTCCTGCTGGGTCATGCCTGTGGACTCACGAACAGATTTGAGATTAGTAATAATTTTGCTTTCTTTGGCCATGCTTATCCTCTACGTTCCAAGATAAGATAGACAACCGAAAAGATGCAAATCAAGGCAGCTATGCTAATAAATATCTGTCCCATGTAAAGAGTGAGAGACCCCATATACCCAATGATAACTGCTAGGATCATCAGTGCGCCTAGTATAAAAACAAACATTAAGCTAGCTGTCTTTGCTAAATTAGCATAAAAGCGTTCGTCCGGAGTTTCCTTGACATTTTTTAAAGAGAAAAAACCAAATACAATCACTTCAATAACGAGGCCAATTCCCAAAATCCATTCTTTAATACCAGAACTTTCGCTTGGGGTCGCAACCCAAATCCCTACTGTATAAAAAATGCTTGCTGCAAACAAAAGTATCGTGTAAAGCTTAGCAGACAAGTCAAAAATAATCTTTCCCTTACCTTTCTGACTCTTATGAGGCCATGGTTTCATATGTAGCCAGCTCCAAATAGCTACAATTTGACCTGATACTGAAATACCAGCAATAACTAACTTGGGTCCCCAACTAAGATTAGAACCAAATAAAACAATAAAATCAATAAAGAGAGCTACGGCAATCATTGCAATGAGGCCACGCATTTTTTGACTTTTTTTCATGATAGACTCCTTTTTTGTGTTATAAATATATCACACTTAAAATTATGTTATAAATATATCACACTTAAAATTATGTTATAAATATATCACACTTAAATTTATAAAGCAAGAATTTATGTGTCAATGTGGCAATTATTTGAAAAAATTTTTTAATTAAAGACCTCGCTAGTCAAACAACTAAAGAATTCTTTGAAGCAATGCATCGTATTTGGTTTGATAGTTTCGTTAATAATATTTGATGATAAAGAATTTTTGGAAAATCTAGACACTGTATGAATCTCTACTTTTTTTCTTAGGCTTTTATAAAGTCTGTCAGAATAGGCTTTGTAGGTGTAGAAGTTAATTTTTACAGAAGTGAAGTAAGCATTCAATACGAATCAATACATAAGAAAAACTCTGATTTCAAGCGTTTTTTCTTTTTTCAATTTTAATACATTTCACTATATTTCAGTCCAATCTCTACCTTCTTATCTATACTTTGATGGAGCTGAAGTTGACATCTACAAAGTTTAATGTTAAAATTCATTCAAAAATATATTTGAATGAGGTGTTTTATGATTCAAAATGTTGTTACTTCAATAATCCTGTATTCTGGGACAGCCGTAGACTTACTTATTATCCTAATGTTATTTTTTGCCAAAAGAAAAAGCAGAAAAGACATCATTAACATCTATTTAGGACAATTTCTAGGCTCTGTTAGTCTAATATTGCTAAGTTTACTTTTTGCATTTGTCTTAAATTATATTCCTAGTAAAGAGATTTTAGGTTTGCTCGGTTTGATTCCAATTTTCCTAGGGCTCAAAGTTTTGCTTTTAGGAGATTCTGATGGAGAAGCTATTGCAAAAGATGGTTTGCGAAAAGACAATAAAAACCTGATTTTTCTAGTCGCTATGATCACTTTTGCAAGTTGTGGCGCTGACAATATTGGTGTCTTTGTCCCATATTTTACCACCTTAAATTTAGCGAATTTGATAGTGACTTTACTTACTTTTCTAGTCCTGATTTATCTCTTGGTTTTTTCTGCCCAAAAATTAGCACAAGTCCCTTCTGTTGGAGAAACTTTGGAAAAATATAGCAGATGGTTTATTGCCGTTGTCTATTTAGGATTGGGGGTGTATATCCTGATTGAAAACAACAGCTTTGACATGCTATGGGCTGTGTAAGGCTAGGAGAATAAATTATGAAAAAAGATAGTATCTGTCAAGTGGATGTTATAAATCAACAAAATGTTACAACCGCAACGAACTACCTTGAAAAGGAAAAAGTCCAAAAATCACTTCGCATTTTATCAAAATTTACCGATAATAAACAGATAAATATCATCTTTTATCTCCTTGCCGTCGAAGAACTCTGTGTCTGCGATATAGCCTGTTTATTAAATCTCAGTATGGCATCTGCCTCCCACCATCTTCGTAAACTAGCCAATCAAAACATCTTGGACACTAGAAGAGAGGGGAAAATTATATATTATTTTATAAAAGATGAGGAAATCAGAGATTTTTTTAATCAACTAGGATAACAACTATTTTTACTACTTTCTACTTTTCCATGATTATAGGGGGATTATATATGAAATTTTTTGAAGAAAATTATTCACAAGAAATACCTACTCGTATCAAAAATTTAAGAAAAAAATACAATATTACACAAAGCGAACTAGGCAATGCAGCTCAAGTTAGCCAAGTTGAAAAGGGAGGAATTTGAAAGAAAATGTATCTTTGATAGTAGTCATTTATTGTGAAATATGATATATTTATTAATTAGATGGATGAATATTTCTAAAGTTAAATAAAATATGACAGATACATGTTTTTTAGTGTATCTTGTTTGTACTCAAAGTATGAAATGAATATCTAATATTTAAGATTAATAAATATTATACGATGAGATAGAATGCTACAAAATGAAAGGTGATGTAATCTGATGAAGAAAGATAGATTAATTGCATTGACAGATGCGGTTCTAGCAATTATAATGACTATCCTAATCTTAGAATTAGAAAAACCAACGACACCAAGTCTTCAAGCTTTTTGGGATTTACGGCAAAATTTCTTTGCTTATTTTCTTTCCTTTTTCTGGTTAGGATCGTTATGGATGGCACTAAACACACTATGGGAAAAGGTTGAGAAAATTTCCCCACAAATTGTTTGGTGGAATTTGTTTCTTTTATTTTTTGTTTCATTTATGCCCTATGCTACTGGAATCGTTAGTAGTCATTTCATGAACCATACGGCACAGCTCTTTTATGGACTGATCGTTATTGTTTCAACGGTAGCAAACTGGTTTTTACATAAAGTAATTGATAAACCCAATATAGATCAGAAAGAATTACTTGAAGCTACCGCACAATATAGAAAGTTATTGATACCTGACCTAATAATTAAAGGAGTGGGATTGATTCTATCCTTAATTCTCTATCCTCCGATTATGATGTATAGTGTTTTAATTGCGGCATTTTACATCATAACTTTAAAAACACTATCTGAAAAAAGAGTGAATAACTAAAAAACGGTGACCAAAGTTAGGTGTATTATTTTAATGATTACAGACCTAAACTATTCCCCTATTTAGAATCTATTAATTCATATTTTATAAATTAATTAGTAGATATCGTTCTTAAAATCCTTGATATTTCGCTGTTTTTAGTCCAACTGAAACGCATACTTTCCAAACCAGGTCTTAAGAAAGCTCGTAAAGCTAGCCAGTTCTCTAAATGTTAAGAACTATCTACAATACAGCATTTACAACACCTCATGGTTCACAACATTTAATTGAAAGTTATTTAAATTAGATGAAAAATTTTTTCTGAAAAAGTGGGAAAACATTGATTTTAAGCGAATTTTGAATCATATTCGAATGGGAGTTTTAAAAACCAGCTTTCGGTGGTAAAAGTACCAAAGTTGATTCTCCAGAGGAGGATAATATCACCTGCCAGAAGATTGTCTTTTATTTCATTTTGGGACAGACTTGGGATTTAGTAGCCAAGCATCCAAATCACGTTCAGGAGAAATGAAGGGTTTGACTTGATAATCCTTATATAATTTTTCTAAAATAGTATTCATAAATGATTTCTTTCTAATTTTTTCTTTCAGATTATAACCAATTTCTAGTAGTAAAAAAAAATTAAAACTCTGTCAAGTTTTTTTCTTGACACCTGTCAAAAATCTGCTATAATAGAACATGTGCTAAATAGCTCAGCTATTTCACCGAAATAAAAAATAAGAAAAGAGACATTAAAAAATGGCAGTTAAAATCCGTTTGACTCGTATGGGTTCTAAGAAAAAACCTTTCTACCGTATCAACGTAGCAGATTCACGTTCACCACGTGACGGACGTTTCATCGAAACAGTTGGAACTTACAACCCACTTGTTGCTGAAAACCAAGTAACTTTGAAAGAAGACCGCGTTCTTGCATGGTTGGCTGATGGAGCTCAACCTTCAGATACAGTTCGCAACATCCTTTCAAAAGAAGGTGTATTGAAAAAATTCCACGATTCTAAATTCTCAAAATAAGTTTAAAGTAGGTTGACAGATGGATACGATTGAAAATCTCATTATTGCGATTGTGAAACCCTTGATTTCACAACCAGATGCCTTAACTATCAAGATTGAAGATACACCAGAATTTTTGGAGTATCACTTGGATCTTGACCAGAGCGATGTCGGTCGTGTTATCGGTCGTAAGGGTCGCACTATCTCAGCGATAAGAACGATTGTCTACTCTGTCCCAACTGAAGACAAAAAAGTAAGAATCGTTATCGATGAAAAATAAAAAAAGCGAGACAGATGTCTCGCTTTTTTGTGAGGAGAAGAAGATGAAGGATTTAGCGTTTAGACAATTACAAGCTTACTTACTCGAACATTACCAGCAATCTCGAACTGAGGAAGGCCTCTTTATCAAGCTAGTGGAGGAAGTCGGAGAAGTAGCCGAGGTATTGAATGGGCGCTCCGGTCGAAAAAAGGGCGTTCAGGACTCAAACGAGGAACTAGCCAAAGAACTGGCTGATATCATTCATTACACCGTCGCAATTGCAGCTATCAACGATATTGACCTAACCAAAACCATCTTTGAGAAAGATAAGAAGGCTGCCATTAAGTATCAGCATGAACGAGATTTAGAAAAGTTTTTAGACGCTCAAAGCTAATTGCAGTCACTGTTCTTCAACTTGTGAAAATCCTTGGAACGTGATAAAATAAAGGATAAGGATTTTTAATAATTCATTATATAGAACGAGTGGATTTCTTTATGAAGAGGTTTGAAGTATCTACAGAAATTGGTAGTCTCTCTGTTACTTATCAAAAGCAAAAGAAAGTGCTAGTTTGTCTAAACGGAGCAGGTTTGATACCAAGTTATGAAAATTTTTCACTTATACTTGAAAAACTTCCTCCTACAATTGGTTATTTGACAATTGATTTTCCGAACACAGGTAGGAGTCCGATTCATGACCAAGCTGGAAAAAATCTAGATAATCTTGCAGATGCGGTTTATGAAGTACTTGAAGAATTAGGGATTTCTGAATATATACTTTGTGTACATAGTTTGAGTGGAATTTTAGCTTGTAAATTGCTCAACAAACCAATTAAGTGTCAGGCTTTAGTAGCAATGGAACCGACAACTAAAAAAGTCATGTTTGCTGATTTTTCAGAAAATCCTTATCCAGAAATGGAAGAGCAGATGAGGCTGATTGACGAGTATGGTCCTGAACTTTATTTTAAGAACTTAACTCAAGCAACATTTAGCCCTGAAATTAATGAAGAAATCTGGGAAATAATGCAAGAAAAAGGTTCAGAGTTGGAAAATCAAGATACAGGATTTCAGATATCTGGAGATATTACTGAGGAAGATTTTGAGAATGTATCAATAGCAGATTGTACCCCTGTATTTATTTTTTGTCAAGCTTATAGAGAAAAAGAGTACAGAGAATCAGAATATTGGACTTCCAATACTAAACTCATTTTAGGAGGGAATCACCATTATTTACAATGGTCAGAATCAGAAAAAATTGCGGCTATTATCCGAAAATTGTAAGAGTATAATGGATAGAATGGGAGTACAGGAGACAAGATGAACTACTTTAATGTTGGGAAAATCGTCAATACGCAGGGGCTACAGGGTGAGATGAGAGTCTTGTCTGTGACGGATTTTGCTGAAGAGCGGTTTAAAAAAGGGGCAGAACTGGCTTTATTTGATGAAAAAGATCAGTTTGTTCAAACAGTGACTATCGCTAGCCACCGTAAGCATAAGAATTTTGACATTATCAAATTCAAAGACATGTACCATATCAATGCAATTGAAAAGTACAAGGGCTACAGTCTCAAGGTCGCTGAGGAAGATTTGAACGACTTGGACGATGGTGAATTCTACTATCATGAGATTATTGGTTTGGAAGTTTACGAGGGAGACAACTTGATTGGAACTATCAAGGAGATTCTACAACCAGGTGCCAATGATGTCTGGGTGGTCAAGAGAAAAGGAAAACGCGACCTACTCTTGCCTTACATTCCGCCAGTAGTTCTCAATGTTGATATTCCAAACAAGCGGGTCCAAGTGGAAATCTTAGAAGGACTAGATGATGAAGATTGATATTTTAACCCTCTTTCCTGAGATGTTTTCTCCGCTGGAGCACTCGATTGTTGGAAAAGCTCGAGAAAAAGGGCTCTTGGATATCCAGTATCATAATTTTCGAGAATATGCTGAAAAGGCCCGTCATGTTGACGATGAGCCCTACGGAGGTGGTCAAGGAATGTTGCTCCGTGCCCAACCTATTTTCGATGCCTTTGATGCCATTAAAAAGAAAAATCCCCGCGTCATTCTTCTCGATCCTGCTGGGAAACAGTTCGATCAAGCCTACGCTGAAGATTTGGCTCAAGAAGAGGAACTGATTTTTATCTGCGGTCACTACGAAGGATATGACGAGCGCATCAAGACCTTGGTAACTGATGAGATTTCCCTAGGAGATTATGTCCTGACTGGTGGTGAGTTGGCTGCCATGACCATGATTGATGCTACGGTTCGCTTGATTCCAGAAGTGATTGGCAAGGAGTCTAGTCATCAAGACGATAGTTTTTCTTCAGGACTCCTCGAATATCCCCAATACACACGTCCTTATAACTATCGAGGAATGGTGGTTCCAGATGTGCTCATGAGTGGTCATCATGAAAAGATTCGCCAGTGGCGGCTTTATGAAAGTCTAAAGAAAACCTATGAGCGCAGACCTGACCTGCTAGAAAACTATCAACTAACAGCCGAAGAAGAAAAGATGCTGGCTGAAATCAAAGAAAACAAAGAATAAAGGAGAACCTTATGCAAGTAATCAAACGTAACGGAGAAGTTGCAGACTTTGATCCAGATAAAATCTACCAAGCTGTCCTAAAAGCAGCTCAGACGGTTTATGTTTTAACAGATGACCTACGTCAAAACCTAGCTCAAGTTACTAAAAAGGTAGTCTTGGACTTGGAAGAAGCAAAAGTGGAACGTGCGACCATCAGTATGATCCAATCAATGGTTGAAAATCGTTTGTTGGGGGCAGGATATATCACAATAGCCGAACACTACATTTCTTATCGCTTGCAACGTGATTTGGAGAGAAGTGGTTACGGTGACCATATCGCAGTCCACCTGCATTTTGAACAAATCCGTTAAGAAAAAGAGTGGGATGCAATGAACATCTCACTCTTTCTTAAATCTATTTTTTTGAGCTCTCTGGACAGTGGATGGGACAAAACGTAGCCTTTTGATGTCAGCGATTCGGATGATACGAGTTACATTTTTTGTAAAATTTTTGACAACAATCTGTTGACGGCTGGTATCGTATTTGACAATATCACCTGTAAAACTTGTCTCAGCAAGTATGACATGAACAGCCGTTTTTTTCTGGATGGCTTGTTCAATTGTGCTAATAAGGGAGTCGTTTTCAGAATAATCTTGTTCATTATGTCCACTGAGAAAGTCTTGTATCTTATCTAAGACTTGCTTGAATGTGTACGTCATAGGTGTCTCCCTTCTTATATATCCACATTATATAAAATTTTCCTAAAAACTACAAGATTTTTACGAATAGACTAGAGAAAGCATATCACAAAAAGGAGTTAAAAATGGCAGAATTTACATTTGAAATCGAAGAACACTTACTGATCTTGTCTGAAAATGAAAAAGGATGGACAAAAGAACTAAATCGAGTCAGCTTTAATGGCGCTCCAGCAAAGTTTGATATTCGAACTTGGAGCCCTGATCATACCAAAATGGGAAAAGGAATCACTCTTACAAACGAAGAATTTCAAGTAATGGTGGATGCTTTTAAAGGAAATCAATAAAAGGATATTGAGTTTTTGACTCAGTATCCTTTTTGGGTTAAATTGAGAAGTATGCTTGTCCCCTAAGTCGT
Organism: Streptococcus sp. NLAE-zl-C503; assembly: GCF_900104285.1. NCBI lineage: Bacteria > Bacillati > Bacillota > Bacilli > Lactobacillales > Streptococcaceae > Streptococcus > Streptococcus sp. NLAE-zl-C503. The sequence goes on along the minus strand of NZ_FNJT01000001.1, from coordinate 658,390 downwards.
TGTAATAGTAGACGACCAATGAAACTAATGGCAATGATCTTACCAAGATCAGGGAGGATAAAAGGAAGGACACCAACTGTTAGTGCCTTATCGAATGGCATACCAGCAAGGAAGTGGAGGCTGAGAATACCTCCGACAAAGACGAGGGAATCGCCCAAGAGGTTGGCTAGGAAAATGCGGATATGGCCACTATTTTGATGGATGAGATAAGATGTAAGTCCTGCATAGACAAGGTCGAACCAGAGATAGCCTGCGCTTGGACCAACTAAAACGTGAAATCCAGCTCCTCCCCCTGCAAAGACAGGTAGACCAATGGCACCCAGCAGGAGATAGAGAGCAACAGATAGGACGGCTTCCCTTGGTCTAAAAACAGTTGCAATCAGACCGATCGCAAAGTTTTGTAGAGTGAAGGGGACAGGACCGATAGGGAGACTGATTTGAGCCAATACGGCGATGAGAGCAGCACCGATAGCAGGGATAGCATAGATATGAGCTTTTTTCAAAACTGTTAACCTCTTTTCAAAATTATAGTAACTATTATACTAATTTAGGAAGAAAAGTCAACCTGTTTTTTAAATCAAGGTAACAATTTTGTGGCAGCCGATTTTGCAAGTAAAAAGAGACTCTTTAAAGTCTCTTTCAACAATTAGCGCATGGTCACAAATTCTTCTGAAGCGGTTGGGTGGATAGCTACTGTAGCATCAAAGTCTGCCTTGGTTGCTCCCATCTTGATGGCAACAGCAAATCCTTGAATCATCTCATCCACCCCGTAACCAAGTCCGTGAAGGCCAACAACTTTTTCGTCAGCACCGGCGGTGATGAGTTTGAAGCGAGATTCTTGACGATGGTTTGTAACGGCAGAGTACATAGATGCAAAGCTTGACTTGTAGACTTTAATGTGCTCTTGGCCGTATTCTTTGATAGCTTCTTCTTCGGTCAACCCCACGGTTCCGATTGCTGGGTGGGAGAAGACAACAGTAGGGATAGTTGTGTAGTCCATCTTAGCACGTGTTTTCCCATTAAAGAGACGTTCAGATAGGGTACGTCCAGCCTTGATGGCTACTGGAGTTAGTTCCTTCTCACCCGTAACGTCTCCAAGGGCATAGATACCATCTACAACAGTATTTTGATACTCATCCACTTGGATAAATCCACGTTCGTTGAGTGTAACTCCAGCCTTTTCTAACTCTAAGCCGTCTACATTTGGACGGCGGCCGATAGCCCAGATAACTTGGCTTGCAGTGTGACTGGAACCGTCTTCGAAATGAATGGTAATACCTTGCTCAGTTTCTTCGAGTCTAACCGGTACCTTATGGGTGTGCAAAGGAAGACCTGTTTTTTCCATTTCATTGACAAGACCTTCCACGATGTAGCTGTCAAAACCACGCAAAGGACGATCGCGACGGACGAACAAATCAGTTTTTACTCCGAGTGCGTGGAGAACACCTGCTAACTCAACGGCGATATAGCCAGCGCCAAGAATCGCAACAGATTCAGGAAGTTGTTCCCAAGCAAAGACATCGTCTGAGCTGCCACCGAGTTCAGCTCCAGGAATAGTTGGGATGCTTGGATGAGCTCCAGTCGCAATCACGATATGTTTGGCACGAATCAATTCACCATTAACGCTGACGGTGTGGGAATCAACAAAATGAGCACGACCCTCAATCAAATCAACCCCGTTGCGCTTGAAACTTCCATCATAAGACGAGCGGGCACGATCGATGTAGGCTTCACGATTTTGACGAAGTTTTGCGAAATCAAATTGCACATCTGAACTTGTAAAACCATAATCAGCTCCGTAGTGGTGGAAGCTTTCAGCGATTTGGGCTCCATACCACATAATTTTCTTAGGAACACAGCCAACGTTGACACAAGTTCCACCTAATTTTTTCTCCTCGATAACAGCTGCTTTAGCACCGTGTTCGCCAGCGCGGTTCATGGTAGCAATGCCGCCGCTCCCTCCACCGATGGCGATGATATCATATTCTCTCATAGAAAACTCCTTATAGATTTGATAGTCATATTCTATCGTTTTTATTTTTTGAATGCAAAAATCTGCTACGCCCTAAAGAAATAGCAGAAATCACTTGCTAAATATAGAAATAAGGTGTATGATGTTACTAGTACAATTCTGCATAAATTAAATGAAAATAAGGCTCATTTCCTGAATTGTTCTCTTTTCTCTCTGAACAATCATTGTTTAGAGTAGGTAAATTTGCTATAATAGTCTTTGTATTGAAAATAAAATAGGAGTTTTGTGATGAAGGGGAATAAGAAAAATAAAAAATGGCAACTATACACAGCTATTGGTGCTGCAAGTATTATTATAATCAGTGCAGTGGGTATTTTGCTATTTAGACAGCCCTCTCAGGCTGCCGGTAAGGATGACACATCGCATCTCGTAGTCGCAAAGGAAGGAACAGTTGCCTCCTCTGTTCTTTTATCTGGTACCGTCACCGCAAAAAATGAACAATATGTATATTTGGATGCAAGTAAGGGTGAGGTAGATGAAATCTTGGTTTCTGTTGGAGATAAGGTTGACAAAGGACAAGCGCTCGTAAAATACAACAGCACAGAAGCGCAATCTGCTTATGATACAGCTAACCGTGCCATAGCCAAGGCTGATCGTCGTATCAATGACTTGAAGGAATCGCGAAACAACACTCTAGCTGATTCGGAAGGATATGATGATGGAGCGCAGGGTTCTTCAGTCTCTTCCATAGATTCTCAGATTAGTGATGCTCGTGATAGTCGTGCTGATGCAGAGGCACAACTTAAAAAGGCGCAGGCTCAATTGGACGCAACAAAGGTTTTGAGTACGCTAGAAGGTACAGTTGTAGAAGTTAATCACAATGTATCGAAGTCTACAACTACTGCAAATCAAGTGATGGTTCATGTAGTAAGTAACGACAATCTACAAGTCAAGGGAGAACTTTCTGAGTACAATCTTGCCAATCTTTCTGTTGACCAAGAAGTGACCTTCTCTTCTAAAGTTTACCAAGATAAAACTTGGACAGGGAAGATCAGCTATATTTCAGCTTACCCTAAAAATAGTGGAGAAGGAACGAATGCTATAACTGGGGGGAATACTGGTTCTAAATATCCCTATACCATTGAAGTGACGAGTGAGATTGGTGATTTAAAACCAGGTTTTACCGTTAGTGTTGAGGTTAAAAGTGACAAGAAATCAATCCTCGTACCCTTAACCAGTGTCATTACTGAAGACGGGAAAAACTACGTTTGGGTTGTTGACGAAGAGAATAAGGCTAAGAAGGTTGAAGTTAGCTTAGGAAATGCTGACGCAGAAAACCAAGAGATCACATCTGGTTTGACAGACGGAACCAAAGTCATCAGTAATCCAACGACTTCCTTGGAAGAAGGAAAAGAGGTGAAGGCTGATGAAACAACTAATTAGTCTAAAAAACATCTGCCGGAGCTATCGAAATGGTGAACAGGAACTGCAGGTCTTGAAAAATATTAATTTAGAGATTGGCGAAGGGGAATTTGTTGCCATTATGGGACCATCTGGTTCGGGTAAATCTACTCTGATGAATACCATCGGAATGCTGGACACCCCAACTAGCGGCGAATATTATCTAGAAGGCCAAGAAGTGGCCCGTCTAGGTGAAAAGCAGTTGGCACAGGTACGTAACCAACAAATTGGTTTTGTCTTTCAACAGTTCTTTCTTTTGTCAAAGATGGATGCTGTTCAAAATGTTGAGTTACCCTTGATTTATGCAGGAGTTCCAGCTGCCCAACGTCGCAAGATGGCAGAGGAATATCTGAGTAAAGTAGAGTTGACTGATCGTATTCATCACCTTCCTTCGGAGTTGTCTGGCGGTCAAAAACAACGGGTGGCCATTGCGCGTGCTCTTGTTAATGATCCCTCGATCATCCTAGCTGATGAACCGACAGGTGCCTTGGATACGAAAACAGGAAGTCAAATCATGGAACTCTTGGTTGAGTTAAATGAAGAAGGCAAGACTATTATTATGGTAACGCACGAGCCCGAAATTGCAGCCTATGCAAAACGCCAGATTGTAATCCGTGATGGAGTTATTTCGTCTGATAGCGCTCGGTTGGAAGGAAAGGAGAACTAAGATGCAAAATCTGAAATTTGCCTTTTCATCTATTATGGCACACAAGATGCGCTCCTTTTTGACAATGATTGGCATTATCATCGGAGTCTCTTCAGTAGTTGTCATCATGGCTTTAGGGGACTCTATGTCTCGTCAGGTCAATAAAAATATGACAAAATCTCAGAAAAATATTCAGGTATTTTTCTCACCAATTAAAAGTAAGGACGGTTCCTTTACACAAAAGCAATCTGCACTGACACTATCTGGTAAAGAAGAAGATGTTCACGTAGAACCACCTAAAACACAGGAATCGTGGGTTAAGGAAACTGCCAAACTAAAAGGTGTAGATGGCTATTATGTGACTAATAGTACAAATGTTACTTTGACCTATAAGGATAAAAAGGTAGAGAGAGCAAGTCTGACAGGTGGAAATGTGACTTATATGTCTGCTGTAGAAAATAAAATTATTGCAGGTAGGGATCTGAGAGAACAAGATTACCGAGATTTTGCAAGTGTGATTTTGCTAGATGAAGAACTCGCTAAAAGTCTTTTTGACTCGCCTCAGGCAGCACTCAATCAAATTATTTCAGCCAATGGATATAGCTACCGCGTGATTGGTGTTTACTCTAGTCCTGCTGTTAAAAGTGCTAAGATGTTTGGTGTAGGTGGTTTACCGATTACAACCAATGCTTCTGTAGCAGCTAATTTTAATGTAGAGGAAATTTCTAATATTGTCTTTCGTGTGAATGATACGAGTCTAACTCCGACTTTGGGGCCAGAACTCGCACGTAAGATGACAGAAATTGCAGGAGTACAGCAGGGAGAATATCAGGTTGTAGACGAAACTGCCGCTTTTGCAGAGGTTCAGCAAATCTTTGGTTTTATGACCGCTATTATCAGTGCTATCGCAGGAATCTCTCTCTTTGTGGGAGGGACTGGAGTTATGAATATCATGCTGGTTTCTGTAACGGAGCGTACTCGAGAGATTGGTCTTCGTAAAGCATTGGGAGCTACACGGGCTAATATCTTGGTACAGTTTTTGATTGAGTCCATGATATTGACCTTGTTAGGTGGAGTCATCGGCCTAGTAAGTGCAGCGGGCTTGACCACGCTAGCAGGCGCTTTGTTAAAAAATATGATGGAAGGAATAGAAATTGGTGTCTCGCTACCAATTGCTCTCTTTAGCTTGGCTGTTTCGGCCAGCGTTGGTATGATCTTTGGGGTCTTACCAGCCAATAAAGCGTCTAAGCTTGATCCAATTGAAGCCCTTCGCTATGAATAAGATAGACAAGATGGACATTTGTCTATCTTGTTTTTGTATAGATTTCCCTATCGAAAATCACCGAAAATATGATATAATGAAGTGTTAGAAAAACAGGTTTCATTTGCCTGGAAAGGAAAAAATATGTCTGAAAAGAATTTTTATATTACAACACCGATTTACTATCCATCTGGTAAACTTCATATCGGTTCAGCCTACACAACCATCGCCTGTGATGTCCTAGCTCGCTACAAACGCCTCATGGGCTACGATGTCTTTTATTTGACAGGTCTTGACGAGCATGGTCAAAAGATCCAACAGAAAGCGGAAGAAGCTGGCATCACACCACAAGCTTATGTTGATGGCATGGCGGTTGGAGTCAAAGAACTCTGGCAATTACTAGATATCTCATACGATAAATTCATCCGTACGACTGATGATTACCATGAAAAAGTTGTAGCCGACGTTTTTGAACGTCTTTTAGCCCAAGACGACATCTACTTGGGTGAATATTCTGGTTGGTACTCTGTATCTGATGAAGAATTCTTTACAGAAAGCCAGCTTGCAGAAGTTTTCCGTGACGAAGCTGGAAATGTAACTGGCGGTATCGCTCCATCAGGTCACGAAGTGGAGTGGGTTTCTGAAGAGTCATATTTCCTTCGCCTCAGCAAATATCAAGACCGTTTGGTTGAATTTTTCAAATCTCACCCTGACTTCATCACTCCAGATGGCCGTCTTAACGAAATGCTTCGTAACTTCATCGAGCCAGGCTTGGAAGATTTGGCAGTTTCTCGTACAACCTTTACATGGGGAGTGCCAGTGCCGTCCAATCCTAAACACGTTGTCTACGTTTGGATTGATGCCCTTCTCAACTATGCGACAGCTCTTGGTTATGGTCAAGATGAGCACGGTAACTTTGATAAGTTTTGGAATGGAACAGTGTTCCACATGGTTGGAAAAGATATTCTTCGTTTCCACTCCATCTACTGGCCAATCCTTCTTATGATGTTGGATATGAAGTTGCCTGACCGCTTGATTGCTCACGGTTGGTTTGTCATGAAAGACGGCAAGATGTCTAAGTCTAAAGGAAACGTTGTTTACCCTGAAATGTTGGTAGAGCGTTATGGACTGGATCCACTTCGTTACTACCTCATGCGTAGCCTTCCGGTTGGTTCAGACGGAACCTTCACTCCTGAAGACTATGTAGGCCGTATCAACTATGAATTGGCCAATGACCTAGGAAACCTCCTCAACCGTACGGTTTCCATGATCAACAAGTACTTTGATGGGCAAATCCCTGCCTATGTAGAAGGTGTAACAGAGTTTGACCATGCTCTTGCTGAGGTTGCAGAACAATCAATCGCAGACTACCATACACACATGGAAGCAGTTGACTATCCACGTGCTCTTGAAGCAGTCTGGACGCTTATCTCTCGCACCAATAAATACATCGATGAGACAGCTCCATGGGTCTTGGCTAAGGATGAGGCTCTTCGCGACCAATTAGCAAGTGTTATGAGCCACTTGGCAGCTAGCCTCCGCGTCGTAGCTCACTTGATTGAACCATTTATGATGGAAACAAGTCGTGCAGTCTTGACTCAGCTTGGTCTAGCAGAAGTTTCTAGTCTTGAGAACTTGAGTTTGGCTGACTTCCCGGCAGGTGTGACTGTAGTTGTCAAAGGAACACCTATCTTCCCACGTCTCGATATGGAAGAAGAAATTGCCTATATCAAAGAACAAATGGAAGGCAACAAACCAGCCGTTGAAAAAGAATGGAATCCAGAGGAAGTTGAACTCCAGCTCAACAAGGATGAAATCAAGTTTGAAGACTTTGATAAGGTTGAAATCCGTGTTGCTGAAGTCAAAGAAGTTTCTAAAGTGGAAGGTTCTGACAAGTTGCTTCAATTCCGTCTGGATGCTGGTGATGGCGAAGACCGTCAAATCCTCTCAGGAATTGCTAAGTACTATCCAAACGAACAAGAATTGGTCGGCAAGAAGGTACAAATCGTTGCCAACCTTAAGCCACGTAAGATGATGAAAAAATATGTCAGCCAAGGAATGATCCTCTCAGCTGAATATGATGACAAATTAACCCTTCTCACAGTTGATCCATCCGTACCAAACGGAAGTGTGATTGGATAAAAGCAAAAAACCAACGTTATACACGTTGGTTTTTCTTGTTGTTTGCGAGATTTTCTAAGAAGTGGTCCATCTCCTTTTGTGACCTGAGGACAATTACTTTCTCTGGGTAGTTTTCTTGAACACGTTGATAACGTTCTTTAGCATTCTTTGTACGCCCATCCCAGAGAATCCATCGGATAAATTCCCAGTCAAAGCGTTCAGGGCAACCTGCAGCCATACTTTCTCTGACCTTGCCTCGGTATGTGAGATACCGTTTAAATGCTCGAAAGAGACAAGTCCATGGGGAAAAGTTGAGAAAGATGATTTGGTCAGCTTCCTGCATTCTTTCTTCGTAATAGCACCAAGAGTAGTTGCCATCGATGACCCAAGTTTCATGCTTTGTGAGAAAGTTTTTCATCTCGGTCAACATCCATTCGCGGTCACTATCTTGCCAACCAGGTTGAAATTGGAGTGTGTCCATATGCAGTTTAGGAATGGAGTAGTGGTTTGATAACTTCTCAGATAGAGTTGACTTACCAGCTCCAGAATATCCGATGATTGCTATTTTCATTTTCTACCTTTCTGTATTCAAGGACAAAAAAACAGCCTCTATGGACTGTTTCTTATTTAGCAAGTTTAGCTGAAAGACGAGCTTTATCGCGGCTTGCTTTGTTTTTATGAATCAAACCTTTAGTTTCTGCTTTGTCAATAGCTGAGCTAGCAGCACGGAAAAGTTCTTCAGAAGGGTTTGCTTCGAAAGCTTTGATAGCAGTACGCATAGCTGATTTTTGAGCTGAGTTTTTTTCGTTTTGTTTAACGTTCAATTCAGCGCGTTTGATAGCTGATTTAATGTTTGCCAATGTTCTTACCTCCATATTTACTAACTATACTATTATATCTGAAAACTTAGGTTTTGACAAGGGGAAATTATTTTTTTAGGTAAATTTCATCGATTTCATGGTTTTTAGCTTTGTGAAGAATAACCTCGGCGCGATTCCTTGTTGGTTCGATATAGTTTTGTAGATTTATTAGATTAATGCTGGTCCAGATCTGATGAGCGAAGGCTTCGACCTCTCCAATAGGCATTTGCGTAAAGCGGTGGTAGTAGCTGTCTGGATCGTTTTGGGCAAAGCTGAGAAGTTTCAAGAAACGATCCAGATACCAGCTTTCAATGTCTTCGACTGCTGCATCAACGTAGATGGAGAAATCAAAGAAATCAGTGATGTAAAGGCGCTCATTTTGAGGGTTTTGAAAGACATTAATTCCCTCGACAATGACAAAGTCAGCAGCTTTGACACGTTGCTTTTCCCTAGGAACGATGTCATACACTTCATGAGAATAGACAGGAATAGCGACATCTTGCCCATTCTTTAGGCAGTCAAGAAAATTCAACAAGGCTTCCATATCATAACTTTCAGGAAAACCTTTGCGATTTAAGATATCTTGGTCAATCAAGGTTTGATTGGGATAGAGAAAGCCATCCGTTGTCACTAGTTCTACAGTAGCATCTGGGAGAGTGCGTGATAAAAGAATCTGAAGTAAGCGACTAGTAGTCGATTTCCCCACAGCAACACTTCCAGAAACCCCAATGATAAAAGGTTGGGATTTGCTTTCACGTTGGAGGAAAATTCCTTTTGAAAATGCCAAATCATCCTTAGTGCGCTTGTAAATATGGATAAGATGGACAAGGGGAAGATAGACGTCCGTTACGTCCTGCAGACTAATCTGGTCATTGAAACTCTTGATGGAGTCCAGTTCTTCTTCCGTCAAGGGAGGAGTTGTTTTGCGATGCAATGATTGCCAAGTCTGGCGACTGATTTTCTCAAAATGTAAAAATTCGTTGGTCATTTGTTTTCCCCTAGATATTTTGTTTATCATACCATAAAAAGCTAAAAAAATAAAGCGGTTTCTTGATGGTAGTAAGTCAATATCGTATAATAGAGGTAGATGGAGGTTGAATAATTTAATGATGAGATAGGGAATTGTTTCTGAAGACTTATCAGTTATTAAAGGTGGGCTTTTTTAGTTTGCAACTTATAGGAGGCATACAATGAAAATCTTGAGATGTTACATATTGGAACTCTGTTTTATTTTAAGTTTTGCACTACCTTTTATAAGGGGAGCGAATGCGGATAATGGTAGACGCTTTGTAGAAACTTATTACGGTTTTACCTTCTTAATGGATCATCTTCTTGTAACAGTTATCTTTATCTGTTCACTCTTGATTGCTTGGTTAGTAAAAAAGCAGTGGACGAAATGGCTTGCTGCTGGTAGTTATCTATTTTTGATTTTGTGGATTGCTACAGAAGGTTATTTATTCCGTATGTCGCTAGAAGATTTGATACGACTTTGGACAAGTTTGGAAATCTTGACACAAACTTATCAGTTGGGTTTTTATCTAAACATCATATTGGGAATCCTGTTGATAATAAAGTGTTTTAAGGTTAAGAAATAGTAATAAAAATGCGCCTGATTACAGACGATCTGTTTTTTCCTGACTATGATAATTTGTAGTTCCCGATCGATTGTAATGTATTTCTAATAATTGAAAGAGATTGAAGAAAAGGTTTTTTGACTAGGATTCTTCAGTCTTTTTCATTTTATCATCACTTTGTAAACGATTTACAATTCAAGCCAAATTATGGTAAAATAGTTTTATGAGTAAAATGTATTATGCAGAAAATCCTGATGCTGCTCACGACATTCATGAGTTGAGAGTGGAGTTGTTGGGACAAAAAATGACCTTTTTGACGGATGCGGGTGTTTTTAGCAAGAAAATGGTTGACTTTGGGAGTCAGCTTTTATTGAAGTGTCTAGAGGTTAATAAAGGAGAAACGGTCCTTGATGTCGGCTGTGGGTATGGTCCCCTAGGACTTTCTTTGGTCAAGGCTTATGGAGTTCAGGCAACCATGGTCGATATCAATAATCGCGCCTTGGACTTAGCGCGACAAAATGCTGAACGAAATAAAGTAGAAGCAACGATTTTTCAATCCAATATCTATGACCAAGTTGAAGGGAAATTTGACCATGTTATTTCCAATCCGCCGATTCGTGCGGGCAAACAAGTTGTTCATGAGATTATCGAAAAGAGCAAGGATTTTTTGGAAGACGGTGGCGACTTAACAATCGTTATTCAGAAAAAACAGGGTGCTCCTAGTGCCAAAAGCAAGATGGAAGACGTTTTTGGAAATTGTGAAATCATAAAGAAGGACAAGGGTTATTATATCCTTAGAAGTGTGAAATCATGAGAGCAGTTGATTTAATCCAAAAGAAACGAGATGGTCAAGAACTGTCTTCAAGTGAGATTAAGTGGTTGGTAGAAGGCTATGTAGCTGGAACTGTTCCAGATTACCAAATGTCTGCCTTTGCTATGGCGGTTTACTTCAAAGGAATGACTACACGTGAGATTTCTGATCTGACGATGAATATGGTTAAGACTGGTCAAGAGTTTGATTTGTCAGCCATAGAGGGTATCAAAGTAGATAAACACTCTACAGGTGGTGTTGGTGATAAGGTGACCTTGATTTTAGCTCCTTTGGTAGCAAGTTTTGGTGTGCCAGTTGCAAAAATGAGTGGTCGTGGACTAGGACACACTGGCGGAACTTTAGATAAGTTAGAAGCGATCAAGGGCTATCAAGTTGAGCGCAGTCAAGAAGATTTCATTCGCCAGGTGCAAGATATTGGTGTATCTGTCATTGGTCAGTCTGACCAGCTGGTTAAAGCAGACAAACTTCTCTATGCTCTTCGTGATGTGACAGCGACTGTCGACACCATTCCTTTGATTGCTAGTTCTGTCATGAGTAAGAAAATCGCTGCTGGGGCAGATGCCATTTTGCTAGATGTGACAGTTGGTGAGGGTGCCTTTATGAAGACTGTTGACGAGGCGCGCGAATTGGCTCAAACCATGGTTGATTTGGGGAAGGCAGTTGGTCGAAAAACAGTTGCAGTCATTACAGATATGAGCCAACCCTTGGGACGAGCTATCGGCAATCGTCTTGAAATCCTAGAAGCAATTGAAATCCTTCAAGGAAAAGGCCGAGAAGATATCAGTCACTTTATCTGTGAACTTGCTCAAATCATGCTTCGTTTAGCAGATGTTGAGAAGACTGTAGAAGAAGTGCGTCAACACCTTGAGAATGGACAAGCTCTGGCCAAGTTTGAAGAAATGGTAGCAGCACAAGGTGGTGATCTAGAAGATCTCTATCGTCCAGTAAATGTTGCGCATGTGGTGGAAATCCCAGCTCAAGAGACCGGTGTCATTTCAGCTCTTCCAGCTATGGAATTTGGTCTATATGCCATGAGATTGGGAGCTGGTCGTGCAGTCAAGTCTGATCCTTTAGACTATGAAACTGGAATCGTTTTTGATAAAAAAGTTGGTGAACCTGTCCAGAAGGGTGAAATTGTCGCAAAAGTATATACAAATGGAAAAATTTCTCCTCAACTAGTTACAGAATTTCAAAAATATGTTAAAATGAATGATGGAGTGCAAAGTTTACGAGAAATTATAGAAATTATCTCATAAAACCAGGGAGAATCCGAATATGAAATTAAATAAATATATCGATCATACGCTTTTGAAGCAAGATTCGACTCGAGAGCAAATCGATCGTTTGCTATCTGAGGCGAGAGAGTATGATTTCGCCAGTGTCTGTGTTAATCCGACTTGGGTTGCTCATTCAAAGGCGGGGCTTGAAGGCTCAGATGTAAAGGTTTGTACAGTAGTTGGTTTCCCGTTGGGAGCAACAACTTCAGCGGTAAAAGCTTTTGAGACCAAGGAAGCCATCCAAAATGGAGCAGATGAGATTGATATGGTTATCAATGTTGGTGCCCTCAAATCGGGCAATCTGGATTTAGTTGAGTCAGACATCCGTGCGGTTGTAGAAGCAAGTGGTGACAAGTTAGTAAAAGTTATTATTGAAGCTTGCTTGTTGACCGACGATGAAAAGGTTGTGGCCTGTCAACTTGCTCAAAAAGCAGGGGCTGATTTTGTTAAAACATCGACTGGATTCTCAACTGGAGGAGCAACTCTGCCAGATGTTAAATTGATGCGTCAGACAGTGGGACCAGATATGGGTGTTAAGGCTGCAGGTGGGGCGCGTTCTTACGCGGATGCTCTTGCCTTTGTCGAGGCAGGTGCTACTCGTATCGGAACTTCTGCTGGTGTAGCTATTTTAAAAGGAGAACTGGCTGATGGCGGCTACTGAGTTGATCGAACTAGCAATTGAAACCAGCAAGAAAGCCTATGTACCCTATTCTCACTTTCCTATCGGAGCTGTTTTAGTAGCTAAGGACGGTAGTATTTATACGGGTGTGAACATCGAGAATGCTAGTTATCCCTTAACTAATTGTGGAGAACGTACTGCTATTTTCAAAGCAGTTTCGGAGGGGCAACGGGAGTTTTCAGAGTTGATTGTCTACGGTCAAACTGAAAAACCCATCTCACCATGTGGTGCTTGTCGCCAGGTCATGGTTGAGTTTTTTGAACAAGATCTAAAAGTGACCCTAGTCGCTAAAGATAAATCGACGGTCGAGATGACGGTCGGGGAGTTACTTCCATACTCATTTACAGACTTAAATTAGTCTGGGCCACTCTTGCAGTGGCTGTGGTCTGTGTGACCAAACAATCCATACTTGCAACATCGTTGCACATCTTATTTAGGAGGTTCAGTAATGAACAAGAAACAATGGCTAGGCCTAGGTCTAGTTGCAGTAGCAGCAGTTGGACTTGCTGCATGTGGTAACCGCTCTTCTCGTAACGCGGCTTCATCTTCATCAGATGTGAAGACAAAAGCAGCAATCGTCACTGATACTGGTGGTGTTGATGATAAATCATTCAACCAATCAGCTTGGGAAGGTTTGCAAGCTTGGGGGAAAGAACACAACCTTTCTAAAGATAACGGTTACACTTACTTCCAATCAACAAGTGAAGCAGACTATGCGAACCACTTACAACAAGCGGCAGGAAGCTATAACTTGATCTTTGGTGTTGGTTTTGCCCTTAAAAATGCAGTTGAAGAGGCAGCAAAAGAACATACAGACTTGAACTATGTCTTGATCGATGATGTCATCAAAGATCAAAAGAACGTTGCAAGTGCTACTTTTGCAGATAACGAAGCGGGTTATCTTGCAGGTGTTGCTGCCGCAAAAACAACTAAAACAAAACAAGTTGGTTTTGTAGGTGGTATGGAATCCGAAGTTATCTCACGTTTTGAAGCTGGTTTCAAAGCAGGTGTTGCTTCAGTAGACTCATCTATCAAGGTTCAAGTAGACTACGCTGGTTCGTTTGGTGACGCAGCTAAAGGTAAAACAATCGCTGCAGCTCAGTATGCTGCAGGTGCTGATGTCGTGTACCAAGTAGCAGGTGGTACAGGAGCAGGTGTCTTTTCTGAAGCTAAATCACTTAACGAAAGCCGTCCTGAAAATGAAAAAGTTTGGGTTATCGGTGTAGACCGTGACCAAGCAGAAGAAGGTAAATACACTTCTAAAGATGGTAAAGAATCAAACTTTGTTCTTGCTTCAACTTTGAAACAAGTTGGTACAGCTGTAAAAGATATCGCTAATAAAGCGGAAAAAGGTGAATTCCCTGGTGGACAAGTTATCGTCTTCTCATTGAAAGATAAAGGGGTTGACTTGGCAGTAACAAACCTTTCAGAAGAAGGTAAAAAAGCTGTTGAAGACGCAAAAGCTAAAATCCTTGACGGAAGCGTAAAAGTTCCTGAAAAATAATGGATAAAAGTCATTTCTTAGGAAGCGGCCATCGGTCGCTTCTTTAAGAATTGAGACAATTTTTGTCTCAATAGAGCTTGTTAATGTGATTAGCAGGTTTTATTGAAATAAAATAAACCTCTGAAAGGAAGAGCATATGGCACACGAAAATGTCATTGAGATGCGTGAGATTACCAAGGTGTTTGGTGAATTTGTCGCCAACGATAAAATCAACTTGCACCTACGGAAAGGTGAAATTCATGCACTTTTAGGAGAAAATGGAGCAGGGAAATCCACTCTGATGAACATGCTAGCGGGGCTTCTTGAACCAACTAGTGGTGAGATTGCGGTGAATGGTCAAGTTGTAAAACTAGACTCGCCTTCTAAAGCAGCTAGTTTGGGAATCGGGATGGTTCACCAACACTTTATGTTGGTTGAAGCTTTTACAGTGGCTGAAAATATCATTTTGGGGAGTGAAGTCACCAAAAATGGCGTGCTAGATATTGCAGGGGCTACCAAAGAAATTAAGGCACTTTCAGAACGTTATGGCTTGGCGATTGACCCTGCTGCCAAGGTAGCAGACATTTCCGTTGGTGCTCAACAACGTGTAGAAATCTTGAAAACACTCTATCGGGGGGCAGATATCCTTATCTTTGACGAGCCAACAGCGGTATTAACTCCTTCTGAGATTGATGAGTTGATGGCAATCATGAAAAACCTTGTCAAAGAAGGGAAGTCCATCATTTTGATTACCCATAAACTGGATGAGATTCGTGCAGTGTCTGACCGTGTTACGGTTATCCGTCGTGGGAAATCAATCGAGACTGTTGAGATAGCAGGAGCCACTAATGCAGATTTGGCAGAAATGATGGTGGGACGTTCGGTATCCTTTAAGACAGCCAAACAAGCAGCCCAGCCAAAAGATGTGGTCTTGTCTATCAAAGACCTAGTTATCAATGAAAACCGTGGTGTACCAGCTGTGAAGAACCTTTCTTTGGATGTTCGTGCTGGTGAAATTGTCGGTATTGCGGGTATCGATGGAAATGGCCAGTCAGAACTCATTCAAGCCATCACGGGTCTTCGCAAGATTGAGTCAGGTAGTATTGAATTAAAAGGCAAATCAATTGCGGGTCTGCATCCTCGAAAAATTACAGAGATGAGTGTTGGCCATGTTCCAGAAGACCGTCATCGCGATGGTTTGATTTTGGATATGATGATTTCGGAAAATATCGCTCTTCAAACTTACTACAAAGAACCACTCAGTAAAAATGGCATCTTGAACTATGCAAATATCACTTCTCATGCCAAGAAACTGATGGAAGAATTTGACGTTCGTGCTGCTAACGAGTTTGTTCCAGCAGCAGCTCTTTCAGGGGGGAATCAGCAAAAAGCAATTATCGCTCGTGAGATTGATCGAGACCCTGATCTCCTGATCGTTAGCCAACCGACACGTGGTTTGGACGTTGGTGCCATTGAGTATATTCACAAACGCTTGATTGAGGAACGTGATAATGGCAAGGCTGTTCTCGTTGTCAGCTTTGAATTGGATGAGATTTTAAATGTCTCAGACCGTATTGCTGTTATCCATGACGGTAAGATTCAAGGTATTGTGTCGCCAGAAACGACTAACAAACAAGAACTTGGTGTCTTGATGGCTGGTGGAAGCTTGGGAAAGGAGAAGAGTGATGTCTAAAAAATTACAACAAATTTCGGTTCCCCTGATTTCCGTATTCTTAGGAATCTTACTCGGAGCCATCGTTATGTGGATCTTCGGCTACGATGCTATTTGGGGTTATGAGGAGTTGTTCTACACAGCCTTCGGTAGTCTGCGTGGTATCGGTGAGATTTTCCGTGCCATGGGACCTCTTGTCTTGATTGGTCTTGGTTTTGCGGTTGCCAGTCGTGCAGGCTTCTTTAACGTTGGTCTTCCTGGACAGGCTCTTGCAGGTTGGGTTATGAGTGGGTGGTTTGCCCTTTCAAATCCTGATATGCCACGTCCTTTGATGATTCTTGCGACAGTTGTTATTGCCCTTATTGCTGGTGGGGTTGTCGGAGCTATTCCAGGTATCCTCAGAGCTTATCTCGGAACATCGGAAGTTATCGTGACCATCATGATGAACTACATTGTATTGTATGTGGGGAATGCCTTTATCCGCTCTTTCCCTAAGGAATTGATGCAAAGTACAGACTCGACAATCCGTGTCGGTGCCAACGCCGCCTATCAGACACCATGGTTGTCTGAGTTGACTGGAAATTCTCGTATGAATATCGGAATTTTCTTTGCGGTTATTGCGGTAGTTGTCATCTGGTTCTTGCTCAAGAAAACAACTCTTGGTTTTGAAATCCGTGCAGTTGGTCTCAATCCACATGCTTCTGAATACGCAGGTATCTCTGCCAAACGCACAATTATCCTATCTATGATTATTTCAGGAGCCTTGGCAGGTTTGGGTGGAGCAGTTGAAGGTCTGGGTACTTTCCAAAACGTTTATGTTCAAGGTTCGTCATTGGCTATCGGATTTAACGGGATGGCAGTTAGTCTCCTTGCAGCAAACTCTCCAATCGGTATTCTATTTGCAGCCTTCCTATTTGGAGTTCTCCAAGTCGGAGCACCTGGTATGAATGCTGCGCAAGTACCATCAGAGCTTGTTAGCATCGTAACGGCGTCTATTATCTTCTTTGTCAGCGTTCACTACCTTATTGAGCGTTTTGTCAAATCGAAAAAACAAGCAAAAGGAGGTAAGTAAAGATGTCTATTACAACAATGCTAACCCTCTTGGTATCCTCTATGTTGATCTACTCAGCACCTCTTGTTTTTACGAGTATTGGTGGAGTCTTCTCTGAACGAGGAGGGGTAGTCAATGTCGGTCTTGAGGGAATTATGGTTATGGGTGCCTTTTCTGGGGTAGTCTTTAACCTTGAATTTGCAGAACAACTTGGATCAGCAACTCCTTGGCTTGCCTTATTGGTCGGAGGAATTGTGGGAGCGATTTTCTCAATTATCCACGCAGCTGCGACCGTCCACTTCCGTGCGGACCATGTTGTCAGTGGAACAGTATTGAACTTGATGGCGCCAGCTTTAGCAGTCTTTTTGGTCAAAGTTCTTTATAACAAAGGACAAACCGACAACTTGAGCCAAACTTTTGGACGTTTTGATTTCCCAGTTTTGGCAAATATCCCAGTAATCGGCGATATCTTCTTCAAGTCAACAAGTCTACTTGGTTACTTGGCCATTGCTTTCTCATTCCTTGCTTGGTTTATCCTCTTCAAGACCCGCTTTGGTCTTCGTCTTCGCTCTGTCGGTGAACACCCTCAAGCAGCGGATACCTTGGGAATTAATGTTTACAAGATGAGATATTTTGGAGTTATCATTTCTGGTTTCCTTGGTGGAATTGGTGGAGCTATCTACGCCCAATCAATCTCAGTCAACTTCTCAGTGACAACCATTGTAGGGCCTGGATTTATCGCTCTTGCCGCTATGATTTTTGGTAAATGGAATCCAATCGGAGCTATGCTTTCAAGTCTCTTCTTCGGACTCTCTCAAAGTTTGGCCGTTATTGGTTCCCAGCTTCCTTTCTTGCAAGGAGTACCTGCGGTATACTTACAAATTGCGCCTTATGTTTTGACAGTTATTGTCTTGGCAGCCTTCTTTGGAAAAGCTGTTGCACCAAAGGCAGATGGTATCAACTATATCAAATCAAAATAAGCATACAAAAAAACGTCAGTTCAAACTGGCGTTTTCTATTTCAAAATTTTAGTTTTGAAACATATAATAGTAAATTTATAGTGGATAAGCAACTCTTAAATTTTAAGTTATAATTAAAATTAGTTTTCAATTTTTAGTATTCTAAAAATTTTAGGTAACATTATAATTATATATATTAGGAGGGTCCCTCCCCCAAATATGAATATCAACCCTCCATTCACTTCTTTTTGAAAAAGATAAGTGAATACTAGGGTACCTATCGGCATGATAGATGTATTTAGTGTAAATAAAGTACTCATTACTCTGCCTAAAAATTTTGTTTCGATAGTACTTTGAAGGTAAGTCATCACAATAATATTTAAAACAACAAGAGTAAACGCTATGATTCCCATAAATATACTACCAAGAAAAGAAATAATAATTTGAGAGTTAGTTGATGCAAATGTGACGCCTAAACCAATAATAGCCATAGTTAAGAGAACAAGTGGCATGGTTATCTTACTCGAGAGTAAGATGTTGTTTTCTTTCTTATCTGGCAATAGTGACATTGAAATACTGGCTAAAAGCATTCCTACTGCGGCCATAGTTTCAAGCATTCCTACTGTCGAGTTATCTAACAGAAGTTGTTCTTTTAATACAAAGGGCACCCCAATACTGATAGATGTGTAGAAAAAATTGAGGATAGCACTTACAAGAATAATGTATTTTACAATTTGATTTTCTTTAAGAAATTGAATGATTTCTTTGACTCCATAAAAAATGACTCCAATAGCTGGAGAAAGCATGGTTGCAATTGCAATGGCAGTCTGTGTAACAGAACTTAATCTTTGAATTTTTTTATCATTTACTAATTCATGAATTGAGGCTGAATAACAAGTATCACCTATATTGACTGTAATAGAGTGGAGTATTACAAATGGAATTACTAGATATAAGATACTAGAAGAATCCATAAGAAAATAAAAAGCATAAAACAAAAGAAAGATAAAAATCCTAAAGATGAAATTATATATTAAAATTTTCTTGTGTGGGTATCTATCTACTAGATTACCAATGGGAACTAAGAAAATCAAACTGACTAAAGGATAAATAATCATATTAATCCCAAAACTCATTGCAGATTTTGTTTGATCCAGTAGCATCAAACCTAAAGCAAAATTGAAAGATTTCCCGCTCAAAGAGCCAATGAAATTGCTAATAAAATCTTTTATAATTTGCTTATTTGATATACGATCACTAATTATATTTTTCATTTTTATTTCCACCATGAAAATTATTACTTAGAAAGTTTATATATTAAAATTCTTCACCAGGATACTAGTGTAATAGAATATTTTTAAACGCCAGTTTAAACTGGCGTTTTATTTGTTAGGATTTTGATGTGTCAAGTTTAATCCCCATGGGACTAGATTTTCAGTTTTATTTTGGATGCGTGTGATATTATCCTTGTGACGAATGATAATCAAGCTAGCAAGTGCTAAAATAATCACGATAAAAAGAGGGTCATAGCTGTTTAGGATAAAACCAAATAGTGGAAATAGGAGAACTCCGATAACGGCTGCGAGAGAAGCAACGACGCTAGATAGGGAAATCATACTACCTAGATAGAGGGTTCCAAAGAATACGACTGCTAGGTAGAGACAGAAGACAGGCGCAAATCCGAAAACAACTCCAGCACTGGTTGCGACAGCCTTGCCCCCTTTAAATCCTGCAAAGATAGGAAAGGTATGTCCAATCACAGCCAAAAGTCCAAAGACAAGAGGAGATACACCTTGTAGGTGGAAAAGGATTGGAAGGAGAGTGGCCAAGGTTCCTTTGAAAAAGTCAATCACAAAGGTTGCCATACCTGCTTTCTTTCCTAAAATGCGGAAAGTATTGGTCGTTCCGGTATTTCCAGAACCGTGTTCACGCAGATTTGTTTGAAAGAAAACTTGTCCAATCCATAGACCAGACGGAATCGAACCTAGCAGATAAGCTAAAATTAATAATACAAATGTCATCATGTGTCTATTATACCATGAAATGGTGTAGAAAGGCTGAGAATATCTTGTGAAATTGTGACAGCTGAATGGGAAAAATTTTGCAAAATCCCTAGAAAACCTGTAAAATAGAAAAGATGAACAAATAGGAGGTTCCTTGTGTCAAAAAAGGAAATCAATATTAACAACTACAATGATGATGCCATTCAGGTGCTAGAAGGGTTGGATGCGGTCCGTAAACGTCCAGGGATGTATATCGGATCAACTGACGGTGCTGGTCTCCATCACCTAGTCTGGGAAATTGTGGACAATGCAGTCGATGAAGCCTTGTCTGGATTTGGTGACCGCATTGATGTGACTATCAATAAAGACGGAAGTTTAACCGTTCAAGACCATGGTCGTGGGATGCCAACTGGAATGCATGCCATGGGCATTCCAACAGTTGAAGTTATCTTTACCATTCTCCACGCAGGAGGGAAATTCGGTCAAGGGGGTTATAAGACATCTGGTGGTCTCCACGGAGTGGGATCTTCAGTCGTTAATGCCCTATCAAGTTGGCTGGAAGTTGAAATCACTCGTGATGGCGCAGTCTACAAGCAACGTTTTGAAAATGGTGGGAAACCCGTCACAACCTTGAAGAAAATTGGTACAGCACCCAAATCTAAGACAGGTACCAAGGTTACCTTCATGCCTGATGCGACTATCTTTTCTACGACAGACTTCAAGTACAATACCATTTCGGAACGACTCAATGAGTCAGCCTTTCTCTTAAAAAATGTGACCTTGTCTTTGACTGATAAACGAACAGATGAAGCAATCGAGTTCCACTATGAGAACGGAGTTCAGGACTTTGTTTCTTACCTGAATGAAGACAAGGAAACCTTGACGCCAGTTCTATACTTTGAAGGCGAAGACAATGGTTTCCAAGTGGAAGTTGCCCTCCAGTACAATGATGGATTTTCAGATAACATCTTGTCTTTTGTCAATAACGTTCGTACTAAAGATGGTGGAACGCATGAGACAGGACTCAAGTCAGCCATTACTAAGGTCATGAATGACTACGCGCGTAAGACTGGGCTCCTCAAGGAAAAAGATAAAAACCTAGAAGGTTCAGATTATCGTGAGGGACTAGCAGCCGTTCTATCAATTCTCGTTCCTGAAGAACACCTCCAGTTTGAGGGACAGACCAAGGACAAATTAGGAAGCCCGCTAGCTCGTCCAATTGTCGATGGTATTGTGGCTGATAAGTTGACCTTCTTCCTTATGGAAAATGGAGAACTAGCTTCCAATCTTATCCGTAAGGCTATCAAGGCTCGTGACGCTCGTGAAGCAGCACGTAAGGCGCGTGATGAGAGCCGAAATGGCAAGAAGAACAAGAAAGACAAGGGCTTGTTGTCGGGTAAATTAACGCCAGCCCAGTCCAAAAACCCTGCCAAGAATGAACTTTATCTGGTCGAGGGTGATTCTGCCGGTGGTTCGGCTAAACAAGGTCGTGACCGTAAGTTCCAGGCTATCTTGCCCCTTCGTGGTAAGGTTATCAATACAGCCAAGGCCAAGATGGCAGATATCCTCAAAAATGAGGAAATCAACACCATGATTTATACTATCGGCGCGGGTGTCGGAGCAGACTTCTCTATTGAAGATGCCAACTATGACAAAATCATTATCATGACCGATGCGGATACAGACGGTGCTCATATCCAGACCTTGCTCTTAACATTTTTCTACCGTTACATGCGTCCGCTAGTTGAGGCAGGACATGTCTATATCGCCCTTCCGCCTCTTTACAAGATGTCTAGAGGTAAAGGCAAGAAAGAAGAAGTGGCCTATGCATGGACGGACGGAGAGTTAGAAGAACTTCGTAAGCAATTCGGCAAAGGAGCTACCCTTCAACGCTACAAGGGACTTGGTGAGATGAATGCGGACCAACTCTGGGAAACAACCATGAACCCAGAAACGCGTACCCTCATCCGTGTCACGATTGAGGATCTAGCACGCGCCGAACGCCGCGTCAATGTCCTCATGGGTGATAAGGTCGAACCACGCCGTAAGTGGATTGAAGATAATGTCAAGTTTACCTTGGAGGAGAGTACTGTTTTCTGATGGTTAGAAAAAATTATTTTGAAATCTTAGATGGTATGAATTTTAACCCGAGCACGGAATTTGATAATCTCTGTATTTTGTTATCGAATAGATTGTTAGAGGAACTAAAACATAAATTTCTTAATTATCAAAATCGTAGAACTTTTATAGATTTTGATGAGTTCTTAAAGTTTTGCTTATCTCAAGCGGATAATGAATTAGAAGAACTTTTTATTTTTGCTGAGCTTTTAAATGATATGTTGTCGATTATAAACCCGAATCATCCCTTATTAAGGGATGATGTGTATGCTGTTAGAGAAAATATCAACAGAGTTCTAGATTTATCGAATCATGAGTTTCTTATTTTAGAAAGTGGTCGTCAAATCATCGTTGAAAAGAATGCCTATGCCTCGGAAGTTTCTCAGATTATATCTGAAACGAGTATTCAAGATGCGATAAAGGTGTTAGAATATAATCATTTTTCAAATAAGGGGAATATTCAGAGAAAAAAAGAAATACTTATTGCTTTAGCGAACTACCTTGAACCGTTTAGGAGAGAACTAAATAATTCTGAAGAATTAAAAGATATTTTGAAAGTTAACAATCAAAAGGTTATCGCGTTTGAAAAACTTTTTGAAGTGTATAATAATTTCGGTTTAAGACACAATAATTCAAATCAATATCATCTTGATTTGACTGACGATGAACTGGAACAATGGTACGATGACATCTATACTTCGACTCTATTTGTTATTTTAAGCATGGATGAATCTAGAATTTTGTCGAAATTAAAAACTTTGAGAGAAGGATAGCTAAATCTGTTATAATTGATTAACTAATTTAACTTGAGAAATAGCATGCTAATAGACAGTAATATCAAATAAAGAACAGGTGTTAATATGAGAACTGAATCCGAAATGTTGAATCTAATTTTACAAATCGCAAAAAATCTCCAAGTCGAGGCTGTCGCCATGTCTGGTTCACGGACAAATCCAAAGGGTCCAAAAGACGAGTTTCAAGACTATGATGTGGTCTATATTGTGGACGACTTAGATAATCTGACGAGTGCCCTTTCTTGGCTGGACTCCTTTAGCAAACGTATCATTGAGCAGCATAATGTCCTAGGTAACCGCCGCCTCTATCTCATGCTCTTTGAAGATGGCAATCGAATAGATTTGACCCTCTGCCCCAAAGACCACATTCAAGAGTGGGTGGATAGTGAAGCTGATTATACAGTTTTGAAAGATGAGAAAGGCTTGTTTGAGTCCTATACTACAAGTCCAGGGCGTTACTGGACAAGTCCAGCTAGTGGGATTGATTTTAAAAAAGCCTGCAATGAATTTTGGTGGGTATCAGCCTATGTGGCCAAGGGAATCTGTCGCAAGCAACTTCTCTATGCAACTGACCATCTCTACGGTATTTGTCAGCAAGAACTCTTGAAGGTCTTGGCCTGGCAGGTCGCAAGTGATAGAGGGACTGTTGATATCGGTAAGAACTATAAGTATCTTTTCCAGTATTTACCTACAGAGAAAGAGAAGGAATTTTCTGTTCTGCTTGATTTTTCAAGTAAAGAGAAAATCACTCAGTCTTTGTTTGCTACGATGCAACTTTTCCACCAAGAGGCTCAATCCCTTGCTCATAAGATGGGCTTTGACTATGATAAGGAAGTGGCTGAGAAGATGATTCAGTATGCTGAGGAAAGACTCGAAACAAATGAAACATTTACAAAATAATAAGATAACAAAATTTTTACTGATTAGTTTTCTCATTTCTTGGGGATTTGGTTGGGGATTGCTCGCTTTTCTGACGCAAATGAGCCTCTTAGGTCTAACGAGTCCACTGGGAGTTTTTCTCCATCTACTAGGAGGTTTCGGTCCAACCATTGCAGCCATTTCTTGTTTGCCTCAAAAATCCATTAAAAGCATAGTCTCTTTTATCTTAGGAGACTCAAAGAAATATATTTTGTTATTTCTTTTACTAATTTTCGTGCAGACAGGTGTCATTGCTTTCTCATCTAAGGAGCTTAATCCGGCTTTTCCACTAGGAAATTTGTTTGTTGTTTTTTTGAGTGCAGTCTGTGTTTATGGTGGCGAAGAAGAATTGGGATGGCGAGGCATCTTGCAACCAACTTTGGAAACTAGATTCTCCTTTTGGATTTCCGGTTTGATAACAGGTTGTATTTGGGCAATATGGCATGTACCTTTATGGTTTGTGATTGGAAGTTCCCAAAGTAGGATGCCTTTTATATTATTCAGTCTATTTGCAATTTATCTCAGTATTCTTCTAGCAGCTGTTTTCAAAAAGACTAAGTCGATCCTTTATTGCGCCATTTTTCACGGCCTAATTAATACCCTACTTAGCTTATTTGTTATTAAAATTAATCTTTTATTCATTCTAGGATTAGTAGGATTGCTCTTCTTTTCTCACTACCTACAAAGAAACAGTTAAATTTATAAAATATAGATTTACTTTAAATAAAACACTAAAAAGAGAATTATTATGTCTAACATTCAAAACATGTCCCTTGAGGACATCATGGGAGAGCGCTTTGGTCGCTACTCCAAGTACATCATTCAAGACCGGGCTTTGCCAGATATTCGTGATGGATTGAAGCCGGTTCAGCGTCGTATTCTTTATTCGATGAATAAAGATGGCAATACTTTTGACAAGAGCTACCGTAAGTCTGCCAAGTCTGTCGGGAACATCATGGGGAATTTCCACCCACACGGGGACAGTTCTATCTATGATGCCATGGTCCGTATGTCTCAGGACTGGAAGAATCGTGAGATTCTAGTCGAAATGCACGGTAATAACGGTTCTATGGACGGTGATCCGCCTGCGGCAATGCGTTATACCGAGGCACGTTTGTCTGAGGTTGCAGGCTACCTTCTCCAGGACATCGAGAAAAAGACAGTTCCTTTTGCTTGGAACTTTGACGATACCGAGAAAGAACCCACTGTTTTGCCAGCAGCCTTTCCAAACCTCTTGGTCAATGGTTCGACTGGGATTTCGGCTGGTTATGCCACAGATATACCACCCCATAATTTGGCTGAGGTTATTGATGCGACGGTTTACATGATTGACCATCCGACTGCCAAGGTTGATAAACTCATGGAATTCTTGCCTGGACCAGACTTTCCGACGGGAGGAATCATCCAAGGGCGAGACGAAATCAAGAAGGCCTATGAAACTGGGAAAGGGCGCGTGGTTGTTCGTTCCAAGACGGAGATTGAAAAGCTAAAAGGTGGCAAGGAACAAATCGTTATCACCGAGATTCCTTATGAAATCAATAAGGCCAATCTGGTCAAGAAAATAGATGATGTTCGTGTTAATAACAAGGTTGCAGGGATTGCTGAGGTTCGTGATGAGTCTGACCGTGATGGTCTTCGTATCGCTATCGAACTCAAGAAAGACGCCAATACCGAGCTGGTTCTTAACTATCTCTTCAAGTACACAGACCTGCAAATCAACTACAACTTCAACATGGTGGCGATTGACAATTTCACTCCTCGTCAGGTTGGGATTGTGCCAATCTTGTCTAGCTATATTGCCCACCGTCGTGAAGTGATTTTGGCTCGTTCACGCTTTGACAAGGAAAAGGCTGAGAAACGTCTGCATATCGTCGAAGGTTTGATTCGCGTGATTTCGATTTTGGACGAAGTCATTGCCCTTATCCGAGCTTCTGAGAACAAGGCTGACGCCAAGGAAAACCTCAAGGTCAGCTATGAGTTTACAGAAGAGCAGGCTGAGGCCATCGTTACCTTGCAACTTTACCGTTTGACCAATACAGACGTGGTTGTCTTGCAGGAAGAAGAAGCAGAACTTCGTGAGAAGATCGCTATGCTTGCTGCTATCATTGGTGATGAACGTACCATGTACAATCTCATGAAGAAAGAACTTCGTGAAGTCAAGAAGAAATTTGCGACACCACGTTTGAGTACTTTGGAAGATACTGCAAAAGTAATCGAGATTGACACAGCTAGTCTTATCTCCGAGGAAGATACCTATGTCAGCGTGACTAAGGCAGGTTATATCAAGCGTACCAGCCCACGTTCCTTTGCAGCATCCACTCTGGAAGAAATTGGCAAGCGTGATGATGATCGTCTGATCTTTGTGCAAGCTGCCAAGACTACCCAGCACCTCTTGATGTTTACAACTCTTGGAAATGTCATTTATCGACCAATCCATGAATTGGCAGACATTCGCTGGAAGGATATCGGAGAGCACTTGAGCCAGACCATTACAAACTTTGAAACTAACGAAGAAATCCTTTATGTAGAAGTCGTGGATCAGTTTGATGATGCGACTACCTACTTTGCAGCAACTCGTCTTGGTCAAATCAAACGCGTAGAACGCAAAGAATTCTCTCCATGGCGAACCTACAAGTCTAAGTCTGTCAAGTATGCCAAACTCAAAGACGAGACAGACCAGATTGTAGCAGTAGCTCCAATCAAACTAGATGATGTTCTCTTGATTAGTCAAAATGGTTATGCCCTTCGTTTCAATGTCGAAGAGGTTCCAGTTGTCGGTGCCAAGGCTGCGGGTGTCAAGGCCATGAACCTGAAAGCAGATGATGTGCTTCAGGCCGCCTTTATCTGTAACACTTCATCCTTCTACATCTTGACCCAACGTGGTAGTTTAAAACGTGTTTCTATTGAGGAAATTCCAGCAACCAGCCGTGCCAAACGAGGTCTACAAGTCTTGCGTGAGTTGAAAAACAAACCGCACCGTGTCTTCTTAGCTGGAGCAGTTGCAGAGCAAGGTTTCGTTGGTGATCTCTTTAGTACAGAAGTAGAAGAAAACGACCAAACGTTACTTGTTCAATCTAATAAGGGAACAATCTATGAAAGCCGATTGCAAGATTTGAACTTGTCAGAACGTACTAGCAACGGAAGCTTTATCTCAGACACCATTTCAGATGAAGAAGTTTTTGATGCTTACCTCAAAGAAGTCTTTAAAGAGGATAAAGCAAATCCTTAAAAAGAATCAGTCCAAGGGGCTGATTTCTTTATGTTGAAAAAATTTTCAGAAAATTACAAATAATACTTGAAATTTTACTAGAAAAGTGTAGAATAGAACACATAGTTTGAATAGTATAAAGGAGAAACACATGACAGTTGCAATTGATTGGGAAAACCTTGGATTTTCTTATATGAAATTACCTTATCGCTATATCGCTCATTACAAAAATGGTCAATGGGATCAAGGAGAATTGACAGAGGATGCAACCTTGCATATTTCAGAGTCTTCTCCAAGTCTCCACTATGGACAGCAAGCATTTGAGGGATTGAAAGCCTATCGTACCAAGGACGGCAGTGTTCAATTGTTCCGTCCTGACGAAAATGCCAAGCGTTTGCAACGTACTTGCGACCGTCTTTTGATGCCACAAGTTCCGACAGAAATGTTTGTAGAAGCTTGTAAAGCAGTTGTGCGTGCAAATGAAGAATACGTCCCACCATATGGAACAGGTGGAACCCTTTATCTTCGTCCACTTTTGATTGGTGTTGGAGATATTATCGGGGTAAAACCAGCAGAAGAGTATATTTTCACCATCTTTGCTATGCCGGTTGGTAACTATTTCAAGGGTGGTTTGGTTCCAACTAATTTCTTGATTCAGGATGAATACGACCGTGCAGCTCCAAATGGTACGGGTGCGGCCAAGGTAGGTGGGAACTATGCTGCAAGTCTCCTTCCAGGTAAAATGGCAAAATCACGTCATTTTTCAGATGTTATCTACCTAGATCCAGCTACCCACACCAAGATTGAGGAAGTCGGATCGGCAAACTTCTTTGGAATCACGGCAGATAATGAATTTGTTACGCCATTAAGCCCGTCAATCTTGCCGTCTATTACCAAGTACTCCTTGCTTTACTTGGCAGAACACCGCTTGGGCTTGACACCGATCGAAGGCGATGTCCCAATCGACAATTTGGATCGTTTTGTAGAGGCAGGTGCTTGTGGTACGGCAGCGGTTATTTCACCAATTGGAGGCATTCAACACGGCGATGATTTCCATGTTTTCTATAGTGAAACAGAAGTAGGGCCTGTGACACGTAAACTCTATGATGAATTGACCGGTATCCAATTTGGTGATGTGGAAGCACCAGAGGGATGGATTGTCAAAGTGGACTAAAAGACACGAAGTAAAGAAGAACTCCATAGCAGTTGTAATGGCTGAAATGGAGTTTTTTCTTGCTAGTTTGAGTTTTTTCTTGTACAATAGAAAAAGTGAAAAGAGGTAAAGTATGAGTAAAAAAGATAAGAAAATTGAAATCCAATTAACAGATGCAAAAGTGACTGTTGGAAAAGATAGTTATGAAGGTTACGTTTTGACGATTGGAAAAAAGGTCATTGGCGAAATTGCCGAATTAGATAGTCAATTTGCCATCATAAAGAATGGAAATGTCGATAGTTTTTATAAAAAACTTGAAAAAGCTGTGGAAATTTTGATTGAAAACTATAATTTAACAAAATAATGCTTGTTTTTTTGAAAATTTCATGATATAATAGTTTTCGTTAAGCATTGGAGAGATAGCGAAGAGGCTAAACGCGGCGGACTGTAAATCCGCTCCTTCGGGTTCGGGGGTTCGAATCCCTCTCTCTCCATCTCATCATTGGGGTATAGCCAAGCGGTAAGGCAAGGGACTTTGACTCCCTCATGCGTTGGTTCGAATCCAGCTACCCCAGTTCTTAGGTAATAAATTCAAGATAAAAAGAAAAATATCTTAGGGTATTTTATTTTTATATTGAAAGACGTGAACAATACGAACATGTTCTGGCGGGTGCTTAGGAAAAAAATTATAAGTATGTCAAGTTTTGGAAAAGACTTGATTGTTGGAGGATTTTTTAGATGAACGAATTTGAAGATTTGCTAAATAGCGTTAGCCAAGTTGAGCCTGGTGATGTTGTTAGTGCTGAAGTATTGACAGTTGATGCGACTCAAGCTAACGTTGCAATCTCTGGGACTGGTGTTGAAGGTGTCTTGACTCTTCGCGAATTGACAAACGATCGCGATGCAGATATCAATGACTTTGTTAAAGTAGGAGAAGTATTGGATGTTCTTGTACTTCGTCAAGTAGTTGGTAAAGATACTGATACAGTTACATACCTTGTATCTAAAAAACGCCTTGAAGCTCGCAAAGCATGGGACAAACTTGTAGGACGCGAAGAAGAAGTTGTTACTGTTAAAGGAACTCGTGCCGTTAAAGGTGGACTTTCAGTAGAATTTGAAGGTGTTCGTGGATTTATCCCAGCTTCAATGTTGGATACTCGTTTCGTACGTAACACTGAGCGTTTCGTAGGTCAAGAATTTGATGCTAAAATCAAAGAAGTTGATCCTAAAGAAAACCGCTTCATCCTTTCACGTCGTGAAGTTGTTGAAGCAGCTACTGCAGCGGCTCGTGCTGAAGTATTCGGTAAATTGGCTGTTGGTGATGTCGTAACTGGTAAAGTTGCTCGTATCACAAGTTTCGGTGCTTTCATCGACCTTGGTGGGGTTGACGGATTGGTTCACTTGACTGAATTGTCACACGAACGTAATGTATCACCTAAATCAGTTGTAACTGTTGGTGAAGAAATCGAAGTGAAGATCCTTGATCTTAACGAAGAAGAAGGTCGCGTATCACTTTCACTTAAAGCAACAACACCTGGACCATGGGATGGCGTTGAGCAAAAATTGGCTAAAGGTGATGTAGTAGAAGGAACAGTTAAACGTTTGACTGACTTCGGTGCATTTGTTGAAGTATTGCCAGGTATCGATGGACTTGTTCACGTATCACAAATTTCACACAAACGTATCGAAAATCCCAAAGAAGCTCTTACTGTTGGTCAAGAAGTTACTGTTAAAGTCCTTGATGTTAACGCTGACGCAGAACGTGTATCACTTTCTATCAAAGCTCTTGAAGAACGTCCAGCTCAAGAAGAAGGACAAAAAGAAGAAAAACGTGCTGCTCGTCCACGTCGTCCAAAACGTCAAGAAAAACGTGATTTCGAACTTCCAGAAACACAAACAGGATTCTCAATGGCTGACTTGTTCGGTGATATCGAACTTTAATCAATTGATAATCACAAAATCCTTTGTTTAAAACAAGGGATTTTTCTTTTGTCTCTTTCCCATTTTTGATATAATAGTTCTATGTTAGATTCAGAAAAACAATCACAATATCAAATGTTAAATGAGGAACTCTCTTATTTACTAGAAGGTGAGACCAATGTTCTTGCCAATCTTTCAAATGCTAGTGCCCTCCTAAAATCTCGCTTTCCCAATACTGTATTTGCAGGGTTTTATCTGTTTGATGGTAGCGAGTTGATTTTAGGGCCTTTTCAGGGTGGTGTTTCTTGTATTCGCATTCCGCTTGGGAAAGGCGTGTGTGGAGAAGCTGCTGAGTTTCAAGAGACTGTTTTGGTTGGCGATGTGAGCACCTATCCAAACTATATTTCTTGTGATAGTATGGCCAAGAGTGAAATCGTAGTTCCCATGCTCAAGAATGGTCGATTGCTGGGTGTCTTAGACTTGGATTCTTCACTTATTGATGATTACAATGCCATTGACCGTGATTACTTGGAACAATTTGTCGCTATTTTGCTTGAGAAGACAGAATGGGACTTTACGATGTTTGAGGAGAAAGCCTAATGTATCAAGCACTTTATCGAAAATATAGAAGCCAAACTTTTTCACAACTGGTAGGTCAAGAGGTTGTGGCTAAAACCCTAAAACAAGCGGTCGAGCAGGAAAAGATTAGTCATGCCTATCTCTTCTCAGGCCCTCGTGGAACTGGGAAAACTAGCGTAGCCAAGATTTTTGCCAAGGCCATGAACTGCCCAAATCAAGTGGATGGAGAACCATGTAATCACTGCTATATCTGTCAGGCAGTGACAGAAGGTAGTTTAGAAGATGTTATCGAAATGGATGCAGCTTCGAATAATGGAGTTGATGAAATCCGTGAAATTCGCGACAAATCTACCTATGCACCTAGCTTAGCACGTTACAAGGTCTATATTATTGACGAGGTCCATATGCTGTCTACGGGAGCCTTCAATGCGCTTTTGAAGACTCTTGAGGAGCCAACTCAGAATGTTGTCTTTATCTTGGCGACCACTGAATTGCATAAGATTCCTGCAACCATTTTATCGCGTGTTCAACGTTTTGAGTTCAAATCGATTAAAACTCAAGATATCAAGGAGCATATTTATCATATTCTAGAAAAAGAAAATATCAGTTCTGAACCGGAGGCTGTGGAAATCATTGCCAGACGAGCTGAAGGTGGAATGCGGGATGCCTTGTCCATTCTGGATCAAGCTTTGAGTTTAACACAGGGAAACGAGCTCACGACTGCTATCTCTGAGGAGATTACAGGCACCATTAGTTTATCAGCACTAGATGACTATGTAGCTGCCTTGTCTCAACAGGATGTTCCAAAAGCACTTGATTCTTTGAATCTTTTATTTGAGAATGGCAAGAGCATGACTCGTTTTGTGACGGATCTCTTGCTGTATTTGCGTGATTTACTGGTCGTCCAGACGGGTGGCGAAAATACTCATCATAGTCCAGTTTTTATGGACAATCTAGCTTTATCTCAGGGAAGCCTCTTTGAAATGATTCGAATAGCGACTGTGAGCTTGGCAGATATGAAAGCAAGCCTGCAACCTAAGATTTATGCTGAGATGATGACCATTCGTTTAGCTGAGATTAAGCCTGAACCAGTGCTTTCAGAAGCTGTCGAAGGTGAAATAGCTGCACTGAGACAGGAAGTCGCTCGTCTCAAACAAGAACTTGCCAATGTTGAAACAGCTCCTAAACAAGTGGTGCCAGTTCCTAGCCGTCCAGCCACTTCCAAGACAGTCTATCGAGTGGATCGCAACAAAGTTCAGACTATCCTGCAAGAAGCTGTCGAAAATCCTGATTTGGCACGGCAAAACTTGATTCGCCTCCAAAATGCATGGGGAGAAGTGATTGAAAGCTTAGCTGGTCCGGATAAGGCTCTGCTCGTTGGTTCTCAACCAGTTGCGGCAAACGAACACCATGCTATTTTAGCCTTTGAGTCTAATTTCAATGCAGGGCAAACCATGAAACGGGACAATCTCAATACCATGTTTGGCAACATCCTCAGTCAGGCAGCAGGTTTTTCACCTGAAATCTTGGCGATTTCCTTAGAGGAATGGAAAGAGGTTCGAGCGGCCTTTTCAGCTAAAGCTAAATCTTCTCAAGTTGAAAAAGAAGCAGAAGACAGTCTGATTCCAGAAGGATTTGAATTTCTGGCTGATAAAGTCATGGTCGAAGAAGACTAAAAGTGGATTTCATGGTACAATAATCCTATGACTAGACAACAATTTATCGTGATAGCACTATTTACTGCTGCTGAGACTTATTTTTTCAATGAAGCTTGGATGACGGGTCGCTATTTCATGGCAGCCTTTTGGGCCATTCTACTTTTTCGAAACTTTAGGTTAAGTTATGTAATGGGGAAAATAGTAGATGCCATTGATCAGCACCTAAACCGCAAGGATTAGTCACTAGCTTCTAAACAAAATCAAAGCCTTTTAGGCTTTTTTTTGTTATACTAGTAGAGTATATTTATGGACCTTTTCTTGTATTTTTTAGAGAAATGTAAGTGATTTCTCTAAGGATAAAGGAAGTAGGCCAGAAAAAGAAAGGAACTATCATGTCAGTATTAGAGATCAAAGATCTTCACGTTGAGATTGAAGGAAAAGAAATTTTGAAAGGGGTTAACCTGACCCTGAAAACAGGAGAAATCGCAGCTATCATGGGACCAAATGGTACTGGTAAATCGACTCTTTCTGCCGCTATCATGGGGAACCCTAACTATGAAGTTACTAAAGGTGAGGTCTTGTTTGATGGTGTAAACATCCTTGAATTGGAAGTAGACGAGCGTGCGCGTATGGGTCTTTTCCTTGCTATGCAATACCCATCTGAAATCCCTGGA
Source organism: Streptococcus sp. NLAE-zl-C503 (assembly GCF_900104285.1). Classification (NCBI taxonomy): domain Bacteria; kingdom Bacillati; phylum Bacillota; class Bacilli; order Lactobacillales; family Streptococcaceae; genus Streptococcus; species Streptococcus sp. NLAE-zl-C503. Next base: position 625,517 of record NZ_FNJT01000001.1, on the reverse strand, counting down.
ATTACCAACGCAGAGTTTCTTCGTGCAGCCATGAATGCTGGTAAAGAAGATGATGAAAAGATTTCAGTTCGTGAGTTCATCACTAAACTAGACGAGAAAATGGAATTGCTCAACATGAAAGAAGAAATGGCAGAGCGTTACCTCAACGAAGGTTTCTCAGGTGGTGAGAAAAAACGTAATGAAATTCTTCAACTCTTGATGTTGGAACCAACATTTGCCCTTTTGGATGAGATTGACTCAGGTCTTGATATTGACGCCCTTAAAGTTGTGTCTAAAGGTGTCAATGCCATGCGTGGTGAAGGCTTTGGTGCTATGATTATCACTCACTACCAACGTCTCTTGAACTACATCACACCAGACGTGGTCCACGTGATGATGGAAGGTCGTGTTGTCCTTTCTGGTGGTCCAGAATTGGCTGCACGCTTGGAACGTGAAGGATACGCGAAACTAGCTGAAGAACTTGGATATGACTACAAGGAAGAATTGTAATTCCCTCGTATCTTTTAGGAGAAGTAAATGACTAAAGAGAATATTAAACTTTTTTCAGAAATGCACGCTGAACCAAGCTGGTTGGCTGACCTCCGTCAAAAAGCTTTTGATAAGATTGAGAGTTTGGAATTACCAGTCATTGAGCGTGTCAAATTTCACCGTTGGAATCTGGGAGATGGAACCATCACAGAAAGTGAGCCTTCAGCAAATGTTCCTGACTTCACGGCTCTAGATAATCACTTGAAGTTGGTGCAAGTAGGAACGCAGACTGTTTTTGAACAAACTCCAGTTGAATTGGCTGAACAAGGAGTAATCTTTACAGACTTCCACTCAGCTTTAGAAGAAATTCCCGAACTTATCGAGGAATTCTTCATGTCATCTGTTAAGTATGACGATGACAAGTTGGCAGCCTACCATACAGCTTACTTTAACAGTGGTGCTGTTCTCTACATTCCTGATAATGTTGAAATTACAGAGCCAATCGAAGGAATTTTCTACCAAGACAGTGATAGCGATGTGCCATTTAACAAGCATATTATGATTATCGCTGGTAAAAATTCTAAGATTAGTTATCTTGAACGTTTAGAGTCACGAGGTGAAGGTAGTGCGAAGGCAACTGCCAATATCACAGTTGAAGTGATTGCTCGTTCTGGTGCACAAGTGAAATTTGCTGCTATTGACCGTTTAGGTGAAAATGTCACTGCCTACATTAGCCGCCGTGGTAAACTAGGCAACGATGCAAGCATTGACTGGGCAATCGGTGTCATGAACGAAGGAAATGTTGTTGCTGATTTTGATAGCGATTTGATTGGAAATGGTAGCCATGCTGACCTTAAAGTCGTAGCTCTTTCAAGTGGTCGTCAGGTTCAAGGGATTGACACTCGTGTGACTAACTATGGTTGCAACTCAATCGGAAATATCCTTCAACATGGGGTTATCCTTGAAAAAGCAACTTTGACCTTCAATGGGATCGGTCACATCATCAAGGGTGCCAAGGGAGCAGATGCGCAACAAGAAAGCCGTGTTCTCATGCTTTCAGACCAAGCGCGTTCAGATGCCAACCCAATTCTTTTGATTGATGAAAATGACGTTACTGCAGGTCACGCGGCTTCTATCGGTCAGGTGGATCCAGAAGACATGTACTACCTCATGAGTCGTGGTTTGGATAAGGCGACTGCGGAACGTTTGGTTGTTCGCGGTTTCCTTGGCTCCGTAATTGTTGAGATTCCAGTCAAAGAAGTTCGTGACGAAATGATTGCAACTATTGAAGAAAAATTGTCAAAACGCTAAGGGGAAGCCTATGTTAGATGTAGAAGCGATTCGTAAGGATTTTCCAATTTTAGACCAGATTGTCAACGATGAACCTCTGGTCTATCTGGATAATGCTGCGACGACACAAAAACCACTAGCAGTTCTGGAAACAATCAACCGCTACTATGAGCAGGACAATGCCAATGTTCACCGTGGTGTTCATACCTTGGCTGAGCGAGCAACAGCATCCTATGAAGCCGCTCGTGAAACCATTCGAAAGTTTATCAATGCAGGCTCTACAAAGGAAGTTCTCTTTACCAGAGGAACGACAACCAGTCTTAACTGGATGGCACGCTTCGCTGAGGAAATCCTGACTGAGGGCGACCAGGTCTTGATTTCTATCATGGAACACCATTCCAATATTATTCCATGGCAGGAAGCTTGTCGAAAGACTGGGGCAGAGCTTGTTTATGTCTATCTCAAAGATGGAGCTCTGGATATGGATGACTTGCGATCTAAATTGACTGATAAAGTCAAGTTTGTCTCCCTAGCTCATGCTTCAAATGTTCTTGGTGTGGTCAATCCGATCAAGGAAATCACTCAATTAGCCCACCAAGTTGGAGCCATCATGGTAGTGGATGGTGCTCAATCTACACCTCATATGAAGATTGATGTACGGAACTTGGATGTGGACTTCTTTGCCTTTTCAGGTCACAAGATGGCTGGACCAACTGGTGTTGGTGTTCTTTACGGAAAAGAGAAGTATTTAGAACAAATGTCACCAGTTGAGTTTGGTGGAGAAATGATTGATTTCGTCTACGAGCAATCTGCTAGTTGGAAGGAATTGCCTTGGAAATTTGAGGCTGGAACGCCAAATATGGCTGGTGCTATTGGACTTGCTGCTGCAGTGGATTATCTTGAAAATCTTGGTATGGATGCGATTGAAGCCCATGAACAGGAATTAATCTCATATGTCTTTCCAAAATTGCAGGCCATTGAAGGATTGACTATTTACGGTTCACAGGATTTGGCTCAACGTTCAGGTGTTATTGCCTTTAACTTAGGAGATCTTCATCCTCACGATCTTGCGACGGCTCTGGATTATGAAGGAGTAGCAGTTCGTGCAGGTCACCACTGTGCGCAACCCTTGCTTCAGTATTTGGAAGTCCCTGCAACAGCTCGTGCAAGTTTTTATATCTACAATACCAAGGCAGATTGCGACAAGTTGATCGATGCCCTACAAAAGACAAAGGAGTTTTTCAATGGCACTTTCTAAACTAGATAGCCTTTATATGGCAGTGGTGGCAGACCATTCGAAAAATCCACATCACCAAGGGAAGCTGGAAGATGCCGAGCAAATCAGCCTCAATAATCCAACCTGTGGCGATGTCATCAACCTCTCTGTCAAGTTTGATGCAGATGGCCGTTTGGAAGATATTGCTTTTCTAAATTCAGGATGCACGATTTCAACTGCCTCTGCTAGTATGATGACAGATGCCGTTTTAGGGAAGACCAAGCAAGAAATTTTAGAACTTGCGACCATTTTTTCTGAAATGGTTCAAGGACAAAAAGATGACCGCCAAGACCAACTCGGGGATGGTGCCTTCTTGTCAGGTGTTGCCAAATTCCCTCAACGAATCAAGTGTGCAACTCTAGCTTGGAATGCCCTTAAGAAAACAATTGAAGATCAAGAGAACAAGTAAGACAAGTTTCTTTTGTCTTATTAAGTCAGTAGAAATGAAGAATGAAAGAAAGGATATTATGGCTGAAGAAAGAGTAGAACCAAAACCAATTGATCTTGGTGAATATAAATTTGGTTTCCATGATGATGTAGAGCCTGTCCTATCGACAGGAAAAGGACTCAACGAAGGTGTCATTCGTGAACTATCAGCTGCTAAGGGAGAACCTGAGTGGATGTTAGAATTCCGTTTGAAGTCTTATGAAACCTTCAAAAAAATGCCCATGCAGACTTGGGGAGCGGACTTGTCAGAGATTGACTTTGATGACTTGATCTATTACCAAAAACCATCTGATAAACCAGCGCGTTCTTGGGATGATGTACCTGAAAAGATTAAAGAAACCTTTGAACGTATCGGAATTCCAGAAGCTGAACGTGCTTATCTAGCAGGAGCCTCTGCTCAGTACGAGTCAGAAGTGGTTTACCACAACATGAAGGAAGAATTTGAGAAGTTAGGCATTATCTTTACAGATACGGATTCTGCCCTCAAGGAATACCCAGACTTGTTTAAACAATACTTTGCCAAGTTGGTACCGCCGACGGATAACAAGTTGGCTGCCCTCAACTCAGCAGTATGGTCTGGTGGAACCTTTATCTACGTACCAAAAGGTGTCAAGGTAGATATTCCACTTCAAACTTACTTCCGCATCAATAACGAAAATACTGGTCAGTTTGAACGTACCTTGATTATCGTTGACGAGGGAGCAAGTGTCCACTACGTAGAAGGATGTACAGCGCCAACTTATTCAAGCAATAGCTTACATGCGGCCATTGTAGAAATCTTTGCCTTGGACGGAGCTTATATGCGTTATACAACCATCCAAAACTGGTCTGATAACGTCTATAACTTGGTAACAAAACGTGCCAAAGCTTTGAAAGATGCGACTGTTGAGTGGATTGATGGTAACTTGGGTGCTAAAACAACCATGAAATACCCGTCTGTTTACCTTGATGGAGAAGGAGCGCGTGGAACCATGCTCTCTATCGCCTTTGCCAATGCAGGGCAACACCAAGATACGGGTGCCAAGATGATCCACAACGCTCCACATACAAGCTCGTCTATCGTGTCTAAATCCATTGCTAAAGGCGGAGGAAAGGTGGACTATCGTGGACAAGTAACCTTTAACAAGAACTCTAAGAAATCTGTTTCTCACATCGAGTGTGATACCATTATCATGGATGACTTATCAGCGTCAGATACCATTCCGTTTAATGAAATTCACAACTCGCAAGTTGCTTTGGAACACGAGGCCAAGGTATCTAAGATTTCAGAGGAACAACTCTACTACCTCATGAGTCGTGGTTTGTCAGAATCTGAAGCTACTGAGATGATCGTTATGGGATTTGTAGAGCCCTTCACTAAAGAACTTCCAATGGAATACGCAGTTGAGCTGAACCGCTTGATTAGCTATGAAATGGAAGGTTCAGTCGGATAAATCCAAAAAGGAGAAGCAAATGGGATTTTTAAAAAAATTATTCGGTAATGTTGAAAAAGCGAATAAAGGTGAAATTCCTGTCGAGGAAATTGTTCCACCTTTTACAATTGATTTAGTAGAAGAAGCAGATGATTATTGGCGACAAATGGAACAAAACTTCTTGATAAACGCTGTAAAAGCTGCTGGTGGTCCTGAGGCGGTAGAACGTGCTTTTGTTCTTACTAATTTCAAAGAAAATCAAGAAACCTTTGAGCTCTTTTATCAGGTAAATGGTCAACTTCTTTCATGGAGAGAGATGGATGAGACTGTTATTGATAAAATCAGCAATCAACTCCTTCCACAAGCACCAGGTGTGGCACGTGCAGCAAATGAAAATTATGAAGAGGCAAATGTACCAGTAATCCAGTACGCTATGCTTCAATTTGAAACTGCAACCATGGCTTGGTTTGGTCGGAAGCTGACAACAGCTTCTCCAGAAGCACAACTGACTTTTGAAGAATTGGTATCTGGTTGGCGCGCTATTCTGGAACAAGAAGTTCCACATCGTCCTTTAGATAGTGACCGTCCGTTCCCTTACTTTGAAGTTTAAAAAATCCCAAATCCCCAAAAACTTTCAATGGGGTATACTGTTGAGCTTAATCGCTTGATGAGTAACTAATTGAAAGAATTACTGGGTAAAAATGCAAATTCTGAACAGGAATCCTTTCTGTTCAGAATTTTTTTAAAAAAGAACCTAATAAATATTCACAAAAATACTTTTATATGGTAAAATAAAACAATTACATTTAGTGGAGATGAAGTATGAATATTTTTAGAACCAAGGATGTTAGTCTGAGACAGACAGAGATGCATCGCCATTTGAAATTGTGGGATTTGATTCTTCTAGGGATTGGTGCTATGGTGGGGACGGGGATTTTCACCATTACAGGAACAGCAGCGGCTACCCTAGCTGGTCCATCACTAGTGATTTCCATTGTGATTTCTGCCCTGTGTGTTTCTCTATCAGCCCTCTTTTTTGCAGAATTTGCCTCTCGTGTTCCTGCAACTGGTGGTGCTTATAGTTACCTCTATGCGATTCTAGGAGAATTGCCAGCCTGGATTGCTGGCTGGCTGACCATCATGGAATTCATGACGGCTGTTTCAGGTGTGGCGTCTGGCTGGGCAGCTTACTTTAAGGGATTGCTCAGTAATTATGGTATCTCCATGCCCCAAGCCTTGAATGGAACCTTTAACCCTGAACAGGGAACCTATATCGATCTTCTGCCGATTTTAGTACTTACGTTGGTAACGGGATTGGTTTTATTAAATTCTAAGGCAGCTTTGAGATTTAATTCGCTTTTAGTGGTCTTGAAATTCTCAGCTCTAGCCTTATTTATCCTAGTTGGTATTTGGTACATCAAGCCAGAAAATTGGACGAATTTTGCTCCATTTGGTTTTGGTCAACTATATGGTGGAAGTACTGGTATTATGGCGGGTGCATCTTTGATGTTCTTTGGATTTCTCGGATTTGAGTCTATTTCCATGGCAGTTGATGAAATTCAAAGTCCGCAAAAAAATATTCCCCGCGGAATCGTCCTTTCTCTGACAATCGTCACCATTCTCTATGCTTTGGTAACCTTAGTATTGACAGGGATTGTTCACTACAGTAAGCTCAATGTGGACGATGCAGTAGCATTTTCATTACGGAGTATTGGTATCGGCTGGGCAGCAAATTATGTTTCGCTTGTAGCCATTCTAACCCTGATAACCGTATGTATCTCCATGACTTACGCTTTGTCTCGGATGATTTATAGTTTAGCACGTGATGGATTTTTACCCCAAAGTTTCAAACAATTAAGCAAGACTAGTCGTGTTCCTAAAAATGCAACCCTCTTAACAGGAGTTGCTTCAGCCATTGCTGCAGGAGTGTTTCCTCTAGCTAGTATTGCAGCCTTCTTAAATATTTGTACGCTAGCTTATCTGATTTTGTTAGCCTACGGAATAATAAAACTCAGAAAGGATAAGGGTATGCCAAAAGAGGGAGAGTTTAAAACTCCCTTGGTGCCACTTTTACCAATTCTTTCCATTCTTATCTGTGTTTCCTTTATGCTTCAATATAGTCTAGATACCTGGATTGCCTTTGGCATTGCTCTTTTAGTTGGTCTAGTCATTTACTTTACTTACGGGTTCCGCCATTCAACCCTCGCAGAAGAAGAATAAAAGCTGGGAATTCCCAGCTTTTTTTAATCTTTCACATAAGTAAATCCTTCACCCAGAATTTCATGAGCCTCAGTGATGGTGATAAAGGCTTGAGGGTCAATTTTGTGAATCATATCTTTCATTTTAACGATTTCGTTTCGACCGACGATACAGTAGATAATTTTTAAATCCTTTTTGCTGTAGTAGCCTTGACCAGATATAAAGGTAACGCCACGTCCGAGTTCATCGTTAATCTCTTTGGCCAATTGATCAGGATATTGGGTAATAATCATAAATCCTTTACCACCATAACCTCCTTCGCCTATCAAGTCGATAACACGAGCGATGATAAAGTCAAACAAGAGGGTATAGGTAACTAGACGAAGGTCCTGGAAGATAATCAAAATCAACATTAGGATAAAAAAGTCAATCCCAAAAAGCAATTTCCCAATCGAAATATTGGTGTATTTGTTGAGGATACGGGCAACGATATCAGAGCCACCAGTGGTTCCACCAGCATTAAAGATAATTCCTAAACCAACTCCTAGTAAGACACCTGAGACTAAAGCGACAATGATGAGATCCCCTTGCAAGTCGATGTGCAAAGGAATGCGCTCAAAGATTGCTAGCCAAACGGAAAGTGAAATAGATCCTAGAAGGCTGGAGTAGAGGGTCTTAGGTCCAAATATCTTCCAAGCCAGGATAAATAAAGGGATATTAATCAAGAGGTTCATCAATGAGACAGGGATTTTAAAAAGATAGTAGGTAATCAAGGTAATACCTGTCGCCCCTCCCTCAAATAAATGATAAGGAACAACAAAGTAAGTAAGACCGAAGGCATAGATAGCAGCTCCAAAAATAATAGTGATAATCGGTTGAAGTTTTCGAATCATGGCTGTTCCTCACTTTTCTATAGATAAATTATACCAAAAATTCAGTTCTTTTCATCGGATCACTTATGATTTTTTATCATTTTTTTGATATAATAAAGGAGAAAATCCCAATCCTATCGAGAAGAATAGAAAGATTGAATTATGACACAAGTAAAAATTGTAACGGACTCTTCTGTTACTATCGAACCAGAAGTAGTTAAAGAATTAAATATCACCGTTGTTCCTCTATCAGTTATGATTGATAGTGTGCTTTATTCGGATGCAGATTTGAAAGAGGGAGAATTCCTTCATCTTATGCAACAAAGTAAGAATCTGCCTAAAACAAGCCAGCCACCTGTAGGAGTGTTTGCTGAGATCTTTGAAGAACTAGGTAAAGATGGCAGTCAAATTATCGCCATTCACATGTCCCATGCCTTGTCTGGAACTGTGGAAGCTGCTCGCCAAGGGGCAAGCCTCTCAACTGCTGATGTAACGGTTATTGATAGTTCTTTTACAGATCAAGCAATGAAGTTCCAAGTTGTTGAAGCCGCAAAACTTGCTAAAGAAGGTAAAGATTTAGAAACGATTCTAGCTCATGTAGAGGACGTCAAAAATCATACAGAACTCTATATCGGTGTTTCGACGCTAGAAAACTTAGTTAAGGGTGGTCGTATTGGACGTGTGACAGGATTACTAAGCTCACTCTTGAACATTCGTGTAGTAATGCAGATGAAGAACCACGAACTCCAACCAATCGCCAAAGGACGTGGAGCGAAAACTTTCAAAAAGTGGCTTGAGGAATTAACCAATGCTCTTTCCCAAAAATCAGTTGCAGAAATTGGAATTTCCTATGCTGGAACGAACGAATGGGCGAATGAGATGAAGGCATTATTGCAACCTTATGTTGAGAAACCAATCTCTGTATTGGAAACTGGCTCTATTATTCAAACTCATACTGGAGAGAATGCTTGGGCAATTCTAATTCGCTACAATTCCTAAAAAAATAGAGAAAAAATGGTCAAAATAGTGTTTTTGACTTGACCTATAGCCGATTTTAGGATATGATTATATTTGTTAATTAGAAATTATTTGGAGGATTTGTTAACATGGCAAACAAACAAGATTTGATCGCTAAAGTAGCAGAAGCTACAGAATTGACTAAGAAAGATTCAGCAGCAGCAGTTGACGCTGTATTTGCAGCAGTAACTGAATACCTTGCAGCTGGTGAAAAAGTTCAATTGATCGGCTTCGGTAACTTTGAAGTTCGTGAGCGTGCTGCACGTAAAGGTCGCAACCCACAAACTGGTAAAGAAATCAAAATCGCAGCTTCTAAAGTTCCAGCATTCAAAGCTGGTAAAGCTCTTAAAGACGCTGTTAAATAATGAATTTTCAAAAAGCCTATTGTATCAAGCTTCATTGCTTGGTAGATAGGCTTTTTTTGTTTATTTGAAAAGTTGAGTTATGATTCTGTGCAAAAAGAAAAAGGTTCCCATGTTTGAGAACCTTCTTTTCATTAGTTTTTAGAAGCTGCTTGGAATTCAGGGTTTTTCCATGCTTCATCAATGATAGCTTGCAATTCTTTAGCAGATGCTTGCATTTTTTGAGTTTCAGCATCGTTCAATGGGATGTTAACTGGACGAACAATACCGTGTGCACCAACAACAGCTGGTTGACCGATAAAGACGTTTTTAACACCGTATTGACCTTCTTGGAAGACTGAAAGTGGAAGTACTGCATTTTCGTCATCAAGGATTGCTTTTGTGATACGAGCAAGTGCTACAGCGATACCGTAGTAAGTAGCTCCTTTTTTGTTAATGATTGTGTAAGCAGCGTCACGAACACCTTCGAACAATTCAATCAATTCAGCTTCTTGAACGTTTTGAGTATCTTTAAGGAATTCTTCTAGGTTTACACCAGCGATGTTAGCGTGTGACCAAACCGCAAATTCAGAATCTCCGTGTTCACCCATGATGTAGGCGTGAACTGAACGAGCATCAACATCCAATTTTTCAGCAAGTGCTTGACGGAAACGTGCTGAGTCAAGTGAAGTACCTGAACCGATAACACGTTCTTTAGGGAATCCAGAGAATTTCCAAGTTGAGTAAGTCAAAACATCAACTGGGTTAGCCGCAACAAGGAAGATACCATCAAAACCTGATTCAACAACTTGTGTTACAATTGATTTGTTGATAGCCAAGTTTTTACCTACAAGGTCAAGGCGAGTTTCACCTGGTTTTTGAGGAGCACCTGCAGTGATAACAACAAGGTCAGCGTCTGCACAGTCAGAGTATTGAGCAGCGTAGATTTTTTTAGGTGAAGTGAAGGCAAGGGCGTGGCTAAGGTCAAGCGCATCACCAACAGCTTTTTCGTGTAATTGTGGAATTTCGATAATTCCAAGCTCTTGTGCAATTCCTTGGTTAACAAGTGCGAAAGCGTAAGATGAACCTACGGCACCGTCACCAACAAGGATCACTTTTTTGTGTTGTTTAGTTGAAGTCATTATCTAAACATCTCCTTCATTTTTTTTAGGGGAATCCCCAGACACTTTCATTCTATCACTTTTAAAAAGCTTTGTCACGAATATTCTATTCGGTTATTAATGTAAACGTTTTAGTGGTTTTCAAAGACTGAAATGAAGGACAAATTATGGTATAATATATCTAATTACTAATAGTGAAATGAGGCATTTATGAATGCAGGATAGAAATTTAGTGAATGTCAATCTGACAAAGGAGATGAAGACCAGCTTTATCGACTACGCCATGAGCGTTATCGTCGCGCGGGCCCTTCCTGATGTTCGAGATGGCTTAAAACCTGTTCACCGTCGTATTCTTTACGGAATGAATGAACTAGGTGTTACACCAGACAAACCTCATAAAAAATCAGCCCGTATTACAGGGGATGTTATGGGTAAATACCACCCACACGGAGATTCCTCTATTTACGAAGCCATGGTTCGTATGGCTCAATGGTGGAGCTACCGTTACATGCTTGTTGATGGGCATGGAAACTTTGGTTCTATGGACGGGGACGGTGCTGCCGCGCAGCGGTACACTGAGGCACGTATGAGCAAGATTGCTCTTGAAATGCTTCGTGATATCAATAAAAACACCGTTGATTTCGTAGACAACTACGATGCTAACGAACGTGAACCCTTGGTCTTGCCAGCTCGTTTTCCAAACCTTTTGGTCAATGGAGCAACGGGTATTGCCGTTGGGATGGCAACCAATATTCCACCTCACAACTTGGGTGAAACCATTGATGCAGTGAAGTTGGTTATGGACAATCCTGAAGTGACGACTAAGGACTTGATGGAAGTCTTGCCTGGTCCAGATTTTCCAACCGGTGCCCTTGTCATGGGGAAATCAGGGATCCATAAGGCTTATGAGACTGGTAAAGGTTCCATTGTCCTTCGTTCTCGTACAGAGATTGAAACCACTAAGACGGGTCGGGAGCGCATCGTTGTAACGGAATTCCCTTATATGGTTAATAAAACCAAGGTGCATGAGCATATTGTTCGCTTGGTTCAGGAAAAACGAATTGAGGGCATTACAGCTGTACGTGATGAGTCCAACCGTGAAGGCGTTCGCTTTGTAATCGAGGTTAAACGCGACGCGTCTGCCAACGTTATCCTTAACAACCTCTTCAAGATGACCCAGATGCAAACCAATTTTGGTTTCAACATGTTGGCGATTCAAAATGGCGTGCCAAAAATCTTGTCCCTTCGTCAAATTTTGGATGCTTATATCGAGCACCAAAAAGAAGTGGTTGTTCGCCGTACTCGTTTTGACAAGGAAAAGGCAGAAGCGCGTGCGCACATCTTAGAAGGTCTTTTAATTGCACTTGACCATATCGACGAAGTGATTCGTATCATTCGTGCCAGTGAAACAGATGCGGAAGCGCAAGCTGAGTTGATGAGCAAGTTCAAGCTTTCTGAACGTCAAAGTCAAGCTATCCTTGATATGCGTCTTCGTCGTTTGACAGGATTGGAACGTGATAAGATTCAGTCTGAATATGATGAATTAATTGCCTTGATTGCAGATTTGGCTGATATTCTTGCCAAACCTGAGCGCGTGGCGCAAATCATCAAAGAGGAATTGGACGAAGTCAAACGCAAGTTTGGTGACAAGCGTCGTACGGAGTTGATGATCGGAGAAGTCTTAACTCTTGAAGATGAAGATTTGATTGAAGAAACGGATGTCTTGATTACCCTATCTAACAAGGGCTATATCAAACGTTTGGACCAAGGTGAGTTTACTGCTCAAAAACGTGGTGGCCGTGGAGTTCAAGGTACGGGGGTTAAGGATGATGACTTTGTGCGTGAGTTGGTTTCAACCAGTACCCATGATCATTTGCTCTTCTTTACCAATAAAGGACGCGTATATCGACTGAAAGGTTATGAAATTCCTGAATACGGTCGTACCGCTAAGGGCTTGCCAGTTGTCAATCTTTTGAAGTTGGACGAAGGTGAGAGTATTCAGACCATCATCAACGTTGAGTCTGAACGTAGCGATGACGCCTATCTCTTCTTTACAACTCGTCACGGTATTGTGAAGAGAACTAGTGTTAAAGAGTTCGCTAATATTCGTCAAAATGGACTGAAAGCCTTGAATCTCAAGGATGAAGACGAATTGATTAATGTCTTGCTGACAGAAGAAGATACGGATATTATCATTGGTACCAAGTTTGGTTATGCTGTTCGCTTTAATCAATCAGCTGTTCGTGGCATGAGCCGTATCGCGACAGGTGTCCGAGGAGTCAATCTTCGTGAGGGTGACACAGTAGTTGGTGCTAGCGTGATTACAAACCAAGACGAAGTTCTTATCATCACTGAAAAAGGATATGGTAAACGTACACTTGCTACTGAATATCCTACTAAAGGCCGTGGTGGTAAAGGGATGAAGACAGCCAATGTTGCTGAGAAGAATGGTCCTCTGGCAGGTCTTCTCACTGTTAAAGGAGATGAAGACCTGATGATTATCACAGATACAGGTGTCATGATCCGTACAAACGTTGCCAATATTTCACAAACAGGACGCTCAACTATGGGAGTTAAGGTGATGCGTCTAGATCAGGATGCTAAGATTGTGACCTTTACAACGGTTGCTGCGGCAGAAAAAGAAGAAGTTGGGACTGAAATTGAAACAGAAGGTGAAGCATAATGTCTCATAAAAAAACGAAAAATAAAAAGAGTAAGAAAAACAAGCGCAGAAATCTATTTATCAATATTTTAGCGGGTTTCTTAATTCTTTTATCGCTAGCTTTAATTTTTAATTCAAAGATTCGTGATATCTTTTTGGTCTGGAATACCAATAAATACCAAGTCAATCAAGTAACTAAGGAAAATATAGATGAAAATCTAAAAACCGAAGGAAATTTTGATTTTGACTCTGTTAAGTCTATTTCATCCGAAGCTGTATTGGCTTCACAATGGGATGCTCAGAAACTTCCTGTTATTGGAGGTATTGCTATTCCTGAAGTAGAGATTAACCTTCCTATTTTCAAAGGTTTGGACAATGTAAACTTGTTCTACGGAGCAGGGACCATGAAACCTGATCAAAAAATGGGAGAAGGGAACTATTCTCTAGCCAGTCACCATATCTTTACTGCTGAAAATGCCAGTCAAATGCTCTTCTCTCCTTTGGTCAATGCCAAAGCAGGTATGAAAATTTACCTGACGGATAAGGATAAAGTTTATACTTATGAGATTACAGAAGTTAAACGTGTTACACCAGACCGTGTAGATGAAATCGAGGATCGTGATGGCGTAAAGGAGATTACTTTGGTTACCTGTGTTGATTATAATGCGACTGAGCGTATAATCGTCAAAGGAATCTTTAAAGAATCAAAAGCTTATTCTGAGACTTCTGAGGATATTTTGAAGGCCTTTAATCAACCGTATAGACAACGTTATTAAGAATGAATGAACCAGTGAAGTGCTATTTCACTGGTTTTTATGTTAACAAATAGGATCAAAATAGTTCTTATGAAAAAGGATAATAAGGCTTAGGATAAAGATTTTTAAGATAAATATTTTAGAATTTTACAGAAAACGCTTTCGAGAAAACAAGAATTATGTTATAATTATCACAAATAAAAGTTTAGGAGTTTTTTATGGTCTCTTCAGAATTTATCTCAAAGATTGAATTTGCTTGCAAGAAGAAAGAAAGTCTTTATAGCCAAAGCAAGTTTAAGTATGCGATTCGTTCCATGTTTGCAGGTGCTTTTATGACATTTAGTACGGCTGCAGGCGCAGTTGGGGCTGACTTGATTAATAAGATCGCTCCAGGTAGTGGACGTTTTCTCTTCCCATTTGTTTTTGCTTGGGGATTGGCCTACATTGTTTTCTTGAATGCTGAGCTGGTAACTTCAAATATGATGTTTTTGACAGCTGGTAGTTTCTTGAAAAAAATTTCATGGAGAAAAACAGCTGAGATTTTACTTTACTGTACCTTGTTCAACCTTATCGGAGCTTTGATAGCAGGTTGGGGCTTTGCCCACTCAGCAGCCTATGCAAATCTAACGCATGATAGCTTCATTTCAGGGGTTGTAGAGATGAAGTTAAGCCGTTCCAATGAGCTAGTCTTACTTGAAGGTATTTTAGCCAATATCTTTGTAAACATTGCCATTCTTTCCTTTGTTTTGGTAAAAGACGGTGGGGCTAAACTTTGGCTTGTTTTGTCAGCAATTTACATGTTTGTATTCTTAACAAACGAACACATTGCTGCGAACTTTGCTTCTTTTGCGATTGTTAAGTTCAGTGTTGCAGCAGATTCAATTGCTAATTTTGACATACCTAATATTCTTCGTCACTGGGGTGTAACCTTTGTCGGAAACTTTATCGGAGGAGGTCTCTTGATGGGCTTACCATACGCTTTCCTCAATAAAAACGAAGATACTTATGTCGATTAAAGAAATGAGCACGAGTGAATCGTGCTTTTTTTGTTTGATGTGTAAGACTAGTCATAGTTGTTCCTTATATCAAAATATAGAAAAACGGTATTGGAAAAGACTAGCCCAAGATGATACAATATCCCTAATGAAGCTATTTGGAGGTCGTCTTATGACTCGTGATTTTAAATTTGAAACTCTACAATTACATGCTGGGCAAGTAGTTGATCCGGCAACTAAGTCTCGTGCAGTACCGATTTATCAAACAACATCCTTCGTTTTTGATGACACGCAAGAAGGTGCTGATCTGTTTGCCTTGAGAAAACCAGGGAACATTTATACTCGTATCACAAATCCTACAACAGCAGCTTTTGAGGAAAGAATCGCTGCTCTTGAAGGTGGTGTTGGAGCACTAGCGACAGCATCAGGGATGGCTGCTGTAACCTACACTATTTTGGCGCTTGCTCACGCAGGTGACCATGTGGTGGCTGCGTCAACTATTTACGGTGGGACCTTCAACCTCTTGAAGGAAACCCTTCCTCGTTATGGGATCACAACAACCTTTGTCGATGTGGATAATTTGGAAGAAGTGGAAGCAGCTATCAATGACAATACCAAGCTTGTCTTGATTGAAACCTTGGGGAATCCCTTAATTAACATTCCTGACTTGGAGAAATTGGCTGAGATTGCGCATAAACACCAGATTCCTCTCGTTTCTGACAACACTTTTGCCACACCTTATTTGATTAACGTCTTTTCTCACGGTGTAGATATTGCCATTCACTCTGCAACTAAGTTTATCGGTGGGCATGGTACGACTATTGGAGGAGTGATTGTCGATAGCGGTCGTTTTGACTGGGCAGCTTCAGGGAAATTCCCTCAATTTGTTGAGGAAGACCCAAGTTATCACAACTTGAGCTATACTCGTGATGTGGGTGCAGCAGCCTTTATTATCGCTGTTCGTGTTCAATTGCTCCGTGATACAGGTGCGGCCTTGTCGCCATTTAATGCCTTTCTCTTGCTCCAAGGACTTGAAACTCTTTCTCTTCGTGTTGAACGCCATGTGCAAAATGCAGAGAAAATTGTTGATTTCCTTGTCAACCATCCTAAGGTAGAGAAGGTAAATTATCCAAAACTTGCTGACAGTCCTTACCATGACTTGGCTGAGAAATATTTGCCAAAAGGTGTTGGTTCAATCTTTACCTTCCATGTTAAAGGCGGAGAGGCAGAAGCTCGCAAGGTTATTGATAATTTGGAAATCTTCTCTGACCTTGCAAACGTGGCAGATGCAAAATCTCTTGTTGTCCATCCTGCGACAACCACTCACGGTCAGTTGTCAGAAAAAGATCTAGAAGCAGCAGGTGTAACACCCAACCAAATCCGCTTGTCTATCGGTCTTGAAAATGTAGAGGATTTGATTGAAGATTTGCGCTTGGCTTTGGAAAAAATTTAAAGTAACAGATATCAACAGTGGGTTTCGACTCACTGTTTTTGATTTTCCCTCTGGCATGATATAATGGTTACAGAAGTCTAGAAAGAGGAACGATATGAACGAAATCAAATGTCCCAACTGTGGGGAAGTCTTTACAGTAAATGAAAGTCAGTATGCCGAACTTTTATCCCAAGTGAGAACGGCTGAGTTTGATAAGGAACTACACGATCGGATGAAGCAGGAATTGGCTTTGGTTGAGCAAAAAGCTATGAATGAACAACAGTCTAAACTGGCTCAGAAGGATCAAGAAATTGCGCAATTGCAGAGTCAAATCCAAAACTTTGATACAGAGAAAGAGCTGGCTAAGAAAGAGCTTGAACAGTCAAGTCATGAGGCTTTATTGGCAAAGGATAAGGAAGTACAGACCTTGGAAAACCAATTGGCTACCTTGCGTTTGGAGCATGAAAATCAACTGCAAAGGACCCTTTCTGACCTAGAAAAAGAACGGGATCAGGTCAAAAATCAGCTCCTCTTGCAAGAAAAAGAAAATGAGTTGTCTTTGGCTTCTGTTAAGCAGAATTACGAAGCCCAGCTTAAGGCTGCTAGTGAACAAGTCGAATTTTACAAGAATTTCAAAGCTCAACAATCTACCAAGGCAATCGGTGAAAGTTTGGAACAGTATGCAGAGAGTGAGTTCAATAAGGTCCGTAGCTTTGCCTTTCCAAATGCCTACTTTGAGAAGGATAACAAGGTCTCTGCGCGTGGGTCTAAGGGGGACTTTATCTTCCGTGAAAGTGATGAAAATGGTGTGGAAATTATTTCCATCATGTTTGAAATGAAAAACGAAGCGGATGGGACGGAGAAGAAGCATAAGAATTCCGATTTTTACAAAGAATTAGACAAGGACCGTTATGAAAAGAACTGTGAATATGCCGTGTTGGTGACCATGCTTGAGGCAGATAACGACTACTTTAACACAGGGATTGTTGACGTCAGTCATGAGTATGAAAAGATGTATGTTGTCCGTCCTCAGTTCTTTATTCAGTTGATTGGGCTCTTGCGTAATGCGGCGCTTAATTCTCTCAAATACAAGCAAGAGTTGGCCTTGGTTCGCGAACAAAATATTGACATTACGCATTTTGAAGAAGACTTGGATGCCTTCAAAGTAGCTTTTGCCAAAAACTACAACTCCGCTTCGACCAACTTTGGCAAAGCCATCGATGAAATTGATAAAGCAATTAAGCGTATGGAAGAAGTCAAGAAATTCCTGACCACATCTGAAAACCAACTCCGCTTAGCTAACAATAAGCTGGAAGACATTTCAGTTAAAAAATTGACCCGCAAAAATCCAACTATGAAAGCGAAGTTTGAAGCGCTGAAGGGGGAGTAAGAAAGCAAAAATGAACGGTATTATTAACTTAAAAAAAGAAGCGGGGATGACCTCGCACGATGCGGTCTTTAAACTGCGTAAGATTTTAGGAACCAAGAAAATTGGTCATGGTGGGACGCTGGATCCGGATGTGGTGGGTGTTTTGCCGATTGCGGTTGGCAAGGCGACTCGCATGGTCGAGTTTATGCAGGATGAGGGTAAGGTTTATGAGGGAGAAATCACTCTGGGCTATTCAACGATAACCGAGGATGCTAGTGGGGAAGTGGTCGCAGAGACCCCTGTTTTGTCGCCCTTGGATGAAAAGCTTATCGATGAAACGATTGCGAGCTTTACTGGGCCTATTACCCAGATTCCTCCCATGTATTCGGCTGTCAAGGTCAATGGCCGCAAGCTATATGAGTATGCGCGTGCTGGTCAGGAAGTAGAGCGTCCAAAACGTGAGGTAACTATTTATAGCTTTGAGCGGACAAGTCCGATTTCTTATGAGGGCGAACTTGCACGATTCACTTTCCGTGTGAAATGCAGTAAGGGAACTTACATCCGTACCTTGTCTGTTGACTTGGGAGAGAAGCTTGGTTATGCGGCTCATATGTCTCACCTAACACGTACTAGTGCAGCCGGTTTGCAGTTAGAAGATGCCTTGACCTTGGAAGAAATTGCTGAAAAAGTGGAGGCTGATCAACTGGACTTTCTCCATCCTCTAGAAATTGGAACAGGGGACCTTGTTAAAGTTTTCCTAACTCAAGAACAGGCTACAGAAGTACGCTTTGGTCGTTTTATCGAGCTAGAACAGTTGGATAAGGAATTGGCTGCCTTTGAGGGAGAAAAATTGCTAGCCATTCTTGAAAAACGGGATGAACTTTACAAACCAAGGAAGGTTTTTATCTAGTCTAACTGAGATGTAGGGATTTGAATTGTTACCCATAATCTATCCAAAATCAGACTATAAATTTTGCTAGAAATGTGATAGAATAGACGACGGATAAAAGAACGGAGGATAGCATGCAAAATAGACCAATCATTATCGGAGTGACAGGTGGTTCTGGTGGAGGAAAAACAAGTGTTTCAAGAGCCATTTTATCGCACTTTCCTGATGAAAAGATTTCCATGATTGAGCATGATTCATACTACAAGGATCAGTCTCACTTGACCTTTGAAGAGCGTGTCAAAACCAACTACGACCATCCATTTGCCTTTGATACAGACTTGATGATCGAGCAGATTAAGGAATTGTTGGCAGGGCGCCCAGTGGATATCCCGACTTATGACTATACAGCGCATACACGGAGTAGCAAGACCTATCGTCAGGAGCCTCAGGATGTCTTTATCGTTGAGGGGATTCTGGTCTTGGAGGACAAGCGTCTGCGCGATTTGATGGATATCAAGATTTTTGTGGATACAGATGATGATGTACGCATTATTCGTCGGATTAAGCGTGATATGGAGGAGCGTGGCCGTAGTCTAGATAGCGTTATTGATCAGTATTTGGGTGTGGTCAAACCCATGTACCACCAGTTCATTGAGCCGACCAAGCGGTATGCGGATATCGTCATTCCTGAGGGAGTCAGCAATACAGTTGCTATCGACCTTTTGACCACAAAGATTGCAAAGATTTTGGAAGAAGCTCGTAACAGCAAATAATCAGATGAGGAGGCCATGCCTCCTTTTTCTATTTTTCCTTTAGTTTCGGTAGGAAAAAGGTGATTTTTAAGCATATTTTTGGTATAATAATACCCATGGAAAAGCAAGAAAATGAATAGTAGGTGGAGATGGAAAAGTATTTATCGGTAACAACTTTGACCAAGTATCTGAAAATGAAATTCGATAAAGACCCTTACTTGGAACGGGTCTATTTAACTGGTCAAGTTTCCAACTTTCGTAAACGACCTACTCACCAATATTTTTCCCTAAAAGATGACCATGCGGTTATTCAAGCAACCATCTGGTCAGGGATCTATCAGAAATTAGGCTTCGACCTCGAAGAGGGGATGAAGATCAATGTGATTGGGCGTGTGCAGGTCTATGAACCCAGTGGGAGCTACTCTATTATCATTGAAAAAGCTGAGCCTGATGGGGTTGGGGCGCTTGCGATTCAGTTTGAACAACTCAAGAAAAAATTGATAGAAGAAGGTTTGTTTCAAGAGAGGTTCAAGCAACCTCTTCCCCAGTTTGCTAAGCGAATCGGTGTGGTAACTAGTCCCAGTGGAGCTGTTATTCGAGATATTATCACGACCGTCAGCAGACGATTTCCTGGTGTCGATATTCTTCTCTATCCGACCAAGGTGCAAGGTGATGGAGCTGCGGAGGAAATTGCTCGAAATATTGCGCGTGCTAATGAGCGTGAGGACCTAGATGTTCTCATCATTGGTCGAGGTGGGGGTTCTATTGAGGATCTCTGGGCCTTTAACGAAGAGATTGTGGTACGGGCTATTTTTGAATCGCGTTTGCCAATCATTTCTAGCGTGGGGCATGAGACAGATGTGACCTTAGCGGATTTTGTAGCAGATAGACGGGCTGCAACGCCAACAGCTGCAGCAGAACTGGCAACACCAGTGACCAAGTTGGATCTTTTGGCTCATTTGCAAAATCAAGAAAAACGGATGGCGACAGCTGTACAAAATGTCCTGTCAAGAAAAAAAGAAGCTCTGAAAAAATGCAGTCAGTCTGTTATCTTTAGACAACCAGAGCGCTTGTATGACGGCTATTTGCAACGATTGGACCAACTGCAACTGCGCTTAAAACAAAGTTTACGAACACGGATTTCTGATAGCAACCAATTAGTACAAGCAAGGACGCATCAATTGGTACAATTATCACCTATAACCAAAATACAACGCTATCAGGACCGGCTTGGTCAGTTAGACAAGCTGCTACGTAGCCAAATGGCGCTGGTTTATGATGCCAAGGTTGCTGAAGTGAAGCGACTTTCAGAAGCCTTGTTGATGTTGGATACCAGTCGAATAGTGGCGCGTGGCTATGCAATTGTCAAAAAAGAAGAGTCCGTAGTCGATTCGGTTGAGATGTTGAAGAAAAAAGACCAAGTAACGCTTTTGATGCGAGATGGTCAAGTAGAATTAGAGGTTAAAGATGTCAAAACAAAAGAAATTTGAGGAAAATCTAGCAGAACTGGAAACCATTGTCCAAAGTTTGGAAAATGGTGAAATCGCTCTGGAAGATGCGATTGCTGCCTTTCAAAAGGGTATGGTCTTGTCAAAAGAACTTCAGGCGACGCTGGACAAGGCTGAAAAGACCTTGGTCAAGGTCATGCAAGAAGACGGAACAGAAAGTGATTTTGAATGAAGAAGCAAGAAAAATTAGCTCTTGTCGAGTCTGCCTTGGAAGATTTTTATGGAGACCAGCAGTTTGCTTCTAGTCTACGAGAGTCCATTCTCTATTCCATTCATGCTGGTGGCAAGCGTATTCGGCCTTTTCTCTTGTTAGAAGTTTTGGAAGCCTTGCAGGTCGCAATCCAACCAGCTCACGCGCAGGTGGCTGCGGCCTTGGAAATGATTCATACAGGAAGTTTGATTCACGATGATCTACCTGCTATGGATGACGACGATTATCGTCGGGGACGCTTGACAAATCATAAGAAATTCGGCGAGGCTATGGCGATTTTGGCAGGAGATGCCTTGTTCCTAGATCCCTCTGCATTGATAGCGCAGGCAGATTTGCCAAGTCAGATCAAGGTGGACTTGATTGCCAACTTATCTCTTGCATCAGGAAGTCTGGGAATGGTTGCAGGGCAGGTTTTAGATATGGAAGGTGAACACCAGCACTTGTCCTTGGAAGAACTTCAGACCATTCATGCCAATAAAACTGGAAAATTACTAGCCTATCCTTTCCAAGCCGCCGCTATCATAGCTGAATTAGCACCAGAAATCCAAGCAAAACTGAAAACAGTTGGTGAATTGATTGGGCTGGCCTTTCAAGTTCGAGATGATGTGCTGGATGTGACAGCTAGTTTTGAGGAAATCGGGAAGACTCCACAAAAGGATTTGCAGGCAGAAAAGTCAACCTATCCAGCCTTGTTGGGTTTGGAGGAGGCTATTGCCTTTTGTAACCAAACATTGAATCAAGCCACGGCAAAATTAGAAGAAATCGCCCAGCAAGTCAGCTTTGAAAAAGAGCCGATTGTGAAAGTAGTAGAAAGTTTGAGAATCAATGGCTAAGGAAAGAGTGGATGTACTAGCTTATAAACAGGGTTTGTTTGAAACACGTGAACAAGCCAAGCGTGGTGTCATGGCTGGGCTTGTTGTAGCAGTCCTTAATGGAGAACGCTTTGACAAACCAGGAGAGAAAATCCCAGATGATACTGAGCTAAAACTCAAAGGTGAAAAACTCAAGTATGTCAGTCGTGGTGGTTTGAAACTGGAAAAGGCCTTGCAGGCCTTCGGTTTGTCAGTTGATGGCGCAACCACGATTGATATTGGTGCTTCTACCGGAGGCTTTACCGATGTCATGTTGCAGAATGGTGCGGAGTTGGTCTTTGCAGTTGATGTTGGTACCAATCAGTTGGCTTGGAAATTGCGTCAAGATCCTCGGGTTGTTAGCATGGAGCAGTTTAATTTTCGTTATGCTGAAAAGACTGACTTTGAGCAGGAACCAAGTTTTGCCAGTATTGATGTGAGTTTCATTTCTCTTAGTCTGATTTTGCCTGCCTTGCACCGTGTTTTGGCTGATCAAGGTCAAGTTGTAGCACTTGTCAAACCTCAGTTTGAGGCAGGCCGTGAGCAGATTGGGAAAAATGGAATCATTCGTGATGCCAAGGTTCATCAACATGTCCTTGAATCAGTCACTGCTATGGCAGTTGAGCAAGGTTTTTCAGTGCTTGGATTAGACTATTCACCAATCCAAGGTGGACATGGAAATATCGAATTTCTGGCATATTTGAAAAAGGAAGATGGAGCAAGTAACCAAGTTGCCCCTGAAATAGAAAAAGTTGTAGAGAGAGCACATAGAGAATTTAAAGATGAATAAAAAAGAAAGACTTGAAAAAATTAGAAGATTTGTAACAGATTATCAAATTGGAACACAGGAAGAAATCGTTGAGCATTTAAAAGAAGCAGGTATCTCTGCCACTCAAGCGACGGTGTCACGAGATATTAAGGAACTGGGTATCGTAAAAATTCCCTTGAAGAACAATAAATACATCTATGAATTGCCAAAAACAATTGTAAGAAGTTTGCAGTTGGCTGAGAATAACATAGTAGGTTCTGAGCGCATGGGAAATATGATCAATCTGGATGTCATTCCTGGGAATACTGCCTTTGTCAAGAGTCAGCTGATGAATACTTTCTCAGAGAGAATTTTCAACTGCCTGGCAGACGACAACTCAATTTTGATTATCTTGAGAAATGAAGAAGACGCCAAGGAAATGTTTGAACAAGTAAAAAATTGGTAGGTTTATATGTTACTTGAAATTTCGATAAAAAACTTTGCCATTATAGAGGCGATCTCGCTCAATTTTGAAAAGGGTATGACTGTTTTAACTGGTGAAACAGGTGCTGGGAAATCGATCATCATCGATGCCATGAACATGATGTTAGGAGCTAGAGCGACTACAGATGTCATTCGGTATGGTGCTCCCAAGGCGGAGATTGAAGGTTTTTTCTCTGTTGAAAATAGCCGAGTCTTACAAGAACTCTTTGAGGAGCAAGGTTTAGAATTGGGTGATGAAATTATCATCCGTCGTGAAATTCTTCAAAATGGGAGAAGTGTTAGTCGCGTGAATGGGCAGATGGTCAATCTTTCTGTTTTGCGTGCAATCGGCCAGCATCTTGTCGATATTCATGGTCAACATGACCAAGAGGAGTTAATGCGTCCTCAACTGCACATCCAGATGTTGGATGAGTTTGGTGATGCAGCTTTCTTGGACTTGAAGGAGACCTATCAGACAAGCTTTGACACCTACCGCAAAATGCGTAAACAAGTTCTGGAAGTCAAGAAAAACCAGCAGGAACACAAGTCTCGCATTGAGATGTTGGAATTTCAAATGGCAGAGATTGAAGCAGCAAACTTGCAGGCTGGTGAAGACTTGGCTCTCAACCAAGAACGAGATAAACTCCTCAATCATAAAAATATTGCGGATACGCTAACCAATGCTTATAGTATGTTGGACAATGAGGAATTCTCCAGTCTTGCTAATGTCCGTTCGGCCATGAATGACATGGAAAGTGTCGAAGAATACGACCCTGAATACCGTGAAATTTCAAGTTCTCTATCAGAGACCTACTATGTTCTAGAAGATATTACCAAGCGTTTGGAAGATATTATTGAGAATTTGGATTTTGATGGCAATCGCCTCATGCAGGTTGAGAATCGCTTAGACCTTCTGAATACTATTACCCGCAAGTATGGTGGGACTGTAGACGATGTCCTGCTTTACTTCGCTAAGATTACGGATGAGTACAATCTCTTGACAGGTAATAATCTTTCTTCCGAAGACATGGAAGCAGAGCTCAAGAAATTGGAAATTAATCTTGTTGATCTGGCAGGGCAGCTTGCATCTGCTCGCCATGATTTGGCCCAGCTGCTTGAGGCAGAGATTAAACAAGAACTTCAGGACCTCTATATGGAGAAGGCACAATTCCAGGTTCGCTTCAGCAAGGGCAAATTTAGTCGTGAGGGGAATGAAACGGTTGAGTTTTACATTTCCACCAATCCTGGTGAAGACTTTAAACCTTTGGTCAAAGTTGCGTCTGGTGGGGAATTATCCCGTCTCATGTTGGCTATCAAGTCTGCTTTTTCTCGCAAAGAAGGCAAGACCAGTATTGTCTTTGATGAGGTGGATACGGGAGTTTCAGGTCGTGTGGCTCAAGCTATTGCTCAGAAGATTCATAAGATTGGTCAGCATGGTCAGGTTTTAGCTATTTCTCATCTTCCGCAAGTGATTGCCATCGCAGATTATCAATTCTTTATTGAGAAGATTAGCGATGAGCACTCAACGGTGTCGACAGTTCGTCTCTTGACTTTAGAAGAGCGAGTAGAGGAAGTAGCTAAGATGTTGGCTGGGGAGAATGTAACAGAAGCTGCCCTTACCCAAGCTAGAGAATTATTGCAAACGAGGGAGAAATAAATGACAGACTATTATGTAATTGGAGATGTTCACGGGAAAGCTGGTATGCTAGAAGATCTGCTCAAAACCTGGGATGGTCAAACTCAGTTGCTTTTTCTAGGGGATTTGATTGACCGTGGTGAAGACAGTCGCCGTGTTCTAGAAATGGTCAAAGACTTGGTTGACAATCATGGAGCTATCTGTCTATCAGGTAATCACGAGTATATGTTTTTGACTTGGTTGGACAATCCTGAGGAAAGCTATGACCACTATCGTCGCAATGGTGGTGATACAACCATTAACTCTATTTTAGGTCGTCCCTTGGATGCACCAGTTGATGGCGTAGAAGATGCCAAACGGGTTGCGACTGAAGCGGCAGACTTGGTCGAATTTATTCGTCAAATGCCATTTGTAGTAGAGACAGACAAGTATATCTTTGTTCATGCAGGTATTGATTTGACTTTGGATGATTGGCATGAAACTACAGATTATAAAAAAGTCTGGCTCAGAAAGCCATTCCACGAAGCCGAAAATCATACTGGAAAAACCATTGTCTTTGGGCATACACCAGTTTATGGTTTGCTCAAGCAAGACCGAGGTACATCTGAGCTTTGGATTACAGAAGATGGCAAGATTGGCATGGATGGAGGAGCTGTCTATGGTGGTGTCCTTCATGGAATCGTCTTTACAGACCAAGGAATGACAGAACACCACTCTATCGAAAATGATGGTTTTATTGCCGAAGATTAGTACTCCTAGCAGGGTATGGTCTTGTCAAAATGTTAAAAACAATCTATAATTAATAGATACCCTGAAAGGAAGAGCATCATGAACTTAGAAGAATTAAAGAAACGACAGGAGAAGATCCGCAACTTCTCTATTATCGCCCATATTGACCATGGGAAATCAACCCTAGCAGATCGCATTTTGGAAAAGACGGAGACGGTTTCTAGTCGTGAAATGCAAGCCCAACTTTTGGATAGTATGGATCTAGAGCGGGAACGTGGGATTACCATTAAACTCAATGCCATCGAGCTCAATTACACTGCTAAAGACGGAGAAACTTATATTTTCCACTTGATTGACACACCTGGGCACGTGGACTTTACCTATGAAGTGTCGCGTTCTCTAGCTGCCTGTGAAGGAGCAATTTTGGTAGTCGATGCAGCCCAAGGGATTGAGGCCCAGACGCTTGCCAATGTTTATCTAGCTTTGGAGAATGATTTGGAAATTCTTCCAGTTATTAACAAGATTGACCTACCAGCAGCCGATCCTGAGCGCGTTCGTACAGAGATTGAGGATGTCATTGGACTGGATGCCAGCGAAGCGGTCTTAGCTTCTGCTAAGGCTGGTATTGGGATCGAAGAGATTCTTGAGCAAATCGTAGAAAAAGTGCCAGCGCCAACGGGTGATGTTACAGCACCACTCAAAGCCTTAATTTTTGACTCAGTTTATGATGCCTATCGAGGGGTTATCCTCCAAGTTCGTGTCATGGACGGAGTTGTCAAACCTGGCGATAAGATTCAACTCATGAGCAATGGCAAGACTTTTGATGTGACTGAGGTCGGAATTTTTACACCGAAAGCAGTTGGTCGTGATTTCCTTGCGACTGGTGACGTTGGTTATATTGCGGCTTCTATCAAGACGGTTCAAGACACGCGTGTCGGAGACACAGTGACCCTAGCAAGCAATCCTGCATCAGAACCGCTAGATGGCTACAAGCAAATGAATCCTATGGTCTTTGCGGGTCTTTATCCAATTGAGTCAAACAAGTACAATGACCTTCGTGAAGCCCTTGAAAAATTGCAGCTCAACGATGCCAGTCTGCAGTTTGAACCAGAAACATCGCAGGCGCTGGGGTTTGGTTTCCGTTGTGGATTCCTTGGCCTTCTCCATATGGATGTTATCCAAGAGCGTTTAGAACGTGAGTTCAATATTGACCTCATCATGACAGCTCCATCTGTTATCTATAAGGTTAACCAAACTGATGGTGAGTCTATGGATGTGTCTAACCCCTCTGAATTTCCAGACCCAACCAAGATTGCGACTATTGAAGAGCCGTATGTCAAGGCTCAAATCATGGTACCGCAGGAGTTTGTTGGAGCTGTTATGGAATTGGCTCAACGCAAACGTGGGGACTTTGTAACCATGGATTATATTGATGACAATCGTGTCAATGTTATCTATCAAATTCCACTTGCTGAAATCGTCTTTGACTTCTTTGATAAGCTTAAGTCTTCGACGCGTGGTTATGCAAGCTTTGACTATGAATTGTCAGAGTACCGTCCATCTAAGCTAGTCAAAATGGACATTCTTCTCAATGGTGATAAGGTCGATGCTCTCAGCTTTATCGTTCATAAGGATTTTGCCTACGAACGTGGGAAACTTATCGTTGATAAGCTCAAGAAAATCATCCCTCGTCAACAATTTGAAGTGCCGATTCAAGCAGCTATTGGACACAAAATTGTGGCTCGTACGGATATCAAGGCCCTTCGTAAGAACGTACTTGCCAAATGTTACGGTGGTGACGTTTCTCGTAAACGCAAACTCCTTGAAAAACAAAAGGCAGGTAAGAAACGGATGAAAGCTATCGGATCAGTAGAAGTCCCACAAGAAGCCTTCCTTAGCGTCTTAAGCATGGATGAAGAATAGAAATAAAACTCTTGAAGATTTTTCAAGAGTTTTTACTTTAAATGAGAGCGAGTAAAATCATCAACTGACAAAATAGATCAGGTTAGAATTTGACAGAAGTCCTTATTTTTCTTATAATGCAGATGGAAAGGTGGTAGGATGAAAAAATTATTAATTTTAGGTACTTTAGTTACTCTTAGTGCTTTTTTAGCTTCATGCTCTAACAAATCGCAAACAGCAACCGAAGAAAGTTCGTCTGCAGTTGTTAGTTCTTCTGGCAGTCAGAAAACGAGTAGCTCTAGCTCTGCCGTTTCTGAAGCGAAAAAGGAAGAGACGCAAATCATTGGCTCGAATGAGTATGGATTTGTCAAGGTACCCAAATCATGGGTTCGATTCCATGAAGTAGAAGGTGGAAATGATATACAGTATTGCGATGGAACAGATATCAACATTGTTACACTGAATACCTTCAAGGCTGAGCAGTTTAATATCAGCGAAGAAGAATATGCTAAACTGGATGTTGTGACTGTCTCATCTAGTATTTTAACTTCCAAAGAACAAAGCTCTGATTTCAGTAAGGTTTGGGGCTCCAAATCGACCATTGGAGGTTATGAAGCCTATGTTGTCAATGCAATTGCTAAGTCAGGGAAATATCTCGTTACCTGGGTTTTCCGATCAAATGATGGTAAAATCCGCTATGTTTCACTTGAAGGGGATGGGGAAACTTTAAAAACAATCTTACCGATGGTTGAAAGTAGTTGGTCAACTACTAAAGCTGAATAAATGAAAAAAGAAGATCAACTGATCTTCTTTTTATTATTTTTACGAATAGATAGATGAGTAGAAAAAGAAATGGAGTTGTATATGAAGATCACAAACTATGAGATTTACAAATTGCGCAAAGCTGGGCTGACCAATCAACAAATTTTAACTGTTCTTGAATATGACGAGACTGTAGATCAGGAGCTCTTGCTAGGTGACATTGCGGAAATATCTGGATGTCGTAATCCTGCTGTCTTTATGGAACGCTATTTCCAGATAGATGATGCTCAGTTGGAGAAGGAGTTCCAAAAATTTCCATCCTTTTCTATTCTTGATGACTGTTATCCGTGGGATCTGAGTGAGATTTATGATGCTCCAGTGCTCTTATTTTATAAAGGAAATCTGGATTTGTTGAAGTTTCCGAAGGTTGCTGCTGTAGGGAGTCGTTCATGTTCAAGTCAGGGAGCAAAGTCGGTTCAGAGAGTTATTCAAGGTTTGGAAAACGAGTTAATCGTGGTCAGTGGTTTAGCCAAAGGGATTGATACGGCTGCCCACATGGCTGCACTCCAGAATGGAGGAAGAACGATTGCCGTCATTGGAACAGGCTTGGATGTGTTTTATCCTAAAGCCAATAAACGCTTGCAGGAGTACATTGGCAATGACCATCTGGTTCTCAGTGAATATGGACCTGGCGAGCAACCTCTGAAATTTCACTTTCCAGCTCGTAATCGAATCATAGCAGGACTATGTCGAGGAGTTATTGTGGCAGAGGCAAGGATGCGTTCAGGGAGCCTCATCACCTGTGAGCGTGCTATGGAGGAAGGGCGTGATGTCTTTGCCGTTCCAGGAAACATTTTAGATGGCCATTCAGATGGCTGTCACCACTTGATCCAAGAGGGGGCAAAACTGATTTCCAGCGGTCAAGATGTGCTGGCTGAGTTTGAATTTTAAGGAGAAATTTGTTCCCTCAGATAAACTTTTCTTCTATATATAGTAGCTAAGTCTTGACAGTTATGGCAAAATGGTTTACACTTTATAAAGTTTATTACTTTGAAAAGGTGTGATAGTGTGGCTACGGCAACAAAAAAGAAAAAATCAACAGTTAAAAAAAATCTAGTCATCGTAGAGTCGCCTGCCAAGGCGAAAACGATTGAGAAATATTTAGGCAGAAATTATAAGGTTCTAGCCAGCGTCGGACATATTCGTGATTTGAAAAAATCCAGTATGTCAGTTGACATTGAAAATAACTATGAACCACAGTATATCAATATCCGAGGAAAAGGTCCTCTCATCAATGACTTAAAAAAAGAAGCTAAAAAGGCCAATAAAGTCTTTCTAGCGAGTGACCCGGACCGTGAAGGAGAAGCAATTTCCTGGCATTTGGCTCATATTCTCGATTTGGATGAGAATGATGCCAACCGAGTAGTCTTTAATGAAATCACCAAAGACGCAGTAAAAAATGCCTTTAAAGAACCTCGCAAGATTGACATGGACTTGGTCGACGCCCAACAAGCTCGTCGAGTCTTAGACCGCTTGGTAGGGTATTCGATTTCGCCTATTTTGTGGAAAAAGGTCAAGAAGGGCTTATCAGCAGGACGCGTGCAGTCGGTTGCCCTTAAGCTCATCATTGACCGTGAAAATGAAATCAATGCCTTCCAACCAGAAGAATACTGGACAATTGATGGTGTCTTTAAGAAGGGAACCAAGCAATTTCAGGCTTCTTTCTATGGTATGAATGGCAAAAAGATGAAATTGACCACCAACGAAGAAGTCAAAGAAGTCTTATCCCATTTGACTAGCAAAGATTTCATAGTAGACCAGGTAGATAAGAAAGAACGCAAACGCAATGCGCCCCTACCTTATACTACTTCAACTATGCAAATGGATGCGGCTAACAAAATTAATTTCCGTACTCGAAAGACTATGATGGTAGCCCAACAGCTCTATGAAGGGATCAATATCGGATCGGGCGTGCAAGGTTTGATTACCTATATGCGTACAGACTCGACTCGTATCAGTCCTGTGGCTCAGAATGAAGCGGCAAGCTACATTAACGACCGTTTTGGTAGCAAGTATTCTAAGCATGGTAGCAAGGTCAAGAATGCCTCAGGTGCTCAAGATGCCCACGAAGCCATTCGTCCATCTAGTGTCTTAAACACACCAGAAAGTATCGCTAAGTACTTGGACAAAGACCAGCTCAAACTTTATACCCTTATCTGGAACCGTTTTGTGGCTAGCCAGATGACGGGAGCTATCTTTGATACCATGGCTGTTAAGTTTTCTCAAAATGGCGTTCAGTTTGCGGCAAATGGTAGTCAGGTTAAGTTTGATGGTTATCTTGCTATCTACAATGACTCTGACAAGAACAAAATGCTGCCAGATATGTCAGTAGGAGATGTGGTCAAGCAGGTCAATAGCAAGCCAGAACAACATTTCACCCAACCGCCAGCTCGCTATTCGGAAGCGACCCTTATCAAGACCTTGGAAGAAAATGGTGTTGGGCGTCCGTCAACTTACGCTCCGACCATTGAAACCATCCAGAAACGCTATTATGTTCGTCTGGCAGCCAAACGCTTTGAACCAACAGAGTTGGGAGAAATTGTTAATAAACTCATCGTTGAATATTTCCCAGATATCGTCAATGTGACCTTCACAGCTGAAATGGAAGGCAAACTGGATGATGTCGAAGTTGGAAAAGAGC
The DNA here is from genome assembly GCF_900104285.1 of Streptococcus sp. NLAE-zl-C503. Lineage (NCBI taxonomy): Bacteria > Bacillati > Bacillota > Bacilli > Lactobacillales > Streptococcaceae > Streptococcus > Streptococcus sp. NLAE-zl-C503. Next base: position 594,689 of record NZ_FNJT01000001.1, on the reverse strand, counting down.
AGTGGCAACGGGTTATTGACGAATTTTACAAACCATTCTCCAAAGAAGTAGCCAAGGCTGAAGCTGAAATGGAAAAAATCCAGATTAAGGATGAGCCAGCTGGATTTGACTGTGAAGTTTGTGGCAGTCCAATGGTGATTAAGCTAGGACGTTTTGGGAAATTCTATGCTTGTAGCAATTTCCCAGATTGCCGCCATACCCAAGCAATCGTGAAAGAAATCGGCGTAGAGTGTCCAAGCTGCCATCAAGGACAAATCATTGAACGCAAAACCAAGCGCAATCGTATCTTCTATGGTTGCAATCGTTACCCAGAATGTGAATTTACTTCCTGGGACAAACCAATTGGACGTGATTGTCCAAAATGTGGACACTTCCTTGTGGAGAAAAAGGTCCGTGGTGGTGGTAAGCAGGTTGTATGTAGTAATGGCGACTACGAAGAGGAAAAGATTAAATAAAATGAAGAGTCCTGAAAATGAATTTCAGGCTCTTTTTAGTTTAAACTTGACAAATTTCCTCATTTTGTGGGAAACTAGTAGAAGATTATTTTATTAGGAGAAGACATGCGCATTATTTATTTCTGTATTGGTTTTATTTCTTTGGCTCTAGCTCTTGTAGGTGTTGTCCTGCCGCTCTTGCCAACAACGCCCTTTCTTTTATTATCAATCGCTTGCTTTTCAAAATCCTCTAAGCGTTTTGAAGACTGGCTTTATCACACCAAGCTCTATCAGACTTATGTAGCTGATTTTCGCGAGACCAAGTCTATCGCGCGAGAACGCAAGAAAAAAATCATCGTATCTATCTATATCTTGATGGGAATTTCTATTTATTTTGCCCCTATTTTGCCAGTCAAAATCGGTCTGGGAGCATTGACTATCTTTATCACCTACTATCTCTTTAAAGTCATTCCTGACAAAGAATAGATAAAAATAGTAGTTATTTGCCTTGATAAAAATGAAAGCATATTCAAATAATATGATATAATAAATTCAAAGAAAACATCAAGGAGAATCAAATGATTTACGAATTTTGTGCTGAAAATGTGACCTTGCTTGAAAAAGCTATGCAGGCTGGAGCTCGTCGAATCGAACTTTGTGATAATCTAGCAGTAGGTGGCACAACACCTAGCTATGGAGTAACAAAGGCAGCGGTTGAACTGGCAGCTAACTATCATACCACCATCATGACCATGATTCGTCCACGTGGTGGCGACTTTGTCTATAATGACCTAGACATTGCTATTATGCTAGAAGATATTCGTTTGACTGCTCAGGCTGGAAGTCAAGGAGTTGTTTTTGGGCTATTAACCGCTGATAAGAAGTTGGATAAGGCTAATCTTGAGAGGTTGATTGCCGCATCGAAAGGAATGGAAATTGTCTTCCACATGGCCTTTGATGAATTGAGCGAAGAAGACCAGTTGGAAGCTATTGACTGGCTCAGCCAAGCTGGTGTCAATCGTATCTTGACTCGTGCTGGTGTGTCTGGTGACTCGCTAGAGAAACGTTTTGATCACTATCACAGAATTTTGGAACAGGCTAAAGGTAAAATTGAAATTTTACCAGGTGGGGGGATTGACTTGGACAACCGTCAAACCTTTATCGACCAACTAGGTGTGACACAATTGCATGGAACCAAGGTTGTCTTTTAAAAAATAGAAAGGAACTGCTAGCTTTTGGTAGCAGTTTTCACTTATGTTTGAAATTTTTAAATCCTATCAGTTTAATAAAGAAAAAGCTCATGCCTTTGGTTTTGTAGAAAATGGAGAAGTCTGGACCTATAGTTGCCAGATTTTGCAGGGTGACTTTTTCATGACAGTTTCCATCACTACTGATAATGTGAGTTTTCAGGTCTTTGATCAAGAGACGGGTGACCTCTATCCTCAAGTACATATGGAAAGTATGAGGGGAAGTTTTGTCGGAAGTGTCCGTGAGGCTTGTTTGGAGATTCTTTACCAGATTCGGAAGGCTTGCTTTGATGCACAGGATTTTATCTGTCCTCAGACTAAGCGTATCATGGCTAAAGTTCAAGAAAAGTATGGCAATCAGTTGGAGTATCTGTGGGAAAAATCACCTGATACAGCAGTATTACATCATGAAGGCAATCAAAAGTGGTATGCTGTTTTTATGAGGATTTCTTGGACTAAGCTGGATAAAGGCAGAGAAGGGCTAGTGGAAGCAGTTAACCTCAAACACGATCAAGTAGCTCATTTACTTTCAAAAAAGGGCATTTATCCAGCCTTTCATATGAACAAACGTTACTGGATTAGTCTTACTCTTGATGATAGTTTATCTGATGATGACGTTCTAGATTTGCTAGAAATCAGTTGGAATTTGACATTGAAAAAGTAAGGAAATTCACTTGATTTTTCAAATACTTTTAATTAGCTAAATATTCTTTACTGAAGAAATTTTCAGAAAATATTGGATTTTTTCTTGACAAGAGATTTTTCCTATGCTAAAATACTAAACAAGATATCAAACGAAGGAGAAAGTCAAACATGAAAACAGCTAAGTTTAATCAATTTGCTTTGTTGTTGAGGTACTCGGGCTAGTGCAGAAGCATTAGTCCTGTTTGGCTTACCAAGCGGGAGTAAATCAACATCTCGCTTGGGTTTCCGAGCGAGATGTTTTTTCTATACTGAAATTTTGAAGGGGGAATTCTTATGCGTAGAGTTGAGTTTCTAGATACCAGTCTCCGTGATGGTGAGCAGACACCAGGTGTTAATTTTTCAATCAAGGAAAAGGTTGCCATCGCAAGACAGCTGGAGAAATGGGGTATTTCAGCCATCGAAGCTGGTTTTCCGGCGGCGAGTCCAGACTCATTTACAGCAGTTCAGGAGATTGCTAAGGTCTTGAAGAAAACGGCGGTGACAGGTTTGGCACGTTCTGTCAAGTCTGATATAGATGCTTGTTATGAGGCGCTCAAGGATGCCAAGTATCCACAGGTTCACGTTTTTATCGCGACCAGTCCGATTCACCGCAAGTATAAGCTTAATAAGAGTAAAGAAGAGATTTTGGAAGCAATTAGTGAGCATGTTTCCTATGCCCGTTCTAAGTTTAAAATCGTAGAATTTTCTCCAGAGGATGCGACCAGAACCGAGTTGGATTTCCTCTTGCAAGTTGTACAGACAGCAGTGGATGCTGGGGCAACTTATATCAATATCCCTGATACGGTTGGATTTACTACGCCAGAGGAATATGGTGCCATCTTCAAACACTTGATTGAGAATGTCAAGACCAATCGTCAGATCGTCTATTCGCCTCACTGTCATGATGACCTCGGCATGGCAGTGGCTAACAGCCTTGCTGCTGTCAAGAACGGTGCAGGACGTGTTGAAGGGACTATCAATGGTATTGGGGAGAGAGCTGGAAATGCAGCTTTGGAAGAAATAGCAGTGGCGCTCAATATTCGCCAAGATTACTACCAAGCAGAGACAAGCATTGTCCTAAACGAAACCATTAATACTTCAGAAATGGTTTCTCGCTTCTCAGGTATTCCAGTTCCTAAAAACAAGGCTGTGGTTGGTGGTAATGCCTTCTCTCATGAGTCTGGCATTCACCAAGATGGAGTTCTTAAAAATCCTCTTACCTATGAAATCATTACACCTGAATTGGTTGGTGTTAAGAGTAATAGTCTTCCGCTTGGAAAATTGTCAGGTCGCCATGCCTTCGTTGAGAAACTAAGGGAATTGGCCCTAGACTTTTCAGAAGAGGATATCAAACCACTCTTTGCTAAGTTCAAAGCGCTGGCAGACAAAAAGCAAGAAATCACAGATGCAGATATTCGTGCACTGGTCGCTGGAACCATTGTTGAAAACCCAGAAGGCTTCCACTTTGATGATTTGCAACTTCAAACCCATGCAGATAATGACATTGAAGCGCTTGTTAGTCTGGCTAATATGGATGGTGAGAAGGTCGAGTTCAATGCGACAGGACAAGGCTCTGTTGAAGCGATCTTTAATGCTATCGATAAGTTCTTTAACCAATCTGTCCGCTTGGTATCCTACACAATTGATGCGGTGACAGATGGGATCGATGCTCAAGCTCGTGTCTTGGTTACTGTTGAAAACAGAGATACTGAGACCATTTTTAACGCGGCAGGACTTGATTTTGATGTATTGAAGGCTTCGGCTATTGCTTATATAAATGCCAATACCTTTGTTCAAAAAGAGAATGCAGGTGAGATGGGGCGCAGCGTTTCCTACCGAGACATGCCTAGTGTGTGAAGGAGAAAGCTATGACAAAGAAAATAGTAGCTCTAGCAGGGGACGGAATCGGTCCAGAAATCATGGAAGCTGGTCTAGCGGTTCTAGAGGTTCTAGCTTCAAAAACAGGTTTTGACTATGAAATTGACAGACGCCCCTTTGGAGGAGCAGGTATTGATGCTGTGGGTCATCCCTTACCTGATGAAACCCTCAAGACATGTAGAGAAGCAGATGCTATTCTCCTAGCAGCTATCGGCAGTCCCCAGTATGATGGGGCTGCGGTTCGGCCTGAACAAGGCTTGCTGTCTCTTCGTAAGGAACTCAATCTCTATGCCAATATTCGCCCCGTAAAAATCTTTGACAGTCTCAAGCATTTGTCACCTCTCAAACCGGAAAGAATTGCTGGTGTAGACTTTGTCGTGGTGCGTGAGTTGACAGGTGGTATTTACTTTGGAGATCATATCCTTGAAGAGCGAAAAGCGCGTGATATCAACGACTACAGCTATGAGGAAGTAGAGCGGATTATTCGCAAGGCATTTGAAATTGCAAGAAATCGCAGAAAAATCGTTACTAGTATCGATAAGCAAAATGTTCTAGCGACATCAAAACTCTGGCGGAGAGTAGCTGAGGAAGTCGCGCAGGATTTCCCAGATGTGATCTTGGAACACCAGCTAGTCGACTCAGCTGCCATGCTCATGATTACCAATCCTGCTAAATTTGATGTCATCGTGACAGAGAATCTCTTCGGAGATATTCTATCAGATGAATCAAGCGTCCTATCTGGTACCCTTGGAGTCATGCCATCAGCCAGTCATTCTGAAAAGGGGCCAAGTCTTTATGAGCCTATTCACGGTTCAGCGCCAGATATTGCAGGTCAAGGAATTGCCAATCCTATTTCCATGATTTTGTCAGTTGCCATGATGTTGAGAGATAGTTTTGGACGTTTTGAGAATGCAGAGCGTATCGAACATGCTGTAGAAGCCAGTTTGGCAGCAGGAATTTTAACGAGAGATATAGGAGGACAGGCTTCGACCAAGGAAATGACAGAAGCCATCATTGAAAGATTATGAAGATAAATGAAGGAATAACTCTTGCCCTCTTGATTTGGAATCTTTTGATATTTATAATCTATGGCATTGACAAATCCAAGGCAAGAAGAGGTGCTTGGCGCGTTCCAGAGAAAATCTTACTCATTTTAGCCTTTACTTGTGGTGGTTTTGGTGCCTGGCTAGCAGGAATCACCTTTCACCACAAGACTAGAAAATGGTATTTTAAAACAGTTTGGTTTCTCGGGATGGTGACCACACTAGTAGCCTTATATTTTATTTGGAGGTAATGGATGGCAGGAAAATCAATTTTTGATAAATTATGGGACCGCCATGTCATCACAGGAGAAGAGGGGCAGCCTCAACTCATGTATGTGGATCAACACTATATTCATGAAGTGACTAGTCCCCAAGCTTTTCAAGGATTACGAGATGCGGGTCGCAGATTGAGACGGCCAGACTTGACATTTGGAACCTTTGACCACAATGTCCCTACGGTCAATATCTACGATATTCGAGATGTAATTTCTAAGGCCCAAATTGACAAGCTTGCTGAAAATGTTGAGGAGTTTGGGATTGAACATGCGGCCCACGGTTCTGAAAAGCAGGGGATTGTTCACATGGTAGGTCCAGAAACAGGACGGACACAACCAGGAAAATTCATCGTCTGTGGAGATAGCCACACAGCTACTCACGGAGCTTTCGGAGCTATCGCCTTTGGGATTGGGACCAGTGAGGTCGAGCATGTTTTTGCTACCCAGACACTCTGGCAAGTTAAACCTAAGAAAATGCTGGTAGAATTCACTGGTGTTCCTCAAAAAGGAGTTTATTCTAAGGATTACATTTTAGCCTTGATTGCCAAGTACGGCGTTGCTTGTGGTGTAGGTTATGCGGTGGAATATCGTGGGCAAGCAATTGATGCACTGACCATGGAAGAGAGAATGACTATCTGCAATATGTCCATCGAGTTTGGTTCTAAGATGGGAATTATGAATCCAGATCAGACTACCTATGATTATCTCAAGGGAAGGGAATGTGTTCCAGAAGCTTTCGAAGAGGCAGTTGCTGACTGGAAGACGCTTGTCAGTGATAGTGATGCTGTTTATGATAAGGTTATCCATATGGATGTCTCTGACTTGGCACCTATGGTGACCTGGGGAACCAACCCTGCTATGGGTGTTGACTTTGACAGTAGCTTCCCAGAAATTAAGGATATGAATGATGAACGAGCTTATCATTACATGAACTTGGAACCTGGTCAAAAACCAGAAGATATTGAAATAGGTTATATCTTTATCGGGTCTTGTACCAATGCTCGTCTCAGTGACTTGCAACTGGCTGCTCGATTTGTCAAAGGAAAGAAAATAGCTCCCAATCTAACAGCAATTGTAGTACCAGGATCGCGTCCTGTGAAACGAGCTGCTGAGAAGTTGGGCTTGGATAAGGTCTTCTTAGATGCTGGCTTTGAGTGGAGAGACCCAGGTTGCTCTATGTGTCTAGGGATGAATCCAGACAAGGTACCTGATGGCGTGCATTGTGCTTCAACCAGTAACCGCAACTTTGAGGATAGACAGGGATTTGGTGCTAAAACCCATCTCTGCAGTCCAGCCATGGCAGCGGCGGCAGCTATCGCAGGGCGATTCGTAGATGTTCGGCAAATGCCAGAGGCCCAGTAAGGAGAGGATATGGAGAAATTTACAGTTTATACGGGAACGACCGTTCCTCTTATGAATGATAACATTGACACCGACCAAATCCTTCCCAAGCAGTTTCTCAAGTTAATTGATAAAAAAGGCTTTGGTAAGTACCTCATGTATGCCTGGCGATATTTGGATGATAACTACACTGAGGATCCAGACTTTGTTTTTAACCGACCAGAATACCGTAAAGCCAGTATTCTTATCTCAGGGGATAACTTTGGGGCAGGTTCTTCGAGGGAACATGCAGCTTGGGCTCTAGCAGACTACGGTTTTAAGGTCGTGATTGCAGGCTCTTTCGGTGACATTCATTACAATAATGAACTCAATAATGGCATGTTGCCTATTGTTCAGCCTAGGGAGGTTAGAGAAAAGCTAGCCCAATTGAAACCAAGCGACCAGGTAACTGTGGACTTGGAACAACAAAAAATCATCTCACCAGTTGGAGAATTCACTTTTGAAATCGATAGCGAGTGGAAACACAAGCTCTTAAATGGTTTGGATGATATCGGTATTACTTTGCAGTATGAAGATTTGATTGCTGCATATGAAAAACAACGACCAGCCTACTGGCAGGACTAGAAAAAATAGAAAAGGAAATAGAACTATGACAAAACACATTCAATGGAACGGAACACTTTCACAAGAAGGCTATGACATTTTAAAAGGTGAGGGAGGGTGCATTGTATGCCCTACAAAAGTTGGTTACATTATCATGACTAGCGATAAGGCAGGACTTGAACGCAAATTTGAAGCTAAAGAACGTAACCGTAACAAACCAGGTGTTGTACTTTGTGGTAGCATGGACGAGCTACGTGCTTTAGCACAACTCAACCCAGAAATTGAAGCCTTCTACCAAAAACATTGGGACGAAGATATTCTCCTTGGCTGTATCCTTCCTTGGAAACCAGAAGCTTTTGAAAAACTCAAAGCATACGGTGATGGCCGAGAAGAACTTATGACAGACGTTCGTGGTACTAGCTGTTTTGTCATCAGGTTTGGTAAAGCTGGTGAACAGTTGGCTGCTAAACTTTGGGAAGAAGGTAAAATGGTCTATGCCTCATCAGCCAACCCATCTGGAAAAGGAAATCGTGGTAAGGTGGAAGGTATCGGAGAACGTATCGAAGGAGCAGTGGACCTTGTCATCGAAGCAGACGACTATGTGGCATCTATCCAACCTGATAAAACGATTGAAACGCGCTACGAGCAAGGTGTGATGGTGTCTATGGTTGATAAAGACGGCAAACTAATCCCAGAACAAGGAGGAGCACGTTCAACTTCACCAGCGCCAGTTGTGATCCGCAAAGGGCTTGACATTGATAAAATCATGATGCACCTGTCAGATACCTTTAACTCATGGGACTACCGTCAAGGTGAGTATTATTAAGACAGAAAGAAGTCTAGTGTTAAGAGGGAATAAAGTCTCTACACTGGGCTTTTTGTTTAGAATTTCTTTTCTTTTTTATATAGATATGATATTCTATATGTGAAATATATAGTTTTTATTTGAACATTATTATAAAAGGAGTAAGATTGATGGATAAAAGAAAGCTTGGCTTGGAAGATTTTTATGCTTGGTACCAAGAAAATAAAATAAGATTAAGAGAAGATGCATTTAAATATAGTATTCACAATGAAAAATTACGTGAAGAATTTCTTAAAGAATGGCCACTTGATAGAATTTTAACCATGTCTATCGATGAATATGTCATTGGGAAAGGCGCTAAAAGTAATTCTTTTTGCTACGGTCTTGAGAGGGGGAAATACAAATCTTTATTTATGGGAATTGGAGGCGGAGGTTCTTCAAAATTTGGTATTTATTGGAATGAAAAAACAAAGAGTTATAAAGATCAAGCTAATAAAGTCATTCCAGAATCAGAACTAGAAGACCGATTTAACAAATTAAAATCGGATTTGTATGAGATCATCCAAGCTGGTAGAATGTTGGATTTCAATAACCCTATTTTTGACATAAAAAAGTCAAAGAATGAATTTATTGGGCGTTCTGCGGTAGTCACAAAACTACTTTGTATTTATTCGGAGAATCCTTCTTTTTTAGGAGTAAATATGAATAGTCAAAATGAATTTTGGAATAGGTTGATTCTCCAAAGTAATCAAGGAGGGCCCTATCGTCAGAATCATGAGATTTGTAAACTGTTTTCTAAAACATATCCTGAACTAGAATCTTCAATGTTGGGTAGTATTTTATTTGAGTATTCAAAAGATTTTATAGACAGTGATAATAAGCAAGGAGAGAAAGAAATGTCTGAACAAAATAATATTCATCATCCCTTGAGTAATATCTTGTTACAATCCAAAAACCTTATCCTCCGTGGCGCACCTGGTACAGGAAAAACTTATCTTGCTAAAGAAATAGCGGCAGAGCTAACTGGTGGTAATGAAGATCAAATCGGCTTTGTACAATTTCACCCTTCCTATGATTATACAGATTTTGTAGAGGGTTTGAGACCGGTATCAAATGGGGATGGAGCTATTGGATTTAAGCCTCAAGACGGTATTTTTAAAGAGTTTTGTTTGAAAGCAAAGAAAAATTGGGTCTATTCACATAAAAACAAGGATGATTTAGAAAAGGAAAAAAAATCAATAGCAAAGATTTCAAAATATTTTGCTAATATGGAGTTTCCGTCTGACAAGTTATATACAAAACGTCAATCGTCCTTTATCATTACAGAAATTGATGAAAATTACATTTATATATCTATTCCTGAAAATGAGGTATCAAAAAATGCAAAATTGAAAATTAAAGATATCGAAACAATGTTAACTTCAGAATCTCAATTTGAACAAGTTAAAGACATAACTCAGTTTTTTAATAAAAATAATGCAACCCAAGAATTTTCATACTATTTGACACTTTACAAAATGATAAAAAATGAAAGTATTCAGGATGAAATAATAGAAATAGATAATGAATTGAAAAACTTCGTTTTCATCATCGATGAAATCAACCGTGGTGAGATTTCTAAGATTTTTGGTGAACTCTTTTTTTCTATTGACCCTGGCTATCGTGGTGAAAAGGGAAGTGTGTCTACCCAGTATGCTAATTTACATGAGACGGATGACAAGTTTTATATTCCTGAGAATGTTTACATCATCGGAACAATGAATGATATTGACCGTTCAGTAGATACCTTTGATTTTGCTATGCGTCGTCGTTTCCGCTTTGTTGAAGTTACTGCTGAAAGCCAAGTTGCTATGTTGGATAAAGAACTGGGTATCCATGCAGAAGAAGCAAAACTTCGTCTAAGAAACTTGAACGCTGCTATCGAAAACGTTCAGGAGCTAAACAGTCATTATCATATCGGACCAAGTTATTTCCTTAAGTTGAAGGATGTAGATTTTGACTATGAATTACTCTGGTCTGATTACCTCAAACCTCTATTGGAAGATTACTTACGTGGTTCTTATGAAGAGGCCAAAACTCTGGATACATTGAAAAAAGCATTTGATCTGACAAATAACGAGCAAACAAATCAGCAAGAGACTGGTGATAATGATGCGTATAACTGATAATCATTATAAAATTGCTAGAGAAGATTTTGTCGCAGAATTTCCCAATCTAAGTCAAGCGCTCCTTGATAGAACACTAGATAACCTATCTCGAGAGGACAATATTTTTATTTTCCCAAATGATTTGATGAATTCTCCTGATTTAGACAAGGACCAAAAGATTTTGGAAACAGTTAATCAGGAAATCAACACAGGAAATGTGATTGGTTTTCTGGGCTGTGGTCAGGAAAGATTAACGATTTCCTCTCGTTTTTCTGATGAATATAACGACCACTTTTTGCATTATCTTTTACAAAAGGTTCTCAATATCAATCTGACTAGTTTAGATGTCGGTCTATCTCCAGAGGATAAACTCTATCAGCTTTTGATTTACCTCCTTCCCAAATATCTGCAAGCTGCTCTCCGAAAAGGTCTTTATAAGGAATACCAGCGATTTTTCCATAACGATAGTCATGTGAAGGGTGTGCTAGATGTTGGAAATCATCTGAAAAAAAATCTCCTTTTTACGGGAAATATTGCCTATACCACTAGAGAGTTCACCTATGATAATCCACTCATGCAGTTGATTCGGCATACGATTGAGTACATAAAGAATCAGAAAGGTTTCGGAGTTCTGCTCGATAGTAATCGTGAAAATATGACAGAAATTATTCGTGTAACCTCATCTTATAAACTAGCTGATCGTGCCAAGATTATCAGAATGAATAAAATCAAACCCATCCGACACGCCTATTTTAGAGAGTATAGAAAATTACAGGAACTCTGCTTGATGATTCTGAGTAGAGAAAAGCATGGTCTTGGGCCCCAATCCCAGATGGTACATGGTATTCTCTTTGATGTTGCCTGGCTTTGGGAAGAGTATGTTTACACCTTGTTGCCAAAAGGTTTTGTACATCCCAGAAATAAGGATAAGACGGATGGAATTTCAGTATTTTCTGTTGGGAAACGAAAAGTATATCCAGATTTTTATGACAGAGAACGAAAGATTGTTCTAGATGCAAAATATAAGAAACTAGAGTTCACTGAAAAAGGGATTAACCGTGAGGACTTGTTCCAATTGATTTCCTATTCTTATATTTTAGAAGCTGAGAAGGCTGGACTGATTTTTCCTAGTGTGGAGCGGTCAGTAAATAGTGAAATAGGAAAAATAGCTGGCTATGGAGCTCAATTGAAGAAGTGGTCTATCCAAATCCCTCAGAATGCCTCATCCTATAGTGCATTTTGTAAAATGATGGAAAATTCAGAAGAAAATTTTAAAGCGATTATTGATGAAGAAGCGGGGAGAAAGTAATCTCTTCGCTTTTTTGCTATTTATACAAGTAATTCCCGAACAATATAATTTGATTATTGAAAATATTTGACAAAAACTGTACTTTGGTTTATAATGATTCAAGGAAACGTCGTAAAAGACGTAGGGATGCGGAAGCATAGGTAGGTCATTACAAAAGAAACGAGACATCGATATGTTAAATGAATTTCCAATTTTTGATTACGAAGATATTCAGTTGATCCCAAACAAATGTGTCATTAAAAGCCGTGCAGAAGCAGATACGAGTGTCACACTTGGAAATTACACGTTTAAACTACCTGTTGTACCAGCCAACATGCAGACAATTTTAGATGAGGATGTTGCAGAGCAACTGGCTAAAGGCGGTTACTTCTACATTATGCACCGTTTTGATGAAGCGGGGCGCATTCCTTTTATCAAACGCATGCACGATCAAGGGCTCATTGCTTCCATTTCTGTTGGTGTCAAGGACTACGAGTATGACTTTGTTAGCCAACTCAGGGCTGATGCTCCGGAGTATATCACGATTGATATTGCTCATGGTCATGCGGATAGCGTGATTTCTATGATTCAACACATCAAGAAAGAATTGCCGGATACTTTTGTCATTGCTGGTAACGTGGGAACGCCAGAAGCTGTGCGTGAATTGGAAAATGCTGGTGCGGATGCTACCAAGATTGGAATTGGTCCTGGTAAGGTTTGTATCACCAAGGTCAAGACTGGTTTTGGTACAGGTGGTTGGCAGTTGGCAGCACTTCGCTGGTGTGCTAAGGCTGCTCGCAAACCGATTATTGCTGATGGAGGGATTCGTACTCATGGCGATATTGCTAAGTCTATCCGTTTCGGTGCTAGCATGGTCATGATTGGTTCCCTATTTGCAGGACATATCGAAAGCCCAGGAAAGACAATCGAAGTCGACGGCGAACAGTTCAAAGAATACTATGGTTCAGCTTCACAATATCAAAAGGGTGCTTATAAAAACGTGGAAGGAAAACGCATCTTACTTCCTGCAAAAGGACATTTGCAAGATACCCTTACCGAGATGGAGCAAGATCTGCAGAGTGCCATTTCCTACGCAGGTGGACGCAAGGTTGCTGACCTCAAGCACGTTGATTATGTTATCGTGAAAAACTCTATCTGGAACGGAGATGCTTCCCACTAATGGAGGCATACCCCACCCAAAAAACTTGTTATTAGAGCAAATTTCTGTTATAATAAAACAAGTTTCCACCCTTAGTGTAATGGATATCACGTAAGATTCCGGTTCTTAAGATGGGGGTTCGATTCCCTCAGGGTGGATGTAAATAGCCTAAAAAAGCCTTTAAATAAGGCTTTTTCTTTATACTGCCCTTAAAATTGAAAATTTTCTTCTAAAAAATGCCCAAATTCCCTCCAGTCCCGTTTTAAAGTGACTCAGAGGGTTTTTTTTGTTATAATAGAAAGGATCGTAATTATTAGAAAGAGGTCAGTATGAAAGAATTACAAACTGTACTGAAGAAGCGTTTTGCAATCGAATTTGCGGACAAAAACTTACTGGAAACGGCCTTTACTCATACGAGTTATGCCAATGAGCACCGCCTCTTAAAAATTTCACACAATGAGCGCTTGGAATTTTTAGGAGACGCTGTTCTGCAATTATTGATTTCAGAATATCTGTATAAAAAATATCCTAAGAAACCAGAGGGAGATTTGTCCAAACTCCGTGCCATGATTGTTCGCGAGGAGAGTTTGGCTGGTTTTGCGCGTGATTGCCAGTTTGATCAGTTTATCAAGCTAGGAAAAGGGGAAGAAAAGTCTGGTGGGCGCAATCGTGACACCATTCTTGGCGATGCATTTGAAGCCTTTCTGGGTGCTTTGCTTTTAGACAAGGATGTTGCTAGAGTAAAAGAGTTTATCTATCAGGTCATGATCCCCAAGGTTGAAGCAGGTGACTTTGAAATGATTAAGGATTACAAGACACACTTGCAAGAGCTGCTCCAGGTCAATGGCGATGTGGATATTCGTTACCAGGTGACCTCTGAAACGGGACCTGCTCATGATAAGGTTTTTGATGTAGAAGTTCTGGTTGAAGGCAAGAGTATCGGAAAAGGACAAGGACGTTCTAAAAAATTAGCAGAGCAAGAGGCCGCAAAGAATGCTGTTGAGAAGGGGCTGGATTCATGTATTTAAAGGAAATTGAGATCCAGGGATTCAAGTCCTTTGCTGACAAGACCAAGGTCGTCTTTGACCAAGGCGTGACAGCTGTCGTTGGGCCCAATGGTTCTGGGAAGTCTAACATTACAGAAAGTCTGCGTTGGGCTTTGGGAGAGTCCAGTGTTAAGAGTCTCCGTGGTGGCAAGATGCCTGATGTCATTTTTGCTGGAACAGAAAGTCGTAAACCGCTCAATTATGCCTCTGTTGTCGTGACCTTGGATAATGAAGATGGTTTTATCAAGGATGCAGGGCAAGTCATTAAGGTAGAACGCCATATCTACCGTAGTGGAGATAGCGAGTATCGAATTGATGGCAAGAAAGTCCGTCTGCGTGATGTACACGACCTTTTCTTGGACACAGGATTGGGACGGGATTCCTTCTCTATTATTTCCCAAGGGAAGGTTGAGGAAATTTTTAACTCCAAGCCTGAAGAACGCCGTGCTATTTTTGAAGAAGCAGCTGGAGTTTTAAAATACAAGACTCGTAGAAAAGAAACAGAAAGCAAACTGCAACAAACTCAGGACAATCTAGACCGCTTAGAGGACATTATCTATGAGTTGGACAATCAAATCAAGCCCCTTGCAAAACAAGCCGAGAATGCTCGTAAGTTTCTCGACTTGGATGGTCAACGCAAGGCGATTTATTTGGATGTACTGGTTGCCCAAATCAAGGAAAATAAGGCTGAACTAGAGCTAACAGAAGAAGAGCTAACGCAAGTTCAGGAACTTTTGACTGGCTATTACCAAAAGCGTGAAGAGTTAGAAGAAGAAAATCAAACTCTTAAAAAGAAACGCCAAGATCTCCAAGCTCAAATGTCCAAAGACCAAGGGAGCTTGATGGATTTGACTAGTTTGATCAGTGACTTAGAGCGAAAATTAGCCCTATCAAAACTGGAGTCCGAGCAGGTAGCCCTCAATCAACAAGAAGCACAAACTCGTTTGACTGCTTTAGAAGATAAGAGAAAGACTCTAAGTAAAGAGAAATCTGAAAAAGAAGCGAACTTGGCACAGTTAGAGGAAAATCTAGCTGAAAATAACAAGGAACTCAATCGTTTAGAGGCAGAATTGCTAGCTTTCTCAGACGATCCTGACCAGATGATAGAGCTCTTGCGAGAACGCTTTGTGGCTCTTTTACAAGAAGAAGCGGATGTCTCAAACCAACTGACTCGCATCGAGAATGAACTAGAGAACAGCCGTCAGCTATCTCAAAAACAAGCAGATCAACTTGAAAAACTGAAAGAACAACTGGCTACAGCTAAAGAAAAGGCGAGTCAGCAAGAGGCTGAGCTTGAAACTGCTAAGGAGCAGGTTCAGAAATTATTGGCTGACTACCAAGCTAGTGCCAAGGAACAAGAGGAGCAGAAAGTTTCTTACCAAGCTCAGCAGAGCCAACTCTTTGATCGTCTGGATAGTCTCAAAAACAAGCAGGCTAGAGCCCAAAGTTTAGAAAACATTCTAAGAAATCATAGTAATTTTTACGCGGGTGTTAAGAGTGTTCTCCAAGAGAAAGATCGCCTGGGTGGGATCATTGGTGCAGTCAGTGAACATTTGACCTTTGATGTTCATTATCAAACCGCCCTAGAAATTGCACTTGGAGCCAGCAGTCAGCATATCATCGTAGAAGATGAAAACGCGGCAACCAAGGCTATTGATTTCCTAAAACGTAACAGAGCTGGTCGTGCGACCTTCCTTCCTTTGACAACGATTAAGGCGCGTACAATCTCTAGTCAGAATCAAGACGCTATCGCTGCAAGTCCAGGCTTCCTTGGCATGGCAGATGAGTTGGTGTCGTTTGATAAGAGACTAGAAGCAATTTTCAAAAACTTGCTAGCAACGACAGCAATTTTTGATACTGTAGAACATGCGCGTACGGCAGCTCGCCAAGTTCGTTACCAGGTTCGTATGGTGACACTGGATGGGACAGAGTTGCGCACAGGTGGTTCCTACGCGGGTGGTGCCAATCGCCAGAATAACAGTATCTTCATCAAGCCAGAGCTGGAGCAATTACAAAAAGAAATTGCTGAAGAAGAAGCTAGTCTGCGTTCGGAAGAAGAAAGTTTGAAGACCTTGCAAGATGAGATGGCGGTATTGACAGAAAGATTAGAAGCCATCAAATCTCAGGGAGAACAGGCTCGTATCCATGAGCAAGGCTTGTCCCTCGCTTATCAGCAAACTAGTCAGCAAGTAGAAGAGTTAGAAACGC
Source organism: Streptococcus sp. NLAE-zl-C503 (assembly GCF_900104285.1). Classification (NCBI taxonomy): domain Bacteria; kingdom Bacillati; phylum Bacillota; class Bacilli; order Lactobacillales; family Streptococcaceae; genus Streptococcus; species Streptococcus sp. NLAE-zl-C503. Next base: position 578,531 of record NZ_FNJT01000001.1, on the reverse strand, counting down.
TTTGGAAACTTCAAGAAGAGGAATTAAATCGTCTTACTGAAGGAGATTGGCAAGCAGATCAGGAAAAGTGCCAAGAGCGCCTTGCTACCATTGCCAGTGAAAAGCAAAATCTGGAAACTGAGATTGAAGAAATTAAGTCTAACAAAAACGCTATTCAAGAACGTTATCAAAACTTGCAGGAACAGGTTTCTCAAGCACGCTTGCTTAAGTCAGAACTGCAAGGACAAAAGCGGTACGAAGTGACTGATATTGAACGTCTAGGTAAGGAATTGGATAACCTCAATCTTGAACAAGAGGAAATCCAGCGTCTCCTTCAAGAAAAGGTTGATAATCTTGAGAAGGTTGATACGGATTTGCTAAGTCAGCAGACGGAAGAAGCCAAAACTCAGAAAACAAACCTCCAACAAGGTTTGATTCGCAAGCAGTTTGAGTTGGATGATATTGAAGGTCAGCTAGATGATATTGCCAGTCATTTGGATCAGGCTCGTCAGCAGAATGAGGAGTGGATTCGCAAACAAACACGTGCTGAAGCAAAGAAAGAAAAGGTCAGCGAACGCTTGCGCTATCTACAAGCTCAATTAACTGATCAGTACCAGATCAGCTACACTGAGGCTCTAGAAAAAGCGCATGAGTTGGAAAATCTCAATCTGGCAGAGCAAGAAGTTAAAGATCTTGAAAAGGCTATTCGCTCACTCGGACCAGTCAATTTGGATGCTATTGAACAGTACGAAGAAGTCCACAACCGTTTGGATTTCCTAAATAGCCAACGAGATGATATTTTATCTGCGAAAAACCTGCTTCTTGAAATCATCACAGAGATGAATGATGAGGTTAAGGAACGCTTCAAATCAACCTTTGAGGCTATTCGTGAGTCCTTTAAAGTGACCTTTAGACAGATGTTTGGTGGAGGTCAGGCAGACTTGATATTAACTGAGGGCGATCTTTTAACAGCTGGTGTGGAGATTTCTGTTCAACCACCAGGTAAGAAAATCCAGTCGCTTAACCTCATGAGTGGTGGTGAAAAAGCCCTATCGGCTCTGGCCTTGTTGTTCTCTATCATTCGAGTCAAGACTATTCCTTTTGTTATCTTGGACGAGGTAGAGGCGGCGCTGGACGAAGCCAATGTTAAACGTTTTGGGGATTATCTCAACCGCTTTGACAAGGATAGTCAGTTTATCGTTGTGACCCACCGTAAGGGGACCATGGCGGCAGCGGATTCTATCTATGGAGTTACCATGCAAGAATCAGGTGTGTCAAAGATTGTTTCGGTTAAGTTAAAAGATTTAGAAGAAACAGTAGACTAGTTACCAAACGATAGCATCTCTTAGGAGGTGCTATTTTTTTAAACGAATACCTTGAATTGTCTATCAAGATCAGTTCAGGCGCAAAAAACGACATTTGGGATTTCCTCTTAGCGAAAAGGCTTTCTCTATGATATAATAGTTTCATGATTACAACAGTACCTATTAAGAACGAAAAAGATATTGCAGTACCGGGTAAAACGGTCCTTGTACTAGGTTATTTTGATGGCATCCATAAGGGGCATCAGAAACTTTTTGAAGTGGCCAGTAAGTCTTCGATGAAGGATTATCTGCCAGTTGTCGTGATGACCTTTACAGAGTCGCCAAAACTTGCCTTACAACCTTACAAACCTGAGCTCATGCTCCACATCGTCAATCACGAGGAACGGGAGCACAAGATGAAGTGGCACGGAGTAGAGGCGCTCTTCTTACTTGACTTTAGTAGCAAATTTGCTAGTTTAACGGGTCAAGAATTCTTTGATACCTATGTTAGAGCTTTAAAACCAGCGATTATCGTAGCAGGATTTGATTATACGTTTGGTTCAGATAAGAAAACTGCGGATGATTTGAAGGATTATTTTGATGGAGAGATTATCATTGTTCCTCCGGTCGAGGATGAAAAGGGGAAGATTAGTTCCACACGGATTCGCCAAGCTATCCTTGATGGAGATGTCAAGGAAGTCAATCATCTACTCGGCACACCGCTTCCAACCCGTGGGATGGTCGTTCACGGGAATGCTCGTGGGCGTACTATCGGCTATCCAACAGCCAATCTAGTCTTGAGAGATCGAACTTATATGCCAGCAGACGGTGTTTACGTAGTTGATGTAGAAGTACAACGTCAGAGATATCGTGGCATGGCAAGTGTTGGGAAAAATGTTACTTTCGATGGAGAAGAGCCGCGTTTTGAAGTCAATATTTTTGACTTTTCAGATGATATTTATGGTGAGACCGTCATTGTCTACTGGCTGGACCGTGTCCGCGATATGGTCAAATTTGACTCCGTTGAAGAATTGGTAGACCAACTCCAGAAAGATGAAGAGATTGCTCGAAACTGGAAGGATGAAGATTCTGTCATTCAAGGGTCTCAGGTATAGAAAACGTGTGAAAAAGCTACTAGAAGGATTAGTTCTTTTGGTAGTAGTTTTGAAAGTGTGATATAATGCACTTTCAGCTCCCCTAGTTTCCTATGTTAGCAACTATTTATGTTCAAATTATAGACGAGGCTTTATTATGCAAACGCAAGAAGAAATGAATGTTCTGGTACCTGAAAAATTGGCAGAAATTGAGCGTGATTATGATGTTACAGTTTTGTGGGCTATCGAGTCTGGTAGTCGTGCATGGGGCTTTGAGTCTCCTGATAGTGATTTTGATGTACGGTTTATCTACAAACACAAGCAAGATTTTTATCTCCGTTTGAATGAACAGCGTGACGTTATCGAGCTACCGATTGACGATACTTGGGATGTGAGTGGCTGGGATTTAGACAAAACTTTAAAACTCCTTTATAAGTCAAATCCAACACTATTTGAATGGTTACAGTCACCAATTGTCTATCAACAAACGGATTTTATTGAACGTATACGTCCTCTTGCAAACCAGTATTTTTCAGAGAAAAAAATGCTCTACCATTACTTGAATACTGCTAGAACTCAAATGAATAAGTATCTTTCTGGAGACAAGGTCAAACCTAAAAAGTATTTCTACGTGCTGCGTCCCATTTTGGCTTGTCGTTGGATAGAAAAATATCATTCAGTCCCTCCGATTTTATTTGACGATTTGGTCAAAGAATTGCTTCCGTCTCAAATGAAGGAGCATGTGTCAAGTTTGCTTAATATCAAGGTAAACGGTCCTGAAGGTATGGAAATTGATCCGATTAAGCCAATTCAAGATTATATTTTAGATAATATCCAAGAGCTTGATGTATACGTTCAAAGCGTTACTGAGATGAAGAAAGACTGGAAAGCTCTAAATCAATTTTTCCTTGAAGAATTAAGTTACGACTGAGGTTGTTTATGGGGAAATGGACATGTAAATGCGGGCAAGCAATGAACGACCACCGAGCGCCCGATCCAAATGCTTATTCAGTTTATTCGGATGAGTTGTTTGAAGAAATCATGAATAAAGCTGACGACCATAATAAAATTTCTTATGATGATATTTCTGAAGCATCCTTTTATATGTTGAAATGCCCTGAATGTGGCAGTTTTATGGTTTTTGGCGAAGACGGAGAAACTCATCGTTTTACTTTTTATGAGCGCCAAGAAGCAGAAAAGGTTGAACCTCTCTTTGATCCGAATCAAGAGCTAAATCTCGTTGTTGTTGAGTTTCAGGAGGGAGGGAATGGCTATACTTATATCTGCGATGACCTAAATATCCATATTGGACATGCTGTAGTTGTCCCAGTGGGGAAGGAAAATACTGAAAAAACTGCTCTAGTTGTACAGAAGTATCATGCTCTACCAAAGGATATCACTTTTCCTGTTGAAAAGTTAAAACGTGTCATTCGTAGGTATTCACATTTCGACACACTCACTTCGAAAATCGTTTGTAGAAATTTAATTAAGCTTGGAAGAATTCTTGATGCTTGTTCTAAAAACGCTAAACCTGCTAATCAGCAATATTATAGTATCAAAACCCCTTTAGGATATTTCTGGTTAGAACTAAATGGAGTTCCGATTCCAATGAAAATCACACAGATTCAAGTCAAAGATAAACAGTACCAAGTGGATGGTGCCATTTATATTAAGCCTTCAGAGATTAACTGTAGAAAATTCTATGAACTGGAATTATGTGCAGATTTTGATATTGATGCTTCTAGATGGATTGATGTTCTTTCTGATGAAAATGTTTGGGGCAATAGCTGGGAACTAAATGGTCTTCAATTTGGTATTACTGCAGGGGAATCTCCAGAATTTGAAGACGAAGTTGTTGCAAGAAAATATAGTCGTATCCCACTTTATTATGACTGGCACCCTGAATTTCAGGATTATTATGGTTTCAGTTTAGCCTGGAAAAAATACGAGTCTGATAGCGATTTGTCAATAGATTTCTATACAACGTAAGATGCAGGAGAAAAAGCATGAATCAAGCATGGGGATTATTGTTTGAGGGCAAGATTAATTAGGCTAAAAAATTAGTTGAAGCTGATTTTTTATTGGAAACTTGCACTAATTTTAGTTTATTAAATTTGATGGGCTATATCTATCTTGAAGAGCAAAATTATAACGAGTGCTTAAGTATCTACCAGCGTTATATTGACTTAGTCCGAACTAAAAGTGACCAAGAAAATGAACATATAGGTTATCATCAGTTAGCGATGGTTTACCGTGAAATGGGTCATTTTCAAAAAGCTCTACTCTATATCGATCAGGAAATGCAAATTATAAAAAAATATTTTCCCAATGATGCTTTGAAATTTTCTGTTAACAACTATGAACAAGGCTACGTTCGTTTAAAGTTGGGAAATCTAGAAGAGGCAGAAAGCTATATGCAAGAATCCCTAGATTTTGCTTTGACAACTGAGGACTTCATTTTATGGGACTTAGTGCATTTATATTATGTCTTCATTTTACAGAAACCGAAAGTAAATAACTATTTTTAATATAAACAAAGTATAAATTTCTAATTATCTTTTTATATTTTCTTAAATGCTCGTAAAGCCTTATTCTATGTGCTTTCGAGTATTTTTACTGTAGGAAGATACTTCACGTTTCTTTGCATATTTCCTCATGTCTTAGCTGTCAGAAGTGGTAAATAAGTAGTAAATTCATTTGTACTACTAAGCAACAAGACGCTCCTGTTGCTTCTCTTTATTCAAGCGTTTCATTTCTGCCATTGCAGAATCGAATGTTGCATGTGCGTAATAGTTCAGCGTCATGGCTATATTAGCATGTCCCATAATGTACTGTAATGCCTTTGGATTCATTCCTGCATTTGCATAGTTGGTACAGAATGTATGTCGCAAACTATGTGGAGTGATGTGTGGCAATTTATCCTCGTTATACTTATTGTATTTCTTAACAAGACCTTTCATCATGCCGTTGTAATCACTTGCCACTTTTGGATAGTTCTTTCTATTAAGAAAGAGGAAATCACTATATCCATCAATCTCAACACGCTTATCATTCTTTCGATTCGCTAACACTCGCTTAAATGCTTGATAGGCTTCTTCAACCATAGGAACTTGACGTTCGCCACTTTTGGTCTTTGGTGTTTCAATGTAGTACCCAATTTCAGTATCTCTCAATAGCTGATGGTCTATATTGACAAGACGATTCTCAAAATCTAAATCTGGAAGTGTCAAACCACCAAACTCTGAAATACGAAGACCTGTTTTTAAGAGTATCAGAATTTCATCATAATTTTTGCTGTAGGTTTTATCAGCTTTTGCAAAGGCTAACAGTTTTTCTTCCTGTTCTTCTGTTAGTACGGTCTTAGGGACAGTATCATCATCAAGAACTGCTTTCAGTTGAAAGTCAAATGGATTCTTCCGAACACAATCATCTTGTATAGCAATATAGAATGAAGCCTTTAAAGAACGTTTGTAGTTATTGATGGTTTGATAAGCATAACCATTTTCACTCATTCTAATAGCCCATTCTTTAGCGTCTGATGGCTTAATACTGTCAATACTTCTTACACCTAACTTGTCTTTCTTCAAAATATCCATAAGATATTTGCGTCCAGTTTCAGTGTTTTTTCTAACCTTTGGTCTTTGAGCGTTCTGTTTTGCGTAAAGCTGGCAGAGTGTCATTTTCTTTCCTACAACATCAATACCATCATGAATGTCTTTCTGTAACTCTGCGATTTTCTCTCTAAGTGAGATACAATCACGCTTTCCTGCTGGTACTCGGTCTGTAGCCACAAGTTTCCACGAGTAAACAAATTGCGGTTCTCCAAATGAATCTATATATTTGTATAAGTATCTTCCGTCTTTTCGTTGGCTCTCTCCAGTCTTTAAGATTCGACCTTTATTGTCACGTCTTTTTTCTGACATGGCATTTGCTCCTTTCCTTTATGGAAAGAGCCTTGATACGACTTAATACTATTTTATCATATACAAGACCCTTTGGCGACGCTAGATTGCGTCCAATGTATCTATAATTTTTTCAAATTGTTTTCGTTTAATCTGAATACGATTGCCATTCATAATCAGCCAATTTGCATTTTTATTTTCCTCTGCCAAGCGTCGTAGCTTGTTTTCGCCAATACGAAAATATTTTGACGCTTCTTCAATGGTTAGGGTATAACGTTCCCAAATAGGAATGTCAGTCTGCTTCATAAAATCCTCCTTTCCAAATCACTTATTTGGATTTCATAAAAGTTGTTTTACCAGCAATCGAACAGCTTTAGCAAAGCTCACGGGAGTTCCACCCCTGCATGGTTCTCATGTAGCCATACTCATTGCCTGCGACGGTTTTATCACGCTCGGACTATTGACTGTATGGGAGTATCATTATCACGATAAGAATGTCGTTGCAGGCAATCCTGCTAAAGATTGCTTCTCGGATCACTAACATGAATCGCTCGCTATCTTTATAAGATAGGTCATGGCGGTTAGTTCCGTTGGCTCTTTTCTTATCGAAACGTATTCGATTACTTTTATTCAGTTTTCAAAGAACAATGGCTCGTTAGCCTATCAAAACACATTGAAAGCTCAATATGCTTTGGTGGAATAACAAACCTCCCTGTTCGGGAAGCGTGGAATGGTTTAGCACGCTTCCACGAAAGGAGAGAGGATATTACTTAATTTCAAATGACAAAATCTTTGTAATCAGTCTGGTTTCCATTCTTCCACGTAAGACTTCATCAACGACCATACTTTGATTGCCATATTCATCTTTCATAAGTCGTAGGGAACGCTTCGTTATGTACCCTCTGTAATGATGTAGAATCTGGTTAATCGCTTCGGTATCGCCATCTGTTGCCTTTACAATGAGAGGAAAGGGAATCATAGGATATTGTGTTTTCATTCTTCAAATTCCTCCATAAACTTTTTAATTAAGGCTAGTCCACTGGTTCTATGCCGATAGACAGTAGAACGGTTCAATTTCAACAGGTCTGCAATTTCTGAATCGCTCATGTCCATAAAGTAAAACAGCAGTAGAATTTCACGTTTCTTGTCTGGCAACTCACGTAATGCTTCACTCAACAAATCATTTTCAACGCCTACTGATAACCCATTGAGTGTAAAAATCTGAAAGTCAGTTGAATAGTTATCTGTTGTCGCAAACTGGCTAACAAGATAATCGCCAACATCCGAAAAGGACACCTCACGCTTTGCAATCCTTGAAAGATAAAGCATATAATTCTTTCGCTCGTCTTCCATAGCACGTTTACAGATATAGTCAAACTGATTTTCTATTGTGGTCTGAAAAGAAGATGGTTTCATGTTTCTCACCCCCTTTCTGTCTAGGAAAGGAAGTGAGCCTTGCTCGTTTATCTCCTTTCACTCTTAGTCCCAATGTGAAAGGGGGATTTGTTGCATTACTGATAAATAAACTTTGTAAAAAAGTTCTGAATAGCCAAAAAAGCATATAAACAGATTTATTTCTCTGTTTACATACTTCTGTTATTCTATCTATATGATTTATAAAACCACATTGGTGGACGTACTTATCTATTGCAGATAGACGACTTTTTTTGACAAGAACCCAATGTAAGGAAATTTATTGTATATGATGTACTTCATGGCGACGTTGACCTCCAACAAACCGCCATTTGGAAGTAATATACAATATTTTAACAGCGTAAATAGCACTACCATATAACGGTTTTTTTTATTGGCGTTTAGTAGTGCTTTTTATTAAATATAAACCTATAAACCATATAACACGTTTTTCTATACCTGTTTTTAATTCAGTAGGAACAATAAAATGTATAGAGGTGGTCTACTATGCGTAAAAAAGAAGATAAATATGATTTTAGAGCCTTTGGTTTAGCCATTAAAGAAGCTCGATTGAAACGAGGTTTAACTCGTGAACAAGTGGGAGCATTGATTGAAATTGACCCACGGTACTTAACTAATATTGAAAATAAAGGGCAACACCCCAGCATACAAGTTCTTTATGACCTTGTATCGTTACTTCATGTTTCCGTTGATGAATTTTTCTTACCTGCTAATAACTTGGTAAAAAGCACCCGACGATTACAGATAGAGAAATACATGGATAGCTTTACAGACAAAGAACTATCCTTAATGGAATCTTTAGCCAGCGGTATCAACGAAGCAAGAAACATCGAAGACTAATTAAAAGAATCCATACATAACGGAAAGAGCCGATAAAATGAGATTGTATTAATCTCATTTTATCGGCTCTGCGTCTTTGCGTCTGGCTCTGTAATCACAGTTACTTTGAACTGCTTTATTTCAATTAAATTTTCTTGTCTGCATTTCGGACAATAGAGGGGGAATTTTTTTAATTCAGTATCTTCCCTTATCTTTAATCGTGTTTTATTTCCACATACAGGACACAATATCCACTTGTAGTTTATAATAACTATCTCCTCCTTTACACTTTAATTCAAATCTTTATTAAAAAATATTTCATCTTATTTAACAAGAAACCATATTTATATAACAACATAAAATACACTAAGTTATTTTATTGAACATATATCGTACTTTATCTATCCGACTATTTGGACGACGGGGCTGGCAAACAGGTTCACCGGTAGTAACATGGTACCCTTTTAACTCTGTTAAACAAACACTACGTCCATTTGTAAAGAAAGTTAAATCACTACGATATTCTTGAATACACCGAGCAGGGATTTCTCCACTAAGAATGACCTCATTATTTTTCAATTGAGTGTCTACGATGTTCGCACAATATTTAGGAGCATCGTTGTATGCTCGTGAAAGATATTCCTGTGGCGCATAAATTTTAAAACTAAGATATGGCTCTAACAATTCTGTTCCAGCTTTTTTTAAGACTTGTTCCAATACAATAGGAGCAAGCATCCGAAAATCTGCTGGGGTACTAACAGGGCTATAGTATAAGCCATACTTAAAACAGATTTTACAATCCGTCACATTCCAACCATATAATCCTTGTTCGCAACCATAGCGTATCCCTTCCATAACTGCATTTTGAAATGATTGATTTAAGTATCCAAGAGAAACCGAGCTCTCATACTGCATTCCACTTCCCAACGGAAGCGGTGATACAGATAAACCAATGGAAGCCCAGAAAGGATTTGGCGGCACTTCGATGTGAATGGTATATTCTGCATTTTTTAACGGTCTCTCCATATAAATGACTGTAGGCTCTTTTAGTTCTATCTCCACATGATACTTTTCTTGCAACAGTGCACTAATCACTTCCATTTGTACTTTCCCTAAGAAAGAAAGTATAATTTCATGTGTCGTAGAATCCACGTAATATCGTAGAAGCGGATCACTATCTGAGATTTCCAAAAGGGCATCAAGCAACATTTCTCTCTGTTCAGGTTTACTCGGTTCAACAGTTGTTTGTAGTAGAGGGTGCGGATTTTCAATCTTTTTTCTCTGTGGCAATAGTTTTGTATCTCCAAGAACACTATTTAACTTCAAAAACTCATTTTGCAAAATAACAATTTCTCCAGAATAAGCTCTATCAATCTTACATAATTCACCATTTATTGAAGTATACATTTCTGTAACTTTTATTTTTTCTTTTTCTGATACTCTAACCGAATCTCGTAAATGTAGTACTCCACTATAAAGGCGTATATATGCAAGACGTTGTCTTTTTTTTGTATATTCAATTTTGAAAACATTTCCGCAAAGTTCAGACGGACCTCGATGTGTTGATGAATAAAATTTATTCGTAATCACTTCTATAAGGTTATCAATCCCTATATTGTTTTTTGCACTTCCGTGATAAACAGGGAACAGGGAACAATTATGAAATCTTATGCTTTCCTCTTGTTCGAGTTCCAATGCTTCTAATGATTTACCGGACATATATTTTTCTAAAAGGTCATCGTTTCCCTCTATTACCGTATCCCATTGTTCAGATTCGGTAAAGTTCGTCACACACATATTAGGATACAGTTCTACCTTCTGTTTGATTACAATTTCGGCAGAAAGTTTCTCTTTAATATCCTGATAAACCGTTGATAAATCAATTCCATTTTGGTCAATCTTATTGATAAAAAAGATTGTGGGAATCCCCATTTTCCTAAGTGCATGAAATAATATACGAGTTTGTGCTTGTACGCCATCTTTTGCAGAAATCAGTAGAATTGCCCCATCTAAAACTGATAATGAACGATATACTTCTGCTAAGAAATCCATATGTCCTGGCGTGTCTATGATGTTCACCTTCGTATTTTCCCACTGAAAAGAGGTTATTCCTGTCTGAATTGTAATTCCTCTCTGACGTTCTAAAAGCGTATTATCCGTCCTCGTTGTACCTTTGTCCACGCTTCCTAATTCTGTAATCGCTCCACTGTTATATAATAAGCTTTCTGTTAAGGTAGTTTTTCCTGCATCAACATGAGCTAAAACTCCAATATTAATAATTTTCATGTGATTTTCCTCCATTCAAAAACCCAAAAGGGCATAAAAATCCCAGTGATAAATACTTTTATCACTGGGATTTTTATGCATAACCATAGGTATACAAAGCATACAGATATTCTCTGGATACTTTAGAATCACATGATAAAGGTATTCTTAAACTGGGTACAAAAAACTAAGCCCTCCTAAAAAAGGACATCTAATTATTTGTTCCCGCTATCAAATTGACAGTTTATTTAAGAATACCTTGCCGCATATTTATTAACTCCTTTTAAATAGTCACTTAAATAATAGCACGTAAGAGCATATTTGTAAAGGAATCTCCAATTTTTTATCAAAAAGAGTACATGATTACAAAGTATCTGTAATCATGTACCAATATTTGTTATTTTACAATCTTCCAATTACTCCCGTTCTTTTCAAGTACCAAATCAAATTGAGATACCTGCGTTGCTTTGGTCTGCTGGTCGATATACTCCACTGTCAGCGATACCGTGACTTGATTATCCTTACGATTGTGAATAGGATTTACCAGTTCTTGAAAGATGTACTCTTTTCCGATTGGTTTTAATATCCCGTCATTCACATAGTAGGAAAGTTCACTGGCTGTCGCTGTAGGATAGAGCTTGAAGAACGTCGTTAAAAACTCATTGATTTCATTGGTTGTAATGGAATCAACCGTCCCCTCACTTTCAATGGCTTTTGGTTTATAACTTGATTTCTTAGGTATGTTGGTAATGGTCGGATTCTTAACCAGTACCATATTTCCAGAACCATCTACATAGACACTCACTATATAAGCAGAGTGGACGGTCTTTGTATTTTCTCCCTCTGTAATGAGCTGGTCTACACTGTAGGTTACATTAAACTCATTGTCGCCAGTTGGCTCTACCGTCCATATCTGAAATCCTCTTACAGAAGACGATACAGGAATATCTTTGCGTACTGTATCAACATTGAGAGCTTGAAGTTCATCTGTCAGATAGCCTTTTAGACTTTCCATTCGATTATCAATGGACTTATCGGATTGCTCCCATGAATAGTAGACTTTCGCAAAGTTCTCTACAAAATTTTCTACATGATGAGTATCAACGTATTCCTTTTCTATGATAGTTGTTTCGTGAATAGTATGAGTATCTATAGCTGTAAAGTGCTTGAATATCGCAAAGCTGAAACTAAGCCCTAAAAGTACCCACAAGGCAATCACAACCTTTTTATGAGGATTGACCTTATAGACACGAGGTTTCTTTTCCTTTGGTATCTGTTTTTCTTTATTCTGATTTTTTCTAAATTTCATCATTAAATCTTCCTTTCTCATTGTTTGATTCGTCCTGCTCCCACTAAATGCTGTTGCCAGTAGGGGCTTGTTAAGTCGGCATAACCGATTGGGTCGCCTGCATGAAACATACGGTTATTGCCAAGGTATATCCCAACATGAGTAATATAAGAGCCAGCGTTATAGGTAGAATGAAAGAAAACCAAATCGCCAGCTTGTGCTTCCGATAGTGGGATATGCTGGGTCACATCATATTGCTGTTGTGCGGTTCGTGGTAAGTTAATTCCAGCTTTTCCATACGTCCATTGTGTCAGTCCGCTACAATCAAAAGAAGTAGTCGGGGAAGCTCCACCGTAAACGTATCGCCAGCCCTCATATTTCAGTGCTTCGTCCATGATGGCTTGTACCGTATCATCATCAAACTCTGTTGTGACAAGATACTGCGTTACCAGTTGCACATAAAACATATTGCCATAGTTGTATCGCCAGCCCCCATTGATAGGTATGGCTATGGGATTGGGGTAAGACACTTTTTCGCCACCTGAATACTCTTTTGAGAAACTTTGAGCCAGTTCAAAGGTATATTTATTTCCACGATTAGCCACATACCCTAAGAAACCACCACCATAATTGTAGGACTGGATAACCGATTCTAAATCTACACTGAGCCTTTCGCTACTGGCTAATAATTCACTGAAATACTTCACACCTTGCTTAATGGATTCTTCTGTACTCAATGAATTAGGTGGAAGACCGAGGGATTCCGAGGACTGCATAACATCTTCCGCAGTACCGCCCGATTCCACCTGTATAATCGCAAGAAGTATGTTGACATATTCTTCAACGCCATATTCTTTGGCATATTTTTCTACCATAGGCTTATGAGCCAGCACTTCTGCGGAAACATTCACACCTCCATAATGAATATTGGAAATTCCGCTGTCCTGTTCATCTGAAAATAAAATGGCAACAAACAGAAGCAGTGAGAAGACCATCAAGAATAATCCAGAACCACCAATCACTAAAGTTTTCAACTTCATGGTTTCTTACCGACTTTCTTAATGGTGGCGGTTTTGATTGGTGGTCTACTTCTTGTATTTTGTAGTGGTACTCTTTGAACAGTAGACGGACGTTCTTTTGTGATTGGACGTTGTGAAGTTCTATCTGCTGTAGTGGTTGAAGTTGCTGGCTTTTGAACGGTTTTTTCTTGAACGGTATTGCCTTGGCGTTCCACTTTTGGACTTGAAAAATCGGACTTAACTGCTGGACGCTCTTGTTTGGCTTGTTGAGATTCCTTATATGAAGTCTGAATATTAGACTGTTTTGAGGTCTGTTCATCATGATATTGTTCTTGTCTTGTAGTCGGTCTTTCATGAACAGAAGAAGCAGGCTGTTTTTTCTGTTTGACCTGTTCCATTTCAGAGCGACGCTTCGCAATGGTTTTTCGCCTTTGTTCCTGCTGTTCCTTGCGTCCACTGGCTCTGTCCGCTTTGGTTTGAGAAATACTACTGGTTAAATCACGGACATTCTCTTTTACTTTGGATTTTCCTTGATATACTGCATATCTTGCATTGGTCGGCAAATCTTTAACCTGTTCTTTCAAACCACTAGCAGTGTCTACCATTCTGTCTTTGGTATCAGCTACTGTACCGATGGTTTGACCGATACGTTTTCCAAGTGTTGATTTTTCCTTTCCGTCTGGTCGGGAGTGATCTGCTTGTGTCCTTGCAGAACTCCCCGAACCCGACTGTCCTTTTTTACCTGTAACAATGGCAGACCCAGCCCCTAGAGTAGTCATGGAACGTCCAAGTTTCCGCTGTAGACGGTGCATGTGAGCGTGCATAAGCATACGAGGTTTTCTCATCACACGACTTCCCACACTTTGAGAATCGTTACTCTGTAGAGAAAACATACTCATTAAATCGCCCAGCTTGAAGTAGATTCCTGCAAAGGTCACAATCTGTAGAAAAGCAATCAAAAAGAACGGATAACCAGCCGATAAGGTATAGAGCATGGTTGAAATACTAAATGCTGTCGTAATAATCAATGTGATTCCAGCTCGTGTCAAAATGGTATTAAAGAGCTTTGTTATGGCTCGTTTTGACATACCATCAAATGATGGAATCATGCTTAAAATAAAGCTCACAGGCAGAAACATAGCATAGATGATAAAAAGTACCTGCGAGAAAATCATGATTCCTGTTAATAGGAATACAAATATGGAAATCCCAATATTGAAGACAAATAGGAAGAAGACTGTACCTAAACGGTTAATGGTCTTTGTAATGGTTAGATTGGTATTGCTTCTGTCTTCAATTTCTTCCGCAACAATTTTTTCTCTGTCTTCGCCATTGTTGGAATCTGGGCTGGTGGAGAGCAGGCTTTCCACACGGTCAATACCGATACTTTCAATGTCTGAACTGTTGTATTGAAGCAGTAGCCACGGTTGCTGAACCTGTATGGAAAACAGGCTATCTCTGATTAAGTCCACGCTGTCCTTGCCTTGACTATCGGAATGGGGCATGACAATCTTCGTGCCAAGTGATAAACTGGCATTACTGATGTCTGATGAAAAGTCATTGATTTTTTTAATGTAGTCGGGAGCGTAGGCAATAAAGGAAGCCGATAGGATAAACACCAGCACAAAATTCATAATGGCATGAATTGCCTTTGTGGTTTCTCTCTTTATCAGTCCCGTATAGGCAACATAAACCCCAAGAACCAAAATCAAGAGTAAGAGGAATCCAACATAGAAACCCTCTGTTGAAAATCCGTTTGCACTCACACCAGCTAAGGTCTGCATATTCTTACCAATGGAATCTGCTGTAGCGGAAATGAAGTCTAAGGAATAGGCTTCCTGTACTAAGTAACCTGTCGCATTGGAAACATACAAACTGATTGTCCAAATAAAATTGGTAATGGCATATAGTCCATACATGACCTGTTTTCCAATCCCGTCCGACCAGTTCCACGGAAGCCAGCCCCAGCTATTATCCACATAAAAATCCAGTTGATAGTTTTCAAGTGGGTATCGGCTGTATTCATTTGCCACATTGACCGTATCATCTACCAAGCCCGCAGCTTGAACCACCGTTCCCAGCATGGCTAAAAGAAAAATGGCAATCACAAGTGTGAAAGCCACTGTCATTGCCACTTTACCTAGACGTTTCAGCGTCCAGTTTGATTTTATTCTGTTTACTATTGATGGTTTCACATTTACACCTCTTTTCGCACAGGTGGTCTGGTATCAAAGGCATGGAGCAGTTCTTCAAATACAGGGTGGAACTGTATCACACCGACACGACCATATAAATCACTGATAAGGCATTGCCCGTTTTCCAAATCACGCAATCGCTTCTGATTGTTTTCGTCCTCTGGGTCTACACCAAAAAAGGCTAAGGTCTTTTTAATCTCGTTAAGGTCAGTGGAACGAAATGCAAATTTTAAGCCGAGGTTATTTTTCAGTTTTTCATCTAAGAGGTCGTCTGTATTTTGGGTCACGAAATATACCCCAGCGTTCATAGCACGACCAGCCCGAACCAGCTTCATAGATAGTGTTTTTCCTTGTGCTACCTGTAAAAAGCTCCATGCTTCGTCTAAATCTACAATCTTGAAAATGCTTCGGTCTGTATGGATAAAGTCTAAAGCAAAGGTACTAATGACAATCAGCATAGCAACGGATAAAAGCTCCATAGTGGTATATTCCTCAAAGGAAGTTTCCTTGTCGGGAAGTACCAAGTCCGCAACCTGTATAATGTTCAGTTGTTTTTCTAAGCTGATAGACTGCTCCACATAACCATTACTGAATAATAAATGTGCAAAGTCATAGTCTGTAAAACTTTCGATATGGTCGGCTATACTGGTACTTAGTGGCGTATTCTCAACCCGTAATTCCTCAATCACTTTCATCAACCCTCGTACTTCACTATTGGTTACTGCACGAATGGCTTTTCTAAGGATTGGGAAGCGTTCCCCATCACGAGAGGAAATCCCCGTAAGGAATGTCAGAATATCAATAGCCAGTGATTCAGAATCTTTGGGATTTTTCATAATCACATAAGGGTCAAGTAAGCCTTTGTTTTTCTCATCAGAAGTCAGAGTGACGATATTGATTTCATGGGAAATCTCTGGCAAGGTTTCTTTCCATCTGCCACGTTCTGCTTTTGGGTCTACAATCACTGCTTGTGCCCCATAAAGCACCGCATAATAGACGATAAGGTTATTCGCAAAGGATTTACCACCACCCAGCGAACCAACAAAAGCCGACGCTAACGCATTGGTTACTGAACCCTTAACCCCTTGACTGGCAAGAGCAGGTTTCAGATAGACATTGCGTCCAGTATCTAAGCTGTAGCCAACATAAATCCCCTCATTTTCCCCCAGCATTTGAGTAGCACCAAAACCTAAACCAGCGAGGAAATCAGAGGTCACGTATTGAATATAATCATTCATATAACGCTTGCTGGCAGGTAAAAATTCTTCATGTAAGCCGAGCATATCCCCAAATGGTCGTACCAGTTTTACGCTTAAATCGTCATAAAAATCTTTCACTTCATTACAACGACGTTTGAGTTCGTCAAGATCATTTGCTGATACCCTTACCACATAAGACAGCTTGTACATAGATTCCTTGCTTTGGTCTAAATTGGTTTCCAGCTCATTCACACTTTCCAGAGCTTCCGCCACATTGGAGCTGGTTTCATTATCACTTTGCCAAGCGTGGTTATCCAAGTCTTTCAGTTCTTTCTTTTTATTGCGGACAGTAGATAGGGCTTTACGATTCGCTACAATTTCCACATTCATTGACGTATCAATCGGGAATGTAAATTGCTGTTGCTGGTAGTAGAAGATTTCAGAGGACGGGAAGTCCAGTTCTCCGACAATGCTGTTAATGGTAAAGTAAGCTACATAGACGGTTTCATCTTCCTGCTGGATTTTCAAATATCGCTGTTTTTCTTCCACCAAACAGCGAGTAGGCTTAATCAAGTCATAGTATTTAATCAGCGTTTCATTATCCAGCTTTTTCTTTGATAGATGGTACTCATACTCTTCATAGGCAGTGCCTGTCTGTCCGTAAAGGTGTTCAATCAGATAGCCGAAGTCGTCCTTATCTAACCTGCGGATTTTGAAACGACGAGAGATTTTATTTTCTAAGAGCTTTTCCATCTTCTGAAAACGCAGGATTTCATCATTACTCATACTAACAAAATCGCCCATCAGCTTATGGTTCACATCATAGACAAAATCAGACAAAGCATTTTTTGCTTCAACGGTAAGACTTTTCATAGAAAACTCCTGATCGTTGAGAAGCAACTTAAAGCCGATAAAGAAACGGTAGTTCACTTGATTTTCGCCAATCATGGATATTAAAGCGTCTGTCTGTTGGTCGATTTTGTCATAGGCAACCGCTTTGAGCTTGCCAGTGACTTCATTTTTGGAACGCTCTTGTGCAGAACGTATGCTGGATTCTGTACTGATTTGTAAAGCATGAATTTTGCCATCACGATTTTGTGCGATAAGCTGTCTGAAAGAATCATGCACTTGTATTTTCTGTTCTGGACTTAGAAATGAGTAATTGTAAGGAACAAGCTCATAGTAAGCATAACATTCCCCGTCTTTATTCCAGACGAGATTGTTTTCAATGTATTTAATTGGATATGCCATAAAATTCACTCCTAACTGCTGTAATGGCTTCTTGTGGCTGGTTTCTGCCAAGCGTTACTTTTTTTCCTGCATAGGTCAGCTTTGGTCGCAGTGCATAAGCAATGACAGACTTCAAAAATCCATAAGGCTTTTTACCATCAAAAGTTTTTGTAGACATAAACCATGTGAAAGCCACAGGAATCCCAAAGTATTTGAGAAATGCTCCCTCTATCATGGAAAGAGGGGGCAAGTTGCCAAGTATCATCACTGCAAAGAGTGACACGACAAACCATGTCATTTGCGTAAAGGTTATGGGAAACGGAAGTCTAAAATCATTGATAGAATACAGTACCTTTTCCACAGACCAGATACTGGTATAGCTTCGTATTTTCTTCATGTAATCAATCCTTTCATAAAAAATAGGGGTAGCTGATTGAGCCACCCCGTAAAATAGAAAATCTGCCAGTAGTAATGTACCGACAGATTTAATAGACGATTTCAAAAATCCCATGATTGGTTGAGATAAACGTTCCTGAAAGGTCTAAATCCCGACCATAGGCTTGATAATCAATATAGTTTTGAAGACTAGCTGGTACTTCGCCTAAAGCACCCGTTTCTTCAATGTAGTAGCGTGCCACGTCATACATATCATCACAATCGGAATGAATGATAATATCCTCTTGATGTTCGCTTAGTTCTTCAATGCTTGAAAAATGAGTGAGCAGAGCAGATAGCTCCGATTGTAATTCTTCGGGTAATTCCGATACCATTTCCCATAGTCGATTGAGTTCGCCAATGGAAGTGTATTCGTCAACCGTAAAGGGTAACTCGTAGTCATGAATGGCGTATTCCTCATATTCATCATTCAAGCCGATTTTCTCTTTGACTTCCTCAAAGTCAATGGGAAAGGTAAACCACGCACCGACCAATTCGCCCTCATTGTATTTGCCTAAATTCGCAATATAGACTTGCATATCGTCCATATATTCACGTCCTTTCTTTGTAGAGATTCAAAAATCCCTACCGCACTTCGTTTGGTGTACCATTCCTTTGCGGAACATAAGAAAACCACTTATATTCCACAAAAGAACGGTTTTATTTAAGCACCAATAATGCGATTGAATAGCTCTAGTAAAATGTCTTTTACTCCAGCAGCGTTGAAGACTAAGCCAACCGCAATAATCGCAATAATTAAAAAGCCAATCAGTTTGCTAAACTCACGCTTGAAGCCAAGATACAAGCCAATCACAACGATTGCTAAAAGCACCAGTGATTGAGCGTTTGATAGAAACCAGTTATAAAGGTTTTGTCCAAAATTCATAAAAATGTTCTCCTCTCTATATTCAATGAATTTGTATTTGAGTTATTTTTTTGTTGTTATCACGTCCTGTTCTTTTACTGACTGTTGCTTCAAAATCTGCTTGTGTCGGTCTGTCAGTTTCGCATGGTCGAGAATGTCTTTTACAACCTGCGTCTGGTTGATTTCATCAAGTTTAATCGCAACCTTTAAGGTCGGGGCAACTTGATGAGATAGCCAGTTCAGCGTCCTTTGGAAGGAGTAAGGCTCTGGTTTTGTGGTTAGTTTTAATCGTTCACGATTGTTCCCAATAAACCAAGCCCATTCTTCATTCAGTTTCCAATCAGAACGAGGTTTGGAATCGTCTTTATCTACAAAACGGATATACCGATTGATAATTTTAAAGGCGGTATGCTCTGGATTGTCATAGACGAGTAAATCACGGACTGCATAATAGGCACGCTCATTTTTCAATCGAATCTCAAAACGGTTTTTTACTTCTGCGTCTTCAATGGGAATATCATTTTTCTTGTACTGCTCGTAGTCCTTTTCATAGATACAGAAATAAACTTCACTTTGTAATGAACCGATATAGAGGGTGTTTCCCATACATTCCTTTTCCTCTTTGCGTACCAGTTCGCCACTGCGATAGCTTTTAAAACTGCGGAAGACGGAGATACATTCTTCCTGTTGGCACTTTTCAGTGAGTACAGGGATATTTAAAATCCCTGTCTTATCGTTAATGGCAAGGTCAAGGCGTTTCATCACACCGCCAGCCACCAAAACGTCCATAAAGAACTCATACCAGCTTCTTTGTTGTGCCAGAAGATAGCTTTCAAATTGTCTGCACCCACGACCTTTCAATTCCACCAGAACTCCTTTGTCCAGTTCATGGGAGCAAAGGACGAATATGTCGCCTAAAGCATAATGCTCTGAATAAGAATAGAAACCATAGTCCTCATGAAGAAAATAGGACAGTTTCAGTTGTAAGATGTTTTCGACCACCTGCTGTACGTCTGTTGTCGGAAAGCGAATTCTTACATAATCAAACAGCATTTCAAGGGGAGCGTCGGGATTGAAGCGTTCCAGAGCTTCCCAAAGGGACTGCTGTAAATCCTCTGATGGCTTGACTTTTCCTGTTTCAATATCGCTTAGATACTGCCTTGTAATACCAGTCGCAACAGCTAAACGGTTTTGAGATAGTCCATAAGCCAAGCGTTTTTCTTTTAAATGCTGTAACCAAGTTTGTTCATTCAGTAAAAATCCCTCCAATCAAAAAGGCGTATGTCAACTTTTAAAGCCCATTTGACATACGCTGAAATTTTGTAAATCCCTTGTAACCAAAGGATTTTCTAATGTTTTTTTGACTGTTTCCTGTCGATTTGTACCCCCCTGTTAGATACGGGGGGTTAAGTGCTGGCGTGGCTATTGCCACACCAGCCAGCAAGATCAGTCCACACCTGCGACTTCCGCTTCGCACGTCGCCTGCGTGGACTGTCTGCTGTTGGATAACTTTTTAATTTCCTCCAAGAAATCATATCCTTTTGGTACAAGGGGAGTATAAAACTCTGATATGACACTTGTTCCTACATCAACATAGCCACGACCTTTGATTCGCTTTAAGAAGAAATCCTTTTGTACGTCACTGCCAAACATCATGCCATAGCCCATTTCAGACATACGACCTAAAGCCACTCTGAAATTAAACTGATCACGGATTCCGTCGCCTAAATATTTTGCGTCTGGACGTTGACAAGCCAGTATTAGAAAGAAGCCAGCTTGACGACCTAACATGACAATCTGTTTCAGCTTATTCATAACTGCGGTGTTTTCTTTTGTTCCCAGCATTTCCATGAAAGCGACGTATTCATCAAAGATTAAGAAGTGTGCCGGGAGACCTAAGTAAGCATAATTTTTGCCAGTCTTATAGTTCTTCATCTGCTTCATTTCCTCACTACGTTTCATCATTTCTTCATAGAATGTTTCAATGCAAGAAAGCAAGTCTTCTTTTCTATAGTAGACATTTGCCATCACAGAACCTAAGTCCGCAAGATCAGCATTTTTCGGGTCAAGAATATACAGTTTTGAATCTGTATGAAGCAAGGCTTCAATCAGTGTCAGTATAAAGTAAGTTTTACCGCCACCTGTACCACCAGCAATCAACATATGAGGGAGCTTATCATATTCCCACCATACGTTTTTCATTAAGCGAAGTTTACCATCTTTAGCTTCTACTTCATCAATAGAAATACGACTGGCTATGGTGTCATAGAGCAAAGTATATTCCACATAGGAATCCTTTAACTCTTTATCCGTCAGCTCACAGTACAAGCCACTCTCTAATTTCTTTTCCAAGTGTAAGAGTTGGTCTTGATATTTTCCCAGCGTGATTTCCACCCGTATCTGTATCAAGCCATTTTTAAGTCGATAATACATTTTAGGGAAGTAGGTTATCTTTTCCTTTGTACGACCAGCACTATCTTTAAAGAAACCCTCTGTTTTGACCTGTTCAGATTCATACCACTTGTTTTCAAGTATCATCTTTGCCAGTTTTTGACGGTGGTAAAGTTGTTTAACCGTATCATAGCGAACCCGTTTGAATACAAACGCTACCAGCAAGCAGATAAGAATTGCGACACTGAAACTGATAATTAAATAGGGAATGTCAATCTTATCTGCTTGTGATAGGTTAAAATCCTGCCAGTTGATCTGCTGGATTGTCTTCACATGAAACAGTCCGACAACCAGCAGGAAAACAGGCAGGAGTGACGCTATCGTAAAATGAAAGACTAAATCTTTACCAGATGGGCGAATCCTTTTACCACGCTGTTTCATGCGAAAAAGTCTCCTTTCTACCTAGCGACTATTTGTCTTGTGTCGGTTCTTTCTTTGCTTGTGGTTGAGCTTTGAATGAACTAGAATCCTTTGTCAGCACAATATCGTCTGCCTTGATATACCAGTCAACATCTGCTCCTTGATAGGTGGCAGTAGCAACGGTGTCCGCAATGGGATTGATAAGTTCCACCCGTGCGTTATAATCAAACTCTTTCAAAGGCACGCTGGCAGGAATACTTACTTGAATCATGCGTCCTTGTCCTTTGGATTTTAAGTCATAGGTACGTTCCTTGATTTCATCTGAAACCGACCCGTCTTCATTTTGGATTCTCACTTCACGACGTAGAGCAGAGAATTTCAATTCTCCAAAAGTCGTGTCTTTATCTAATACAATGCCATTTGCTAATCTCATCATTTTTCCTCTCTTTCTTTATTCTTTTATCATGTCGTCAGCATGTAAAAGGTAATTTGTAAAACCACGAGTGCCGATTTTGTAGCCCTCTGCGGTAATACGTGGATTGACTAACTTCACACGTTCCTCAAAGCCGAAATGTTTTTCGCCAGCTTCAGCAGGAAGCACCACCACAATATCATCTGCTCTTTGAACATCAGAATAGAGATTATAGCTTCTTGATAAGACAGTTAGCCGTCCGTTGATTCTTCGCTGAACGACTTTATCCTCGCCAGCAAATTCTAAATTGCCGAATGTTTTTTCCATGTTGGGAATCACAAATTTAAGTTCCATATTTTTACCTATCCTTTCTTTTTTATTGGCTGAATGAATGTTTGATGGTCTTAAAGAGTGGGGAACGACCTTTTGATTCTTGATTTTTTGTTTTCATAAGTTCACTTCCTTTCAAAATCGGGTAAAAAAATAGACACCTCATTTTTTGAAGTGTCTACCTATTAAATATTCAAATTTTATTGGAAGTATCTTTATATCTTCACTTTTCAAGGATAAATCGTCGTATCAAAGCTCATTCATAAGTAGTAAATTAGTAGTAAATTGAGTGGTTTTGACCTTGATAAAGTGTGATAAGTCCAGTTTTTATGCGGATAACTAGATTTTTATGCTATTTTTTATTTAAAATTTTGTCTTTTATCATATTTTTTTGAAAAAAGCTAGTAATTTGACTGAAAAAATTTGCAATTCTCCACAAGAAAATATATAATATAGTTGAGATGGAAAAACGTTTTTCAAAAGGAGGTGCACATTATGTTCTTAGGATTCTACTTCCGTTTTTGGTTCAGCATTTGGTGGCGTTAATAGAGGTTAGTGGTTGTTAAATTAAACTCAAATAGCTTTATGCCAGTAAGAAACTGAATATTCAGTTTAATATGAGTTTTATTTTTTCTAGTAAATTAACGTTTTCTATCACAACTCTATTGCAGTTAAGCTATGATGTGTGATAATTGTCAACCCTATCTTATTAACATTTTTATGGTCTCGAGAAATCTTATTTCTTGGGACTTTTTCTATTGTTTGAAAGGTTGTGTGTTGATTTTGTTGAACTAGGAGAACAAAAAAGACAAGCTACTTTAAAAAGTAATTTGTCTGTTGTTGGGTCACTTTTTATTGAAACACACGATAAACGTAGGGATTGTCTGGTTTGTCTACTTTTGTGAAACTCTCAACTTCTAGTGTTGGGAGTTTTTGTTTGAGTTCTTTATGATAGTGGAGGGTCAGGATTCCTCTAGCGGTGATCCAGGTATTGTCAGGATATTGGCGTGAGTTTCCCTTTGTCAAGAGTCCATATACACCAGAATCGGCGATACAGTGAATGATTCCAAAGCGAAAGAGGAACTGGATATCTGGATGGCTAGGATCGTTATAAACAAAGCCTGTAAACTCGATTTTCTTTCCTTCAAACTCTTGAGGGTAGTCATAGAGAACTTCCATGACCTCCATATAGTTTTCATCAGTGACTTGAATGGTTGGCTGGGAGAGGTATTTATCAGCTGTAGACCTCATTTCCTTTTCATAAGCAGATTTGGAAAAATAGGTGCTGGTATCGGGTTTGAGGTATTGACTAGATGTTCCTTCGCTGGCCTGAATGGCTGTGTTGATCCCCTCAGCAAGCGGGAAATGATATCCCTTAGCAGATACGGTTCTCGAGTCCAAACTTACTGTCGGAAAGGCAACTCCAATCAATAGAGGTAGTGACAGTAACAGGATGCTGATTCGTCTAGCTCGACGACTTTCTAAATGGCTGTAAGAATTGATTTTCTTGATCCAGATGTAGAATTGGACCAGAGCCAATAGAAGAGAAAGGAGCATGGAGATATAGACTAGATAGGAATAGTGGAGGTTGATGTAGTGACTGAGCTTGCCAGATAGCTGCAGATACAGAGTTAGGGCAAAATAACCAAGTAAAATGAAAAATCGGATCATAGCATCACTCCTATCATGTAAGAATAAAGCAAGACAAGCACTGTCACGATGCCCATGAATTGCCAGATGAAGCGCGCTTTGAGATAGTGTTTCATCATGAGAAGATTTTTGATATCAAGCATGGGGCCAATGACCAGAAAGGCAAGGACTGGCGCTAGGCCGAAGCTCGAGAGGAGAGAAGCACCGATAAAGGCGTCCGCCTCGCTACAAAGAGAGAGGAGAAAGGCTAGAAACATGAGCAAGAGAATCGCAAGTATTGGACTTGCGCTGATAGAGGTCAAGATCCGAGTCGGGACATAGACCTGCACGATAGCCACAAAGAGACAGCCAAAGACCAAGTAACGCCCCATATCGAAAAACTCATCAATAGCTTGTATGAAGACCTGAAATACTTTTCTAGCGGGACCCAAGTGTGAAAAGTCATGTTCATGGCAAGCGATAGGATTCTCTTTTTGAATGGGTTCCTTCCAGAAAAATCCTAGGAAAATCCCAAGCACCAAAGCAATCACAATAGCTCCCAGCGCTCGCAAGAAGGCAAGTTTTATTGAATTGCCAAAGGCAGAATAAGTAGCGAAAAGAACGATAGGATTGATGATGGGAGCAGTCACCAGAAAAGGAACGGCCGTGTAGCTGGGCACTTTCTTTTCCAAAAAACGATTGATAATCGGAACGATTCCACATTCGCAGGATGGAAAGAGGAAGCCAATGAAGGTACCAAAAAAGATTCTCCCCCAACGATTGCGAGGAAGAAACTCATAAACTTTATCAGGTGTGATATAGACTTCAATCCAGCCTGAAATGAGACTCCCAATTAGAACAAAAGGAAGGGCTTCAATCATGATGGAGAGAAAAATAGCTCCCGCTTGTAATACACTAGGAGGAAGAGATTGGAAAACAGTCATTTATTTTTTCTTCTCAACTTTTTCTTTTTTGTCTTTGTCATCTGGGAAAGTGACTTGTGTTACGTCAGGAAGTTTGGCGAATTCTTCAAACATCTTGTCCAAATCATCCGTTTTTGTAAATTTAACAGCCATGGGCCTACCTCTTTTCTACATTCTACCTCTATTATACTATTATTTTACGGAAATGGGATTATTTTGATAATCAAAGATGCAAAAACAGGTAAGGCAAAACAAGAGCTGTTCCTTATGGTATAATAGGTTTATGGGTAAAAAATATGAAAAAATCTCCCAAGATTTGGGTGTAACCTTAAAGCAAATCGATACTGTTCTAAGTTTGACGGCTGAGGGGGCGACAATTCCCTTCATCGCGCGTTATCGAAAGGACATGACTGGAAGTCTGGATGAGGTGGCGATTAAGGCCATTATCGACTTGGATAAAAGTCTGACAAATCTCCACGACCGTAAAGAAGCTGTCTTAGCTAAGATTCAAGAACAAGGCAAACTAACCAAGGAATTGGAAGCAGCTATTTTGGCAGCTGAAAAATTAGCAGACGTAGAAGAACTCTATCTTCCTTATAAGGAAAAACGTCGGACCAAGGCAACCATTGCCCGTGAAGCTGGACTCTTTCCTCTTGCTCGCTTGATCTTGCAAAATGTAGATGGTTTAGAGAAAGAAGCTGAGAAGTTTGTCTGTGAAGGATTTGCGACTGTTCAAGAAGCCCTGTCTGGTGCGGTTGATATCTTAGTAGAAGCTCTATCCGAAGATGTGACTTTGCGTTCACTGACCTATCAGGAAGTGCTGGGACACTCTAAAATCACATCGCAAGTCAAAGATGAGAGTCTTGATGAAAAGCAAGTTTTTCAGATATATTATGATTTTTCAGAGACAGTTGGCAATATGCAAGGCTATCGTACCTTGGCTCTCAACCGTGGGGAAAAACTAGGGATTTTGAAGGTCGGTTTTGAACATGCGACAGACCGTATTCTTGCCTTCTTTGCTGCCCGTTTCAAGGTGAAAAATGCCTATATTGATGAAGTTGTTCAACAGTCAGTCAAGAAAAAGGTCTTGCCGGCTATCGAGCGCCGCATTCGAACAGAGTTGACTGAGAAAGCGGAAGAAGGGGCTATCCAACTCTTTTCAGATAATCTGCGCAATCTCCTCTTGGTTGCTCCGCTGAAAGGGCGTGTGGTTCTAGGATTTGACCCTGCCTTTCGTACAGGTGCCAAGCTGGCTGTCGTAGATGCAACAGGGAAAATGCTGACAACTCAGGTCATTTATCCTGTTAAACCAGCATCAGCTCGTCAGATTGAAGAAGCCAAGAAAGATTTGGCAGACTTGATTGGTCAATACGGTGTGGAAATTATTGCTATCGGAAATGGGACGGCTAGTCGGGAAAGTGAAGCCTTTGTGGCGGAAGTTCTGAAAGATTTTCCAGAAGTGAGCTATGTCATCGTCAATGAAAGTGGTGCTTCTGTCTACTCTGCCAGTGAACTTGCTCGTCAGGAGTTTCCAGAATTAACTGTTGAAAAACGCTCTGCCATCTCTATTGCCCGTCGTTTGCAAGATCCCCTTGCTGAATTGGTCAAAATCGATCCTAAGTCAATCGGTGTTGGTCAATACCAGCACGATGTCAGTCAGAAGAAACTGTCTGAGAGTCTGGACTTTGTCGTCGATACCGTTGTCAACCAAGTTGGTGTCAATGTCAATACAGCCAGCCCAGCTCTTCTCTCCCATGTAGCTGGACTCAATAAAACTATTTCTGAAAATATCGTCAAATACCGTGAGGAAGAAGGAAAAATCACTTCACGCGCTCAAATCAAGAAAGTTCCTCGCCTAGGTGCCAAAGCCTTTGAGCAGGCTGCTGGTTTCCTCCGTATCCCAGAAAGTAGCAATATCCTTGACAATACAGGGGTTCACCCAGAAAACTACGCTGCCGTTAAGGAACTCTTCAAACGCTTGGATATCAAGGATTTGAATGAAGAAGCACAAAATAAGCTTAAGTCCCTATCAGTCAAGGAGATGGCGCAAGAACTAGACCTTGGTCCAGAAACGCTTAAAGATATCATTGCAGACCTTCTCAAACCAGGTCGAGATTTCCGTGATTCCTTTGATGCTCCTGTGCTTCGTCAAGATGTCTTGGATATCAAAGACTTAAAAGTCGGCCAGAAGCTGGAAGGTGTGGTGCGGAATGTCGTCGACTTCGGTGCCTTCGTTGATATCGGAATTCATGAGGATGGCTTGATTCATATTTCCCATATGAGTCGTAAATTTATCAAACATCCCAGCCAAGTGGTGTCAGTCGGAGATTTGGTAACGGTTTGGGTTAAGAAAATCGATACTGAACGTGAAAAAGTCAATCTGTCGCTCCTAGCTCCAGATGAATCTAACTGAGTACGTTAAACGTGTTTCCCTCGAAGACTTTGGTAGACCTTTTACCCACCAAGCCCAGTGGAATTCTCGTCTGCGAACGACAGGTGGACGATTTTTCCCAAAGGATGGGCATTTGGATTTTAATCCCAAGGTTTATAATGAACTAGGTTTGGAAGTCTTTCGCAAAATCGTGCGCCATGAACTCTGTCACTATCATCTTTATTTTCAGAAAAAGGGTTATCGCCATAAGGACCGAGATTTTAAGGAACTTTTGACAGAAGTGGATGGATTGCGCTATGTACCACTCTTGAAAACACAATCTCAAAGTGCCTACCTAGTCTATCAGTGCCAATCTTGCCAGCAAAGTTATCAGCGTAAGAGAAGAATTGATACCAAACGCTATCGCTGTGGAGTTTGTCGAGGTAAACTCGTCATCATAAATCGGCCTACGGACTGATGTTGATAGTTCTGATTCATGCTATACTACTTGTAAGAATACCGAAAGAGGAAACAATCATGAATACAAAATTTTATAAAATGAGACGAAATCGCATGGTATCGGGAGTTTTAGCTGGTCTATCAGACAAGTGGAATTTTGATGTAACCTTAGTCCGCTTTCTCTTTGCCATTTTTACCATATCAAATTTTGGAGTCGGTGTGATTATTTACATCATCCTTGCCTCTATCTTGCCAACTAAGGAAGAGATTGAAGCTGAAATGTACGGAACAGGACCACGCAAACGCAAGGAAGTCCAAGCTATTGAAGACAATGATGGCTGGTTTTGGTGAGATTTAATAGGAAGTATTTATTATTTGCACTATGTTACTTAAAAGAAGCAGCATAAATGACTGAAAATCCCTTGTGGTTATTTAGCCACAAGGGATTTTGGTATTTAAGTATATTCTTTTCCATCTTGAGAGAGATGAATTACCTGATCAGCCATTTTCCAGATACTAGGATTGTGAGTTGCGATGATAATTGTTCTATTAGCATTACGAAGTTCAAGGAGAATTTCCATAATTTCCTTGGAATTTTTTGGATCTAGCGAGGCGGTAGGCTCATCGGCTAAAATTAAAGGAGGATCTTTCAGGATAATCTTAGCAAGTGCTACGCGTTGAGCCTCGCCACCAGATAATTCATAGATTTTTTGGTTGAGGCTTAGATAATCTAGTCTGACAGCTTGTAGTGCTTGAAGAAGAAGTCTCTCTTTTTCTTGTTTCTTGTTCTGTTTTTTGCCAATCAGTCCCAGCTCAAGGTTTTCTCGAATGGTCTGACTTTCTAATAATCCGAAGTTCTGGAAGAGATAACCTAGCTCGTTACGATAGAATTCCTCATTTTTTAGAGAAGTCAAAGACTTTCCTTTGTAAACTATTTCTCCTTTGTCGAAAGTCTCTAGTTTTGCGAGCATATTGAGCAAAGTGGTTTTTCCACAACCACTATCTCCTATCAAAGCATACACCATACCACTTTGAAAATTCAGGTTCAAGTCTGAAAAAATAATACGAGAACCAAATTGTTTCCAAATATGTTGTAATTCAATCATACTATCCTCCTTTGATGATGCTAGCATAGGTTTTACTTTCCTTCTTATCACAGATTTTCAATAGAAGAACGGCTAAACTTGAAAAGCTGAAAAATAGGATCAGGGTAATCCAGATATTCTTAGAAATAATGAAAGCTAGACCACTTCCGAGAAAGAGAGCTGCTATTTGAGAAGTGATATATCTACTGTGTAATTCAAAGAAATAATAGCCTGCTATTTTTTTCAAGAATATGGTTTTGCGAAAGGCTTCAAAATAGAGCAGATTTAAACTTGTAAACAGCAAAATTGAAGTCAAAATAGCAAACATAGCACTCGCTAAGTTACTAAAAATTTCGATTTTAATTTTTTGATTTAACTGGAGATAGGTTTCCCTAGCAGGCGATAGCCTTGAGACCATATGATCAAGTTGATAGTGTTTCAAAAGTTCTTGTGTTTGGTGGAGGTCTGTAAAATAGAGATATTCTAGATTTTTAAACCAGAAGATGGAGGAAGCCTTGCCAAGTGCTTTAGGAGAAAGCACAAGAAAGATGGGATTTGATAACCATTGATCATAAGCAATATGGGCGGTATTATAGAGAAATACATCATTTTTTTGATTGGTATAAGCTATACTAATTTCGACAGTTTGATTAGACTTGCTACTGTATAATCGGTTGGTTAACTCTTGTTGCAAGGTTGATTTTATATCTTTTTCATTTTTTTGTAGTTCTTCTGGGAGTATGGCAAGAATCTGTCCATCTTTGAGGGTGTTGATTTTTTGAAAGGTTTCTGATGTTAACTTTATACCTTCTTTTTTGAAGTAGTTAGGTGTTACATAGAGAATATTTTTTCCTTCCACACCATAAGGGTTATTTTCAGTTTCATTATGATTTGAGGTAGCTTGCTTAAGAGCTTGCTCAACTAGATTATGTTTAATAAGGAAGGCATTCTCATTATCTATAGCATGCTGAATAAAGTCAAACCATTTATCAGTATTTGTCTGCAGTTCATCTAAATTTTTCATCTGACTGGAACGCCCTGTTTGAAGAGTAACAACATTGGAGCGTTGTTCCCAAGTAGCTTGTCCAGCCTCATTTTTCTCAAGGATATGATAGTAAGTAGACATACGTCCAAATCCTACAATAACCAGTAGAATGGCAAGTACCTGACCAAAGTAGAGAATGCGTAGAATTGACTTGATTGGTAATTTTCCTTTGATGATAGAGAGGAGATGAACTTTTTTCAAAGAAATGGTAAAAAGAAGGGCAATTAGGAGGCTAAGTAAGAAAAGTAGGCTATTGTAAAGAATAAAAAGTATTCCTAAAAAAGTTTGAACCTCATAAGGATATCCTAGGGAAATGAGCAAGACACTTGCTATCAGCAAAGCAGGTAGACCAAAAAGAAGGATATCAAGTCCGTCTCTTGCGAGAGAACGAAAGAAGAGATGGCTCAGTCGTTCTCCAGAAATCAATCGAATCCCTGACTGAGAGAGAGATTGAATCTGACCAATAACAATCAAAGCTAAGAAAGTCAGCAAAAATATTAACATACTGGTAAGTTGATTAGGTTGAGTAAAGATGGCAAATACAAAGGATACTCTGTCATTTTCAAATGCATTCGCTTTTTCTAGTCCAAGTTCTTTCAGATGAGTGGCCAATTCTTGACTAGTTAGGGATCCGCTGATAATATTGTAGTTGTTGAGAAGATCACTTTTGTGAATGCTTTCTTGACTTGCTGGAGGCATCCAGTCTGGGAGTTGCCCTTCTCCAAAAGCTTCGTAGAGAGTTCTTGATTTTCCATCACCATCCACTTCCCAAATGGTTCTTGCGATGAGACTATTATGTTTCCTAGCAAGGCTATCTAATTCTTGTTTGAGGGTAGTATAATCGGCTTGTCCACTGAGTACAGCCACACCTGGAAATAGGCGTTGAGGAAGAGCTTCTTTCCAAAAGGACAGAGTCGCAATGAGAAAGAAAGTTAAAAGAAGATTGCTGATGAAGAGAAAAACACGTTTCATAGGAACCTCTTTCTAAAAGAGGGGCTGAACCTCCCTCCTTATAGCAGTGATACGAATGATAGTTTAGCACTTTTAAAAATAATTAGCAGAAAGCCAATTCTTTTAAAAGATGTCAAAGAAAGCCTTTTCATAATTTAATTTTACTATTATTTTAAGAATAAAACAAGCAATGACAGGACTTCTTTATAGTAGCTATTTTCAAAAAAATTCCTCAATCTTACAAAAATGTAAGATTAAAGTCTCTTTTGTAAGGTTAGGTTATGGCAAGCCGCCTTTTTTTGCGATAAACTAGACTCATAAAGAACAAAGGAGCAAAACCATGAAAAGAATCATACAAAATAAAACAAGAAAACCAAGTCAAAAAGATATCGAGCGTGTTCAACTGGGATGCGCTATGATGCAAGCACAGTTTCAATTGATGGGATATTAAGAAGGAGAAAATCATGACACTTTTAGATGTAAAACACGTTCAAAAAATCTATAAAACACGTTTCCAAGGCAACCAAGTAGAAGCACTCAAAGATATTCATTTTACTGTAGAGAAGGGTGACTATGTTGCCATCATGGGAGAGTCTGGCTCTGGGAAATCAACCCTGCTCAACATCCTAGCTATGCTGGATAAGCCAACTCGTGGTCAAGTTTACTTGAACGGAGTAGACACAGCAACGATTAAAAACTCACGGGCTTCCAGCTTCCGTCGTGAGAAGTTGGGATTTGTCTTCCAAGATTTTAACTTGCTAGATACCTTGTCTGTTAAGGACAATATCTTGCTTCCGTTAGTTCTATCTCGAAAACCTATCACAGAGATGATGAAGAAATTGGTAGTAACCGCTGAAAATTTGGGTATCAACCAATTGCAAGAGAAGTACCCTTACGAGATTTCAGGTGGTCAAAAACAGCGGGTAGCAGTAGCACGCGCCATCATCACTGAACCTGAAATTCTCCTTGCGGATGAGCCAACAGGCGCCCTTGACTCCAAGTCATCATCAGCTCTTCTAGATGTTTTTGATGAAATCAATGAGCGTGGTCAAACCATTCTCATGGTAACCCACTCAACGGCGGCAGCCAGCAGGGCCAAGCGTGTACTCTTTATCAAAGACGGCATTCTTTACAACCAAATCTACCGTGGAGACAAGACAGAGCGTCAGATGTTCCAAGAAATCTCTGATACTTTGACTGTTATGGCAAGCGAGGTGAATTAGTATGTTCCGATTAACCAATAAGTTAGCGGTGTCAAACTTAATCAAAAACCGCAAACTCTACTATCCCTTTGCCCTTGCAGTTCTCTTAGCTGTGACCATCACCTATCTTTTCTACTCTTTGTCACTTAATCCTAACATTGGCAAGATTCGAGGGGGAGAATCTATCTCTATGACTCTGGCTCTCGGTATGGTGGTTGTTACCATCGCTTCTGGAATTATTGTCCTTTATGCCAATAGTTTTGTCATGAAGAACCGTTCTAAAGAGCTGGGTGTATATGGTATGCTGGGTCTTGAAAAGCGCCATTTGATCAGTATGGTTTTTAAGGAACTTCTTATTTTTGGTTCCTTAACGCTGACAGCTGGTCTCGGTCTAGGAGCTCTCTTTGATAAGCTAATCTTTGCCCTTCTTCTGAAGTTAATGAAAATGAAGGTAGAGCTCGTTTCAACATTCCAACCAATCGTCTTTATCCTAGTTCTCATCGTCTTTGGCGCTATCTTCCTAGGTTTGATTTTTATCAATGCATTTCGCATCGCTCGCATGAATGCCCTTCAACTCTCTCGTGAAAAAGCCAGTGGTGAGAAAAAAGGACGTTTCTTAGGTCTTCAAACTATACTAGGTTTGATTAGTATGGGAGCTGGCTACTACCTAGCAGTAACAGTTGAAAATCCACTTTCTGCTGTTCTGATTTTCTTTGTAGCAGTCTTGTTGGTAATTTTGGGAACTTATCTTCTCTTCAATGCAGGAATCACAGTTTTCCTACAAATCTTGAAGAAAAACAAGCGTTACTATTACCAACCTAACAACATGATTTCCGTATCCAATCTCATTTTTCGTATGAAGAAAAATGCTGTTGGTCTAGCGACGATTGCTATTCTCTCAACCATGGTCTTGGTGACTATGTCTGCTGCAACGAGTATCTTTAAAGGCTCTGAAACTTTCAAGAAAGTCATGAATCCACATGATTTTGGAATTACAGGGCAGAATGTTGAAAAAGAAGACATAAATAAACTCCTAGACCAGTATGCTAGCGATAAAGGATTGACTGTCACAAAGAAAGAAGTCCTTACATACAGTAGCTTTGGTGTAGCAAACCAAGAAGGTACGAAATTGACAATCTTTGAGAAAGGTCAAAATCGTGTTCAACCGAAAACTATTTTTATGGTCTTTGACCAAAAAGACTATGAGAATATGACGGGCCAAAAACTTGCACTTTCAGGAAAGGAAGTTGGATTGTTTACTAAGAACAAAGAACTTCAAGGACAGAAAGAACTGACTCTAAATGACCAGACCTATACAATAAAGGAAGAAATCAAAAAAGATTTTATTCTTGAACATGTCCCAAATCAGTACAATATTCTAACTTCGGACTATAACTATCTGGTTGTTCCTGACTTGAAAGCCTTTCTTGACCAGCATCCTAATTCTTCCATTTTTAATCAATACTATGGTGGTATGAATGTAACAGCTAGTGAGGAAGAGCAACTCAAACTTGCAGATGACTATTCAAAATTCCTTGATGATTTTAATAGAGAATCAAGCAAAGAAGGAAGCTTTATTTACGGAAGCAATCTGGCTGATAGTAGTGCGCAGATGAGTGCTTTCTTTGGTGGGACCTTCTTTATCGGTATCTTCCTCTCCATCATCTTTATGGTGGGAACAGTTCTCGTCATCTACTACAAACAAATCTCTGAAGGCTATGAAGACCGTGAACGCTTTATCATTTTGCAAAAGGTCGGTCTCGATCAAAAGCAAATCAAGCAAACCATTAATAAACAGGTCCTAACTGTTTTCTTCCTCCCATTGCTCTTTGCCTTCCTACACCTTGCCTTTGCCTATCATATGCTTAGTCTCATCCTAAAAGTCATTGGGGTCCTAGATGCGACCATGATGTTGACAGTCACTCTGTCCATCTGTGCTATCTTCCTCATCGTCTATGTCTTAATCTTTATGATTACCTCAAGAAGCTATCGCAAGATTGTGCAAATGTAAAAAAGATACCTCGATGCTTGTCGAGGTATTTCTTTTATCTTAAATGCTAAAGAGTTGTCCCAAGAGGAAGGTTACACCCATGGTGAGAAGTCCGATACAGAGGTTGCGGATCATGGCAGTTTTCGTAGGTGCCTTGCCTAGTTTAGCACTGGTATAGCCGGTGACGAGAAGGGAAAGGGCCACAATAAAAACAGTAGCAGGAATACGATAGTCACTTGGAAAGACGGTGATTGAAAGCATAGGAGGAAGGCTTCCCAGTACAAAGGCAATAAAGCTAGAGATAGCAGCATGCCAAGGGTTGGTAAACTCTTCATACTCGATTCCATACTTTTCTTCGACCAAGGCTTTGAGTGGATTTTTTAAAAAGGCCTTGTTGGTCAAGAGTTGGGCTGACGTTTCACACTCACCGTTTTGAAGGTAGGCAGCATAGAGGGATTGTTTTGCAGATTCGATATCCTTATCCAAGAGCAACTGTTCTCTAGCAACAGCGGCTTCTTCCGTGTCTTTCTGAGTGGATACAGAGACATATTCGCCACCGGCCATAGAGAAAGCACCAGCGAGGATAGCCGCTAAACCTGATAAAAAGATAATCCAGATATTGCTTGTCGCACTGGCAACGCCGATAACGACTCCAGCGATGGAAATAATTCCATCATTGGCGCCCAGAACACCTGCGCGTAGGATATTGAGTCGTCCTGCAAAGTTAGCATCAATTTCATGTTTCAATTCTGTCATAGTCATCTCCTTTCTCTCCATTATAGAGAAAAGAGTAGGGGAAAACAATCTTTTTAAACTATCTGAAAAAAGTTCTACGATTCTAATTTTTAAGTCCTTTCTAATTTTACCGGAAAATGCTATTTCAAATTCTTAAATATTAAATTTTCTGACAATTTATTAAAAAATTAAGGAAAGGATGTTATAATGGAACATAAAATAAATTCAGGTTTCCTGAACCAATAGGAGTAAATAATGAAAAAACTAGGTGTTGTCCTTTTATCTTCTGCTTTGCTATTGACAGCATGTGCAGTCCGTTTTGAAAAATCAACCGAGACAAATGATTCCTCTAAGGTGACAGCTTTATCAGATGATAAACAAAAATTACTTGATAAGGCAACCGCAGATTATAAGACCTTTGTTCAAGGACAAATTGATAAGCTTTTAACGGATACAGAAGGATTTGTCCAGCTTTTAAAATACGGAAAATTGGAGGAAGCCAAGAAAGCTTATCCGCTTGTTCGTATGGCTTACGAACGCTCCGAGCCAATCGCAGAGAGTTTTGGTGAGTCAGATGTTAAGATTGACTTTCGTCTAGCAGACTATGTTGATGAAAATAAGACTGAGGAAGGTTGGTCTGGTTTCCACCGTATCGAGCGTATCCTCTGGGAAGAAAACACAACCAAGGGGACAGAAAGTTATGGAGAACAGCTTGTCAACGATATCAAAGAGTTGAAGGCTAAGGTAGCGACTGTTGAAGTAGATCACAAGATTATGTTGACAGGAGCAGTTGACTTGCTCAATGAAGTAGCAACAAGTAAGATTACTGGTGAAGAGGAAATCTACTCTCATACAGATTTGTACGACTTCCGCGCTAATATCGAGGGAGCTGAAAAGATATTCCAACTCTTTAAACCTTTACTAGAAAAATCAGATGCTGATTTAGTTAAAGAATTAGAAGCTGATTTCAAATCTGTTAATAGCTTGTTGGACAAACATATGACAGACAAGGAACACTACAAACTCTATACAGATTTGACAAAAGAAGACACCAAAGAATTGGCTGAAGCCGTGACAAAACTTGGTGAACCTCTATCACAAATGGGCAAATTTCTTGATGGAGAATAAGCGGTATGACTAAGAAAGACGAAAAGTTTTTTGAGAAAAAAATGGACCGTCGAGAATTTCTAAAAAAAGCGGGTATTGGAGGTGCTGGTCTAGCACTTGGTCTCTCTGGTGCCTCCGCTTTTTTAGCGCCTAGGTTAGACAAGCAGGAAAAAATCTCGTACGGTAATGAAAAGATTGACTTTTATGGGAAACACCAAGCGGGTATCACGACCCCTATGCAGAAGAATATCTATTTTGTTGTCCTAGATTTGCATACGACAGATAAAGATAAAATTATCCAGCTTTTTAAGGATTGGACAGGTTATAGTAGCAAGTTGGTAGAAGGAGAATTGGTAAAAAAAAATGGTCAGAATGCCCTCTTGCCTCCTAGTGACACTGGAGAAACCGTGGGGCTAAATCCTCATCGTTTAACGCTGACTTTTGGTGTGTCTGCTAGTTTCCTGAAAAAGATGAATTTGGAGCACAAGCGTCCTCAACTTTTTAGGGATTTCCCCCCCTTTCCAAAGGAGCAACTGCGTGAAAAATATACTGGGGGAGATATTGTTATCCAAGCCTGTGCAGATGATGAGCAAGTTGCTTTTCATGCTATTCGCAACCTCATTCGTAAAGGGAGAAATGCAGTGACCCTCCGTTGGAGCCAATCTGGATTTGCTGCTATTGGGGATCGTATGGAGACACCACGCAACCTTTTTGGTTTCAAAGATGGAACAGCTAATGTGACCAAAGAAAAGGATTTTGATCGTGTTGTCTGGGCCGACAGCAAGGACTGGATGGAAAATGGATCCTATATGGCTGTTCGTCGCATCCAAATGTTTCTCGATACCTGGGACCGAACCAATCTTGAAGAGCAAGAAAATACCTTTGGTCGCTACAAGGAAAGTGGCGCCCCCTTTGGTAAGAAGAATGAGTTTGATGAAGTTGATTTGAGTCTTTTACCAGATGATTCGCATGTTCGATTAGCCAAAGAGGTAGATAAGCCACTTTTACGACGATCCTATTCATACTCAGATGGCATTGATGAAAAGACTGGACAATTTGACACAGGCTTACTCTTTATCTCTTTCCAGAAAGATCCAGATAATTTTGTCAAGGTTCAAACCAACCTCGGAGCTACAGACAAGATGAATGAGTATGTAACCCACATCGGTAGCGGTCTTTTTGCCTGCTTTGGTGGAGTAGAGAAAGGAGGCTATATTGGTCAGAAATTATTGGAAGACTAACATTTGTTTCTTGGCTTTGTCTTTTCTCTTGTTAGCTAGTTCTCCTGTCGGTGCGAAGGAAAGTCTGAGTTCTTATTTTGTAAAGATTACCGATGCCTCTCAGGCTGTAAAAAATGGAAATCAGGCAGAAGCCAAGGCCCTAGTTAGAGAAATGGCGATGGATTTTGAAACAGTAGAACATGCTGATTCGGATGCTGGAAAGGCTGTCAAGGAGAAACTTGCTCTGTCAGGGGAGATTAGTGAAGAAAATCTGACACAAATCTCTTCTGCCCTTCTAGCTTTTGAAAAAGAACAAAATCCAATAGATCTGAATGCGGAGAAGGAAAAACTTGTCAGTCGCTTAAGACCACGTTTTGAGACTTTGGATAAGGCAGTTTCTTCCAAAGATATAGAGCAAGTCCGAGAAGCCTATAAAAAAATGAATTCAACTTGGACACTCAATGAAAGTGTCGTCCGCGATAACAGTACAGCTCATTATGGTCAAGTAGAAACAGCTATTTCTTTCTTACGGAGTAGCATTGAAACAGAGCCGACAGATTATAATGCAATTCAGTCTTCTTTTAATGACTTAAAAACTGCCATCGATAACTTCGTGGCTGGTAAAGAAGTGGCGACAAGTTCCTCTAATCTAAGTCTCAAAGACGGTATTGCCCTTTTGAAGAAGGCTTTGGAACAATTCCAAGCTGGTGACCAAGCATCAGGAGCAGCTAGTATGAAGGAATTCATCACTATCTGGCCAACGATTGAGGGTTCTGTTAGCACGACCAATCCTTCCCTCTACACCCGAGTCGAAAGCGAAAGTCCTGTAATCATGGTCAAGGGAAGTGAGAAGGAATATCAAGAAAAATTAGAAAAACTGATTGCGGATTTATCTCAAATTGATACGACTGCAAGCTACAATGCTTTTGATGCCATGCTCATTCTCTTACGTGAAGGAGTAGAGGCCCTCTTAATCGTCATGGCCTTGGTCACAACATTAAAAGCAGCCAAGATGCGTAAAGGGCTCAAGTGGGTATACGGTGGGGCCCTAACAGGTATCGTTGCGAGTCTAGTGATTGCATTTATACTACAAATTGCCTTTCCTGCAGTAACATCAGGGGCCAATCGCGAAATCATCGAAGGAGTTGTTGGTATTTTTGCAGTCGTTATGATGATTTTGATTGGTATCTGGCTTCACAGTAAATCCTCGGTCAAAAAATGGAATGATTTTATGGATAATCAAATGAAAACTGTGACCAAGACAGGTTCATTCATTTCCATATTTGCTCTTAGTTTTCTAGCTGTTTTCCGTGAAGGGGCAGAGACCATTCTATTTTACGTAGGGATTTTACCGAGAATATCTCGTTTTGAGTTTATCCTAGGTATTTCTCTAGCTTTGTTAGTCTTGCTGATTATTGCATTTCTGATGAACAAGGCGAGTCAATTATTCCTACCTCATAAGGTCTTCTTTATCTTAACTTGGATGATTTATGCTCTTGCCTTCAAGATGCTTGGAGTTAGCGTTCATGCTCTGCAGCTGACAAATATGGCACCAAATCACCTGCTATCAAGTTTCCCAACTATCGACCTATTGGGCATCTATCCAAGTTGGGAAGGTTTAGGAAGTCAGCTAGTCTTTTTGATAATTGTTTTGGTTGTCACATTGAGACAGGG
The DNA here is from genome assembly GCF_900104285.1 of Streptococcus sp. NLAE-zl-C503. Taxonomy (NCBI): domain Bacteria; kingdom Bacillati; phylum Bacillota; class Bacilli; order Lactobacillales; family Streptococcaceae; genus Streptococcus; species Streptococcus sp. NLAE-zl-C503. The sequence continues at coordinate 539,559 of NZ_FNJT01000001.1, read as the reverse complement.
TGAAAAGTAGATGGATACAAAAGAATTGACAATCGTTGAACATCTGATAGAATTTAGAAAGAGGTTCATTGCTGTTATAGTCTGTTTTTCTATAGTTTTCTGCGGAGCTTTATTATTTGCTGATCAGCTTTATTACTATCTGACTCAGTCCTTTAATCAAAAGTTGATTGTATTAGGTCCAAATGACATTCTGTGGATTTATTTGCGCTTAGCGAGCCTAATGTCCTTTACCATTACGCTACCTTTTACAGTTTATCATATTTGGAGTTTTATCAAACCAGGATTGAAAACAGAAGAAGCAAGAGCAATCTTTGTCTATATTCCAGCTAGTTTTATTAGCTTCATACTTGGTCTGGCATTTGGATTCTACTTTGTGACACCAGCCTTACTTCAAGTGCTTTTAGGTCTTGGGGAAGGATTATTTGAAACTCAATTAACGGCGCAGAACTACTTAGCCTTTGTTTTTCAAACAACCCTACCCTTGGGTTTCATCTTTGAATTGCCAGTCATCATCGCTTTTTTAACGTCGATTGGCTTGATTGGACCAGGTTTCTTAGTTACCTATCGCCGTTATGCCTACTTTATTTTATTAGTACTAGCTGTTATCTTGACACCCGCTGATTTTATCAGCGATCTAGCTATGACTGTTCCTTTAATCTCGCTCTATGAGCTTAGTATTGCAATTAGCAAGAGTATTGTAAAGAAAAAAATGAAAGGAGAAAAGAATGGGAATCTTACGTGATATCGGTGCTCCAGGATTGATTATCATTGTTCTAGGTGCACTCTTAATCTTTGGACCAAAACGGTTACCAGAACTTGGTGAATCAATCGGTAAAATGCTGTCTGAGTTTAAAAAGGCAGTTAAAGGAGTTGGTGACCAAGATCAGGAAAAGTAATCTATTCCATGATCATAAATAAAAACAAGAAAGTTAGGAACTGTAGCTGTCTAGGCCTAGGTGAGCAATTTCCTAGCTTTTTATTGTATTCTTAAAAGTGATTTTAAGTTTTCTTTAAGGTTTGTATTATATTCTAAAAAACTCTATGTTAACCGAATGTTAAGTAAAAAATATAGAGGGAAATCTAATTTTATTTCTCAAATAGATAGTTTTCGGTCTTTTCTTCATGATAGAGGCAGATTGTGATATAATAGATGGTAATGAGTTTTTTAGAATAAACTAAAGGAGAATATATATGATCTATGCAGGAATCCTAGCCGGAGGAACTGGCACACGCATGGGAATCAGCAATTTACCAAAGCAATTCTTAGAATTGGGTGATCGTCCTATTTTGATCCACACAATCGAAAAATTTGTTTTGGAACCAAGTATTGAAAAAATTGTAGTTGGAGTTCATGGAGACTGGGTGTCACACGCTGAGGACCTAGTTGACAAGTATCTTTCTCTTCACAAGGATCGCATCATCATTACCAAGGGTGGTGCTGATCGCAATAGCAGTATTGAGAAGATTATAGAAGCCATTGATGCCTACCGTCCAATTACTCCAGAAGATATTGTGATTACCCACGACTCTGTTCGTCCATTTATCACACTTCGAATGATTCAGGACAATATCACGCTCGCTCAAGATCATGATGCAGTTGACACAGTAGTAGAAGCGGTTGATACCATTGTTGAAAGTACAAATGGTCAGTTTATTACTGATATTCCAAATCGTGCCCACCTCTATCAAGGTCAAACACCTCAAACCTTCCGCTGCAAGGATTTCATGGATTTGTATGGTCCCCTATCTGATCAAGAAAAGGAAATCCTGACGGATGCATGTAAGATTTTTGTTATCAAAGGGAAAGACGTTGCCCTAGCTAAAGGGGAATATTCAAACCTTAAAATCACAACTGTGACAGATTTGAAAATTGCAAAATGCATGATTGAGAAAGACTAAGGCTATGATTAATCAAATTTATCAACTGACTAAACCAAAGTTTATCAATGTAAAATACCAAGAAGAGGACATTGATCAGGAGAATCATATCCTTATCCGTCCAAATTTTATGGCGGTTTGTCATGCAGACCAACGTTACTATCAAGGAAAACGTGATCCAAAGATATTGGCTAAAAAGCTTCCTATGGCTATGATTCACGAGTCTTGTGGAACTGTTATTTCTGATCCAACTGGGACTTACGAAGTCGGACAAAAGGTCGTCATGATTCCAAATCAACCGCCTATGCAGAGTGACAAGGAGTTCTACGAAAACTACATGACAGGAACCTACTTCCTATCTAGTGGTTATGATGGCTTTATGCGAGAATTTGTCTCTCTTCCAAAAGACCGAGTTGTTTCTTATAATGACATTGAGGACACAGTTGCAGCAATTTCTGAGTTTGTAAGTGTTGGTATGCATGCCATGGATCGATTCTTGAATCTTGCCCACAGCAAGCGAGAGCGCATCGCTGTTATTGGAGATGGTAGTTTGGCCTTTGTGGTTGCCAATATTATCAATTACACACTACCAGAAGCAGAGATTATCGTCATTGGTCGCCATTGGGAAAAATTGGAGCTTTTCTCTTTTGCAAAAGAGTGCTACATTACTGATAATATCCCAGAGGATTTGACCTTTGATCATGGATTTGAGTGTTGCGGTGGTGATGGCACAGGACCAGCTATCAATGATCTGATTCGTTACATCCGACCTCAGGGAACGATTCTCATGATGGGAGTGAGCGAGTACAAGGTCAATATCAATACACGAGATGCTTTAGAAAAAGGCTTGCTCTTGGTTGGTTCATCTCGCTCAGGACGCATTGATTTTGAGAAGGCCATTCAAATGATGGAAGTTAAAAAGTTTGCGAATCGTTTGAAAAATATTCTTTATATCGAAGAACCAGTGAGAGAAATCAAGGACATTCACCGTGTCTTTGCCACCGACCTAAATACTGCTTTTAAAACAGTATTTAAGTGGGAAGTGTAGAAGATGGAGGTTAATTGTGGAGAAACTCATCAAAGAAAAAATTTCTTCTTTGCTATCTGAAGAAGAGGAAGTCCTCAGTGTTGAACAACTGGGTGGCATGACCAACCAAAACTACTTGGTTAAAACAACCTCCAAACCTTATATCGTTAAATTTTTCGGAAAAGGGACTGAAAAGCTCATCAATCGTCAAGATGAAAAATATAATCTTGAATTGTTGAAAGATTTGAATCTTGATGTCAAGAATTATCTTTTTGATATTGAGTCAGGAATCAAGGTAAATGAGTACATTGATTCTGCCACAACGCTTGATTCCACTTCAATCAAGTCCAAGTTTAAAAAGATTGCACCAATTTTACAAACCATTCATGCTTCAGGAAAAGAGCTAAGAGGAGAGTTTGCTCCATTTGAGGAAATCAGAAAATATGAATCCTTGATTGAGGGGAATATCCCTTACGCCAACTATGAAGCTGTGAGAAAAGAAGTATTTTCACTAGAAAAGAGATTGGCTGATTTGGGTGTTGATAGAAAGTCCTGTCATATCGATTTGGTACCAGAAAACTTTATCGAGTCACCACAAGGACGCATGTATTTGATCGACTGGGAATACTCTTCTATGAATGACCCGATGTGGGATTTGGCAGCTCTCTTTTTGGAGTCTGAATTTACAAATCAGGAAGAAGAAGATTTCCTTTCCTACTATGAGAGTGACAAAACTCCAGTATCTCGCGAGAAGATTCGAATCTATAAAATCTTACAAGATACTATCTGGAGTTTGTGGACAGTGTACAAAGAAGATCAAGGCGCTGACTTTGGAGATTATGGTGTGAGTCGTTACAAAAGAGCTGTTGACGGTTTGACCTATTATGGAGGTTAGGATGAAGAATAAAAATGGTGTCTCTTTCGGTCTGCTCTCAGGGATCTTCTGGGGATTAGGTCTGACAATTAGTTCTTATATCTTTTCGATTTTTACAAATCTTTCACCTTTTGTAGTGGCAGCGGCACATGACTTCTTGAGTATCTTTATCTTGTTAGCTTTTCTTTTGGTAAAAGAAGGAAAAGTTCGACTCTCGATTTTTCTAAATATTCGAAATGTCAGTGTTATTATCGGAGCCTTGCTAGCTGGACCAATAGGAATGCAGGCCAATCTTTATGCGGTTAAGTATATCGGTAGTTCTCTTGCATCTTCAGTATCAGCTATCTACCCAGCAGTTTCTGTTTTACTAGCATTTTTCATTTTGAAACACAAGGTATCTAAGAATACTGTGTTTGGTATTTTGTTGATTATCGCTGGTATTATTGCCCAGACTTACAAAGTTGAGCAGGTTAATTCTTTTTATATCGGAATTCTTTGTGCATTAGTTTGTGCCATCGCTTGGGGAAGTGAAAGTGTTCTCAGCTCCTATGCTATGGAAAGTGATTTAAGTGAAATTGAAGCACTATTAATCCGCCAAGTAACCTCATTCTTGTCATATCTTGTCATTGTCCTCTTTTCTCATCATTCATTTGCAGAAGTAGCAGATGGACAATTGCTGGGTTTGATGTTAGTCTTTGCAGCATGTAATATGATTTCTTACTTAGCTTACTATATTGCTATCAATCGTCTGCAGCCAGCAAAAGCAACTGGTTTGAACGTAAGCTATGTCGTTTGGACAGTATTGTTCTCAGCAATGCTTTTAGGAACACCACTCGATATGGTGACCATTATTACATCGCTTGTTGTCATGGCTGGTGTTTATATTATTATTAAAGAATAAAGGAGAATCGCGTGAAAGCAATTATCTTGGCAGCGGGGTTGGGAACTCGTCTGCGTCCTATGACTGAAAATACCCCCAAAGCCTTGGTTAAGGTCAACCAAAAACCCTTGGTAGAATACCAAATCGAGTTTTTGAAAGAGAGAGGAATTGATGAGATTATTATCGTTGTTGGCTACCTCAAAGAACAATTTGACTACCTAAAAGAAAAATATGGTGTTCGTTTAGTCTTCAACGACAAGTATGCTGATTACAACAACTTTTACTCACTTTACCTTGTAAAAGAAGATTTAGCTAACAGCTATGTTATTGATGCGGATAATTATCTTTTAAAAAATATGTTTAGAAATAATCTTAAACGTTCGACCTATTTCAGTGTTTATCGTGAAGACTGTGAGAATGAATGGTTCTTGGTTTATGGTGATGACTATAAAGTTCAAGACATCATCGTTGATAGCAAGGCTGGTCGTATTCTGAGCGGCGTATCATTCTGGGATGCTCCAACTGCAGAAAAGATTGTTGGCTTTATTGACAAAGCCTATGCAAGCGGCGAATTTGTTGATCTCTATTGGGACAATATGGTTAAGGATAATATCAAAGAATTAGATGTGTATGTCGAAGAATTAGAAGGCAACAGCATCTATGAAATCGATAGTGTTAAGGACTATCAAAAGCTAGAAGAAATTTTATCTTCCATTAACTAAATAACATTAGAATTAGTAACAAAAAGACCCATTTTGGTCTTTTTTTGTTTGAAATGCACGAAAATAGAATTTAAAAAGATTGTTTGATAATGATTATAATTAATTAACAAAACACAATCAACAAAAAAGAAACAAAATAAAACAAAAAGTATTGACAACGATTTCATATAGTGTTATACTTATAACGTAAAAGTTAATTGAAAGAAGGGAAAATGTTATGGGATTAGGTCATTTCTTTGACAAAAACCTGGTGTTTTGCTTAGAAGCGGATAATCAAGAACAACTCTTTGATCAGGTAGCAACCCTATTGGAAGAACGAAAAATCGTGACTCCAACTTATCGTGAAGCCTTGATCACACGTGAAAAGTCATTTCCAACTGGCTTAGATATGGAATTTCTGGGAAAGGACTTGCCAAATGTAGCGATTCCTCATACAGATATTGTTCATAATCTGGCTGAGAAAGTGGTGGTTGTTCGATTAGAAAAACCAGTAACTTTTCACAATATGATTGCTCCTGATAAGGAAGTGGAAGTATCTTTACTCTTCTTTATCATTAACAATTCAAGTTCGACTCAAACAAATATTCTGGCTCAGTTGATGGACTTTTTCACAGGGAATGGTCATCTAGAAGATTTATCAAATATTTCTGAACCAGAAGCCTTGTATGCCTATATCTCTGAAGCAACAGCTTAAATCGTACATTATAAAAAATAAAATCGGAGGAAATCCAAATGATTAAAATTCTCGCTGCCTGCGGTGCAGGTGTTAACTCAAGTCACCAAATTAAAAGTGCTCTAGAAGAAGAACTTTCAAACCGTGGTTATGATGTTCACTGCGATGCAGTTATGGTAAAAGATGTAAATGAAGACCTTATCAAAGGATATGATATCTTTACACCAATCGCTGCAACTGACCTTGGTTTTGAACCAGGAATTCCAGTAATTGAAGCTGGGCCAATCTTGTTCCGTATTCCAGCAATGAGCGCTCCAGTATTTGACAATATTGAGGCAGCTATCAAAGAACACGGACTAAGTTAATTATTATTTTGTAAGATTCCATAAAAATAAAGGGAGGAACTATTATGGATGTCATTATCGAACTAGCCAATAAGATTTTCAAGCCAGTCTTGGAAATGGGTGGTCCTATCATCATGCTGATCATCTTGACAGTATTGGCCTTACTATTTGGAGTGAAATTCTCCAAAGCGCTTGAAGGTGGTATCAAACTTGCCATCGCCCTTACTGGTATCGGTGCTATCATCGGTATGCTCAACGGAGCTTTCTCAGCATCTCTTGCGAAATTCGTTGAAAACACAGGTATTCAATTGAACATCACTGACGTTGGTTGGGCACCACTTGCTACAATCACCTGGGGATCTGCCTGGACACTTTACTTCTTGCTTGTGATGTTGATTGTCAACGTTGTGATGCTTGCAATGAAGAAAACAGACACACTTGATGTTGATATCTTTGATATCTGGCACTTGTCAATCACTGGTCTTTTGATCAAATGGTACGCAGACAACAATGGAGTTAGCCAAGGGGTTTCACTCTTCATCGCGACTGCTGCAGTTGTCCTTGTCGGTGTCTTGAAAATCATCAACTCTGACTTGATGAAACCAACATTCGACGACCTTCTTAACGCACCAAGTTCATCACCAATGACTTCAACTCACATGAACTACATGATGAACCCAGTTATCATGGTTTTGGATAAGATCTTTGATAAAGTATTGCCAGGTCTTGATAAATATGACTTTGATGCTGCAAAATTGAACAAGAAAATCGGTTTCTGGGGATCTAAATTCTTCATTGGTTTCATTCTTGGTATCGTTATTGGTTTGATGGGAACTCCACACCCAGTTGCTGGTGTAGAAGGAGCCGATAAATGGGAACTTGTTATTAAAGGTTGGTTGAGCCTTGGTTTGACTGCCGGTGTCTGCTTGGAGCTCTTCTCACTTATCGGATCTTGGTTCATCGCAGCCGTAGAACCACTTTCACAAGGTATTACAAACGTTGCTACTAAACGTCTTCAAGGACGTAAATTCAACATCGGTCTTGACTGGCCTTTCATCGCTGGTCGTGCTGAAATCTGGGCTTGTGCCAACGTACTTGCTCCAATCATGCTAGTAGAAGCAGTGCTTCTTTCAAACGTCGGAAATGGTATCTTGCCACTTGCAGGTATCATCGCTATGGGTGTAACTCCAGCTCTCTTGGTTGTTACTCGTGGTAAATTGCTCCGTATGATTATCTTCGGAACACTCTTGTTGCCACTCTTCCTTCTTTCAGGTACTCTTATCGCTCCATTTGCAACTGAACTTGCTAAAGGTGTAGGTGCCTTCCCAGAAGGTGTGAGCCAAACTCAATTGATCACTCACTCAACTCTTGAAGGACCAATCGAAAAATTATTTGGTTGGGCAATCGGTAATGCTACAACAGGTGATATTAAAGCAATCCTTGGTGCAGCAGCCTTCCTTGTATTCTATGTAGGTATCTTTGCTTGGTATAGAAAACAAATGATCAAACGTAACGAAGAATACGCAGCAAATGCTAAATAATTCGCTCCTATAAAATGTAAATTGTGAAAACTAGGTTGTTAATTTCCTACATTGGGAGTGACAACCTAGTTTTTTATAAACTATCAAGAAATCGGAGAAAATAATGGTAATTGAAATCAAATCAGACCAGTTAACGGTCCAGTTTAAAACCTTAGGTGGCGCCTTGTCGTCAATCAAGGATCGAGATGGCGTTGAGTACTTGTGGCAAGGAGATGCCACTTACTGGAGTGGACAAGCTCCAGTACTTTTTCCAATCTGTGGCTCTTTAAGAGAAGATACAGCCTTCTACAGTCACGAAGATGGAACAGAGACGAAAGGAAACATTCCTCGCCATGGTTTGGTCCGTAAAAAAGAATTTGACTTAGTTGATCAAACAGAAAACAGCGTAACCTTTGCTATCGAAGATGATGAGAATAGCTATCAAAACTATCCTTATCATTTCCGCCTAGAAATCACTTATCTAGTGACCGGCAAGACTGTTCGTACTCAATACAAAATCTTTAATAAAGAAACGAATAAAGTAATGCCATTTTTTATAGGAGGACATCCAGGATTTAATTGTCCTCTACTTGATGACGAAGTCTATGAAGACTACTATTTAGAGTTTGAAAAAGAAGAGACTTGCTCTGTTCCACGTCCTTTCCCAGAAACGGGAATGTTAGACTTCCAAGATAGAAGTCCATGGTTGGATTCACAAAAGGAAGTGGATCTCAGTTATGATCTGTTTAGTGTTGATGCAGTGACACTCGATGAGTTACAATCCAGAACAATTGCCCTTCGTTCGCGCAAGCATGAGAAGGGATTAAAAGTACACTTCCAAGAGTTCTCAAATCTCATCATTTGGTCAACTTTGAATAAGGGACCTTTCATTGCGTTTGAACCATGGTCTGGCTTGTCAACATCTCTTGAAGAAGGAGATCATTTAGAAGATAAGAAGAATGTTCGTCTCTTAGAGCCAGGACAAGTTGACCAAATTGGTTTTGATATCGAAATTTTATAATTTTAAAAAATAAAACACAAAAACAAACATTAACTGTTGACTTTTTCTATAAATAGGAGTATATTATGTTTGTAAACAACAAATGGTGTTTGTAACAAACAAATAATCACTTGTTATATTTTCTTTCGAGAAGAAAGTTTGTTTCTAGGAACTTGATTTCCTGGACTTGGATAAGGTGTTTTATTCATCTCATTCAATCAAATTTGTCAATAAACTGCTAGAAAGTCTTTTGTAGGTAAACTGCTAGCTATAAAAGTCTTTACTAGCCTAGAATAATAAAAAGGAGTAAACAATATGTCTATTGTTATCGGTGCAGATGCTGCAGGTTTGAGATTGAAAGAAGTTGTGAAAGACTTCTTGGAAAAAGAAAACTTCCACGTTGTGGATGTTACAGCTGAAGGTCAAGATTTTGTTGATGTGACTCTTGCTGTTGCTGCAGAAGTAAACAAAGAAGAACAAAACCTTGGTATCGTGATTGATGCCTATGGTGCTGGTCCATTCATGGTCGCAACTAAAATCAAAGGAATGGTTGCTGCTGAAGTTTCTGATGAACGTTCAGCCTATATGACTCGCGGCCACAACAACTCTCGTATGATTACTATGGGTGCACAACTTGTCGGTGATGAATTGGCGAAAAATATTGCTAAAGGATTTGTTAACGGTAAATACGACGGTGGCCGTCACCAAATTCGTGTTGATATGTTGAACAAAATGTGCTAATTAGATTACAGTAAGAAAGGTAAGATAAAAATGAGAATTGCAATTGGATGTGACCACATCGTAACAGATGAAAAAATGGCGGTTTCAGAATTTTTGAAATCAAAAGGATATGAAGTCATCGACTTTGGTACATATGACCACACACGTACTCACTACCCAATCTTTGGTAAAAAAGTTGGTGAAGCCGTTACAAGCGGTCAAGCTGATCTTGGGGTATGTATCTGTGGTACTGGTGTTGGTATCAACAACGCTGTAAATAAAGTTCCTGGTGTCCGTTCTGCCTTGGTTCGTGATATGACAACAGCGCTTTATGCTAAAGAAGAACTCAATGCCAACGTTATCGGTTTCGGTGGTAAGATTACTGGTGAATTGCTAATGTGTGACATTATTGAAGCTTTCATCAATGCTGAATACAAACCATCAGAAGAAAACAAAAAATTGATTGCGAAAATTGAGCACGTTGAAACTCACAATGCTCATCAAGCAGATGCAAACTTCTTTACAGAATTCCTTGAAAAATGGGATCGCGGTGAATACCACGACTAAGAGGTGACGCATGATTTTAACAGTCACACTGAATCCATCCATTGATATTTCTTATCCTTTGGATGAATTAAAAATTGACACTGTCAACCGTGTGGTGGACGTGACCAAGACAGCTGGTGGTAAGGGACTCAATGTTACCCGAGTTCTTTCAGAATTTGGTGATTCTGTTGTTGCTACTGGTTTGGTCGGCGGTAAACTTGGTGAGTTTTTAGTGGAGCGTATCGACGATAAAGTAACGAAACGTTTCTTCTCCATTCAAGGAGAGACTCGTAACTGTATCGCTATTCTACACGGTGAAAACCAAACAGAAATCCTTGAAAAAGGTCCTGAAGTATTGGAACAAGAAGGGCAAGATTTCTTGGCTCATTTCGAAAATCTTCTTGCCACTGTGGAAGTAGTAGCTATCTCAGGTAGTCTGCCAGCAGGTCTTCCAGTTGACTACTATGCAAGCTTGGTAGAACTTGCTAATCGCGCAGGAAAATCAGTTGTTCTGGACTGCTCAGGTGCAGCTCTTCAGGCGGTCCTTGAATCACCACACAAACCAACAGTTATCAAACCAAATAACGAAGAATTGTCTCAGCTTCTTGGGAAAGAAGTTTCAGAAGATTTGGATGAATTAAAGGAAGTTCTTCAAGAGCCTCTATTTGCAGGGATTGAGTGGATTATCGTTTCACTTGGTGCAAATGGTGCTTTTGCAAAACATGGGGATACTTTCTATAAAGTAGATATTCCTAGAATTCAAGTAGTTAATCCTGTCGGATCTGGAGATTCTACTGTTGCAGGTATTTCATCAGGTCTTCTTCATAAGGAATCTGATCAAGAACTCCTCATCAAGGCCAATGTCCTTGGTATGCTCAATGCCCAAGAAAAGATGACAGGTCATGTCAATATGGCCAACTATCAAGCTTTATATGATCAATTAATAGTAAAAGAGGTATAAAATGGTTTTAACAGAAAATAAACGTGCTTGCTTGCAAAAACTCTCTGACGAGAACGGCATTATCTCAGCTCTTGCCTTTGACCAACGGGGTGCTTTGAAACGCCTCATGGCTCAATACCAAACAGAAGAACCAACAGTTGCTCAAATGGAAGAACTTAAAGTATTGGTTGCAGATGAATTGACCAAATACGCATCATCTATGCTTCTCGACCCTGAGTATGGTCTTCCAGCTACAAAAGCGCTTGATCCAAATGCTGGTCTTCTCCTTGCTTATGAGAAAACTGGCTACGACACAACAAGCACTAAACGCTTACCAGACTGCTTGGATATTTGGTCTGCAAAACGCATCAAGGAACAAGGCGCAGACGCTGTCAAATTCTTGCTTTACTATGACGTAGACAGCGCTGACGAACTCAACCAACAAAAACAAGCCTACATCGAACGCATCGGTTCAGAGTGTGTGGCGGAAGATATTCCATTCTTCCTTGAAATCCTCGCTTACGATGAAAAAATCGCTGACGCAGGTTCTGCAGAATATGCCAAAGTGAAACCGCACAAGGTTATCGGTGCCATGAAGGTCTTCTCAGACCCACGCTTCAACATCGATGTTTTGAAAGTGGAAGTTCCAGTTAACGTCAAATACGTTGAAGGCTTTGGTGATGGTGAAATCGTCCATACTCGCGAAGAAGCTGCAGCCTTCTTCAAAGCACAAGATGAAGCAACTAACTTGCCATACATCTACTTGAGTGCTGGTGTATCAGCTAAACTCTTCCAAGATACTCTTGTCTTTGCCCACGAATCAGGCGCAAACTTCAACGGCGTTCTTTGTGGACGTGCAACATGGGCTGGATCAGTTGAAGCTTACATCAAAGACGGTGAAGCAGCAGCTCGCGAATGGCTACGTACAACAGGTTTTGAGAACATTGACGAACTCAACAAAGTTCTTCAAACAACAGCGACTTCATGGAAAGAACGCGTGTAAAATCTTCCTCCTAGTTTAGGAACATGAATCTAAAAAAATTTTTAAAAAAAGTTACATGTAAAGGTTTACAAAATAACTTACTTGTGCTATACTTAAATCACAAGTTAATACAAGGTGAGTGTTACTAAGTAATATTAGGCATGATCACAGGTGGATTAGAAATCAAAGGATTTTCTAGTTCATTTGTGGTCATTTTTTGTACTCATATACCTTTAAGATATAAAAGGAGGTTGACATGTATCGAATTCTAAACCCAATGAATCACAACGTCTCGCTTGTCAGAAATGATAAAGGAGAAGAAGTGATTGTGATTGGTAAGGGGATTACATTTGGAAAGAAGAAGGGGGATTTGATTGCTGAAAATCAGGTTGAGAAAATCTTTCGGATGAAGACAGAAGAGTCCAGAGAAAACTTTATGGCTCTTCTCAAAGATGTTCCGCTTGATTTTATCACAGTGACCTACGAGATCATTGATAATCTTTCTAAGAAATATCACTATCCGATTCAAGAATATCTCTATGTGACCTTGACAGATCATATTTACTGTTCTTATCAAGCTCTAACACAAGGAAGGTACAAGGATAGCAATCTACCAGATATTTCTGCCAAGTATCCTGTCGCTTTTCAAATAGCAAAGGAAGCCTTTGAAATTTATCGTCAGAAGTTGACAGATCATTTCCCTGAGGATGAAATTATTCGGATCGCTTATCATTTCATCAATGCCGAAGGGGAGAACGAAGTTCAAGTGGTTGAGTCGATTGATAAGAGGAAAGAAATTCTCAGGAATGTTGAAGAAGTGCTGAAGAGTTACTCTATTCAACGAACTAAAGAGAATAACCATTTCTATGATCGCTTTATGATTCATCTTAACTATTTTTTGGATTATTTAGACCGTTCCAGAGATGATAATCAATCTCTTCTGGATATGGAAGATCATATTAAACAATCCTATCCAAAAGCGTTCGAGATTGGTTCCAAGATCTATGATGTGATTACGCAACATACGGGTCTTGATTTGTATAAAAGTGAACGAGTTTATCTAGTTCTACATATCCAACGTTTATTGTCATAAAAATTTAATTAAAAATACATAAGGAGCATTCTATCATGAATAGAGAAGAAGTAACATTGTTAGGTTTTGAAATCGTAGCCTATGCTGGCGATGCTCGTTCAAAACTATTGGAAGCCTTGAAGGCTGCTGAAGCTGGCGATTTTGCGAAAGCAGATAGCTTAGTCGAGGAAGCTGGTGGCTGTATCGCCGAGGCTCATCACGCGCAAACAAGTCTATTGACTAAGGAAGCAGCTGGTGAAGATTTGGCCTATAGTGTAACCATGATGCATGGCCAGGATCACTTGATGACAACTATCTTGTTAAAAGATTTGATGCACCATTTAATCGAACTCTACAAGAGAGGAGTTAAGTAATGAATAAATTAATTGAATTTATTGAGAAAGGAAAACCTTTCTTTGAAAAACTGTCTCGTAATATCTATCTTCGTGCTATTCGTGATGGTTTCATTGCAGGTATGCCTGTTATTCTCTTCTCAAGTATCTTTATCTTGATTGCTTTTGTACCAAACTCATGGGGCTTTAAATGGTCTGATGATGTTGTTAATCTCCTCATGAAACCTTATAGCTATTCAATGGGGATTCTAGCTCTCTTGGTAGCTGGTACAACAGCTAAGTCATTGACCGACTCAGTAAACCGTAGCATGGAGAAAACCAATCAAATCAACTATATGTCAACACTGTTGGCAGCGATTGTCGGTTTGTTGATGTTGGCAGCTGATCCTATCGAAAATGGCCTAGCTACTGGATTCTTGGGGACAAAAGGTTTGCTTTCAGCCTTCCTTGCTGCCTTTGTTACTGTAGCTATCTATAAGGTCTGTGTTAAGAACAACGTCACTATTCGTATGCCTGACGAAGTTCCACCAAATATCTCACAAGTCTTTAAAGATGTGATTCCATTCACTCTATCAGTGGTTTCTCTTTATGCTCTTGATTTACTAGCTCGTCATTTTGTTGGAGCCAGTGTAGCAGAATCAATCGGTAAATTCTTTGCGCCATTATTCTCTGCTGCTGATGGTTATCTAGGTATTACGATTATCTTTGGTGCCTTTGCCTTCTTCTGGTTTGTTGGTATCCATGGTCCATCTATCGTTGAACCAGCAATCGCAGCTATTACCTATGCAAATGCCGAAGTCAACTTGAACCTTCTCCAACAAGGTATGCACGCTGACAAGATTCTTACTTCTGGTACACAAATGTTTATCGTTACCATGGGTGGTACGGGTGCGACACTGGTTGTTCCATTCATGTTCATGTGGTTGACCAAATCGAAACGAAATCGTGCAATAGGACGTGCATCAGTAGTACCAACCTTCTTCGGAGTTAACGAACCAATCCTGTTTGGTGCACCACTTGTCTTGAACCCAATTTTCTTTATTCCATTTATCTTTGCGCCAATTGCCAACGTATGGATCTTTAAATTCTTCATTGAAACGCTTGGTATGAACTCATTTACTGCCAACCTTCCTTGGACAACACCAGGTCCGCTCGGTATTGTTCTCGGTACAAACTTCCAATTCTTGTCATTTGTACTTGCTGCTTTGTTAATCCTTGTTGACGTAGCCATTTACTATCCATTCCTCAAGGTTTATGATGAACAAATTCTTGAAGAAGAGCGTTCAGGTAAAGCCAATGATGAATTGAAAGAAAAAGTAGCAGCAAACTTCAATACTGCCAAAGCAGATGCGATTCTTGAAAAAGCAGGTGTAGAAGCAGCGCAAAACACAATCACAGAAGAAACTAATGTTCTCGTTCTCTGTGCAGGTGGAGGAACAAGTGGTCTCCTTGCAAATGCTCTAAACAAAGCGGCAGCAGAATACAAAGTTCCTGTTAAAGCAGCAGCTGGTGGCTATGGTGCTCACCGTGAAATGTTGCCTGAGTTTGATCTGGTTATCCTTGCTCCTCAAGTTGCTTCTAACTTTGAAGATATGAAAGCAGAGACCGACAAACTTGGTATCAAACTTGCCAAGACAGAAGGTGGCCAATACATTAAACTGACTCGTGACGGAAAAGGCGCTCTTGCCTTTGTTCAAGCGCAGTTCGAAGAATAAAATGTAAATAGCGAGGAAGTGAGATGGAGGAACTCCTCCCAACTATACCCCCATCTCATTTCTATTTCTTGAAAGGTGAATCAAATGACAAAAACACTTCCAAAAGACTTTATTTTTGGCGGAGCAACAGCAGCCTACCAAGCAGAAGGTGCTACACATACTGATGGTAAAGGGCCAGTCGCCTGGGACAAATACCTCAAAGATAACTACTGGTACACTGCTGAACCAGCCAGTGATTTCTATCACAAATACCCAGTTGACCTCAAACTTGCAGAAGAGTATGGTGTCAATGGTATCCGTATTTCAATCGCTTGGTCACGTATCTTTCCAACTGGTTATGGGAAGGTTAATGACAAGGGGGTTGAGTTCTATCATAATCTATTTGCAGAGTGCCACAAACGGCATGTTGAGCCCTTCGTGACTCTTCATCACTTTGACACGCCAGAAGCACTTCATTCAAACGGAGATTTCCTGAATAGAGAAAACATTGATCACTTTGTGGATTATGCAGCCTTTTGTTTTGAAGAATTTCCTGAAGTAAACTTTTGGACAACCTTTAATGAAATTGGGCCGATAGGAGATGGTCAGTATTTGGTTGGGAAATTCCCTCCAGGTATTCAGTACGACCTTGCCAAAGTCTTCCAATCTCATCACAATATGATGGTGTCGCATGCGCGTGCAGTCAAACTTTTCAAGGATAAGGGATATAAGGGTGAAATTGGTGTGGTTCATGCACTGCCTACTAAGTATCCTCTGGATCCAGATAATCCAGCAGATGTTCGTGCAGCTGAGTTAGAAGATATCATTCATAATAAATTTATTTTAGATGCGACTTATTTAGGACGATATTCTGAAGAAACCATGGAAGGTGTCAACCATATCTTAGCAGCCAACGGTGGAAGCTTAGATTTGCGTGAAGAAGACTTCGCAGTCCTAGAAGCTGCAAAAGACCTGAATGACTTCTTAGGTATTAACTACTACATGAGTGATTGGATGCAAGCCTTTGACGGAGAGACGGAAATCATCCACAATGGTAAGGGTGAAAAAGGAAGCTCTAAGTATCAGATTAAGGGAGTTGGACGTCGAGTGGCGCCTGACTATGTCCCACGTACGGACTGGGACTGGATTATCTATCCTCAAGGTTTGTATGATCAAATCATGCGCGTGAAGAAAGATTACCCAAATTACAAGAAAATCTACATCACAGAGAATGGTCTCGGATACAAAGATGAGTTTGTGGATGGGACAGTCTACGATGATGGACGGATTGATTATGTAAAGAAACACATGGAAGTGATTGCAGATGCAATCTCTGATGGAGCCAATGTCAAAGGCTACTTTATCTGGTCGCTGATGGATGTCTTTTCTTGGTCAAATGGTTACGAAAAGCGTTACGGCCTCTTCTATGTTGATTTTGAGACCCAGGAGCGCTATCCCAAGAAATCAGCTCACTGGTACAAAAAACTAGCTGAGACACAGATTATCGAGTAAAACTAAAACAAAAAAATTCCCCGCCAAAAGGCAGGGGAATTTTTATGGTTTTGATAAAAGAATGGTTGTTTGTTTCGACAGATCTTCAAATGTCTCCTGACTCAGTTTGGAATCTGAAACGATGGTATCAATCTCTGAGATATTGTAGAAAGTGTAAAAATCAAACTTATTAAACTTGCTGTGGTCTGCCAGTAAGTATTTTTTATTGGCATTATTCAAGGCGATTCGTTGTACCTCGCCCTCTTCTTCACTGAAAGTAGCAATTGCCTTATCCTTAATACCATTACAACTTACAAACGCTTTAGAAAACTGAAGGTTGGTCAAATCCTGCAAGGTGAGTGTCCCCACAAAAGCACCAGTGATAGAGCGATAATTTCCACCAATCAAGATCAAATCTGTTAGTTTTCGTTCGTTTAGGATGAGAAAAACAGGAAGACTGTTTGTTACAACACGAATATTATCAATTGGGAGTTCACGAGCAAAACATTCTAAGGTTGTTCCTGGCCCGATAAAAATGGTTTCACCTTCATCAATCAAATGACCTGCAAAACGGCTAATTTCTTGTTTTTCAGCAATCTGCAAGCCTTGTTTTTCAACATTTGAGCGTTCGTTGTTTAAGAGAGAACCTGTACGAAGTTTTTCAGCGCCACCGTGCACACGAACAAGCAAATCCTTATCTGCCAATTCTTGTAAGTAGCGGCGAGCTGTCATATCTGATACATCAAGACTCTCCATAATCTCTTTTACAGTAATAGTGCCTTTTGTGTTTACTGCTTCTAGAATACTATCTAGTTTTTCTTGCTTTAGCATCCTTATCACCTCGATTTCTACTATTATTATCTTACCATAAAACGCTCAATCAATCAAATATAAAAAAACAAAATAAAACAAAAACAAAAATACCATGGTTGTTTTAAACAAACCATGATATTTTGAATGATTGGTCAAATTAGTTTAAACCGTAGTTGTAATCCTCGTCTTGCATGGCTTCAACTTCACCAAGGAGGTAACCATTTCCGACTTGAGAGAAGAAGTCGTGGTTAGAAGTTCCTGTTGAAATACCGTTCATGACGATAGGATTGACATCATCAGCTGAATCTGGGAAGAGTGGATCTTGTCCTAGATTCATAAGGGCCTTATTGGCATTGTAGCGAAGGAAGGTTTTAACTTCTTCGGTCCAACCAACACCGTCATAGAGACTTTCTGTATAACCTTCTTCGTTCTCGTAGAGGGTATAGAGCAGGTCGTACATCCATTCTTTAAGTTTTTCTTGCTCTTCTTCAGGTAATTCATTGAAACCGAGTTGGAATTTGTAACCAATGTAAGTTCCGTGAACAGATTCGTCACGGATAATCAACTTGATAATTTCCGCAACATTGGCAAGTTTGTTGTTACCGAGATAGTAGAGCGGTGTAAAGAAACCAGAGTAGAAGAGGAAGGTTTCAAGGAAGACGCTGGCAACCTTCTTTTCAAGAGGCGTACCATTGAGGTAGATTTCGTTGATAATTTCCGCTTTTCTTTGTAGGTAGGGGTTAGTGTTGGTCCATTCAAAGATTTCTTCGATTTCAGCCTTGGTATTCAAGGTTGAAAAGATAGAAGAGTAAGATTTTGCGTGGACAGACTCCATAAACTGGATATTGTTGAAAACAGCTTCCTCATGCGGTGTACGGATGTCTGAACGAAGAGCCTGAACCCCTGTTTCAGATTGCATGGTGTCCAGAAGGGTTAAACCACCAAAGACTTTTCCTACCAAGTCTTTTTCTTTGTTTGATAGTTTTCTCCAGTCGTCTAGGTCATTTGACAAGGGGATACGCGTATCGAGCCAGAATTGCTCCGTCAACTTCTCCCAAGTTGATTTGTCGATGACATCTTCGATGGCATTCCAGTTAATGGCTTTGTAGTAAGTTTCCATTTGAAATCTCTTTCTGTATGTAATAATGCGATTATAGAATCATCTCTATTTTATCATAGTCTGAGAAGAGTATCGCACAAAAAGTCGGAAGCCCGACTTTTTAGTTTTTCATAGTATTTAAGATACTTATCAAGTTTTGTCTGACGGGTAACTTAATCAGTAGTCTGAGAAAATGTGGTTACCTCAGATAAAAATTAAATCACACAGCTTTCACATTGGTTAGCACCGACTTCTCCACCGTCGTCTGTAAAGGTACGGACATAGTAGATAGACTTGATACCCTTGTTAAAGGCATAGTTACGAAGGATAGACAAGTCACGTGTTGTTTGTTTGTTTTCTTTCTTCCATTCGTAAAGACCTTTTGGAATGTCGCTACGCATGAAGAGAGTGAGTGAAAGCCCTTGATCCACGTGCTCAGTCGCAGCAGCGTAAACATCAATCACTTTACGCATATCCATGTCATAAGCAGAAGTGTAATAAGGAATAGTATCTGTTGACAAGCCTGCAGCAGGGTAGTAGATTTTACCAATTTTCTTTTCTTGACGTTCTTCGATGCGTTGTGTAATCGGGTGGATAGAAGCAGAAACGTCGTTGATGTAGCTGATAGAACCATTTGGAGCAACAGCTAGACGGTTTTGGTGATAAAGACCATCTTCTTGAACCTTTTCGCGAAGTTCAGCCCAGTCAGCAGCGCTTGGAATAAAGACATTTTTAAAGAGTTCTTTAACACGGTCTGATTTTGGAACAAATTCGCCTGTCACATACTTGTCGAAGTAGCTTCCGTTAGCATAGTCTGATTTTTCAAAGTTGTGGAAGGTGACACCACGTTCACGCGCGATATTGTTTGATTCCACCAAGGTCCAGTAGTTCATAAGCATAAAGTAGATGCTTGTAAATTCAATTGACTCAGGTGATCCGTATTCGATGAGTTGTTGGGCAAGGTAACTATGAAGCCCCATGGCACCAAGACCAAAGGTGTGAGCCAAACTGTTTCCGTGGTCGATAGTAGGAACAGCTACGATGTGTGAACTGTCTGTAACGAAAGTAAGGGCACGAACCATAGCGCGGATAGAACGACCAAAGTCAGGTGAAGTCATCATGTTGACCACGTTGGTTGATCCAAGGTTACATGAAACATCTGTTCCCATTTGAAGGAATTCTTGAGCATCGTTGATCAAGCTTGGTTCTTGAACTTGGAGGATCTCAGAACACAAGTTACTCATGATGATTTTTCCATCAACAGGATTTGCACGGTTGGCTGTATCAATGTTGACTACATAAGGGTAGCCAGACTCTTGTTGCAATTTAGAAATTTCAGTTTCCAAATCACGCGCTTTGATTTTTGTCTTGCGGATGTTTGGATTTGCTACTAATTCATCGTATTTTTCCGTGATGTCGATGTAGTTGAACGGTACACCATATTCGAGCTCTACAGAGTATGGGCTAAAGAGATACATTTCTTCATTTTTACGAGCTAATTCGTAGAATTTATCAGGTACTACAACACCAAGTGAAAGAGTCTTTACACGAACTTTTTCATCGGCATTTTCTTTTTTAGTTGAAAGGAAAGCGATGATATCTGGGTGAAAGACGTTGAGGTAGACAACACCAGCACCTTGACGTTGCCCGAGTTGGTTTGAGTAAGAGAAGCTGTCTTCAAAAAGCTTCATAACTGGTACGACACCAGAAGCGGCTCCTTCATAACCTTTGATAGGTGCGCCAGCTTCACGAAGGTTGCTGAGGGAAATTCCCACACCTCCACCGATACGCGAAAGTTGAAGAGCAGAGTTGATAGAACGTCCGATAGAGTTCATATCATCAGTCACCTGAATCAAGAAACAGGATACCAACTCCCCACGACGAGCACGACCTGCGTTCAAAAAGGAAGGAGTAGCTGGTTGGTAGCGTTGGTGGATGATTTCATTGGCAATATCAATCGCAATCGCTTCATCACCGTCTGCAAAATAAAGGGCGTTAAAGAAGACGCGGTCTTCCATGCTTTCAAGGTAATATTCACCGTCATTAGTCTTCAAGGCGTATTGATTATAGAACTTATAGGCAGCCATGAAAGACTTGAATTGAAAGTTTTGGTCCTTGATAAATTGAGACAATTCTTCCAAGAATTCTGGACGGTATTTCTTGATAAATGCTGTTTCAATGTAGTTGTGTTCAATGAGGTAGTTGATTTTATCAGTGATTGAATCAAAAACCATAGTGTTTGGAACTACATTTTCTTTAAAGAAAGCATCCAAGGCTTCTTTATCTTTATGAAGCATGATTTGTCCATTAACAGGACGGTTAATTTCGTTATTGAGACGGAAGTAGGTCACGTCCTCAAGATGTTTTAATCCCATAAAATTTCCTTTATCTAATTACAAAAGAAAGGCCTCTAAGTTAGCCCTAGAAGCGAGTTTCTTCTGGATGATGTACTAAGATTATGCTAATTGTTTCAGTTTTCCTGGTTGGAAGCCTGAAAAGACTTCAGTTGGTGTTTGGATAACAGGAGCTGCGCTGAAACCGAGCTCTTTAACTTGATCGATGTACTCAGGTTGCTCGTCGAGATTGATCTCACGATAAGCGACATTGTTGCTATCCAAGAAACGTTTGGTCATTTTACATTGTACACAATTATTTTTAGAATAAACCGTTACCATTTTCGTAACTCCTCATAAAATTTGATTACTTTCTTAGTATATCAGAAAAAAAAACTTTGTCAAATTTTTTAAACTAAATCTTGTGCCTAAAAGTTACAGTTTTAAAAACTAAATACAAGATATAGTGGTTTTTGAAAGGAGTTGAAAATAGCAAAGTCGTAAGAGCATGAATAAGTTCAGCTGAGACAATGCTTCAACAAAACTGAAGATGTCCCTATATTTTGTATTAAAATATTTAAGAGATAACTAAACTGAAGATGTTAGCTTATACTGCATTTATCCAAATAGATTATGACTTTCGTATTCTTGATAGAGAGTATATAACTATAATTTTTTTGAGGTATTCGCTTTATGTGGTATACTAATGGTGACCATAGAACTTATAGATAGTAGATAAGTTAGATAAATGTTGAATATGCAAAACACTATTAGAATGGAGCTATTCACTTTAGGAATTTATACTCACTGTAGATATATGTCTAGTATAATGTTGTTAGGGAATTGGGATTAATGAATGAAAGAATGCAAATCAGGAGGTGTGTGGTGAAAGAAAACGAGGTTATTTTAAAACGGCAATCTACTCGAGTATTTTTTAAAAATGGGGATACGGATTTTTTCTTTAATTGGTTGCTAGGAATCGGTGAAGTTTTTGGCTTTTCTCATGGAGAGCTGTATTATCTTGCTCAAAAGTTAGGTAATTCACCAAAACCTGATGACTGGAAAAATGTGTTTTTATCACATGTGAACTATCTTGAACAAAAGGTTAGCGATTTAGGTTTGAGTGAACAAACAAAGGCGCAGTATTATCTCGCACAGACCTACTCACTTCGATCGGCAATCCAGTTTACTGATCCATTTTCTGCCGAATACATGCCTACCGTTTGTCAAATGGAGAAGGCGTTCTCTAGCGCAATTCATTCACTAGGTACACCGATTGAAAAACTAACTATTACTTATCAGGATTCCTACTTGCCTGGTTATTATCTTCATAGCGGCGATAATTGCCCAACGCTAATCATGATTGGTGGAGGTGATACTTATCGCGAAGATTTATTTTACTTTGCAGGATACCCTGGATGGATACGAAATTATAATGTTTTAATGGTTGACCTTCCAGGTCAAGGAAGTAATCCTAGTAGAGGACTAATCTTTGATGTGGATGCCTCTATTCCAATTTCATTATGCATAGACTGGTTGGAAAATAGAAATCCTAAACTAAATTATTTAGCCATTTATGGTGTCAGCGGAGGGGGATATTTTACCGCACAAGCTGTCGAAAAGGATCCAAGAATTCATGCTTGGATTGCTAGTACCCCTATTTACGACGTTGCAGAACTTTTCAGAAAAGAATTTGGATCAAGTTTGAAAGCACCTAGTTGGTTAATAAATGCCATTTTAAAATTAACTGGAAATTTGAATGAATCAGCAAATTTAAATCTTAAAAAGTATGCATGGCAGTTTGGTACTTCTGATTTTAAGAGTGCTATTGATGATGTATTTAACCATGCAAAGATTGTGGATTATCAAAAAATTCAATGCCCATGCCTATTTATCATGGGAAAGGGTGAGGGTGCCGAACTGCAACATCAAACTAAGGTAATTTATGAAGCACTTAAATCTAAAAATCAACAAACTAAACTACAAGTATTTGAGGCGGAAAGTGGTGCGGACGCTCATTGCCAAGTCAATAATTTAAGACTAGCCCATAATGTCGTTTTTGATTGGTTGGATACTTTATTTGAATGGAATCAATCAAAGTTTTAGTTCTACTTATACCACTTAGATATATCTACCTTTTACTGTTAGGTGCTACAAGCTTATTTTACTTTAAGTAGCAAATTGGATAAATTCTCTACTGTTGATGGTAAGAGTAGATTTTAGAATTTCAGTATTTGATGAAGTCTTTTCAAATAATAGCTTTACTGAGTTATATTAATTATAGCTAAATAGTATTATTTTTTCATTATTTACTAGGATTGTCCTCTGATTGATATTAAGAGAAAATAGCTTTGAAAATTGAATTTTGATGATGACATTCTTTGAACAATTAGTGTTTAGATATGCTATTTAGTTACTAGAGTGCTCATTTAATAGAAAAAGAAGTAATTTCATTTTCAGTAAAAGTCCATAAAATACTTGAAAAATTATCTTGAAGATGATATAATACAGTCTTGTAAGGGTTATCACTTATAACTCAAATAGAAAACACTTAAAGGAGAGTCAAACTATGGCTTCTAAAGATTTCCACGTAGTGGCAGAAACAGGTATCCACGCACGTCCAGCAACATTGTTGGTTCAAACAGCTAGCAAATTTGCTTCAGATATCACTCTTGAGTACAAAGGTAAATCAGTAAACCTTAAATCAATCATGGGTGTTATGAGTCTTGGTGTTGGCCAAGGTGCTGATGTTACAATTTCAGCTGAAGGTGCAGATGCTGACGACGCAATCGCTGCTATCACTGAAACTATGGAAAAAGAAGGATTGGCATAAGGAAAATGACAGAAATGCTTAAAGGAATCGCAGCATCTGACGGTGTTGCAGTTGCAAAAGCATATCTACTCGTTCAACCGGATTTGTCATTTGAGACTATTACAGTCGAGGATACAAACGCAGAAGAAGCTCGCCTTGATGTCGCTCTACAAGCATCACAAGACGAGCTTTCTGTTATTCGTGAGAAAGCAGTAGGTACGCTAGGGGAAGAAGCGGCTCAAGTTTTTGACGCTCACTTAATGGTTCTTGCTGACCCAGAAATGATCAGCCAAATCAAAGAAACAATCCGTGCTAAGAAAGTGAATGCAGAAGCAGGTCTGAAAGAAGTGACAGACATGTTTATCACTATCTTTGAAGGTATGGAAGACAACCCATACATGCAAGAACGTGCAGCGGATATCCGCGACGTGACAAAACGTGTATTGGCAAATCTCCTTGGTAAAAAATTGCCAAACCCAGCTTCCATCAATGAAGAAGTAATCGTCATTGCTCATGACTTGACTCCTTCTGATACAGCTCAATTGGACAAAAACTTTGTTAAAGCTTTTGTAACCAATATCGGTGGACGTACTAGCCACTCAGCTATCATGGCACGTACACTTGAAATTGCTGCTGTATTGGGTACAAACAACATCACTGAAATCGTTAAAGACGGTGACATTCTTGCCGTTAACGGTATCACAGGTGAGGTTATTATCAACCCGACTGATGAGCAAGCGGCAGAATTCAAGGCTGCTGGTGAAGCTTATGCGAAGCAAAAAGCTGAATGGGCACTTTTGAAAGATGCTAAAACAGTGACTGCTGATGGCAAACACTTCGAATTGGCTGCCAACATCGGTACTCCAAAAGACGTTGAAGGTGTCAATGACAACGGTGCTGAAGCTGTTGGTCTTTACCGTACAGAGTTCTTGTACATGGATTCTCAAGACTTCCCAACAGAAGACGAGCAGTACGAAGCTTACAAAGCTGTACTTGAAGGAATGAACGGTAAACCTGTTGTCGTTCGTACAATGGATATCGGTGGAGATAAGGAACTTCCTTACTTCGATATGCCTCACGAAATGAACCCATTCCTTGGATTCCGTGCTCTTCGTATCTCTATCTCTGAGACTGGAGATGCTATGTTCCGTACACAAATCCGTGCTCTTCTTCGTGCGTCTGTTCACGGTCAATTGCGTATCATGTTCCCAATGGTTGCGCTCTTGAAAGAATTCCGTGCAGCCAAAGCAGTCTTTGACGAAGAAAAAGCAAACCTTCTTGCTGAAGGTGTTGCAGTTGCGGATAATATCCAAGTTGGTATCATGATCGAAATCCCAGCAGCAGCAATGCTTGCAGACCAATTTGCTAAAGAAGTTGACTTCTTCTCAATTGGTACAAACGACTTGATCCAATACACAATGGCAGCAGACCGTATGAACGAGCAAGTTTCATACCTTTACCAACCATACAACCCATCAATCCTACGTTTGATTAACAATGTTATCAAAGCAGCTCACGCTGAAGGGAAATGGGCTGGTATGTGTGGTGAGATGGCTGGTGACCAACAAGCTGTTCCACTTCTTGTCGGAATGGGCTTGGATGAGTTCTCTATGTCAGCAACATCTGTACTTCGTACACGTAGCTTGATGAAGAAACTCGACACAGCTAAGATGGAAGAGTACGCAAACCGTGCCCTTACAGAATGCTCAACAATGGAAGAAGTTCTTGAACTTCAAAAAGAATACGTTAATTTTGATTAATCAAAAAGTCCTTGCAACTCGGTTGCAGGGATTTTTTGATTTAAAAATTTAGTGATTGATTTTCAATATAGGATTCTCAAATCAGACTGTTCAGATAGAAAGTAGTGTAGAAAACAAAAAACGTTAACTGGTTCATAAAATTCTTGACAAGTTGCAAATTTAGGAGTAAACTATTAACCAGTTAACTATTAGAGAGGAGTTTCTGCAATTTAGAAATGAATTGCGACTAGAAATATCAAAAAGAAAGAGAGCTTCGATGAAAATTAATAAAAAATACCTAGCAGGTTCTGCGGCAGCCTTGATTTTAAGTGTTTGTTCATACGAGTTGGGACTTTATCAAGCCAGAACGGTCAAGGAAAATAATCGTGTTTCCTATATAGATGGAAAACAAGCAACGCAAAAAACGGAAAATCTGACTCCTGATGAGGTTAGCAAACGTGAAGGAATTAATGCAGAGCAAATCGTCATCAAGATAACAGACCAAGGCTATGTCACTTCACATGGCGACCACTATCATTATTATAATGGTAAGGTTCCTTATGATGCGATTTTTAGTGAAGAATTACTCATGAAGGATCCAAACTATAGGCTAAAAGATGAGGATATTGTTAATGAGGTCAAGGGTGGTTATGTTATTAAGGTAGATGGAAAATACTATGTTTACCTTAAGGATGCTGCCCATGCTGATAATGTCCGTACAAAAGAGGAAATCAATCGACAAAAACAAGAGCATAGTCAGCATCGTGAAGGTGGGACTCCAAGAAACGATGGTGCTGTAGCTCTGGCACGTTCGCAAGGACGTTATACCACAGATGATGGTTACATATTTAATGCATCTGATATCATTGAGGATACTGGCGATGCTTATATCGTTCCTCATGGTGATCATTACCATTATATTCCTAAGAATGAGTTATCAGCTAGCGAATTGGCTGCTGCAGAAGCCTTCCTATCTGGTCGGGGAAGTTTGTCAAGTTCAAGAACCTATCGCCGACAAAATAGCGATAGCAGCCCAAGAACTAACTGGGTTCCTTCTGTAAGCAATCAGGGAACTACCAATACTAACACAAGCAACAACAGTAACACTAACAGTCAAGCAAGTCAAAGTGATGACATTGATAGTCTTTTGAGACAGCTCTACAAACTGCCTTTGAGCCAACGACACGTGGAATCAGATGGACTTGTCTTTGATCCAGCGCAAATCACAAGTCGTACAGCCAGAGGTGTAGCTGTCCCTCATGGTAACCATTACCACTTTATCCCTTATGAACAAATGTCTGAGTTAGAAGAGCGAATCGCTCGCATCATTCCACTTCGTTACAGTTCGAACCATTGGGTGCCGGATTCAAGACCAGAACAACCAAGTCCACAACCGACTCCGGAACCTAGTCCAAGCCCGCAACCTGCACCAAATTCTCAACCAGCTCCAAGCAATCCAATTGATGAGAAATTAGTCAAACAGGCGATTCGAAAAGTAGCTGATGGCTATGTGTTTGAGGAGAATGGAGTTTCTCGTTATATCCCAGCCAAGGAACTTTCCGCAGAAACAGCAGCAGCCATTGATAGTAAACTAACCAAGCAGGAAAGTTATTCTCATGAGCTAGGTCCTAAGAAAACCAACCTCCCATCTGGTGATCGAGAATTTTACAATAAGGCTTATGACTTGCTAGCAAGAATTCATCAAGACCTACTTGATAATAAAGGTCGCCAAGCTGATTTTGAGGCTTTGGATAAACTCTTGGAACGTCTCAATGATGCCTCAAGCGATAAAGTCAAGTTAGTGGATGATATCCTCGCCTTCCTAGCACCGATTCGTCATCCAGAACGTTTAGGAAAACCAAATACGCAAATTGCCTACACTGATGATGAGATTCAAGTAGCCAAGTTGGCAGGCAAGTACACAACAGAAGACGGTTATATCTTTGATCCTCGTGATATCACCAGTGATGAGGGGGATGCCTATGTAACTCCACATATGACCCATAGTCATTGGATTAAGAAAGATAGTTTGTCTGAAGCCGAAAGAGTGGCAGCACAGGCTTATGCTAAAGAGAAAGGTTTGACCCCTCCTTCCACAGACCGTCAAGATTCAGGAAATACGGAGGCTAAAGGAGCAGAAGCTATCTACAACCGCGTGAAAGCATCTAAGAAGTTACCGCTTGATCGTATGCCTTACAATCTCCAACATACTGTGGAAGTCAAAAACGGAAGCTTGATTATTCCTCATTATGACCATTATCATAACATCAAATTTGAGTGGTTTGACGAAGGTCTTTATGAGGCTCCTAAGGGCTATACTCTAGAGGACCTCTTTGCGACTGTCAAGTACTATGTCGAACATCCAAACGAACGTCCGCATTCAGATAGTGGTTGGGGAAATGCAAGTGACCATGTTCAAAGAAACCAAAATGGTCAAGCTGATAATAATCATACGGAAAAACCATCAGTGGAGAAATCTCGTACAGAAAAACCTGAGGAAGAAAAACCGCGCGAAGAGAAGCCGCAGAGTGAGAAACCAGAGTCTCCAAAACCAACTGAGGAGCCAGAAGAAGAATCGCCAGAGGAAGCAGAAGAACCTCAGGTTGAAACTGAAAAGGTTGAAGCGAAGTTAAGAGAGGCAGAAGCGTTACTTGAAAAGATCCAAGACCCCGTTATCAAGTCCAATGCTAAAGAAACTCTCGCGGGATTAAAAAATAACTTGCTATTTGGCTCCCAGGACAACAATACTATTATGGCAGAAGCTGAAAAACTATTGGCATTGTTAAAGGAGAGCAAGTAAACCTAACACAATTTTCTAACTCCTAAAAACAGGATAGGAGAACTAGAAAAGTTAAAATCGAAAATGAGAACAGAATGTAAGTTCTAGTTCTCATTTTTTTCATGAAAATATGTAAAATATCTTGACATATAGTGTAAATAAAGATAAACTATTTACTAGTTAATTAAATGGTTAAATACTAGTTAAGGAGTAATGATGAAAAAAAGAACAATCCTATTATTGATGGCCAGTTTGTTGGCTCTTGTCTTAGGAGCATGTGGTCAAAAAGAAAAACAAGAAGCAAAAGGGATGAAGATAGTAACAAGTTTTTACCCAATCTATGCCATGGTCAAAGAGGTATCAGGTGACTTGAATGATGTACGGATGATTCAGTCAAGTAGTGGGATTCACTCCTTTGAACCGTCAGCAAATGATATTGCTGCCATTTATGATGCGGATGTCTTTGTATACCACTCTCATACGCTCGAATCTTGGGCGGGAAGTTTGGATCCAAATTTGAAAAAATCAAAAGTTAAGGTTCTTGAAGCTTCAGAAGGGATGACTTTGGAGCGTGTTCCAGGTTTGGAAGATGTAGAAGCTGGTGACGGTATTGATGAAAAAACACTCTATGACCCACATACTTGGTTAGATCCTGAAAAAGCAGGCGAAGAGGCACAGATTATTGCGGACAAACTTTCGGAGATTGACAGTGCCAATAAGGAAACGTATCAAAAGAATGCTAAAAACTTTATAGCAAAAGCCCAAGAATTGACTAAGAAATACCAGCCTATTTTTGAAAAAGCGAGTCAAAAGACTTTTGTTACGCAACACACAGCCTTTTCTTACCTCGCTAAACGCTTTGGTTTGAAACAACTCGGTATAGCAGGAATTTCCCCTGAACAAGAGCCAAGTCCGAGACAGTTGACAGAAATCCAAGAATTTGTCAAAACCTATAAGGTCAAAACCATCTTTACTGAAAGCAATGCTTCTTCTAAAGTTGCTGAAACCTTGGTCAAATCAACAGGAGTCAGTCTGAAAACTCTTAATCCTTTGGAAGCAGACCCTGAAAACGACAAAACTTACTTAGAAAACCTAGAAGAAAATATGAATGTTCTTGCAGAAGAATTAAAATGAGGAGATGATGAAAATGAAGAAGAAATACCTTGTAGCAGGATCGGCTCTTGTCCTTTCCCTAAGCCTTTGCATCTATGCATTGAACCAACATCAGGTAGAAGGAAACAAAGATAATAACCGTGTGTCTTACATTGATGGGAAGCAAGACTCTCAAAAAACAGAGACCCAAACACCAGATCAAGTTAGCAAAAAAGAAGATATTCAGGCAGAACAAATTGTTGTGAAAATTACCGATCAAGGTTATGTAACTTCACACGGTGATCATTTCCATTATTACAATGGTAAAGTTCCTTTTGACGCGATTTTCAGCGAAGAGCTTTTGATGAAAGATGCTAATTATCAACTGAAAGACGCTGACATTGTCAACGAAATCAAAGGTGGTTATATTATCAAGGTGGATGGCAAGTATTATGTCTACCTTAAAGATGCGGCTCATGCTGATAATATTCGTACGAAGGACGAAATTGAGCGTCAAAAACAAGGTCATACTCACGATGCGCCAACTTCTAACAGTGCAGTGGCACTTGCTCAATCTCAAGGTCGCTATACCACCGATGATGGGTACATCTTTAATCCATCTGATATTATAGAGGATACTGGTGATGCTTATATTGTCCCTCATGGTGGACATTATCACTACATTCCTAAGAGTTCCTTGTCTGCTAGCGAATTAGCAGCTGCTCAAGCTTACCTCTCTGGAACTAGAAAACAACCGAGTGTGACTGACTATCGTCCAAGCCAAAATGGAACCAGTCAAACCACTAATACTAGTCAACAATCTAAAACACCAAGCAATCCAGAAGAGAGCCTTCAGAATTTATTAAAACAACTCTATGCTCTTCCAAACAACCAACGTTATGCAGAATCAGATGGCTTGATTTTTGACCCTGCTAAGATTTCAAGTAGAACGCCAAGTGGCGTAGCGATTCCTCATGGAAATCACTATCATTTCATCCCATATACAAAGCTTTCTGCCTTGGAAGAAAAGATTGCGCGAATGATTCCTTTATCTACCGACAGTGGGAAGCCAGCTCCTTTGGAAAATCCAAGTAAACCAGCAGAGCATCCAGCTCAACAAGATCATCATGGCCAAGACGGTGACCATGGAAGTCAGGATACCAACCATGAAGACCATGACCATGATGGAGAGGAGCATGACCACCATCACGGCGAAGAACATGATCATGGTTTTGCAGCTGACCGTGTCATCAGTGAGGATGAGCAAGGTTTCGTAGTATCTCACGGAGACCACGCTCATTATTTCTTTAAGAAGGACTTGACTGCAGCTCAAATCAAAGCTGCCCAAAACCACTTGAAAGAAAATCATCAGTCTGAGCCTGTTCAACCACTTGCAAAGACTGTGGAAAGTTTCTCAAGAGATGCTAGTGATGAAGAAAAAATCAAGTATATCTCACAGACCTATGGAGTTCCGCTCGAAGCGATTCGTATTTCAAATGAATTCTTTGTCTTTGGAAATCCGGATCAAGCCTATGATCCAACCCATATCCATCCCTATGCTGTTCGAAAAGAACATGTTCGTATTCCTCTCCAAACTGGGAATCCAGAACTGGATTTCCTAAATGAACTTTATACGACTGCCCTACGTGATGGGGTGTCTCCTTATAGTTTACAGGTAGAAAGTGGTAGTTTTGTGATTCCTCACGGAGACCACAATCACTACATCAAGGTTCAAACTAAGGGCTATGAAGTAGCTTTGAAAAACAAGATTCCAGCCCTACAATCGACCTATCAACCTGGAGCATTTGATGAACAAACTGTTCTATCTAAAGTGGATCAACTTTTAGCAGATAGCAGAAGTCTCTACAAAGACCAGCCAATCATGCAGAGACGTGTTGAACTTGCTTTGGGGCAGTTCACCGAAAATATGAAAAAACTGGCAACAAACTCAACTGCTGGATATCTAGCAGCCTTGGATCTCTTTGATAAGCAATATATCCATGTGGATCAAAGTGTGGCACCAGTTGAAACTTCACCTTTAGATAAGAAGTACCAAGCCCTTGTAGATAAGATCAATACACTGGATACGGACACTTATGGCTTGTCTAAGAAAGATCTTTTGGTACATTTGCAGGAAGCAAAACTAGCACAAGATGAGACAGAGTTGGCTGCCATTGAAGCGAAACTTCAGGCCTTGCAAGATTTCCGTGATCGGACAGGGGTTACAACAGTAGAGTACATCAAGTATTTCTATGAACATGTATCTGATGGTCGTTTGAGAGAAGAACTTCGGAACCGTGTTGCCAAGTTGACATGGGAACTTTACCAGTCACAATCTTTCCTCAAAGCAACCGACTTGAACAAGCTATTCCCAACTATTTACCAAACTAAGCTAGAAGTAGAAGAAGCTCTCAAAGAAGAACCCGTTTCTACAAAAGCTGGTAAGACTATTCTAGATACGGAAAAAGTAGATAGTCAAACCGCTAAGACAGCCATCTATGAATTCCTAAAAGAACTCTACGGTAATTTTATGCCAGAAGAGCGGGTTAGCCATGTTAAGAAGGAAGAAGTGGATGCTCTTCTAACAAAAGCTGCCCAACTCCTAGCGCGTGTCAAAGAAGATGGTGTCAAACAATCCCTAGCTGAAGAAGCTGCTAATATCAAAGCGGCTACTAAAAAGGAAAATGCAGACCTTGACGAAGCTAAAACACAACTTGAGGATCTTTTAAATCGTATTGCAGCGACTATCCAACGAGAGGAAAAAGAAGCAGAAAAAGATCCACAAACTGTGATCATCTACCAAAAACTCTATAATGTCTTGCTCTCTCTTCACAAGTACTTAGAGGATAACAAAGGATCCGATGCTGACTTTGAACGTGTTGATGCCCTATTTGATCAACTTGCAGCCAAAAGCAGTGATAAAGAAGGTCTCCTCACTCTAGCTAAAGAAATCATTAGATTGAACCAGGAACTCCGTTCAAAAGCAAGTGAAACTGATAGCCAATCTAAGTCTGAGAAAGACAGTGAAACAGTTGCTTCTCAACCAACAGAAAAGCAAGCGCAAAGTGAATCTGAGCTAAGTGCTCAATAAAATGAATAAAAAGAAAGGCGAAGTAGCTGAGCTACCTCGTCTTTTTTAGTCTTTATAAGCTACAATACCAATGATGGTATCCACCGCACGCTCCATAGTCTGAAGGCTGACGTATTCAAAACGTCCATGCATGTTTTCACCACCTGCAAAGATATTGGGAGTTGGAATTCCCATAAAGGAAATCTTAGAGCCATCTGTTCCACCACGAATTGGTTCGATAATAGGTGTGATACCTAAATCTTCCATAACAGCTTTAGCAATGGTAACGGGCGTCATATCTTTCTCAATGACTTCTTTCATATTGTAGTACTGGTCTGTCAGAGTCAAGGTAACGCGATCATTCCCAAGCTCTTGATTCATCTTATCAGCGATAGACTGCATAGCTGCTTTACGCGCTTCAAATGCATCTTTTTCAAAGTCACGGATGATGTAGCTTGCACGCGCCTCCTCGACACTACCTGACACATCCATAAGATGATAGAAACCTTGGTAACCATCTGTTAGTTCAGGTCGGTCATTCTCTGGAAGTTGATTATGAAAATCAATTGCTAGCTGAAGGGCATTGACCATCTGGCCTTTAGCAGTACCAGGGTGAACGTTGCGCCCTTGGAAATGAAGTTCAGCAGCAGCTGCTGAGAAAGTCTCGTATTGAAGCTCCCCTAGTGGTCCACCATCAACAGTATAGGCAAAGTCAACGTCAAAATCTTCTGCATCAAACTTATTAGCTCCAACACCAATTTCTTCATCTGGTCCAAAACCAACACGAATCTCACAGTGTTTGATTTCGGGATGAGCAGTCAGATATTCAATAGCAGTCATAATCTCAGCAATCCCTGACTTGTCATCAGCACCCAACAAGGTTGTGCCATCAGTTGTGATAAGGGTTTGTCCTGGATATTTCTCAAGGCTCTTGAAATCAGTTGGATCGAGTTTAAATCCAGAATCACCCAAGTCGATAGCTCCTCCATCGTAGTTTTCGATGACTTGCGGATTAACGCCCTCAGCATTAAAGTCAGCAGTATCCATGTGGGAGATAAACCCAATCTTGCGTGTCAAGCTCGGATCATTAGCTGGTAAGGTACCAATAGCAAAACCATTTGGTAGGTAGTAAACATTTTGCAGGCCAACATGTTTCATCTCAGGAATAAGAACAGTGGTCGCAAAATCTACCTGGCTTTGCGTACTTGGAGTAGTAGTAGAGTGTTCATCAGAACGCGTATTGACCTTAACGTAGGTCAAGAAACGATCTAAAAGGTTGGGATAAGTCATAAAAACTCCTTTAATATCATTTTTTTCATTGTATCATAGAATGGAGAGAAAGACAAAGAGAAGTAAATAAAAATAAAATGAATGAAAGCGTTTATTTATTATATATTTCATGGTAGAATAGTAATTGAAAAAAATATCACAAGGACATATCAATGAAAAAAGCGATTTTAATGATGACATTTGGTTCGCCAGAAGAGATCACCTTTGAGAGTGTAGCGGATTTTTTTACCAATATTCGTCGTGGAATCAGACCCCAGGATCACGAGATTCAGACTCTTTATGACAATTATCTTCGTATAGGTGGTACGCCCCTGCAGAGGATTACACGTGAGGAGGTCAATTTAGTCAAGGAACGTTTAGGAGAAGAGTATGGCATCTACTTTGCCAACAAATTTTCTCGGCCTTTTATCCCTGATGTGATCAAGCAGATGGAGGCTGATGGTGTTGAAGAATGTATTTGCTTGATTTTAGAACCTCATTATTCCTTTTACTCAGTCATGGGGTATGAGAAGTTTCTGGAAAGCCAGCAGATCCGATTTTTAGTCATTAAGGACTGGTATCAGCAACAGTCTTTGCTGAACTTTTGGACAGATGAGGTTGGTAAAATCTTGAGAGACGAAGTGGGAGGGGAGTCCTTTAAGGTGCTCTTCTCAGCCCATAGTGTTCCAATTTTTGCCTTGGACTTTGGAGATCCATATATCGATCAGATTTTCGATAATAGCAAGTTGATAGCAGAGCAACTCAGTCTAACCGCAGATCAGTATACCAATACTTGGCAGAGCGAGAGTGATATTGGAATCCCTTGGATTAAGCCAGATGTACTCGAGTATCTGAAAGAACAGAAACAACATCCAGAGCATTATATTTTTGTACCAATTAGTTTTATCAGTGAGCATATCGAAGTTCTTTTTGATAACGATGTAGAATGTTATGAATTATGTCAAGAATTAGGTGTAACCTACCATCGACCACCTATGCCAAACACAGATTCTCGTTTGATTGATGCTTTAGTTGATACTGTAAGAGCCAATGAACATAAAGAATTTAAGGAATTTCTCCCAGAAGAAGAAACCTTTGATGAGTTAGCACCTTCAGCAACTACAAAGGACATCATGGAGGAGACAGATGACCTTCAGATGCCAGAGTTTGTGAAAAAACTGATTGAGAAAAAAGGTCGTGAAAATGTGAAGATGCCTTACTTGATTAAGAAAATGCTCGAAAAGGCTGGTAAGCTACCAAAAGAGTAAAGAAAAAAGGATTTAGCTTTAAGCTAGATCCTTTATCTGTCTTATTTTTTCTCAAGAAGAGCTTTGATTTCTTGAAGTACTTCCAACTCAGTTGGACCAGCTGGAGCTTCCTCAGCAGCTTCTTCTTTTTTAGTAAGGCTTTGAGCTTTTTCCATAGCTTTAATAACGAAGAAGAGAACAGTACCTACAACAAGGAAGTTGATAATAGCACTCAAGAATTTACCATATGTAACACCATTCCATGCAAGCTCAGCGATGTTTTGTACTTTCGCAGCTTCCAAGGCTGGGTTCAATAGGAGTGGAGTGATGATATCATTAACAAATGAAGTAACGATAGCACCGAAAGCAGAGGCGATGATTACACCGACAGCAAGGTCAACGACATTGCCACGAAGCAAAAATTCTTTAAGATCTTTTAACATTTTCATAATTTCCTTTCAAGAACTAATCTTAATTGTACCTGAAATACCTAAATATTGCAACCTTAATGCTTAATGACATCCATTTCATTTATAAAAAACGTATACTTTACTAAAAATATAATTAAGAAAGATAATCAAAACCTGCGCAATTAGCGTTTCGATGGCATTAACCTGATCTAGTTGATCGTTGACAAATTGTCCGATAATATTGGGATAAGATGTAACGAAGATATAAGTTAAAAGAACGTCAAGTCCAAGTGTTGAGAGACGAGCTAAGAAAAACTTAGCCAGGCGAATTGGCCAATTCCTTCTCTCTTGTTTAAAGACGATGGTGTCATTTGTGATAAAAGCAAAGAGAATAGCGATAATATTTGCGAGTGCGGTTGCTAGAATTTCCTGGTGACTGATATGGTAGATAAATAAACGTGATAGGATAGATACTAGCGTAGTAGCACCACCGAAAAATAAGTAGGATAGGATTTCGTTATCAAAGAAAGCTTTTATTAGTTTTTTCATGATTTTAGTATAGCATAAAGCTGGCTATTGTGCTATACTGGTAAGGTTGATTCAATCAACCCTTGGTGCTTAGCTTCTTTCACCAAGCATATTGTACGCGGGAAACCGTCAAAGGAGAAAACATGAAAAATTTAACTGTTCGTGACATGGCAGATATTGCTATCGTTGCTGCTATCTATGTGGTTTTGACCATCACCCCACCCCTTAATGCCATTAGCTACGGTGCCTACCAGTTCCGTATTTCTGAGATGATGAATTTCTTGGCCTTTTACAATCCCAAATATATCATCGGTGTGACGATTGGTTGTATGATTGCTAATTTCTTTAGCTTTGGTCTAATAGATGTCTTTGTCGGCGGGGGCTCTACCCTAGTTTTCCTTAGTCTAGGTGTATGGCTATTTAGCAAGTACAAGAAAGACTATCTGTTCAATGGTTTGATTCGAAAAGATCATTTCTTCTTTTCAATCCTGTTCTCCATTTCAATGATTACCATTGCATCAGAACTTCATATCGTTGCAGAAGCTCCGTTCTTCTTCACATGGTTCTCTACAGGAATTGGAGAGTTTGCATCACTTATCGTAGGTGCGATTTTGATCAATAAACTGGGACAGCGAATCGATCTTACAAAATAAGAAGTTTATAAGCTAGATTCTTGCTAAATCTAGCTTTTTTCATTCCATAAAATTAAAAGAGAGCGCTTGACAAGAGCATAGAACTATAGTATACTTTTTAGGTAGGCTGATTTAGCTCAGTTGGCAGAGCGCATCCATGGTAAGGATGAGGTCGCCGGTTCAATCCCGGCAATTAGCATGATAGAAACGAAATAACCTTGGGAGACCAAGGTTATTCTTATCTACCTGTATAAATGAAGTTAAAGCATTTTGGCTGTTGACAAAAGTGACTCTATCTAGTAGAATAGTAGTTGCGATGAGTCGATAGGTAGTCTTCGGACTACTATTGAGCATAAGGAGGTCATAACGCAGGAGCGGACCTTGATGAGTTGTGTGAACCTGCTCATCACATGAAGATGCCTCTTAGTCCCTGGTCAATGACTAGGGATTTTTAATTTTCAGAAAATATAGCCTCAAAATACTTTGCAATTCATTGAAAAAGTAGTATAATATTCCTATTATAGAAATTTTTAGAAAATTCCGAAAGAGGTTAGTTATGGGATATACAGTTGCTGTAGTCGGCGCGACAGGTGCTGTCGGAGCTCAGATGATAAAAATGTTGGAAGAATCAACACTTCCAATCGATAAAATTCGTTACCTTGCTTCTGCACGTTCAGCAGGCAAGACTTTGAAATTTAAAGACCAAGATATTACGATTGAAGAAACGACTGAGACAGCTTTTGAGGGTGTTGATATTGCACTCTTCTCAGCAGGTGGTTCGACATCAGCTAAGTATGCACCATACGCAGTTCAAGCTGGAGCGGTAGTAGTTGATAACACATCCTACTTCCGTCAAAATCCAGACGTACCATTGGTTGTCCCAGAGGTCAATGCTCATGCACTTGATGCCCACAACGGAATCATTGCCTGTCCTAACTGTTCAACAATCCAAATGATGGTAGCGCTTGAGCCAGTTCGTCAAAAATGGGGCTTGGATCGTATCATCGTTTCAACTTACCAAGCCGTTTCAGGTGCTGGTATGGGAGCGATTCTTGAAACACAACGTGAACTTCGTGAAGTCTTGAATGACGGTGTGAACCCACGTGATTTACATGCCGAAATCTTGCCTTCAGGCGGTGACAAGAAACACTATCCTATCGCCTTTAACGCTCTTCCACAAATCGATGTCTTCACTGACAATGATTACACATACGAAGAGATGAAGATGACCAAGGAAACGAAGAAAATCATGGAAGATGACAGCATTGCAGTATCTGCAACCTGTGTACGTATTCCAGTCTTGTCAGCTCACTCTGAGTCAGTTTATATCGAAACAAAAGAAGTGGCTCCAATCGAAGAAGTGAAAGCAGCTATTTCAGCCTTTCCAGGTGCAGTTCTCGAAGATGATGTAGCGCATCAAATCTATCCGCAAGCTATCAACGCTGTTGGTTCACGTGATACTTTTGTTGGTCGTATCCGTAAAGACTTGGATGCTGAAAAAGGAATCCACATGTGGGTTGTTTCAGATAACCTTCTCAAAGGTGCTGCTTGGAACTCAGTTCAGATCGCAGAAACACTTCACGAACGTGGATTGGTTCGTCCAACAGCTGAGTTGAAATTTGAATTAAAATAGTCATATCGTTTAGGAGTTCAGATGAACTCCTTCTTTGAAATAGAGAGGTGTTTCTCATGTCTTATCAAGATTTAAAAGAGTGTAAAATCATCACAGCCTTTATTACCCCTTTCCATGAGGATGGTTCCATCAACTTTGATGCCATTCCAGCCTTGATTGAGCATTTGTTGGCCCATCATACAGACGGTATTCTGTTAGCTGGAACTACCGCTGAGAGTCCTACCTTGACTCATGATGAAGAGTTGGAACTCTTTGCGGCTGTGCAAAAGGTTGTCAATGGACGTGTTCCTTTGATTGCGGGTGTAGGGACCAATGACACACGTGACTCTATCGAGTTTGTCAAAGAAGTCGCAGAATTTGGAGGGTTTGCAGCTGGCCTTGCTATCGTCCCATACTACAATAAACCTTCTCAAGAAGGGATGTATCAGCATTTTAAGGCGATTGCGGATGCATCAGATTTGCCTATTATCATTTATAACATTCCAGGCCGTGTGGTTGTTGAGTTGACTCCTGATACCATGCTTCGCTTGGCTGACCATCCTAATATTATCGGTGTTAAAGAATGTACCAGCTTGGCAAATATGGCTTACTTGATTGAGCACAAGCCAGAAGAGTTTTTGATTTATACAGGTGAAGATGGGGATGCCTTCCATGCTATGAATCTCGGTGCAGATGGGGTTATTTCTGTTGCCTCTCATACAAATGGGGATGAGATGCATGAGATGTTCACTGCAATTGCAGAAAGCGATATGAAGAAAGCTGCAGCTATTCAACGAAAATTCATTCCTAAGGTCAATGCGCTCTTCTCTTATCCAAGCCCTGCACCTGTCAAGGCCGTTTTGAATTACATGGGATTTGAAGCTGGACCAACTCGTTTGCCATTAGTCCCAGCGCCAGAAGAAGACGCAAAACGTATTATCAAGGTCGTTATTGACGGCGACTATGAGGCAACAAAGGCAACTGTAACAGGTGTCTTAAGACCAGATTACTAATAAAGACAATAAAATCCATGACCGCAAGAACGATCATGGATTTCTTATTTTCCTAAACAGAATTGGCTAAAGAGTTGGGTAATGAGTTCATCGGGAGCAGCATCACCTGTGATTTCTCCAAGGATCTCCCAAGTACGGGTCAAGTCAACTTGGAGAAGGTCGACTGGCATCCCAAGTTCTAGTCCTTCATTAACTGCTTGCAAGCTTTCAACAGCCTTCTCAATCAAGGAAATATGACGGGCGTTGGACAGGTAAGTAGCATCTTGCTCGACCAAGCCTGCATTTTCAAAGAAGAGGTTGTTAATGCGTTCTTCAATCTTATCAATGTTTTGATTTTTAAGAACTGAGATACGAATGACATCTTCTGGAAGTTCGGAAGTTTCAATCGCTTCAGGCAGGTCAGTTTTATTGAGTAGAATAATGCGATTAGTATCCTGACTGATTTCTAGGAGTTGGCGGTCTTGGGCGGTTAGTGGTTCACTGGCATTTAGAACCAGTAGAACCAAGTCAGCTTCCTTGAGGGCTTTTTTCGAACGCTCAACACCGATTTGCTCCACGATATCATCTGTTTCACGAATTCCAGCTGTATCAATCAATTTGAGAGGAACACCATTGATGTTGACGTATTCTTCGATGACATCTCGTGTAGTACCAGCGATATCAGTCACGATAGCCTTATCTTCACGCAAGAGATTGTTTAGAAGGCTGGATTTTCCAACGTTGGGACGGCCGATGATAGCTGTTGAAATACCC
The DNA here is from genome assembly GCF_900104285.1 of Streptococcus sp. NLAE-zl-C503. Lineage (NCBI taxonomy): Bacteria > Bacillati > Bacillota > Bacilli > Lactobacillales > Streptococcaceae > Streptococcus > Streptococcus sp. NLAE-zl-C503. The sequence goes on along the minus strand of NZ_FNJT01000001.1, from coordinate 499,642 downwards.
TCACGAAGGATTTTACCGCGACGAGCTGTTCTAAGGAGGTTGGTCAAGAGTTGTTCAAATTCCTTAGTTTTCTCACGGACAACGGCAGTAGTGGCTTCCTCAACATCGTCATACTCAGGATAGTCAATATTGACCTCAACTTGGGCAAGCGTATTGAGGATTTCTTGCCGAGTATTGTTAATGAGATCAGAAAGAGAACCGTCCAATTGCTTAACCGCAATGTTCATAGCCTTGTCAGTCTTGGCACGGATGATGTCCATCACCGCCTCAGCCTGTGTCAAGTCCACACGACCGTTTAGAAAGGCGCGCTTGGTAAATTCACCGGGTTCTGCCAACCGAGCTCCTTCACGGATAGCTAACTGGAGAATTTCATTGGTCACTGCAATCCCACCATGGGTGTTGATCTCGATAATGTCCTCACGAGTGAAGGTCTTTGGAGACTTCATGGCCCCAACCATAACCTCGTCCATGACCTTACCAGTTTGAGGATCGACGATGTGTCCGTAGTTGAGAGTATGGCTAGCAACCTTGCTTAAGTCTTTTCCTTTAAAAATCTTTTGCGCAATGGCAAAACTGTCAGTTCCACTCAGGCGGACAATCCCAATAGCCCCTTCTCCAAGAGGTGTGGAGATAGCAGCAATGGTATCAAATTCACGTGTAATCATACTTCTTCCTTTAATAACACTTTTCTTGGACATTCCTCCAAGGCTCTTTTCAAATTGTAACAAATTTAAACCATTTCTTCAATGGATGCTACTTGGAGATTGAAAAAGCCTAAGCGAAATTGCTTAAGCTAGTTTATTTGGTGCGCATTTCACCTTGAGGAAAGTAGGTTCCTTCAGGCATGTCATTGATAATGACATGGACAGCAGACTGAGGGGCTCCAGTGTTACGAACAACAGCTTCTGTTACTTCCTTAGCAAGAGCTTTCTTTTGCTCGAGCGTGCGACCTTCAAATAAATCGATGCGTACAAATGGCATAATAGCTTCCTCCACTAGTTTTTGATTTCTTCTATTTTACCACATTTTGCCGTTTAAAGCTTCAGAAAATTATGATATACTAGAATGTAGCAAAAATTTAGAAATGGACGTGAAATAGAAGCATGGCACAGTTGTATTATCGTTATGGGACCATGAACTCTGGTAAGACGATTGAGATTCTCAAGGTAGCCTATAACTACGAAGAGCAAGGAAAAGGTGTTGTCATCATGACCTCTGCTCTGGATACACGTGATGGTGTTGGTTATGTATCTAGTCGGATCGGCATGAAACGCCCTGCCCTTGCGATTGAGGAGACAACGGATATCTTTGGATTTATCCGAGATTTACCTGAGAAACCATACTGTGTTTTGGTCGATGAAGCCCAGTTTCTCAAACGTCACCATGTTTACGACCTAGCTCGTGTTGTCGATGAGTTAGACATACCCGTCATGGCATTTGGTTTGAAAAATGACTTTCGTAATGAATTGTTTGAAGGTTCCAAATATCTCTTGCTTTTAGCAGACAAGATTGACGAAATCAAGACCATTTGCCAGTATTGTAAGAAAAAGGCGACTATGGTACTCAGAACCCTAGACGGAAAGCCTACCTATGAGGGAGAACAAATTCAGATTGGTGGTAATGAAACCTATATCTCGGTTTGCCGTAAACATTATTTTGCGCCAATGATAACATCTAACAAGGAGCACAACTATGACAATTGAACTAAGAGATGTTACAATGGAAAATTATTTTGATGTTTTGAATTTGGATGTCAAGGAATATCAAAAACAATTCATTGCAACCAACGCAATTAGTTTAGCTGAAGCATATGTCTACACTAAAAGTGGAGATTTTGTAGCTCCATTGGCAGTTTATGATAATGATGCAATTATAGGTTTTGTGATGATAGCTTATGATAAAAAGATCGGAATTAGTAGTGGAAATTATTTACTATTTCGTTTTATGATTGATAAGAATTTTCAAAATCAAGGATATTTTAAACCAATTATGGATAAAGTGCTAGACTATGTTCGGACAGCGCCAGCAGGTTTAGGTAATAAATTTTGGTTGTCTTATGAACCAGAAAATGAACATGCAAGATCTTGTTACCTCAGTTATGGATTTAAAGAAACTGGAGAAATATCCGAGAACGAAGTAGTAGCAATCTATGATTTAACAATTGAGAAATAAGGAGAAAAAATGAACATCTATGATCAACTACAAGCTGTAGAAGACCGTTATGAAGAATTAGGAGAATTGCTCAGTGACCCTGATATCGTTTCAGACACCAAGCGTTTCATGGAGCTTTCGAAAGAAGAGGCTTCTACTCGTGACACGGTAACAGCCTACCGTGAATACAAACAGGTCCTTCAGAATATCATTGATGCTGAGGAAATGATTAAAGAGTCTGGCGGAGATGCGGACTTGGAAGAAATGGCCAAGCAAGAACTCAAAGATGCCAAGTCTGAAAAAGAAGAGTATGAAGAAAAACTGAAAATCTTGCTCCTTCCAAAGGATCCAAACGATGACAAGAACATCATCCTTGAAATCCGTGGAGCAGCTGGTGGAGACGAAGCGGCACTTTTCGCCGGAGACCTTCTAACTATGTACCAAAAGTATGCGGAAGCCCAAGGCTGGCGCTTTGAAGTCATGGAAGCCTCAATGAATGGTGTTGGTGGTTTCAAAGAAGTGGTTGCTATGGTCTCTGGTCAATCCGTTTACTCTAAGCTTAAGTATGAGTCTGGTGCCCATCGTGTGCAACGTGTCCCTGTGACAGAAAGTCAGGGTCGTGTTCATACTTCGACAGCCACAGTTCTTGTCATGCCAGAAATCGAAGAAGTAGAATACGATATTGATCCAAAAGACCTTCGTGTGGACATCTACCATGCCTCTGGTGCTGGTGGACAGAACGTCAATAAGGTTGCGACTGCCGTTCGTATCGTTCACTTGCCGACCAATATCAAGGTTGAGATGCAGGAAGAACGTACCCAGCAGAAAAACCGTGAGAAGGCCATGAAGATCATCCGCGCGCGTGTTGCTGACCATTTTGCGCAGATTGCTCAGGATGAACAAGACGCTGAGCGTAAGTCTACTATCGGTACTGGTGACCGTTCAGAACGTATCCGTACTTACAATTTCCCACAAAACCGTGTCACAGACCACCGTATCGGCTTGACTCTCCAAAAACTAGATACCATTTTGTCTGGTAAATTGGATGAAGTTGTAGATGCCTTGGTGCTCTATGACCAAACACAAAAATTAGAAGAATTAAACAAATAATGAAATTAGCTCAATTATTTTCAGATTTTGAAGAAGAGTTGATAAGACAAGGAGAGGAAGCAGAAAGCCTCTCTTTTGTCTATCGTAACCTAAAAAATCTATCTTTTACAGATTTCGTCTTTGCCCTCCAGCAAGAAGTAACCAAAGAGGAAGAATTATTTATAGAAGAAATTTACCAGCAGTTAGCAGCCCACACACCGGCCCAGTATATTATCGGTCATGCTGAATTTTTTGGAATGCAGTTAAAAGTAGATGAGCGGGTTTTGATTCCTCGTCCAGAGACAGAGGAGTTGGTTGAGCTCATCCTGGCTGAAAATTCTGATGAAAATCTTAAGGTCTTGGATATCGGCACGGGAAGTGGTGCCATCGCCCTTGCTTTAGCAAAGAATCGTCCAGACTGGTCAGTGACAGCAGTTGATATTTCACAGGATGCACTAGATTTGGCAACTGAAAACGCTAAAGTTCAGAATTTCCAGATATTTTTTAAAAAATCTGATTGTTTTGCAGAAATTTCTGAAAAATATGATATAATTGTATCCAATCCACCCTATATCTCTCGTGAAGATGAGTCAGAGGTCGGTTTGAATGTTTTGCATTCAGAGCCTCATCTAGCTCTCTTTGCAGATGAGGATGGCCTAGCTATTTACCGCAGAATTGCGGAAGATGCAAAAGACTATCTCACAGATGGTGGTAAGATTTACCTTGAAATTGGATACAAGCAAGGTCAAAGTGTTCCTGCGCTTTTTAGGAAACATCTTCCTGAAAAACGAGTACGAACACTCAAGGACCAATTTGGTCAAGATAGGATGGTTGTAGCTGATGATGGACAGGATTAGGCAAGAGTTGGAAAAGGGTGGAGCTGTTGTTCTGCCTACAGAGACAGTTTACGGTCTTTTTGCTAAGGCCTTAGATGAAAAAGCTGTCGACCATGTTTACCAACTCAAACGTCGTCCTAGAGACAAGGCGCTTAATCTCAATGTTGCCTCTCTAGAGGACATCTTGTACTTTTCAAAGAATCAACCAGCTTATCTACAAAAACTTGTAGAGACTTTTTTACCAGGTCCCTTGACCATTATCCTAGAAGCAAACGACAGAGTTCCATATTGGGTCAATTCTGGTCTTGTAACTGTTGGATTTCGGATGCCGAATCACCCCATTACGCTGGATTTGATTCGAGAGACTGGTCCCTTGATTGGGCCGTCTGCCAATATTTCAGGTCAGGCAAGTGGAGTAACCTTTCAGCAAATCCTTGAAGATTTTGATCAAGAGGTTCTGGGTCTGGAGGACGACGCTTTTCTAACTGGACTGGATTCGACTATTTTGGATCTGTCTGGAGACAAGGTGAAAATCTTACGCCAAGGGGCGATCAAGCGTGAAGATATTCTTGCTCGGTTGCCAGAGATTTCTTTTGAGGAGGAATGAGATGCTAAGAGATTTGCAAGAAAATGATGTGAAAGCTATATGTGACATCAATCAAGAAGTCTTAGGCTATTCTTTTGGCCCAGACGAGACGGCTAGTCAACTAGCTAGATTATCTCAGGATTCACATCATTTCCTACTTGGCTATGAGGATGAAGCCAGTCATGTCCTACTTGGATATGTTCATGCTGAAGTTTATGAATCCCTCTATTCCAAAGCAGGATTTAACATCTTAGGCTTAGCGGTTTCACCTCAAGCACAAGGGCAAGGTATCGGTAAAAGCTTACTGCAAGGGTTGGATCAAGAAGCAAAAAGACGGGGTTATGGGTTTATCCGCTTAAACTCTGCTGATCATCGTCTGGGAGCTCATGCATTTTATGAAAAAGTTGGTTATACTTGTGATAAAGTGCAAAAACGGTTTATTCGCATCTTTTAGTTTATTTTCTTATTGTAAAACAAACTAAAGGACCAGTCACACTATAAAGGAGAAGACCTATGATTTTTGACAAAGATGATTTTAAAGCATACGATGCTGATCTCTGGAATGCTATTGCCAAAGAAGAAGAACGCCAACAAAACAACATTGAGTTGATTGCTTCGGAAAACGTTGTTTCCAAGGCTGTAATGGCTGCTCAAGGGTCTATCTTGACCAACAAATATGCCGAGGGTTACCCAGGACGCCGTTATTATGGTGGAACTGATGTAGTAGACGTAGTAGAGACTCTTGCTATTGAACGCGCGAAAGAAATTTTCGGTGCTAAATTTGCCAATGTCCAACCTCACTCAGGAAGCCAAGCCAACTGTGCAGCTTACATGGCTTTGATTGAGCCAGGTGATACCGTAATGGGGATGGATTTGGCAGCAGGTGGTCACTTGACCCACGGAGCTCCTGTCAGCTTCTCTGGTCAAACCTACAACTTTGTTTCTTATAGTGTGGATCCTGAAACGGAACTTTTGGACTTTGACGCTATCTTGAAACAAGCCCAAGAAGTAAAACCAAAACTAATCGTAGCAGGTGCTTCAGCCTATTCTCAAATTATCGACTTTTCAAAATTCCGTGAAATTGCTGATGCTGTTGGGGCTAAACTCATGGTAGATATGGCCCATATCGCTGGTTTGGTGGCAGCTGGTCTTCACCCGAGCCCAGTGCCATATGCTCATATCACCACAACAACGACCCACAAAACCCTTCGTGGACCACGTGGTGGTTTGATTTTGACCAATGATGAGGAACTTGCTAAGAAGATCAATTCAGCTATTTTCCCAGGTATTCAGGGTGGTCCTTTGGAGCATGTTGTTGCGGCTAAAGCTGTTTCCTTCAAAGAGGTTTTGGATCCAGCCTTCAAGGAATATGCTGCTAATGTCATCAAAAATAGTAAGGCTATGGTTGAAGTCTTTTTGCAAGACCCTGATTTCCGTATCATTTCTGGTGGGACTGAAAATCACCTCTTCCTTGTTGATGTTACTAAGGTTGTAGAAAACGGAAAAGTTGCTCAAAACTTGCTGGATGAAGTTAATATTACCCTAAATAAAAACTCAATTCCATACGAAACCTTGTCACCATTCAAGACAAGTGGTATTCGTATCGGTTCTGCAGCCATCACTGCACGTGGATTTGGTGAAGAAGAAAGTCGCAAAGTGGCTGAACTCATCATTAAAACCCTTAAGAATGCAGAAAATGAAGCTGTCTTAGAAGAAGTGAGAAGCGAAGTCAAAGCGTTGACAGATGCCTTCCCACTATACGAGGACTAATACTTTTATGGACATTTATATTAAGAAAGCTATTATCCATCAGTTCAGCCCAGATGATACCGAGTTGTTCTTAGCGGATAAGTTTCTCAATATCACTCCAAAAATCGAAGAATACCTGCGCAAAAAAATCGAACATGTGTATTCAGATGAAGCCAAGACTGGGATTTTCGAAGAAGAAAATCCCTTCTTCAATCACGTCACGGATGATTTGTTGGAGACATCAGTCACACTGGCTAATCTCTGGAAAGAGGAGTTCAGCATTTCTGAAAACCTCAAGACCAATGACTTGGTTTTTGTTCGGTTTTCGAAAGAAGGCGTAGAACATTTCGCTTTCTTGCGAATTGCACTGCGGGAAACCTTAACCCATCTCGGTGGAGAAGTTGATAACCCAATCAAGCTAACTCAGAATAACCTGCCTGGATTTGGAACGGGGGCTGACGAGGCCTTGGTGGTCAATCTTCAAAGTCGCAAGTACCACCTGATCGAGAAAAGAATCAAGTACAATGGGACTTTCTTGAATTATTTTTCAGAAAATCTCCTAGCCGTCGCCCCTAAGATTTCACCCAAGAAATCCATCAAGGAACTTGAAAAAACAGCCCAGAGAATTGCTGAAACTTTTAACACAGATGATTTTCAGTTTCAATCTAAGGTCAAATCCGCTATTTTCAATAATCTAGAAGAAAGTAATGAACTGTCACCCGAGAAATTAGCTAACGACCTTTTTGATAACAACCTGACAGCTCGTCTAAGCTTTATCGACCAAGTCAAGGAAGCTGTACCAGAACCAGTCCAGTTTGATGAAATTGATGCCAGTCGTCAACTCAAGAAATTTGAAAATCAAAAGCTTTCCTTGTCAAATGGAATTGAACTCATCGTTCCCAATAATGTTTACCAAGACGCAGAGTCTGTTGAGTTTATCCAAAATGACAATGGAACCTATTCTATTTTAATCAAAAATATTGAGGATATTCAAAGTAAATAATGTTTAAATTACTACGAAGAGTGCTAATGCTAGCAGTCTTCCTTTTCGCTGTCTATAAAGTCTATCATATCCATCAAGATGTGAAGCAAGTCATGACCTACCAACCCATGGTTCGAGAAGTCCTCAGTGAAAGAGATACTCCAGCCAATGAAGAGCTTGTGCTCGCCATGATTTATACCGAAACGAAAGGAAAAGAAGGCGATGTCATGCAATCTAGTGAGTCTGCTAGCGGTACTACAAATACTATCAATGACAATGTGACGAGCATTCGTCAGGGGATTCAGGCATTGACTGATAATCTCTACCTAGCTCAGGAAAAGGGCGTTGATGTCTGGACAGCTGTGCAAGCCTATAATTTTGGTCCTGCTTATATCGATTTTATCGCTCAAAATGGCAAGGAAAACACTCTCGCCTTGGCCAAACAATATTCTCGTGAAACCGTCGCTCCCATTCTTGGAAATACCACTGGGAAAACCTATACCTATATCAACCCGATTTCTATCTTCCACGGAGCAGAACTCTATGAAAATGGTGGAAATTATTACTACTCGAGACAGGTTCGCTTTAACCTCTATATCATGAAATTCTTTAATTTCTTTTAAGCATCTGGTTTTGCCAGGTGTTTTTCACTATAAGTTTTCTTTAAGATTGTTTTATTACCCTAGAAAGGTAAAGGAGGGAATATCCCATGAGAAAGAAATTCTTTCTAACAAGCGCTGCAGTTTTGTGGGCAGCAACAGCTATGACGAGTGTCCACGCAGCAACAGATGTTCAAAAAGTAATCGATGAAACCTATGTACAACCTGAATATGTGCTTGGCTCTTCACTAACTGAAGACCAGAAAAATCAAACTCTTAGCAAACTTGGCTATAATGCATCAAAAGACACCAAAGATATTAAAACCATGACACCTGATATCTATTCGAAGATTATGAATGTGGCTAATGATGCTAGTCTACAACTCTATTCGTCGGCCAAGATTCAAAAGCTGGGTGACAAGTCGCCCCTAGAAGTCAAGATTGAAACGCCTGAAAATATCACCAAGGTAACGCAGGATATGTACCGTAATGCAGCGGTGACTCTGGGAGTGGAGCATGCCAAAATCACAGTTGCAGCACCTATCCCAGTTACAGGTGAGAGCGCTCTAGCTGGGATTTACTACTCGTTAGAGGCTAATGGTGCTAAAGTACCGCAAGCCAATAAAGACTTGGCTCAAGAGGAGCTAAAAGCCTTGTCCGATATCAATGCCGAAAACAAGGACAAGTCAGGTTACGATGCTAATAAGCTCAATGCGGCTATGACAGATATCAAGGCAGGAATCGCAAAGGCAAAAGAAGCCAAAGGAAATCTGACAGAAGAAGATGTCCGCAAAATCGTTGAAGACACGCTTAAAAACTACAAACTTGATCAGGTTATAACAGGAAACCAGGTCAATATCATCATCAATTTTGCCCTAAACCTCTCAAAGAGTGACATTTTGAATAATGCTGATTTCACTAAAACCCTAAATGACCTCAAGGAAAGCATTGTTTCCCAAGCTGGAGATAGCTTTAAAAATATCAACCTCAACTTTGATGCCAATAAAGCGCTAGAAGACGGGGGCAACTTCTTTAGCTCCCTGTGGAAAGCCATTGTTAACTTCTTCAAGAGTTTTGGTGCTTAGGTCATTTCATGATATAATAGATGGTAACAGAAATGTTGCCGTCTTTTTTTGTCGGCCGATAGAAAGTGAAAAATATGTTAAAGAAAAATGATATTGTAGAAGTTGAAATTGTTGATTTGACCCATGAAGGTGCTGGGGTCGCTAAGGTAGATGGTTTGGTTTTCTTTGTAGAGAATGCTCTACCAACTGAGAAAATCCTCATGCGTGTCCTTAAAGTCAATAAAAAGATTGGCTTTGGGAAGGTTGAAGAATACCTTGTTCAGTCACCTCATCGTAATCAAGATTTAGATTTGGCTTACCTGCGTTCAGGAATTGCTGACTTGGGGCATCTTGCCTATCCAGAGCAGCTCAAGTTTAAAACCAAGCAAGTCAAAGACAGTCTCTACAAGATTGCTGGTATTATAGATGTAGAGGTTGCTGAAACGCTTGGCATGGAACATCCAGTCAAGTATCGAAATAAGGCACAGGTGCCCGTTCGTCGAGTGAATGGTATCTTGGAAACAGGCTTTTTCCGTAAAAATTCGCACGACCTCATGCCCCTTGAGGATTTCTTTATCCAAGATCCTGTCATTGACCAAGTTGTAGTATCCCTGCGCGACTTGCTCCGTCGTTATGATTTGAAACCTTATGATGAAAAGGAACAGTCTGGCTTGATTCGTAACCTCGTTGTGCGTCGTGGTCACTACTCAGGACAAATCATGGTCATTCTGGTGACAACTCGTCCCAAAGTTTTTCGTATTGAACAGTTGATCGAGCAACTAATCAAGCAGTTCCCAGAGATTGTATCTGTCATGCAAAATATCAACGACCAGAATACCAATGCGATTTTTGGCAAGGAATGGCGTACACTTTATGGTCAAGATCACATTACGGACCAGATGTTGGGAAATGACTTCCAAATCGCTGGCCCAGCTTTCTACCAGGTTAATACTGAAATGGCGGAGAAACTCTATCAAACAGCTATTGACTTTGCGGAGTTAAGAAAAGATGATGTGGTTATTGATGCCTACTCAGGAATTGGAACGATTGGATTATCCGTTGCAAAGCATGTCAAAGAAGTCTACGGTGTTGAAGTGATTTCAGAAGCAGTAGAGAATAGCCGGAAGAATGCTGTATTAAACAATATTACAAATGCCCACTATGTCTGTGACACAGCTGAAAATGCCATGAAGAACTGGCTCAAGGAAGGTATCCAACCAACCGTCATCTTGGTTGACCCACCACGCAAGGGCTTGACCGAGAGCTTTATCAAAGCAAGCGCTCAAACAGGAGCAGACCGCATTGCCTATATTTCCTGCAATGTCGCAACCATGGCGCGTGACATCAAACTCTATCAAGAGTTAGGATATGAACTGAAGAAAGTACAGCCGGTGGATCTATTTCCGCAGACGCACCACGTGGAGTGTGTTGCTTTGCTGGTAAAAGCCTAGAAACCTTGTAACGAAAGGGGTTAAGAAAAGACTTGTAGGTAAAGACTTTTCTCGTTTAGTGGGGAAGTATTAAAGTAACCTCTCATATTTTTTCTAGGTTTGATAACTTATTTGAGATTACTTTCTTTTGTAGATTCAAACATGACTTTTATAAAATTTAGTAATTGGATTTCTAACCATAGATTTTATTATTCATTTCTTAACTGTTATTCAACTTTAGAGTTCGCATTGTATTCACGTTTACAAAATTCAAACTTTTCTATTTTTCATAGAGGGAAAGTTGAATCGAGCATAGCATATGAGTTTTCGGAACATTTCTATAAAGTGATTTCAAGTAGTGGAGATTTTAATCAGGCCTGGCAACTAGCTGTTGCAAATTGTACTGAGGCTCCCTTGAATTACATCAATTGTTAGTATATTTAGTTATATAGGGAGGTAGATATTGATATGGCTAGTAGCACTGAGAGGATTGGTATACATCAATGTGGAGTTATTGCAGAAAGAAATAGTTGGATGTTTAGAGAGCAGCCAGTTAATGATATAGGTATAGATGCTCATATGGAATTTGTTGTAGATGGCAAACCAAGACAACACCTTGCATTACAAATCAAGTCAGGACCAAGTTGGTTTAGGGAGAAAAAAGATAACTGCATTATTTTTAGGAACATAAATGAGAGACAATATAATTATTGGACGATGAATTCTCTTCCGTGTATAATTGTTCTGTTTAATCCTGATGATAGTATGTGTATTTGGCAAGAGTTAACTCCTAAAACAATTAAAAAAACTAAAGAGGGAGGAGGCAAAGGATATTATGTGAAAGTTCCTATAAATCAAGTTTTTTTGGATAAACAATCAAATAACCACCTTCTTTCCTATACGAATTTACCGCAACATATTCAAAATTATAACTTTCTGCTATCTCAGAAAAAATTTATGGAAATTATACAAACTGGAGGTGAAGTTAAACTACATTCAACAGAGTGGGTTAATAAGTCTAGTGGTAAAGGTGATACTAAGTTAATTGTTAATGATGGTCAAGAAACTAAAGAGTATGCCTATCCTTATTGGTTTCCGTTTACACCGTATACCGATGTTTTTCCTCGATTATTTCCATGGGCAGATTTTTCTGTTGATGAAGAATTTCTTGAAGAAAGTGATTATGAATTATGGCAACAACTTCATTGTTATTATGATAGTGAAATGGATGATTGGATTGTTGTAGGAGACACATTTGAGCAATTCCGCTCAAAATTACACCCTATGCGTTTCGTTGACCATGCTGGTGAAGTTGCAGAATATATGTTGGTTCTCAGTTTGAATGAATTGGGAAAATCGTTCTTAGAGGTAGAGCAATTTATATCTGAAACTAGACCATACACCAAAGCAAGACCAGAATCAAAAGATGAATAAAGGAGCATAATCATGAAAAAGCTTAAACTTAATAGTGGTATGAAATCAGAAAAAACTATAGATGGATATAGACTAAATCCTACTGAGAAGTATGTAATTAATTTGGAAGATGAAATGGAATTTGCAATATCTACAATGCAAGCAATTCATATGTTTGGTTTTCCCCCAGCATTAAAAAATTGGCATGCTTGGCTATTTGAGAATGGTTTCAGTATGGAAACACCAAATCCAACAAATGAGTTTGTAGCAAAGTTCTATGGAGTTGAACCTCTTTGGAAAACCCCATATTCAATAGGGATTGTAGTAAGAGCAGAAGAGGATGATGATTACTACATTGTCATGGAATGTAGTAGTAAAAATACAGGCTTCAAACACACACAAATTATCCTTACTATGGGTGGCTGTCTGTGAGTGGAATCCTTCCATAATATGATTTCAAACTCTGACTATTCTGTATCGTGCTATAGTATAGAAATTTCTCTCACCACATGTCGAGTGTGTAAGCTTGTTGGTGAAACGCAGTTAATCCTCAAAAGGTTCCCTGAACCCGCCCATGCAACAAGGTGACACCAAAGGTCGAGAAGGTGCCCTGTGGTATAGCTGTCGTAGAGTAAGGAGTATACGACGAAATGATACGGTAAGTCCGAACCGCCGAGTGTGGTGATGCCTTTAACCGACTAATATAGGATTGTAGAGATGGTAAACTGGATAGGATTTTGGTTAAGTTTAGTAGTCATTTTTACAGGAATATCATGTGCCAATTTCTCGACAACATCACAATCTCAGGAAGTGGGCAGATTCCTGTAACCTTTCTAGAAGGAACAGAAGTTGACTTGTAGGAGACTGCAATCGAAAGGTTGCGGTTTTTTGTGTTGTTTTGTGGTATAATAAGCTAAAACGATAAACGGTAAGATTGGTTACTAGCTGTAGGAGTTATATTATGGGTAAGTGGACTTGTCAATGCGGATATCCAATGAATGACCATGCTGCCCCAGACCCGAATGCTTTTTCGGTATTCTCGGATGAGTTATGGGAAAAGATAACGGATACCGCAGATGAAAATAATAAGATTGATTATTATGATATTTCTGATACTTCATACTATGCCTGGCAATGTCCAAATTGTCATAGCTTGATGGTATTCGGTGAGGATGAGAATCCAAATTGTTATACTTTCTATAAGTGGATAGATTTAGATCGTAAAGAGAAGGAGCTAACTGATCAAGAGACTGATTCAAATTCATCAGATATAGTTTATAGAATTGCATCAGTCACTTTCTCAGAGTTTGGTGAGGAGTACATCTATATTTGTGAGGATGAATCAATCAGGGAAGACCATTTTGTGGTTGTACCTGTTGGAATCAACAATGTCGAAAAGGTTGCTCATGTTGTGAAGATATTTCAGGCTTCGCAAAAAGACCTCTCATATCCAATTGACAAGTTAAAGCATGTGATTAAGCGTTATTCTGATTTTGATAAAGAGAAAGCAAAAGAGATTGCAGCTGAATTATTAAGGTCAGGTCGATGTTTGCAAATAGATGATTTTTCCAAATCATTAGTAGCAGATGACTATTTAGATATTTTGCACAATAAACTTGGATACTGGTGGTTGGAACTGAATGGCGTTCCCATTCCAATGAAGGTTGTCCTATTGAATACCAATTATGAAAAGTATCACGTTGACTGCGCTATACATATCAAACCTTTCAAGATGAATTACAGTACTTTCCAATCGTTAAAGTTATGTACCGACTTTGAGATTGACGCTTCTCGATGGGTTGATGTCATTTCTGACGATTATGTTTGGGGAAATTCCTGGGAACTTGATGGTATCCAGTTTGGGATAACCTGTCAGGAATCATCAGAGGAGGATGAAGTGACACTTGGCAAATACAGCCGTGTCCCATATTATAACGACTGGCATCCAGATTTGAGCGAGAGATATGGCTTTAATGTAGCTTGGAAACCACATGAATCTGATGAAGACTTGTCGGTAGACTTTTACATTTCTTAGAGTAATAAATTCGTTCAATAATATAATCACAAAGCCAGTCTAGTTCCGATCATTCTAACTACTTTAAAGGATTAATTATATGTTTGATACAACTGAGTCAGGTTATTACAATAACGGTGAATCATTTTTTATTAATGGTGGACTACATGATAAGAGTTTACATGAATTATTACCGATAATTCAACATGAGACTGTTCACCATCGAATTTTCCATACATCTTCTTTGGGTCTACTATTGATAATGTTTGAAAAAATATCTCTTACAGATTCTACTAGAGATGAAATTTTACAAGGGGTTAGTAAATATTATAAAAGAATGCAAGAGCAGCTTGCTACATATATAGAAATGTTGAGACTCCTTGAGAAATCTGGAGTGGAAGCATTTAAAAATGAAGCAATATACATGAGAGAATATAATAAAGTATATTTCAATTATTTTAAGAATCTTTCATATAAGAACAAGCATCTTGGTTATTTTCGGATTATCAATTATACAACGGAAAAAATACAATCATTGATTAATTGTCTACTATTAATTGGTAGAGATGCGTTTAATATTGATGTTACTAAATTTGGTCTAGAATCTATAACAACTCTTTCTCAGTTACAAACTGTAATGTCAGAAGGTCGTTGTTCTAGATGCAATTCTTACAATAAATGTAGTTGTGGCATAGAGCGTCGACTTGACTTCAATCCCAATAGGAGATTTAGTAAATTAATACAAACTATATCATGGATTAATGGAGAGTTTGAGTATGATCAGAGTGTGATTGAGTGTAGCACTCTGGAAACCAATGGAATTGATGATTATATTAAAATTGTAGAGCAAAATTATCCTTCAAATTTCATGGTGCGTAACAGATTAAGTAGTTTTTATTTAAAAGAGGATAATTCAAATACCTTCGGTTTACCCGATTTAGCACATTCTTTCCCATTTTTAGAAATTAGTGGGGAGAACTATGATACTCCAGAGATAAAGTACATTGCTAATCCAGAAGAGTTATTTAGTTTAGATAATATACAGTATATTAATGTAATTCCTTCAGGCCTTTTGTTAACGGTAAACGTCGTTTTATCGAACGGAGAAAATTATTATTGTATGTACGTTGATGACGAGTTGAATAGTGGTTTTTTACTAGTTTTACAATTGGCCTATCGCAATAATGCAATATTACAATTCCATGATTTTTATATTTTTAAATATCCTAATTGGAAAGACCTATTAGCTGCTTTACCAAACACTAGCTATATCTTAATTTCTAATTCGATTGCTGCAAGCGCTCAAAATATACAAAAATATTTTACTGGAGTCGAGTTCACGATTGTAAATATGGATGGCTATAGTATACTGGTGATGAGAAATAATACACTTTTTTTGCTTCAGCCCATTATTAGTCAACTATCAGATATAATCAAAAATACTTTCACAAATTATAATTCTAACATTTTTATTGAAAGTTTTGATAATCACAATGAAATTGTGGAGATAGGTAAGGAAATGATGCTTGGTAATATTTTGGCTAAAAAGGTGTCTAAAGTCGATCTTGAAGATAAAGTAAAAAAAAGTTTGGGTCTTTAGTATGTTTTTCGTACAACAGTATTATTTAAAACTCTATCAATCCCCTTTCGTTCTATAGTACAGGAGATTGCTATCGGCACATGTTGAGGCGGTATCACTGCTTGTAAAAGCTGATTAAACATGGGTGTAGCTAGTGAAAGTCCTACAGTGAGGAGTTTAAACATGAAATTCCATGAATTTGGTGATAAGAATTTGCCTCCTATTTTACTGATACATGGTGGTGGCAGTTCTTGGTGGAATTATCTTCGTCAAGCACGAATCTTGTCAAAAGAATACCGTATTATCCTACCCACTTTGAATGGCCACGGCGAGGAATATCAACTTGATTATGTTTCTACTGAAGATTCTGCTTTTGAGATTCTAGACTATATAAAAGCAAACTGTGGTGGGAAATTGTTTGCAATCGGTGGTGTTTCACTTGGTGGTCAAATTGCTATGGAGCTTTTGTCAATAGACAGAGATATAGCTGAGAAGGCCATCATAGATGGAAGCCTCTGTATTCCTCAACCAAGTTTAGCTAAAATCAGCATTTTTCTAGTGTCTCTATTTGGTAAACTAATGTTCAATAAATTCTCTTGCAAACTTCAGTTAAGCATGATGAACAAACTCTATCCAAAACGGGCTTATCCAGAGGAAATAAAAGCTTATTATTTGGAGGATTTGCCAAGGACCCCTGTCAAAACATTGGTGACCATTTACAAAAACTATATAGGATGTTACAAGCTGAAAGATATGATTTCTGCTAGCAAGGCTCAGGTTCTGTATATTTATGGTGAAAAAGAATTGAACTGTGTGAAAGAATCAGCGAAATTATTTCATCAGCTACATTCAAATACAATTTTGTATGAAGCAAAGGGGTATAACCACGGTTATTTATCAGCTTACCTGCCTTATGAGTGGATTGATTTGGTGGTGCCATTTTTAAAGAGTGATTCATTAGAAATGTGTAACGAATCTGATATGCCATAAGGAGGAAACATATGCTAGGAGCAATAGTTGGAGACATTGTAGGTTCAGTTTACGAATGGAACAATATCAAAACGAAGGTTTTTTCTTTATTTTGTGAGGATTGTTTTTTCACGGATGATACGGTAAGTCCGAACCGCTGAGTGTATGAGCTTGTTAGAGAAACGTAGTTAATTCTCAAAATAAAGAAACTAAAATTCCTTTATTTTGAGATGACAACATAAATTGTCTTTGAGGAAGGAGGTGTTATATTGATAGAAAGCAGACCTGAGTTTGATAAAATCATATCCTTTGATGAGTTTAATAAATACTATTGGTATCGTGATGAACTTTCACAGATATGCAAGTCATTAGGTCTTGAAAATAGAGGTACAAAACAAGAACTAAATGATATTATTGAGCAGTACTTTAAGGGCAATTTGATTAAAAAATCATCAATAAAAAGGAAAAAGAAACAAGTAGAAGTCGTTACCTTGGACACACCCTTGCTTGAATGTGGATTCTCCTTTAATGCACACTTTAGAGAATATTTCTCAACTTTAACAGATGTTTCGCCATTTAAATTTACTGCTGATATGGCGACAGCTTGGAGAAAAGTAAAAAGAGAACATGATTTGAGTTTTACAATCCAAGATATGCTAAAAGTTTATTATGGAAATTCAGATTATGCCAAGTATGATCATTCGGTTTGTCAATGGAACCAATTTCTAAAGAATTTCTGTGCAGACGAAAATAGTCGAAATTACTCGAATAAACTAAAAGTAGCTTCTATTCTTTGGAAAGAAGTTAGAAATTCAAGTAATGAAAAAATTTATTCAAAGAATCTTTTGACTAAATATGCTGATAAAATAAAAGAGTATGGCGAGGTAGTTAAATAGAAGTGACTTGCTTTTGATAATCTGAATTTTAAACTAGCTATTATACATTAATGCCCAGTACGTCAAAGTTCTTTTTTCTGAGTTTTCATTATATAATAGCATTATATGTAATGATAAATGTAGCTACGCTAATATTTCTATTTAAAAATTAAGGAGAAAATCAATGAAAAAAGCAATGGTAATTATCAACCCTACCTCTGGTGGGGAAAAGGCTTTGGATTATAAGGTCAAGCTGGAGAATAAAGCCAAAGATTATTTTGAGCATGTGGAAACAAAAATTACCGAAAAAGCGCTGGATGCAACATACTTTGCTGAGGAAGCTTCTCGTGAGCAGTACGATGCAGTGGTTGTATTCGGTGGAGACGGGACTGTTAATGAAGTCATTTCGGGTATTGCTGAGAGAGACTACATTCCTAAGTTAGGGATTATCCCAGGCGGTACGGGTAACCTCATTACGAAACTTTTGGAAATCAATCAAGACATCGATGGCGCGATTGATGAACTCGATTTTAACTTAACCAACAAGATTGATATCGGTAAAGCGAATGATAACTATTTTGGTTATATCTTTAGTATCGGTTCTCTTCCAGAAGCGATTCACAATGTAGAGATCGATGACAAGACAAAATTCGGTATTTTAGCTTACGCTGTAAATACCATGAAGTCTGTCATTACAGATCAGGTCTTTAACATTAAGGTTGAGACAGAAAATGGAAATTATGATGGCGAAGCAAGTCATGTTTTGGTCCTTTTGACAAATTACTTCGCTGACAAGAAAATCTTTGAAGAAGACAAAGATGGCTATGCCAATATTTTGATTCTAAAAGATGCTTCTCTATTCTCTAAATTATCCGTCATTCCCGATTTACTAAAAGGGGATGTTGTCGGCAATGAACATATTGAGTATATCAGAGCGCGTAATATTAAAATCTCTTCAGATAGTGAATTGGAGTCAGATGTTGACGGCGATAAGTCGGATAATCTACCTGTAGAGATTAAGGTACTAAGCCAGCATATTGAAGTCTTTTCACAACCGAAAGAGTAGAAGGAAAACTAGTTTATCTTTCATTGAGAAATAAAGTTTTATATCAACGATTGGAGGAGGGATGAATTCTCTATTTGATGAATTCCGAACAATTTGTTCTCATTTAAACCAAGTCGGAATCACACCGACGCTTATGGGGTCTTTGGGGTTTGAATACCGTTCAAATGAAGATTGGGAGCCGTCTGACATTGACATTCATGTCTCTGGAGATCCTAGAGGCTGGGATGCGCCTGATCATCTCAGAATTTATGACTGGGACAAGATAATGAAAGTGATGAACCACTTAGGCTACACTTTAATAGATCTTCATGAGCATGAATTCCAAAAAGATGACTTGAGTGTTGAATTTGGAAGTATCGATTCCTTACCTGATTTTGCAGGAGTTTCGGAATCGGATATAGATCTTATTCATCTTGAGAACATCACTTTTCGTGTTCCAAGTCTGGAACAGTATCTAAGTATTTACAAAGTTTCTTCTCAAGACTCCTATCGAAACAATCAAAATAGCAATAAAGATTTTAAGAAGATTGAATGGCTGGAAAGACATTTGTAAATCATCATTTAAAAGTAGTAAGTTGTGAGATTTACTGCTTTTTTATTTTCATAAACAAACTATTGGAAAATACAAACGAGCCTTGCAAATAAGATTTTAAAGTAGTATACTGGAGTTATAATTATGAAAACGTTTGCGTCGCAGATGAATGAAAGTAAATCAGGAGACAAATACAGTGGAATTAACAGCTATTTACCATAGACCAGAGTCGGAGTATGCTTATCTTTATAAGGATAAGACAATGCACATTCGTATCCGGACCAAGAAAGATGATATCGAAAGCATCAACTTACATTATGGTGATCCTTTTATCTTTATAGAGGATCGTTATGAAGCAATTAAGGAGATGAGGAAACTTACCTCCGATGCTTTGTTTGATTACTGGCAAGTGGAGGTTACAGTTGGCTATGCACGACTCCAGTATCTCTTTGAACTCAAGGATAAGCAAGGTCGGAGAATCTTATACGGCGATAAGGGGTGTGTTCCAAACACGCTTGAAAATCTTCATTATGAAGGAAATGGTTTTAAAATACCGTATATCCATGAGATTGATGCTTGCCATGTTCCTGACTGGGTAGCAGAGACGGTATGGTACCAGATTTTTCCTGAACGCTTTGCTAATGGCAATCCTAAGATTTCACCAGAAGGAGCTCTAACTTGGGATTCCTCTATCAAACCAAAGACGAGCGATTTCTTTGGTGGTGATTTACAAGGCATCATTGATCATCTGGATTACTTACAAGACTTAGGAATTACTGGGCTTTATCTTTGTCCCATCTTTGAATCTCCAAGTAATCACAAGTACAATACGACGGATTATTTTGAAATTGACCGTCATTTTGGAGACAAGGAAACCTTCCGTCAACTGGTGGATCAAGCCCATCAGAGAGGCATGAAAATCATGCTGGACGCTGTTTTCAACCATATCGGAGACCAATCTCCACAGTGGCAGGATGTTCTCAAACATGGTGAAGATTCTATTTATAAAGACTGGTTTCATATTCAAGACTTTCCAGTCGTTAAAGAAAATCTTGTTAATAAAAGAGAACTATCCTACCACACCTTTGCCTTTGAGAGCTATATGCCTAAGCTCAATACGGCAAATCCTCAAGTGAGAGACTATTTGTTGAGTGTTGCGACCTACTGGATTGAAGAATTTGATATCGATGCTTGGCGCCTGGATGTGGCCAATGAAGTCGATCACCAATTTTGGAGAGATTTCCGTAAGGCTGTCTTGGCTAAAAAACCTGACCTTTATATTCTTGGAGAGGTCTGGCACACTTCTCAGCCTTGGCTAAATGGCGATGAATTCCACGCGGTCATGAACTATCCTCTCTCTGACAGTATCAAGGATTATTTCTTGCGTGGGGTCAAGAAGTCCCATCAATTTATCGATGAGATCAATAGCCAGTCTATGTACTATAGACAGCAAATTTCGGAAGTGATGTTCAATCTCTTGGATTCGCATGATACGGAGCGTATTTTGGCTACAGCCAAGGGAGATGGCCAACTTGTTAAGTCTGCCCTAGCCTGCCTCTTTTTACAAAGAGGAACACCGTGTTTCTACTATGGAACCGAGTTAGAGTTAGACGGAGGGCCAGACCCAGATTGTCGTCGTGCTATGCCTTGGGAACGTGTTTCCGAAAGCAATGAGATGCTTAATTTCATGAAGAAATTGATTCAGTTTCGTAAGGATGTTTCAGGCATTATCCAACATGGAACCTACAACCTGAAAGAAATCAAGCCTGATGTACTAGCTCTAGAATGGAATTATGATGGACAAAAGGTCCGAGCAATTTTTAACCAATCAACTGAAAACTATCTTGTAGAAGACAGTGATGCTGTAGAGTTAGCAAGTCATTACCAAGAATTGGAGCAGCAACTGGTGATTTTGCCAAAAGGATTTGTGATTCAATAAAAAATGTAATCAAAAAGACTGTAATGATGGGCAACCATTCGTTCCAGTCTTTTTTCTGTTTATGTAGTATAATAAAGGAAATACCATAAGCAAAACCTTAGAAAGAAGAGAACGATGAACATCTGGTCCAATCTTTAAAAGAAAAGTTCACTGACCAAATGTCTTTGAAGAAATGTGTGGTACACTATTTGATGAGGAAATGATTTTGTTTGAAACGGGAACATTTACTAGGTTATCAAACGATCCCTTGTTCCAAATCTCCTTGGTTCGACAAGTTCCTAATGACGATGAAGAATTTTACCAAGTCCATTTAGATATTTTCTATAAGCTGACTAGTGAGAATGCAGAGTTTATCGGGTCTATATGGGACGAAGATCTTGATGAGAATATCTTTGACTATATTCGGAACTCTGAGATCTTTGCCGATGCTAAAGAAAAGGAATACCTCAAAGTAAAAATTTATTTAGATGAAACTTAGTAAGGAGAAATCATGTTTAGTTTTTTTAAGCGAAAAAGAAGCAAGTGGTTCAATCAGGAGTCACATGACAAGGCTAAAGAAAATCAGACTGTTTCTGAAAAGAAACTTGATTTAGAAAATGATGAAACAAAGGTGGATTCTGAACAAATCCTCCATTTTGATCATTTAAACTTTAAATTGGCTGTCATTCAGGTCTTAATGTACGATTTAGAAGTGCTTGAACCATCTTTTGATATTTATGATTTTGCTGATCAATACAGTACAGAAGAGATTGATATTGAAAGCATGGAAGTTATAAGACCGGCTCTTGAGTATTTTGAAGCATTATCTATTCCTAAAAAATATGCTGAAGAGGTCAAAGAAATTTACATGGATGGTGGAAATGAGATTTATATGAATATCATTCCACAATGGGATGGAGAGGATGAAACATTTGATTTGAATGAGCTCAGCTTATCCGAATTGCAACAATTTCCAAATTTAAAAGAAGCAACGATTTTAAGTAGCAATTTTGATAGCGTGAAAGAAATCTTCGATGTGGCTGGTATTGAAGTGGATCTATTATAATGTTAGTTATCAAGTCAATTCATGTTAAAACAATAATTTGCTCTCGCTTTAAAAGGAGTATGAAAATCAATGGATGCCAACACACTTAGAGTTGTGAAAATAGATAAAGAAGCACTTTATGAATTTATCTATGAAAACTTTATAGCACAGCAGGAAGAATTGTTAGACATATCCAAATCTGAAGTGATGAATGATTTTGCAATAGATTGGGAAAAAGGGGAGTTTCTATTTACTGCGCATAGACAGGAAAACATGGCTGGAGAATTGATTTCCTTACCAGAAGGACTAAATGCGGAAACATTACTGGAAAACTTGTCTGTTACAACTGATTCTGTACTTAAACCAAATCAAATCTATAAAGATTATTCATTTGACGATTTGAGCAAATTTATTTGATGAGAGTATTTTATATCACAGAGGTTGCAGATGCTAGAGTGCGGTGAGTTACAGTTAATTACAAGAGAAAAGTGTGAAAAAATACAATTCAAATCTGAGTTTACTCAATCTAGTGTAACTTACTCGAATTTAAATAGTCAAACTAGTGTTGAAGAAGTGAAGAGTTTATTTTCCACTCATACTATCATTAGAAGGAAGCAAGTCAAAGAATTCAACTTATAAAAGTCCCTTTATCGTAGAAAATACTGATTAGATAGCAAGGAAGAGAAAAAAATGAAACTATTTAAAAAAATTTCCTGTCTATTTATTATTATAGTTGGCGCCCTTCTACTAAGTGCCTGTACCTCGCATAAAGAAGACAAAGAGCGACTGGTTCGATATCTCAATAAGGTCTATGGAGAAAATACTTATGTGATGAAAGAAGATCCCAGTCATCCCTATTATTGGTTTGTGACATTGAAGGATTATCCAAATATTCCCTTTACTTGTAGTGTGTCCCATGATTGGCTAGCAATGGGATCACCTTTTATTCATTCTGATTTTGAAGAAACCTTCTGCACAAGAGCTCTTGCGGAATATAAGGAAGATCATAATCTAGGTGATGATGTCCTTTCCTATCTGCATCCTGTAAATTTTGTCTATTCTACAGAAGTAACAAATTTAGATCAACTAAAAGAATCCTATGACAAGATGTTGGACTTTATCAACTATACTAGCCTGAAGTATCCTATTTTAGTAGAAACTGATTGTTTCGGGGTACGAATGGATATCAGTGGTATTCGATTAAAGAGCTCGAGGAGGAATCTTGATGGGTCAATCGATACCGGTATTTATCAACAAGTTTGCAATGCAAAAAATGGGAAATTAAACATAAGACCTTTTGAGGAAATTCGTCAAGAATTGGAACCCCAACTACGAACACACCCTGAGAATTCAAAGGGATTTGTATTTATAGTAAACACGACTTCCTTTGTACTGGGGAGCGATACACTCGATGATTGCTTATATAAGCATTTCGAATTATCATCTACCACAGTAGAAGAACTTCAAAAGATCAAGTTGCAACCTGGAGAAAATAGCGAAAACTATATATTGTCCAAAGACTATAATGATAATAGTTTAGAGTATTATACAAAAGTTACAGTGCAGGTGAAAAATCTAAGTGATAAGGAATGTTCTGTTTTAGATGGAACGTTGGTGAAGGCTGTCATCTCTGATCCAGCAAGTATGTATATTGGAGATGTCTATTTTGAATTTGATAAAAGAAAAGAATTAACCGCTGATTTATATGATATGCTTGGAATAAAAAGGCCCTCCACTAGTGAAGAGGAGAGCGACGGAGTTCCCTATAAAAATATAAGAGTTTTATTTAAGATGAAGAGCTATTTCAAAGAGATAGACAGAGTTACATTATCCTATCAGGAGTAGGGATTTTCTCACTCCCAGATTGTATGCTGGACTCTTACACCGTATCGATAGGGGGACTGATCACTATTGAAATTCGCCACAAATTGATAGCTGTTCCATAGCACATAGTCAGCAGTTTGCAGCCTCAGACTGAAGTAGGTGTCCTGTTTTACTTCTTTAGCATCAGCAGGTTTCAGTGAAAAGATATCTGTTAATTTTTTTGTTTTAAAGTCATTGATTGTAAGTTTGGAGAGGTCTTGGTTATTGATGTTAACTTGGGAGAGTTGCGGGCTCTCTGCTAAGATTTCATAGTATGTAACCACGCAGTTCGCGAGTTTATCAGTGTCTTTCCACTTTGGTGTAATGCTCATAAGACCGTAAGATTTACCATCTCGGACTATTTCAAGTAGTTCTCCGTAGTAGAAGTGGTCATTACGTTTGTTCACAATCTCGCTCTCAGGATTTTTTCCAGTAAAGCTGAAACCCTGATCCAGTAGTTCTGAAGCCCTTGTTTCTCCGACCACCACATTGGTCTTATCGATTTGTATTCCAAAAGGTCGAGCAGGAAAGCCAGTAATGAAGATGCAAAAAGTAAAGATGAAAGCGGTCAAAAAGACAGCACCAACAACCGCATTGGATGATGAATAGCGGTGATGGTTTTTCTTTGGACGCTTTACTATAAATAACATTAAGTTGATAAGGTTTCTAAACAGCATACTTGCTACAACAATGGCAAATTGAGCCTTTAAACAAGTATAAAAAGCTGCTGGAAAATTGTCCATTTTAACATATAATGCCACTAAAGTGAGGATATTAGCCAGAACAAAATAGAAAATAAATAGGTTTACTTCTTTAAGAGCGTCCCGATTAGTGATATCTTCATATTCAATATGGTAGCGTCCTTGAAAACCTTGCCCAAACTGATACATCCACTTAGGAACCTCCTCGCCGGCTCTAACGGCACTCGCCAGTTTAAAATAGAGATAAATCGTACAGACTAAGAAAAGGTAAAAAATAAAATAAAAAGTCAAAGCAAATATAAAAAAGCCCATCGCTATTCTCCTTTTTAAACTATAATCCACATTTTGGATACACCTTTATTATAACACTTTATAGGGAAAACATCTGAGGATACAATAAATCAGGCAAAAACTAAACCTGGGCGAAATTGAGCTTATATAAAAATGTCATTCAACATAGAAATTTTGGAGGAAAAACAAATGGGAATGATTGCTAATTATAGATATATCAATGATCAGTATTTACATCAAATGAAAAGTTTTAATGCTGAAGAAGATGATCAATTTGAGATAGTAGAGGAAGCAGAACTTTTACTTGATATAGATAAAATGTGGGATGTTCTTCATTTTGTGCTTACAGGTATTAGCACTTCAAATCCTAATGGAAATGATCCTTTGAGCGTTGCTGTTTTGGGTGTGACACCCCTTGAAAATGTCACGGAATATATTGCTTATACAGAAAAAACAAAAGTAGTAGAGATTTGTTCAGCTTTGGAAAACTTTGATATTGAAGAAGCCATGGCGCATTTTAGTATGCAAGCTTGTAAAAATGCAGATCTTTATCCCGATATTTGGGATTATGATGACGAAGAGGAAGAGATTGAAGAAGAAATCTGCGAGTATTTCCAAGCAATGAAAGATTTTTACAAGAAGATTTTAGAGCTCAATGGCAATGTCATGGTCACTATTTGTTAAAAGGTTTATCAAACGTTTTTAAAAGAATAAAACAGCTTGAGGCAAAAAATGGATAAAGAAGATTTACAAAAAGCATATCTTGACTTGGAAAAAGAAAGCTTTCCTTCTGGTAAAAGAATCAAATTTGTAGCTAATTTGGGTAGTTCCCAAGAAATCGCATATCATTATGAACTGATTTGCAAAGATTGGAATGAAGGTAGAAACCTGCATTTAGAAGGTAGCTTTGATAAACATGGAAGAGATGGATTAGAGTTTCTATTTGAACAGTTGGATGAAGTTAAAGATGAAAAACAAAGTGTATTGACTGCGTATCTTATAGCGGAAATCCTTTCTAAATCAAAGCATCGAGATTTTTATTGGTCGCTTTGTGACCAACTGATTCCTATTCTCATTTCACTTTTAGATATAAAGAATACTATTCTTCGTCAAAAGGTGGTCATAGCTTTAGGTTGGGTAGGAACAGAAAAAGAAATTGGTCTTTTGACAAGACAAATGCTAGGTGATGGAGATGCTTTTTGTCGTGCATGGTCTGCGACAAGTCTCATGCAACTGTCCTTTCATAGAGTAAAAGTAGAAATCATATCCAAAGAAGCAAAGACTAGTTTTATTCAAGCTATTACCGAAGAAAAAGACCTCTATGCTTGCGGTATGATGATAGAAGCAGCTCAAATATTATTTGGCAAGAGATGGATATCATCTTCTGCGGTAGAAAATATGGACCTTGAAAAAATTAAAAAGGCTCAAAAATCTGCTATTAGATTTCTAAGTAAGCATTAGGGATCAATTATTTAGAAATACACGTCTGACTACTGGTGCTTTTGAGGAGGGAGAAGAGAAAATCTGTCCTTGATGAGAAATTCTATGGTTTTGGCGATGAAAAAAACATGGCATGTCGATATGCTCTGAAAAAAAGTCCTATGTCCCCTTCTGTAATAATCACAAATTATCTAGACTGCAATTCCTTGAATTAGAAGATTTTTAATTCGTTCTCCAAGCTTTAGACGAGGTTTTATATGAAAGGCAATATGCGAAAGGATTACCTCTATCGGTATCTACTCTACAGATTTGAAAAAGAAACTTTCAAGAATAGTGCTCTGGAAGGGTTTGATCAAGAGGCTAAAGAAAGAATCTGTCAACAGGCGACAAAGACCACCAGACGGATTAGTGTATTTCTCGGTCTGGTCTACTTGATTCTGTTTTGCTTGATAATTATCTGGCTGAATGCGAATTGCTCCCAAAATCCATTCTTCCTATGGTATCAAGGCTACATAGAATCACTATTTCCATTGATCAATGGTGACTGGGGAAGTAGTTGGATTGAGAAAAAAGGGACGATATTATGGATTGCTATCAAGGCTTTCCCCATATTTGTTCTTAATGGGGCGCCCTTTCTTTTGCTTGTGCTACTGATTGCGAATAGAACCTTGAAAAAGAGATTAAAGGTTGAATGTATCAACTAAGGAGAAAATTGAGATGGGTAGAATAGTTGTAATCAGTTCGCTGGCTTTTCTTGCATTGGCATTCTTGGGGATTGGACTCGGCATGTATTTCTTCCTCAAAAGGCTGGTAGTGAATGGGAAATCTGTCTTAGATGAGCCAGTAAATGAACAAACTCGTACAGACAAGATGGGGCTTGGCGAACTTCTGGTTTACTTGTCGATGATTGCGATTGCTGGTGTTTGTGTAGTACAAATCATGAGTAGGGGAGGAACTGGTAATGCTATCCTGGCAAAAATTGTCATCCTACCACCGATTATGGCACTTTTTAATGCTAGAAAACGCACGGGAAAAGCGATGATCGCACTTGTGGTTTCTTTTATGGTGGCTTTATTTCTTATGATAGCTTATGGTCAGATAGGGTTGCCACCCAAAGCTCCAGAATTGATGATAGATGACAAACCGATCACACTAACGCAAACAAGTGTGAGTGGCCTTCTAAAAGAAGGTTTTGACATCTACATCAGAGAGAATGACAGCTTTAGTAACGATTATGATGAGGCTCTTTCTTCGGGGAAAATCAAAAAATATCAGGCTGATAAGAGTATTTTTATCGAAAAAGGTTTTCATCAAGATAGCAATGCTGTGTCGTATGCTCCCTATCTTCTTGGCAAAGATGGTTTAATCCTTGGAAGTATTGGCTTATACGGAGATGACTCAAAAGAAATTGCCTTAGAGAACTGTAAAATTATTCAGTTTAAATTAGATGAAGATCGTATCAAAGCAGCAAAATCAAAAGCTATATCCTATAAGCTGAATGGTGTAGATTTACTGACTAGAATTGAAGAAGGAACCATGCGAACAACCTTTGGTGATAAATTATGGTCAGTTCCGCCTGCACATCCTGTAGACTCGACCCAACTATGGTATGGTATCCAGTGGAAAAGTCGTAGCGACCACCTATTTTGGAATGAATATTTTTCCTTAATTCGCTTGGATGAAAACTACCATATGATAGATTTTGAGCTAGTTGGAGAAGTAGCGCGTGATGATTAGTGAAATGAAGACCTACTAAGTTTTTTTGATGTTATTCTATTTGTACTTTGGTCAGGATTAGTATATAATCTACCATAGAGTCATTTACTAACTAGGAGAAGAATCATGGAATTAAAAGATTTTACTGAAAAAGAACAGGAAATGATAAAGCAGGGACTGACAACATCTGAAATTAGCGATAAGGAAACTGCTGCGAAAATCCTTGCCCTAGTACCTCAGGAATGGATCAAACGCATCCCATTTTTTGTGAGAAAACACGCAACAACTCGGACAATAAAGCGAATTTCCATCGAACATCCAGAGCTCTATGCAGTTGCCAAGAGAAGTGGTGAGATTCCTGAGAAGGAACGAGAAGAATTGCGCCAAATCATTACAGACATTTTCCAAGAAAAAATGAATAAGCATAAAATCAAATAATATCTTTTATAAAAATTAGTTGCTATAAGCCTGTCTTACAAAAATGTAAGATAGGCTTTTTAAATGTAAGATAGGTGTACGATTATACGTGAAAATGTATGCTATACTCTATGTAGATCAAAAAGAAAGAGGTTTATTATGAAAAAATGGAATGCGACGCAGTTGAAGTATCTGATGGCGGCAGTAATGGTTCTAGACCATATTCCGCATATTACCGGAATCGTTTCTCCTTTGTGGGAAGGTATCTTTCACGCCTTGACCCGTTGTGTGGGAGTTTGGTTTGCCTATATGGCTATGGAAGGCTTTATTCATACTCTAAATCTGAAAGACTATCTCATCCGTCTCTGGAGTGGGGCGCTTATCATGTTTTCTGGAAATAGCCTACTCAATGCCTTATTTGCATCTAAAGGAGTAATGGTCAATAACAACATTTTCCTGACTTTGGCCATTGGTGTCACCATGCTTTGGATTGGTTTTCCCAGAAAAGAGCTGGATAAAAAAGAGAAGTTGTGGCGTCGGATTGGGGTTGCTGTTCTCTTGATTTTCGGTTGTCTTTTTACTGAGGGTGGTATCACCATGCTACCATTTCTCTTGATTAGTTACTCTTGCCGAAATCGTAAGGGATTGCGAAATCTCCTCTATACTCTCCTTTGGGCCTTCCTATTAGTGACTTCCATCCATACCTATGATACTTGGTACCAAACCTTGGAAATGATGCTTTACAATTCTGACTGGCTCTTTATCACCGTCTTTCCTTTTCTGGCCTTGTATAATGGACAGCGAGGTAAGGAAACCAGTTGGAATAAATATTTCTTTTATATTTTCTACCCAGCTCATTTATGGATCATAACTTTGATTGCTTATTTGGTTAAGTAGATTCAATATTCATTAGCTCCTTCTTGCTTAAAATGTGAGAGGAGCTTTTCTGTATCTGGAATTCCTAGCAAAACATGTTATAATAGTTTTAGAAAGGACGAGGTTTATGGCGAGCATACTTGTAATTCGAGCATACTTGTAATTGAAGATAATAATGAAATCCAGGAAATCTTGAGAACTCTTCTTACAGAGGAACACGAGGTGATTCAAGCATTTTCTGGCACAGAAGGTATAATGCAATTTGAGAAAGGTGGCATTGATCTCGTTTTGCTAGATATCATGCTCCCTGGGAAAAATGGCGACCAAGTCTTGCAAGCTATTCGACAAACTAGTCAGACTCCGGTCATCATGCTCACTGCTTTGGGTGATAAAAAGCTTATCAGCCAATATCTCCTAGATGGTGCCAATGATTACATAGTGAAGCCTTTTGATTTGGACGAAGTCTCTGCCAGAGTTACTGTGCAATTGCGCCAAAGTGGTGAACATCAGTCAGGAGAGCGAAGAGAAATTGATAACTTCGTACAAAACTTTAAAAATATCCAGTTCGATGCGGATAGTTTTGAAATAAGTAGCGCAACTGAAACCATTCGTCTCGCAAAGAAAGAGTGCCAGATTCTTCAAATGTTGCTCCATCATCCTAAAAAAATCTTCACAAAAGAAGAACTCTATGAATTGATTTGGGAAGAAAGTTACCTGCCTGGAGACAATACGCTCAACACTCATTTAAGCAATCTCCGTAAGAAACTACATCAACTGGATCCAAATCACGAGTACATCGAAACCATTTGGGGAGTTGGTGTCCGATTAAAAGGAGATAAACAATGATTTACATTTTGATATCTTTGTTGCTCCTTATCAACATCATTCTAGCGATTTCTTTGATTCGCTATCATATAGCAATTAGAGATTTAAGCAGACAAATCGAAGAAAAGATTCGCTCTGGTAGCATGAAGAGGATTGGGGTAAATTTCTTTTCAAAGACCATTTTGCGTCTACATAACCAAATTGAGAATCTATTTCAAGAAGTGGAGCAAAATCAGCTAATCATGAAGCGTGAAAAACGCACCCTAGATATGGCAATCAGTAACATTGCTCATGATATTCGTACACCTTTGACAATCGCTTCAGGATACACTCAGCAACTAATAAAACACCCCGATAATAGTTCAGAAACCTTAAATAAAATAGCCCATCATCAGGATTTGGTTTCCAAACGTTTGGAAGCTCTCCTCGAATACCGTCATTTGATGGAAGGAGCAGTCAAACCGAAACTGGAAGAGCTTGATTTATCAACTTTTATAACGAAAAAGACTTTAGCCTATTACGATGTTTTTCAAACTTCACATATTGTTCTTGATTTTAACGTTGAACCTGGATTGAAAACGACGACTGATGAGGACTTGCTTGATCGAATTATACAAAACCTCCTTGGAAATGTTCTCAAGCATGGAAAGGAGAAAGCTCGACTTTCTTTGAAAAAGGAAGAAAATAGGCTTGTTTTGGAAATTGATAATCTTGTCAAAAAATCTATCAAGAATATAGACAATCTCAGCAATCGTTTTTATTCTGAAAATATGTCAGATACCGAAGAATCCTCTGGTTTAGGTCTCTATATTACTGAGGAATTGGTTCATCTTCTTGGAGTGGAAATGAAGCTAGCCACTGATGGAGAATGGTTTTCGGTCTTTATTTATTTTTAACAAAAGAAACCTCCTCTATATCCTAGAGGAGGTCCTTTTTATAAGCTCTTCTTCTTGAAAACGCTTAATCCACTGAGAGAGAAGAAAAGTATGATAGCGATGCAAACCGTAATGGTATAGAGAACGGATTGACTATCAGCAGTCATGGCATAGGCAAAATTTAAGCTCAGATATCGTAGAATTTCAATGTCTGGGAAAACAAGCATTGGCATAGAAAGGATGATAGAGGTAACTAGATAGCCGATAAATACGGTAAGATAGGAGTGAGTCACATAGAGAATAAAGGAAATAATCGAAAGCCAAGCGAGAAGGCAGAGAAATTGAAGGAAAATCATTAAGAGGAGATTGGCAATAAAACCATCAGGTATCGTACCAAGTCCGTTTAGTAGAGTTGAGGGAACAAAAGCAATCACAAGGCTGGCGATGAGTTGTAATAGAGCGATACTTGCTAGAACAAAGGATTTAGCGAAGAAAAACTCTGTACGAGAAACGCCAACTGTCAAACTATTTTTATAGAGCTTGCCGATTAAATCCACTCCGAGAACTAAACATGTTAGTATAATGCAGAGAAAAACGAGGTTTGAATCATTGCTAGACGCATTGATAAGAGCTTCTATCCCATTCCAACCATGGGTAGGAGTCTCTGGTGGTGTTGTATTTACTGACATTAAATGTCCTGTAGCCCCGATAGTGGCACCCATTAGCAAGAGGACAAAGAGAATGAATTCTGTAATCCAGAATCCTTTGGAGCGGAAAAGACGGTAAAAATCTGCTTGAATGGTATGTATCATGATTTTTCTCCTATTCTACCAATTGGGTGAAGTATTCTTCTAGGTTTTGACGGGCAAAGTAAATCTCATCAATAGCAACATCGGTCAAAGTTAGTTGCTTAAGAATCTGTTTGACATCTTGTTCATTACCAAAGATATGGATTTCATTTTCAGGGTTTACAACCTTAAACTGGAGCTGGATTTGTTCTTTCAATACCTGACAAGCTCTTTCTTTGTCGCTTGTTCTAAGTACGATATAATCTTCACTTAGTGTTTCAAATTCAGCTTTGCTGATTTCACGGATAATCTTTCCTTGATCTAAGATACCAAAACGATTAGCTAGGAGATAGAGTTCTGACAAGATATGGCTAGAGATGAGGATAGTTATTCCTTTCTCTTGATTGAGCCGCTGGATCATTAGGCGAAATTCTTTGATTCCAATAGGATCCAGACCGTTAATGGGTTCATCAAGAATCAGGAAATCAGGTTTGGATAGGAGGGCAATGGCGATACCAAGTCTTTGTTTCATTCCTAGTGAGAAATCACGAAAGACTTTTTTTCCCGTATCTGACAACCCAACATAGTCCAAGGTCTCATGAATCACCTTATCAGCATTTGGAATATGACGTATCATACAATAATATTTCAGATTCTGGTATGCTGTTAAGTGATTATGGGCTACAGGTGATTCGATAACAGAACCCACTCGAGATAAAGCCTTGGTCCACTCATTTTGTTCTTGACTAGAAAAGAGGGAAACTGTACCTTTGTCCGCAAACAATAATTGTGTAATGATTTTGATAAGAGTAGTTTTTCCTGCTCCGTTTTTTCCAATTAGACCATAAATATCCCCCTCTTTTATGGTTAGACTAAGATCTTGAAGAATAGCTTGTTGGCCGAATTGTTTGGTCAGTCCATGAATTTCGAGTACTGTTTTCATGATTTTCTCCTTTTGATTTATTTTTCTAACTTTAGTATAAGGTATAGAAATCAAAGAAAGCTCAAGTAATTCTAAAGAGTTTCTAAAGTTTTCTGATTTTTAAAATGTCAAAAACCCAGTTAAGGATTTAACTGGGAATTTTCTCTATAAAATATACTTCTCAATCGCACGCGCGACGCCGTCTTCTTCATTGCTAGCTGTGACGTCATTAGCAAGGGATTTGACATGGTCGCTGGCATTTCCCATAGCAATGCCAAGTCCTGCAAACTGAAGCATTTCGATATCGTTATTGGCATCGCCCATAGCCATAATTTCTGAGGGCTCAATCTTCAAAATTGCTGCTAGTCGAGAAAGAGCAGTAGCCTTTGTCGTTCCAAGCGGCATGGCTTCATAAATAACAGGCTGCGAACGAACGCCGCTGAATCTTTGGCAGAGTTCCTTAGAAAACCGCTGCTCAAAATCGTCTGTTTGCTCTTTTGTTCCCAAAAACATGCCTTGGAACATCCGGTACTTGCCACTAGTTGCTTCCTCAAGGGAAATTTCAGTCAGGTCTGAAAAGACTAGTTTGGCATCATTTTGAACGATTTCATTAGGCTTGCCACCGAGGACAAAATAATGTTCCTCATCGAAAAGAGTCAACTGGACGTCGCTTTTCTCAGCTAGGTCATAGAGGTATTCGATATCAGCTGGGCTGAGTTCTTGCCAGTCAACTAGACTCCAGTCACTGGTCTGATGGGTTGAGCAACCGTTATTGACAATGACATACTCGTTCTGGAGGTCAAGCCCTAGTTTTTTATAGTAGGGGAGGACACCAAAAAGCGGGCGACCTGTACAGAGAACCAGTTTGACACCTTTTTCAATGGCCTGATGAATGGCAGTGATGTGAGCAGCAGGGATTTCCTTGGCGTTATTTAGAAGAGTCCCGTCCATATCTAGTGCAAGTAATTTAATCATAAGACTTCCCTTTCTAGGTGTTTTGCTTTTATTATAGCATATAGACTATAAAATGTCTGACAGAATTGTAACATTCGACTTTCCTTTTCTTGAAAAACAAAATAAATTCTTATATAATATGTATACTTAATATTTAAGGAGGAATAATGTCAAAGTATCACTTTAATTCAATTTACAAAAATGATGAAACAGAGTCTACAGGTCTTCTGTTCATCAAAGTCTACAACAAGTGGGAAAGCAACTTAAAAAGAGTCTTGAAATCAGTTGGCCTCACTTTGCCTCAATTTATCGTTTTGACTTCGCTCTTGTTTTTGAGCAATAGAGAGGATTATGTAACGCAAGTTGATATTGCTCGGTTCACTGGTATGGATGTTATGACGGTTTCCCAGATTGTTAGGCTACTGGAGAAGAAAGACTACATTAAACGTGATCAACATCCAAAGGATAGTCGGGCAAAACTGGTCTCAGCGACGAAGTCTGGCGCGGAGAAGGTCAATCAAGCTTTACCTTTAGTAGAAGGTGTTGATGAAAAATTTTTTGAAAAACTATCTAACGATAGAGAAGTTTTTAATCGCTTTTTAGTAGAGTTGGAGGATAAAAATGCCTAGATATTGGGTAGGAGTTGTTTCGAAGAACCATGTTTTAAGAGGAGTTGAGGGAAATTTTTGTCAGGTCTGTCATGGAAAGGGCGGCCCCTTAAATCGTATGAAAAAAGGTGACTATCTTTTATACTATAGTCCAAAATACGATATGAATGGTCAAGATAAGTTACAGGCTTTTGTGGCCGTAGGTAAAATTATAGATGACAAAGCCCATCAAGTAGAGCAATTTGAAGGATTCTTTCCCTTTAGACGAAATGTCGAGTATTATCTACCAGTCAAAGATTGTTCCATAGAAATAGCCAGACAACATCCTGGATGGAGAGACTATACTTCTCGACTTCGTTATGGACATTTTGAAGTTTCCAAAGACTTTTTCCTCCATATTTTTCAACATATGAAAGTGGAAGATGAAGTATGATTGATTTGCTAGTTAAATGATTATCAACAAGAATTTTGGATTTGGACTGTGAAGCGAACTTTGCTATAATAGAGTAAGAAACTTTGATAAACCAAATGAGGCTAAGATGAAATTACTGTATACTGATATTAGGTCTTCTTTGACAGAAATTCTTACTAGAGAGGCAGAAGAGCTAGTGGCTACTGGCAAGCGGGTTTTCTACATTGCCCCCAACTCTCTTTCATTTGAAAAGGAACGTGCCGTGCTGGAATGCTTGTCCCAGCAGGCTTCTTTTGCGATTACCGTCACGCGCTTTGCTCAAATGGCTCGTTACCTGATTTTAAATGACTTGCCTACAAAGACCAGTCTTGATGACATCGGCCTTGGAATGGCCTTTTATAAATGCCTTGCGGAACTGGACCCCAAAGAGTTACGTGTTTATGGAGCTATTAAACAAGACCCTCAATTTATCCAGCAGTTGATTGAACTTTATCACGAGATGACGACTGCTCAGATGAGCTTTTTGGACTTGGAAAGTTTGACCGATGAGGATAAGAGAGCAGATTTACTCTTGATTTTTGAGAAAGTAACTGCTTATCTCAATCAAAATCAGTTGGCTCAGGGAAGTCAGTTGACCCATTTGGTTGAGGCTATTGAGAATGACAAGGTAAGTAGTGATTTCAGTCAGCTTGCCTTGGTCATTGACGGTTTTACCCGTTTTTCTGCCGAGGAGGAGCATGTGGTGGATCTGCTCCATCGCAAAGGTGCCGATATTGTCCTTGGTGCTTATGCAAGTAAAAAGGCTTATACCAGTCCTTTCACTGAAGGGAATCTCTACCAAGCCAGTGTGGAATTTCTTCATCATTTGGGGGCAAAATATCAAACACCTGCTCAGAATCGTTCTCAGACTCATGAGAAGATGGATAGCTTTGACAAGGCCTCTCGTTTGCTGGAGTCTTCTTATGACTTCTCAGAACTCGCTTTGGATATCGATGAGAAGGACCGTGAAAACCTGCAAATTTGGTCTTGCTTGACGCAAAAAGAGGAGTTGGAGCTGGTAGCCCGTAGCATTCGTCAGAAATTACATGACAATCCAGAACTGAGTTACAAACATTTCCGAATTCTGTTAGGAGATGTGGCTTCTTATCAGTTGTCCTTAAAGACTATTTTTGACCAGTACCAGATTCCATTCTATCTTGGTAAAAGCGAATCCATGGCCCATCATCCCTTGACCCAGTATGTGGAGTCTATTTTGCGTTTAAAACGCTACCGTTTCCGTCAGGAGGATTTGATTAATCTTCTCAGAACAGGCTTGTATACTGACCTTAGCCAAGCGGATATCGATGCTTTTGAGCAATATCTTCGCTATCTTGGCATCAATGGCTTGCCAGCTTTTCAGCAAACCTTCACTAAATCCCACCATGGAAAGTTTGATTTGGAGCGTTTGAACGCCATTCGTCTGCGAGTTTTAGCGCCACTTGAAACCTTATTTACCAGTCGAAAACAAAAGGCTGAAAATCTCTTGCAAAAGTGGAATACTTTTCTAAAAAATGCTGCCTTAAGCAAGCAGATGCAAGACTTGACAGCTACTATGGAAGCTCTAGAACAGGAAAGACAAGCTGAAGTTTGGAAAGCCTTTTGTCATGTTTTAGAACAATTTGCGACAGTTTTTGATGGTTCACAAGTTAGTCTGGAGGACTTCCTAGCCTTGCTCCACTCAGGGATGAGTTTATCTCAGTATCGCACTATTCCAGCGACAGTGGACACTGTTCTGGTGCAGAGTTACGATTTGATTGCACCACTGACTGCTAACTTTGTCTATGCCATTGGACTCACTCAGGATCATTTACCAAAAATCGCGCAAAATACTAGCCTTTTGACAGACGAAGAAAGACAAAGTCTAAACCAAGCTACTGAAGAGGGAGCGCAATTACTGATTGCAAGCAGTGAAAACCTCAAGAAAAATCGCTATACCATGCTTTCCTTAGTTAATGCTGCCCGTAAACAGTTGGTGTTGTCAGCACCAAGTCTTCTCAATGAAAATGAGAGCAAGGAATCTGCCTATCTTCATGAACTGGTTAGTTTTGGATTTAGCCGGATAGAGAAGAAGATTCATCAAAAAAGTCTGTCTAAGGATGATATGGGTTCTTATCACAGTCTCTTGTCTAGTCTGGTTGCTTATCATCAGCAAGCGAATTCTAGTGAAAATGAGCAAGATTTGACCTTTGTCAAGGTTCTAGCGCGTGTCATGGGGAAAAAACTTGATCAAAAAGGTCTTACAAATCCAGCTATCCCAACTAGTCCAAGCAGCAAGCCTTTAGCTAGGGAAACCTTGCAGGCTCTCTATCCAGCTGACAAGGAGTTTTACCTGTCTACGTCTGGTTTAACGGAGTTTTACCGTAACCAATACAGTTATTTCCTCCGTTATGTCTTAGGTTTGCAGGAAGAATTGCGCCTTCGTCCAGATGCTCGCAGTCACGGAAATTTCTTACACCGTATTTTTGAACGTGCCTTGAAACTGCCTGCTGAAAATCCGTTTGATCAACGTCTGGAGCAAGCTATTAAGGAAACCAGCCAAGAACGCGAATTTGAGGCTATTTATCAGGAAAGTTTGGAAGCCCAGTTTACCAAGGAAGTTCTACTTGATGTTGCGCGAACTACGGGCCACATCCTTCGTCATAACCCAGCCATTGAAACCATCCAAGAGGAAGCAACATTTGGTGGCAAGGATCAGGCATTTATTCAATTGGATAATGGTCGCAGTGTTCATGTTCGAGGCAAGGTTGACCGTATTGATCGCCTGAAAGCAGATGGTGCGCTAGGAGTGGTGGACTACAAGTCTAGTCTGACTCAGTTCCAGTTTCCTCATTTCTTCAATGGGCTTAATTCCCAGTTGCCAACCTATCTTGCTGCCCTAAAAAGTAAAGGGGAGCAGAACTTTTTCGGTGCTATGTACTTGGAAATGGCAGAGCCTGTCCAATCTCTGTTGACCGTTAAGAATTTGGCAGGAGCAGTAGTGGAAGCCAGCAAGTCTATGAAATATCAGGGTCTTTTCTTAGAAAAAGAAAGTAGTCATTTAGGGGAATTTTACAATAAAAACAAGGTCAATCAGCTGACAGATGAGGAGTTCCAGCTCTTACTAGACTATAATGCCCATCTTTACAAGAAGGCAGCTGAGAAGATTTTACAAGGCCAGTTCGCTATCAATCCATACACAGAGAACGGAAGAAGTATTGCCCCATACGTCCAGCAACATCAGGCAATTACAGGATTTGAAGCCAATTACCATTTGGGTCAAGCACGTTTCCTAGAAAAGTTAGACCTAGCGGATGGCAAACGACTGGTCGGAGAAAAACTCAAGCAAGCTTGGTTTGAAAAAATGAGAGAGGAGTTGAATCGATGAAGCCCATTTCCTTTTTAACTGAGGAAGAAATTCAAAAACTGCAAGAAGCAGAAGCGAGTTCGAGCAAGGAACAGAAGAAAACAGCCGAGCAAATCGAAGCTATTTATACGGCAGGGCAAAATATCCTTGTTTCAGCGTCTGCTGGTTCTGGGAAAACATTTGTTATGGCAGAGCGTATTCTGGATCAGTTAGCGCGTGGTGTGGAAATCAGCCAACTCTTTATCTCGACCTTTACTGTCAAGGCTGCTACAGAACTAAAAGAACGCTTGGAGAAAAAAATCAACCAACAAATCCAAAAAACCAACGATGTCGAGCTCAAACAGCACTTGGGACGCCAGTTGGCAGATCTGCCAAACGCTGCTATAGGAACCATGGACTCTTTCACACAAAAATTCCTTGGCAAACATGGTTATCTGATTGATATCTCACCTAATTTCCGTATTCTACAAAATGAAAGTGAACAGTTAATCTTAAAAAACGAAGTTTTTCATCAGGTTTTTGAAGACCATTACCAAGGTGAGAATAAAGAGAAATTTAGTAGTTTGGTGAAGAACTTTGCTGGGCGTGGCAAGGATGAACGAGGTCTACGCCAGCAAGTCTACAAAATCTATGATTTTCTCCAATCCACTAGCAGTCCCCAAAAATGGTTGAACGAGTCTTTTCTCAAAGGGTTTGAAAAAGCTGACTTTACAAATGAGAAAGAGAAACTAACTGAGCAAATCAAGCAGGCGCTTTGGGACTTGGAAAGTTTCTTCCGTTATCATCTGGATAACGATGCCAAGGAGTTTCCCAAAGCTGCCTATTTAGAAAATGTGCAGTTGGTTCTGGATGAAATTGGCTCCTTAAATCAAGAGTCCGATAGTCAGGCTTATCAAGCAGTGCTTTCTCGTGTTGTCGCCATCTCTAAGGAGAAAAATGGTCGGGCTCTGGCTAACTCCAGTCGTAAGGCCGATTTGAAACCACTGGCAGATACCTATAACGAGGAGAGAAAGGCCCAGTGTGCTAAACTAGGACAACTAGCGGACCAGATAACGATTCTCGACTACCAAGAACATTATCATGAAGATACCTGGGAGCTAGCTAAAACCTTCCAAACCTTTATGAGTGATTTTGTGGAGGTTTATCGTGAACGTAAACGCCAAGAAAATGCCTTTGAATTCACTGATATCAGTCATTTCACCATTGAAATTTTAGAGAATTTCCCACAAGTCCGCGAGGCTTATCAGGAACGATTCCACGAAGTCATGGTCGATGAGTATCAGGATACCAACCACATTCAAGAACGGATGCTGGAATTGCTGTCGAATGGTCACAATCACTTTATGGTGGGAGATATCAAGCAGTCCATCTACCGGTTCCGTCAGGCAGACCCGCAGATTTTCAATGAAAAATTTCAACGCTATGCGCAAAATCCTCAAGAAGGAAAACTGATTTTGCTCAAGGAAAATTTCCGTAGTAGTTCAGAGGTGCTGTCAGCAACCAATGATGTTTTTGCACGCCTTATGGACCAAGAGGTCGGCGAAATCAACTATGACAGCATGCACCAGCTTGTTTTTGCCAATACCAAACTGACTCCCAATCCAGACAACAAGGCAGAATTTCTCCTCTACGACAAGAACGATAGTGGGCAAGAGGAAGAAGAAAGTGATGCAGACACGAAACTCACAGGAGAAATGCGCCTAGTTATCAAGGAAATCTTGAAGCTCCATCAGGAAAAAGGTGTTGCCTTCAAAGAAATTGCCCTTTTGACTTCCAGTCGCAGTCGAAATGATCAGATTCTACTT
Source organism: Streptococcus sp. NLAE-zl-C503 (assembly GCF_900104285.1). Lineage (NCBI taxonomy): Bacteria > Bacillati > Bacillota > Bacilli > Lactobacillales > Streptococcaceae > Streptococcus > Streptococcus sp. NLAE-zl-C503. Next base: position 459,870 of record NZ_FNJT01000001.1, on the reverse strand, counting down.
GCCTTATCTGAGTACGGAATTCCAGTTAAAACCGACGGTGAGCAAAATAATTATCTCCAATCCCTAGAAGTACAAGTCATGCTGGATACTCTTCGTGTCATCCACAATCCCCTGCAAGACTATGCCTTGGTTGCACTGATGAAGTCTCCTATGTTTAGTTTTGATGAGGACGAGTTGGCACGCTTGTCCCTTCAGAAAATAGAAGATAAGGTCCAAGAAAATCTCTATGAGAAACTGGTCAATGCTCAAAAACTCGCAACAAGTCAGAAAGAGTTAATTTACAAGGATCTAGCTGAAAAACTAGATCAATTCATGGATATCTTGGATTCTTGGCGCTTGTATGCCAAAACCCACTCTCTCTATGACTTGATTTGGAAGATTTATAATGACCGTTTTTATTATGACTATGTTGGGGCTTTGTCCAATGGGCCAGCCAGACAGGCCAATCTTTATGCCCTAGCTCTGCGAGCTGACCAGTTTGAAAAGAGTAATTTCAAAGGCTTGTCTCGTTTTATACGTATGATTGACCAAGTCCTAGAAGCCCAGCACGATCTCGCAAGCGTAGCCGTCGCACCGCCTAAAGACGCAGTAGAGCTCATGACTATTCACAAGAGTAAAGGGCTGGAGTTTCCTTACGTTTTTATTCTCAATATGGATCAGGACTTCAACAAGCAAGACTCGATGTCAGACGTTATTCTCAGTCGTCAAAATGGGCTTGGTGTCAAATACATTGCCAAGGTGGAAACAGGAACAGTAGAATCTCACTATCCTAAAACCATTAAACTTTCCATCCCCAGCCTTACTTATACGCAGAATGAAGAAGAACTGCAACTGGCTAGCTATTCAGAGCAGATGCGTTTGCTGTATGTTGCCATGACACGGGCTGAGAAAAAGCTCTATCTTGTCGGTAAGGGTTCTCGTGAAAAGCTGGAAGCCAAGGAATATCCACCAGCTGAAAACGGAAAACTAGATAGCAATACCAGACTGCAAGCCAAGAATTTTCAAGATTGGATCTGGGCTATTAGCAAAGTATTTGCCAAGGACAATCTCACCTTTAGCTATCGTTTTGTTGGTGAAGACCAGTTGACCAGGGAAGCTATCGGTGAATTGGAAAACAAGAGTCCTCTACAAGATAGCTCTCAATCAGATAACCGCCAGTCTGAAACGATTAAAGAAGCCCTTGAAATGCTGAAAGAGGTGGAAGTTTATAATACTCTTCACCGCGCAGCCATTGAACTACCAAGTGTTCAAACCCCAAGCCAAATCAAGAAATTCTACGAACCCGTTATGGATATGGAAGGGGTACAAATTGCTGGTCAAACTCAATCACCGGAAAAGCAAATCAGCTTTGATTTACCAGATTTTTCAACTAAAGAAAAAGTAACTGGAGCTGAGATTGGTAGTGCCACTCATGAACTTATGCAGAGAATTGACCTTAGTCAGCAACCAACACTTGCCACTCTGGAAGAAACTCTGCAACAAGTTCAAACTGGTCCAGCTGTTAGGGAAAAGATTAATCTTTCTAAAATTCTTGCTTTCTTTGACACATCACTTGGTCAGGAGATTCTCGCTAATACCGACCATCTCTACCGCGAGCAACCTTTCTCCATGCTCAAATGCGACCAAAAGAGTCAGGAAGACTTTGTTGTTCGTGGAATCTTGGACGGATATCTGCTTTTCGAGGATCGTATTGTCCTTTTTGACTATAAGACTGACCGTTATGATGAAGCAAATCAGCTTATTGAACGCTATCGTGGTCAGTTAGCCTTATACGGAGAGGCTTTATCTCGTGCCTATTCGATTAAAAATATTGAAAAATACTTAATCTTACTCGGCAAAGATGAGGTTCAAGTTGTAAAAGTATAATTTATACTCTTCGAAAATCAAATTCAAACCACGTCAGCTTCACCTTGCCGTATGTAAGGTTACTGACTTCGTCAGTTTCATCTACAACCTCAAAGCAGTGCTTTGACCAACCTGCAGCTAGCTTCCTAGTTTGCTCTTTGATTTTCATTGAGTATTAGAAAGGAGACCTCATGCCACTTCCAGTTAGAAAATCCCTACACGATGCGGTTTTACAGGCTTCAAAAGCTGATACCTGGGAAAAAGCTGCCAAGGAATGGAATGAAGTTTCCTTGATTTTTAATGGCATTGGTCGTAGTAATTGCGTCTGTGGGAATGCCATTAAATATGCCTACGAACTCTTTAACGGTGTTACAGGTCAACGCCTCTTTCCGATTGGTAGCGATTGTGTTCGTCATTTTCATCGACTGACTTTAGACCAGCAACTGGAAGAGGAAGAAAAACTACTCAGGAAAGTTGAAAACCTAATCAGAAAAGCTCAGAAAAAGGAAAATATCAAGGTCAATAAAAGCGATTTTGACGAACGACTTCTAAAATGGTTTTGGGAAAAAGGTGTTTTCAAAGCCAATCGTGGCAATCAATTCGCACCTGAGAAAGATTACCAACTTTTCCTAGAAGTCTTTCAAGGCGGAAGTTGGACCAAGGCAGAGCCAAAGAAAAAGGCTCGTATGGAAGAAGTGCTGGAAAAGTGTATCAAACCTTTTTTACTTGGTAAGTCTGATGATGATCAACTCTACCTTGTCAAACTAGGTAAGGAAAAAATAGATTACGAGCAGCATTTACGGATTCAAGCAGAGAAAGAACGTAAAAAGAGAGATAAAATCGCCAAGCAATACGCTGACAATCTCATTCTTGCCATGGGACCTGCAGAACGCGCTTATCAAGATTACTTTGGCTTTACAGAAACTTTGACCCAAGAAGAACGAAAGTGGGAAAAAATCCTCTTTGGTAAGAATAGAGAAGAACGGGCTGTCAAGGCTAAACAAAACCAAAAGGAGCTGGAAAAGGATCAGCGAATCGCGAACCAAGATCCTATTGAACGAAAGCAAAAGCAGACTTGGCTTCTTAATTCTTATTTTAGTGGTTTGCCTGATGAAAAAGCCAGATTTTCTCGGCTTCTATTAGAATATCGAAAAAGTGGTGAAGTACCCTTTTCAGATGATTACTTATCTGGGCATCTCATCGACTTTTTCTACAAGATGAAAGCCTTTGAGTTTGAAATTGCACCAGAACAAGTTCGAGATTTTCTAAAAGAATGTCTTCAGACAGAACATCTATCATCAGCACAAGAAAGCTGGATTAGAGGGATTTTGTCAAACTGCCTTCACCCGTTTTTAGATAGGTTACTCATATAGAAAAAATCCTACCTTGTCTATGCATGGTAGGATTTATGTATCTCCGAAGATGTACTGGTAAAGTTGGACTACTTTCTGAAAACACTGCGTATCCATACTTGTTATTTTTTGAGCATTGCGCATCCGAAAATCAAAGGTATACAATTGAAATGGATTGACAGCGCCATCTACCTTATCCGACGAAACAGGAACGAGCAAGCCTTTTTCTGCCAACCGTTGTTGGCCATGAGTGATAGGACAGACAGCCACAAAACCAGTTTGCAAGGCATATTCTCTCCTAGAAACAACCAAGGCAGGGCGCCGTTTTTGAATTTCACGGCCAACTGATGGATCAAAGTCAAGCCAAATGATATCTTGCTTTTCAGGAATATACTCAGATTTCGCTATCAAGTGACCTCACCCCTTCAAAATCATTTGTCATTCTCAAATCAGTAATCCCGTCAAAAGGATCTTTTAGTTTTGGAGCCAAGACAATAACCCCATCAATTCCTTTATAGACAACCATTTCTTGACCTTCCGTCATACCCAAATTTTTAGGAATGGTCACTGTGAGAGAATTTCCCACCTTCCGAGTCTTTACTGTATTCATCGCTCTACCTCCACGAAACCGTATATACAAAGTATATACCAAACAACACATTAAGTCAAGTAAACATTTAATTACATAAATTTAGTTATGTACTATAGTGTGATTTTATTTTAGTCAAAGCCTGTGCAAAAACACCTAATTTATGATAGAATAGATAGTGAGAAAGAAAACGTTTTATTACGTTTTTTTAGTCGGAAAGGGAAATTTATGGCTACTATTCAATGGTTTCCGGGCCACATGTCTAAGGCTCGGCGACAAGTTCAGGAGAATCTAAAATTTGTTGATTTTGTGACGATTTTGGTGGATGCGCGTCTACCTTTATCTAGTCAAAATCCTATGTTAAACAAGATTGTGGGTGATAAACCCAAACTTTTGATTTTGAACAAGGCAGATCTGGCTGATCCAGTAATGACAAAAGAATGGCGTCAGTACTTTGAATCACAGGGAATTCAAACACTGGCTATCAATTCCAAAGAGCAAGTAACTATAAAGGTCGTGACTGATGCAGCCAAAAAGCTCATGGCTGATAAGATTGCACGCCAGAAAGAACGCGGTATCAAAATTGAAACTTTGCGTACCATGATTATCGGAATTCCAAATGCCGGCAAATCAACCCTGATGAACCGTTTGGCTGGGAAAAAGATTGCAGTGGTTGGCAATAAACCAGGTGTTACCAAGGGTCAACAATGGCTTAAAACCAATAAAGACCTTGAAATCCTAGACACACCAGGGATTCTCTGGCCTAAGTTTGAGGATGATGCTGTCGCACTCAAACTGGCCTTGACTGGAGCAATTAAAGACCAGTTGCTTCCTATGGATGAAGTGACCATTTTTGGTCTCAATTATTTCAAAAAACATTATCCAGATAAGCTAGCTGAACGCTTCAAACAAATGAAAGTTGAAGAAGAAGCACCTGTTATCATCATGGATATGACCCGTGCCCTTGGTTTCCGAGACGACTACGACCGCTTTTATAGCCTCTTCGTCAAGGAAGTCCGTGATGGAAAACTCGGCAACTACACCTTAGATACATTGGACGACATCGATGACGACGATTAAAGAAATCAAAGAACTTCTTGCCACTGTTAAAGAATTAGACAATCCTCTTTTTCTAGAATTCGAAAAAGATATCCGTTCTGGAGTTCAAAAGGAAATCATCAAGCGTAAAAAAGCCATTCAGGCTGAACTGGATGAGGATCTTCGGTTGGAATCCATGCTTTCCTATGAAAAGGAACTTTACAAACAAGGATTGACCCTAATAGCAGGTGTTGACGAGGTCGGTCGTGGTCCGCTGGCTGGACCTGTGGTTGCTGCAGCCGTTATCTTGCCAAAAAATTGTAAGATTAGAGGCCTCAACGATAGCAAAAAGATCCCCAAAAAGAAACATTTGGAAATCTTTCAAACCGTTCAAGAACAAGCATTAGCAATCGGTGTCGGAATCATAGATAATCAAGTCATTGACCAAGTCAATATCTATGAAGCGACCAAGCTTGCCATGAAGGAAGCAATCTCCCAGCTCAGTCCGCAACCTGAGCACCTCTTGATAGATGCCATGAAACTGGAGTTGCCAATTTCACAAACCTCCATCATCAAAGGAGATGCCAACTCTCTCTCTATTGCAGCTGCATCTATAGTGGCCAAGGTGACACGGGATGAATTGATGAAGGACTATGATGATCAATATCCTGGATATGATTTCGCTGCCAATGCTGGATATGGAACGGCAAATCACTTAGAAAGTCTCGATAAACTAGGTGTTACTCCCATTCATCGAACCAGTTTTGAACCGATAAAATCACTGGTTACAGCAAATAAAGAAAGTTAAATTGGAGGAAATGATTATGGAGGAACAGTCAAAAACACTTAGTTCCAAGAAAGAATTTGCCTTTGCCTCAAGCACCATATTATCCCAAGTTGGACGAGGAATCATTGTTGGTCTCGTCGTCGGGGTAATCGTCGGATCCTTTCGTTTCTTAATCGAAAAGGGCTTCCACCTGATACAAGGACTCTATCAAGATCAAGCGCACATAGTGCGCAATCTTTTTATCATTGGTCTATTTTATTTAATAGTTTGTTGGCTTAGTGCGAGACTAACTCGGTCGGAAAAAGACATCAAGGGTTCAGGAATTCCTCAAGTCGAAGCCGAGCTGAAGGGACTCATGACCCTCAACTGGTGGAGTGTCCTCTGGAAGAAATATGTATTAGGGATTCTTGCTATTGCCAGTGGTCTTATGCTAGGGCGTGAAGGGCCGAGTATTCAACTTGGAGCTGTTGGTGGTAAAGGTATTGCCAAGTGGCTCAAATCTAGCCCAGTAGAGGAACGCTCCCTGATTGCCAGTGGTGCTGCAGCTGGCTTAGCTGCTGCCTTTAATGCTCCGATTGCTGGGTTACTCTTTGTCGTAGAAGAAGTATACCACCATTTTTCCCGCTTTTTCTGGGTCTCAACACTAGCAGCTAGTCTCGTAGCAAACTTTGTCTCACTACTCATATTTGGCCTAACACCTGTACTAGATATGCCAGACAATATTCCTCTCATGACCCTAGACCAGTATTGGATTTACCTGGTTATGGGAGTTTTTCTCGGGCTTTCTGGTTTTCTCTATGAGAAAGCTGTACTCAATGTTGGTCAAATTTATGAATGGCTTGGTCAAAAAATCCATTTGGATAGAGCTTATTATCCAATCCTAGCCTTTATCCTCATCATACCAGTCGGAATTTTCTTACCTCAAATTCTTGGTGGTGGAAATCAGGTCGTTCTTTCTTTGACTGAGCAAGATTTTAGTTTTCAGCTTCTATTATCTTACTTTTTGATCCGCTTTATTTGGAGCATGATTAGTTATGGAAGCGGCCTCCCAGGAGGAATTTTCCTACCCATTTTGGCGCTTGGTTCCTTACTAGGTGCCCTAGTCGGTGTTATTTGTGTCAACCTTGGATTTGTCAGTCAGGAACAATTTCCTATATTTGTCATTCTGGGAATGAGTGGCTACTTTGGGGCAATATCTAAGGCTCCCTTAACTGCTATGATACTCGTAACCGAGATGGTCGGGGATATTCGCAACCTCATGCCGCTTGGCTTAGTGACCTTAGTTGCCTACATCGTCATGGATTTGCTCAAGGGTACTCCAGTCTATGAAGCCATGCTAGAAAAAATGCTACCAGAAGAAGCAACAGATGAAGGAGAAGTTACCCTAATTGAAATCCCTGTTTCTGATAAAATAGCAGGAAAACAGGTTCACGAGCTCAACTTGCCACATAACGTACTCATCACCACCCAAGTCCATAATGGCAAAAGCCAAACAGTTAACGGCTCAACTAGAATGTATCTGGGTGATATGATTCACCTGGTGATTCCAAAAAGTGAAATTGGGAAAGTCAAAGATTTGTTGTTGTAAGCTTCGTTTACATAATTTATTTTGCGTAAAATAAATTTGAAAGGATTCTCTATGAAAAGAAATAAGGCAATTGCGGTATATTTGCTAGGCACATTTAGCCAGTTAGTATCAGTTTGTCTTCTTTTCTTTCTATTGAATCATTTTTCTGTTCATTCCAATCTATTAACTATTTTAGGAATCTTTCTAGGTGGGATTTCTTCAGCTCTTTGGGGAATAATTGTTGCAAATCACTATTTTCATATTCATTTTAAGAAGATCGTAAAAGATTTTTTTAACATCCATACTAGTTATAAACATTATTTATTATCTTTTTTCCTAATTATCCTTGATTTTTCTTTTCTAATGTTTGGTGGGAAAATAATAGAATTTAGCTGGTATCTCCCATTTTTGATGTTCTTCAAATTTATTGTGTTTGGTGGTATAGAAGAGATTGGATGGCGATATGTCTTTCAACCAATTTTACAAGAGAAGCTACCGTATTTTCACTCAACAATCTCAACTTTTTTCAGCTGGGCGCTTTGGCATCTGTTGTTCTTTTACATCGATGGTTCCCTAACGACACTGCAAACTCTACCGTTTTTATTTGGATTGCTGACAAATTCTTTCATACTCTCAGCTCTTTATATCAAAACAAAGAATCTTTGGATTTGCGTTATGACACATTCGATCATTAACGTCTTGTCTCAGCTAACCATAGATACTGATCTATACGAAACCTACCTGATTAAAATTTTCGTCATTTTGATATCCTGCTATATGGTAATACATAAAAAAGATGAGTATAGTCAGTAGCTAATTTTGTTGGAAACAGTATTATTCTTAGGAAAAGTTATTTGCTAAGGAGGACATACATCATAATGAAAATACTCGATGTTCTATATAATTTTTATGGCGATTTTGATTTCATTTAAGAAAAATACAATGAAAAATACGAAGGTACTCTTATCAAGATAAAGGAAGAGCAAGAATATAAAAGATGCCACTTGGCAAAAAACACCGAAAAAAGAAGGATATTTTACCGTTTTCTGGAAAAAAGACCAAGATAACAAGAACATTCCTTATACCAATGAAGATCTTGGGACTGAGCTGATTATCGTTGTCATCGATAAAGATAAGGTGGGACTATTTATTATTCCAAAAGAGGTGGCTATTCATAAAAAAATTCTCTCAGCAACAAATTGCAAAGGAAAAATGTCTATGAGATTTTATCCTCCTTGGTGCACAAATTTAAATAAAACAGCTCTAGCAACACAAAAATGGCAATTGAAATACTATAGAGAAATTGACAAACAAGCATAAGTTATTATCATTTTGCCGGATTACATACACACAAAGACCTGTTTCTTATGATTGCAGAACCAGGTCTTTGTTTTTTTCTAAAATCAGTAAACACTTATTACATCTTTCCGAAAAACTATAATTTTCTTGAAAAATAAATAAGTCTATGCTATACTACTAGTTAGACTTATTTATGGAGAAAATATATGAAACGTGAGATTTTACTGGAACGAATCGACAAACTAAAACAAATCATGCCCTGGTATGTTCTGGAATACTACCAATCTAAGCTTGCTGTGCCCTACAGTTTTACAACCTTGTACGAATATCTCAAGGAATACGATCGATTTTTCAGCTGGGTTTTGGAGTCTGGTATTTCAAACGTTGATACAATGGCCGATATTCCCTTATCTATCTTAGAACATATGACAAAAAAAGACATGGAATCCTTTATCCTATATCTACGAGAACGACCTTTGCTGAATGCTAATACAACCAAGCAAGGTGTCTCTCAGACAACTATCAATCGAACCTTATCGGCACTTTCTAGTCTTTATAAGTATCTAACCGAGGAAGTTGAAAACGAGCAAGGAGAACCCTATTTCTATCGTAATGTAATGAAGAAAGTTTCAACCAAGAAAAAGAAAGAAACCCTTGCTGCCAGAGCTGAAAACATCAAGCAAAAACTCTTTCTAGGTGATGAAACAGAAGGTTTTCTAACTTATATCGACCAAGAGTACCCACAACAACTCTCAAATCGGGCTCTTTCATCATTTAATAAAAATAAGGAACGTGATTTAGCCATTATTGCCCTTCTCTTGGCCTCAGGTGTCCGCTTATCTGAAGCTGTTAATCTAGATCTAAGAGATCTCAATCTCAAAATGATGGTTATTGATGTCACACGTAAAGGTGGCAAACGTGACTCGGTTAATGTCGCTGCCTTTGCTAAGCCTTATCTAGAGAATTATCTAGCCATTCGAAATCAACGATATAAGACTGAAAAGACGGATACAGCACTCTTTCTGACTCTCTATCGAGGTGTTCCCAATCGTATTGACGCTTCCAGCGTTGAAAAAATGGTTGCTAAGTACTCTGAGGACTTCAAAGTTCGTGTAACTCCCCACAAACTGCGCCATACCCTAGCAACTAGACTCTATGATGCGACTAAATCGCAAGTTTTGGTCAGTCATCAGCTAGGACATGCCAGTACACAAGTCACTGACCTCTATACCCATATCGTCAATGATGAACAAAAGAATGCTTTAGATAGTTTATAAGTGTTACATATTATAAATTATGTAAATCAACTATCGCTAAAAAACGAAAGATCAATTCCTTTTATCTTTCGTTTTTTATTTATTTAAACTCAATCCAGTAGTTACGATGGGGCTCTATAATTACTGGTTTACCCCAAAAGGCTTGTAGATAGGCTAGATTTGCTGGGCTTACAGGTTTTTTTGAATCATTGTACTGCTCAGCACTCTCTTTAGTTAGAAAACATTTTACTGCTTCATAAGAAGTTCCATCAGCTGATTCTCTTTCGATTCCCATATAAGAAATTTCGTCACCTTTTTTAAGACTGTCAGTTAACAGTTTACCAATAAAGAACACTGTCTTATTTTTCATAAATTCATAAGCCTTACTATTTTCCAGTCGGTTATTTGCTGCAGCATACAGAATACAAAAACTATCAACAATGTCTTTCAAAGGCATTAAGTCCTCTTTCTTTACTTTGATTTCATCGGGAAGAAGACCGCCAATTATAAGATTTTGGAAATGGGCTTGCTGGATTATATTATCTAAGGCCATTCCTAAAGGTATTTGAACAGCTTGGTATCCTAAAGGCTGAAGCTCTCTGTATTTCTTATCATAATGTTCTTGTGTGATGGTTATATTTAAACTTTCAGTTTGAGAAATTTCCGTATTTCTATAAAAAGCAACAACATTGCGGTCTAACTGTTCAAATAGATTAAGTTTTTCTACTGGAATTTCTAACATAACGAATAACTCCTTTTCATTTTTCATCACTATTATAATCTAATCAGCATGATTATTAAGTTTAACCCTAATAAAAGAATCCATCATAAATGGATTCTTTTCCCTTACCCCACTACTGCTTCAGCGATTTCTTCGCGGCTAATGCCAGCGAAGTAGCGTGTAATGTCAATAGTTTCTAGTGCCTTGAGGACATCTTCGCGTTCGTATTTCACTCCACGAAGGACATCTTCTACAGCTGCAACGTCTTCAATACCAAAGAAGTCACCATAGATCTTGATATCTTGGATTTTTGATTCAATGACGTTGGCAAAAACTTCAACCTTACCGCTGGTAAATTTTGTTCCACGACGGACGTTAAATTCAGGTGATTTACCGTAGTTCCAGTCCCAAGTTCCAAACTTGGTATCCTTGATGCGATTGATTTCGGCCAATTCTTGCTCAGAAAAAGTGTATTCAGTCATCTCTGGGTACTCTTTTTTCATGTATTCCAATAGCAAATCACGGAATTCTTCAACAGTGATCTTTTCTGGTAATTCATTGATAATATTGGTTACACGAGCACGGACGGATTTCACACCTTTTGACTCAAATTTGTCCTTTGAAACCTTGAGAGCATTTGCTAGGACTGACAAATCAACGTCAAAGAGCAAGCAACCGTGGTGCATGATACGACCATTGATATAGGCTTGGGCATTGCCACAGAATTTTTTGCCATCAATCTCAAGGTCATTACGGCCTGTGAACTCAGCTTTAACACCAAGTTGAGCCAAGGTATTGATGACTGGAGTTGAGAAGCTCTTGAAGTCAAAGGCTTTGTTTTCATCTTCTTTTGAAATGATGGTGTAGTTGAGGTTGTTTAGGTCGTGATAAACAGCTCCACCACCACTGATACGTCGGACCACCTCAATGCCATTTTCACGAACATAATCACGGTTGATTTCTTCGATAGTGTTCTGGTGACGTCCAACAATGATAGATGGCTTGTTAATCCAAAGTAGGAAGATTTGATCCTCATCCAAAAGGTGTTTAAAGGAATATTCTTCCAAGGCGATATTAAAGGCAGTTTCGTTTGAATGATTGATAATATATTTCATGGTGTTTCCAAAAATTTAGTTTTTAAATTCTGTTCATAGCAATCCAATTTTCTAAAGTGGTAAAAAGAAATGTAACGTGTTATCGTTACATTTCTCGGAAAAATTGAGACAAGAGGCTCAATTTTTAGGCATGGAACTCTAATAGAGGTCGCTGCCGTCCGTACTACTTTAAGAAAATTTAGTTGAAAATCTTATTTATTTTTCTTAGGTGAATGGATAGCCATTCCTAAAACATCCGCAAATGCTTCGTACATCACTTCAGAGTATGTTGGGTGCCCGTGGATGGTCTTAAGCATTTCTTCAACAGTAATTTCCATTTCAATAATGCTTGACGCTTCGTTGATCAATTCTGCAGCTGCAGGACCGATGATATGGACGCCAAGGATTTCTCCGTATTTCTTATCCGCAATGACTTTAACGAAACCTTGAGCTGCATCAGAAGCAATGGCACGTCCGTTAGCCGCAAAGTTGAATTTACCGATAGCGACATCGTATTTCTCACGAGCTTGCTCTTCTGTTAAACCTACTGCTGCTACTTCAGGAAGAGTGTAAATGGCTGCAGGAGTCAAGTTAAGTTTCGCTACAACGTGATTTCCTTTAAGCGCATTTTCAGCTGCTACTTCACCCATACGGAAGGCTGCGTGGGCTAACATCTTGGTACCATTGATATCACCTGGTGCATATATACCTGGAATAGAAGTTTCCATGTATTCGTTGACCTTGATACGTCCACGATCCAATTCAAACTCAACTTCGCCCATACCTTCAAGATCTGGAACACGACCGATTGAAAGAAGAGCTTTGCTTGCAATAATATCGTCTTTTCCTTCAACCTTGATACGAAGTTGACCATTTTCCTCGATGATTTCTTGCAGTTTTGTACCAGTTAAGATGGTCATTCCTTTACGCTCAAGAATCAAACGAAGGTTCTTAGAAACTTCAGCATCCATGGCTGGAACGATACGGTCCATCATTTCGATAACAGTCACTTTTGAACCAAATGTCATGAAGGCCTGACCAAGTTCGATACCGACAACACCACCACCGATGATAACAAGGCTTTCTGGAACTTCGTTCATTTCAAGAATGTCATCACTTGTCATCACGAGTGATGATTCCATACCAGGAACATTGATCTTGCTGACTTTTGAACCACCAGCAAGGATGATTTTCTTGGTTTCAAGCAACTCCGAACCATTAACCAAGACATTCTTGTCTTTAGTGATGGTTCCAATTCCCTTATGAACAGTAACTCCATAGCTACGAAGAAGACCTGCAACTCCACCAACCAAAGTATTGACAACCTTAGACTTGGTTTCAAGGAGTTTGTCCATATCTACAGTGAAGTTTGGATTTTCGATGACGATACCACGGTTTGCTGCATGTCCGATGTTTTCAATGATTTCAGCGTTGTGAAGGTAGGTCTTAGTTGGGATACATCCACGGTTCAAGCACGTTCCACCAAGTTCAGATTTCTCAACAAGAGCAACCTTACCACCGAGTTGGGCTGCTTTAATTGCCGCAACGTAACCAGCAGGACCTCCACCAATCACAACGATATCAAAGGCATCATCACTCTTACCATCGTCGTTTGAGGCACTAGCTGCAGGTGCAGGTTTTGATTCTGGCGCTGCCGCTCCAGCGGTTGGGATGTTTTCACCTTCTTCGCCAAGATAACCGATAACTTCAGTTACTGGAACAGTTTCACCATCTCCTTTGAGGATGGCAATCAAGTATCCATCTTCTTCGGCTTCTAATTCCATGCTGACTTTGTCAGTCATGATTTCCAAAAGGATTTCTCCTTCTTTTACAAATTCCCCGACTTTCTTATTCCATTGGACGATTTGTCCTTCTGTCATATCCACGCCGGCTTTTGGCATAATTACTTCTAAGGCCATGTCTTACTTCCTTTATCTAAAACTCTAAAATAACAATAGCTACTTAAACCAACATTGAGATTGGATTCTCAATCAAGGCTTTCAAATCTTTCATAAACTTAGCACCAGCCATACCATCTACAACACGGTGGTCAATAGTTAATCCTAGGCTCATGATAGGGCGAATGACAATCTCACCATTGACAACTACAGGTTTCTCAACTGTTGAGCTAACCCCGAGGATAGCTGAGTTTGGTTGGTTGATGATCGGACCAAAAGATTGAACGCCAAACATTCCCAAGTTACTAATTGTGAAGGTTGAGTTTTGCAACTCACTTGGAGCTAATTTACCATCCAAGGTACGACCAATCACCTCCTTAAAGGCTACAACCAACTCTGACAAGCTCATCTTTTCAGCATTGTAAACAACAGGTGTCATTAGGCCATTATCCATACCGACTGCCATAGCAAGGTTGACATAGTTATGAGTGATAATGGTCTTACCATCTTCGGTCAATGAAGCGTTGATGTAAGGGTGTTTCATCAATGTCTTAACAACAGCTAGCGAAAGAAGATCAGTAACCGTAATTTTCTTACCAGTTGATTCCATGATTGGTTCAAGAACCTTCTTACGAAGAGCTAGCATTTCAGACATATCGACATCATAGTTAAGTGTGAAGGTTGGCGCAGTTAGGTAGGATTCAACCATACGTTGGGCAATAACCTTACGCATTGGTGTCATTGGAATACGCTCAATCTCACCATAAGGAGTGATATTGTCTGGAACTTCTTCCACTTTTTCGATTTGAGCAGGTGACTTGATGGTGTCGTTTTCGATATTTTCAGGAAGGAAGGCCAAAACGTCCTTCTTCATGATCTTACCACGATGACCAGTTCCTTGGATTTCCTGCCAAGCAATGTTATGTTCAAGGGCAATTCGTTTTGCAAGTGGCGAAATGCGAACCACGTTTGTGTCTTTATAAGTTTCCACGTCTTCTTTGTGGACACGACCGTTTGCACCTGAGCCAGAAGCGTCGTAGAGGTTGATACCTAGATCATCCGCTAACTTTCTAGCCGCAGGAGTCGCTCTTAGCTTGTCATCAGCCATGACCTCTCCAATTCTAATTATGATACTAAGGGCGTAAAAAAGCGACTGAAAAATAGGAAATCTATGCAGACTTCGATGAAGCCAAGGAGATTTATCTTTTTTCCGAGCTTTTAGCCCGTGTTCGAATATAAGATATTAAGGACGAAGAGAGCAATGAAAAAATAGGAGATTGACGATGTGTTCGATGAACACAAGGAAATCTATCTTTTTTTCGCAGACCTCCGTCCGAATTCAATTACATGATACTAAGGGCGTTAGTTAAAAGTCAAAGCGAAAATAGGAAACTTGACGAAGAAACATTAGTTTCTAGTAAAAGTTTATCTTTTTCACACAGACTTTAGCCCCTGTTCAACTCTACAAGTAACTTGGACACGAAACATGTCTCAAGTTACTACGGTTGCCGCTATCAGGCGGTCAACCTAGTAGATTTACTAAGTCACTCATCGAATAATAACAATTCGATTCGTTCCTGTCGCAACTTTACAAACAACTTGGATACAAAATATATCTCAAGTTACTAAAGTTAAAAACCTCTAAAATCTTACATAATTTAATTTATGCAAAATTATTCTTTGTTATAAGTCTTACGGATGGCATCTTTGATGCTTTCAACGGTTGGAATCATAGCATTTTCTAGGTTTTGTGCGTAAGGCATTGGCACATCTTCTCCTGCACAACGACGGATTGGTGCATCTAGATAGTCAAATGCTTCTGATTCTGAAATAATAGCTGAAATCTCTCCGATATAGCCACTTGTTTTATGGGCATCGTTGACCAGTACGACCTTACCAGTCTTCTTAACTGAGTTAATGATGATATCCTTATCAAGTGGAACAAGGGTACGTGGGTCCACAATTTCAACTGAAATTCCTTCTTCAGCTAATTCTTCAGCAGCTTGAACCACACGACGAAGCATTTTACCGTAAGTAACAACTGTTACATCCGTACCTTGGCGTTTGATTTCCCCAACCCCAAGTGGGATTGTGTAGTCTGGATCAACTGGCACTTCCCCTTTTTGGTTAAATTCTGACTTGTACTCAAGGATGATAACAGGGTTATTATCACGGATAGAAGACTTGAGAAGTCCTTTCATGTCAGCAGGCGTACCAGGCGCTACAACCTTAAGTCCAGGAATGTGAGTAAACCAAGACTCAAGGGATTGCGAGTGCTGAGCCGCAGAACCAACTCCGTTACCAGCTGCACATCGAACTGTCATTGGAACCTGACCTTTCCCACCAAACATATAACGTGTTTTAGCGGCTTGGTTAACGATATTGTCCATGGCAATGACCGAGAAGTCCATAAAGGTCATATCAACGATTGGGCGAAGTCCTGTCATGGCTGCTCCTGCTGCTGCTCCAGAGATGGCCGCTTCAGAAATCGGACAGTCACGAATACGTTCTGGACCAAATTCTTCAAGCATTCCGACAGAAGTTCCGAAGTCTCCTCCGAAGACACCGACGTCTTCTCCCATCAAGAATACATTTTCATCGCGACGCATTTCCTCAGACATAGCAAGGATAATGGTGTCACGGAACGACATTGTTTTTGTTTCCATTTTATCTCTTTCTCCTTAGTCTGCGTAAATATCTTCAAATGCGGATTCTAGTGGTGGGAATGGACTTTCTTCCGCAAATTTAACAGAAGCTTCTACTGCTTCCTTGACTTGCGCTTGGATTTCTTCCAATTCTTCTGCACTTGCAATAGTATTTTCAATGAGGTAATTGCGGAGGTTTTCAATTGGGTCTTTTTGTTTCCACAATTCTACTTCTTCACGTGTACGATATTTACCAGGGTCAGATGATGAGTGACCGAGCCAGCGATAAGTGACACTTTCAATCAAGACTGGGCCATTGCCACCACGAACATGGTCTACAGCTTTCTTAAATCCTTCATAAACATCAATGACATTGTTTCCATCTTCGATAAACATTCCAGGAATTCCGTATGCCGCACTACGGTGATGGATATGCTCTACATTGGTCATTTTCTTGATATCCGCAGAGATTCCATAACCGTTATTAATACAGTAGAAAATTACTGGCAGATTCCAGATGGAAGCCATGTTAACAGCTTCGTGGAAAACACCTTCGTTGGTAGCACCGTCACCAAAGAAGCAGACAACAATCTTGCCTGTCTTTTTCATTTGCTGACTGAGGGCTGCACCAACAGCGATTCCCATACCACCACCTACGATACCATTGGCACCAAGGTTACCCGCATCAAGGTCGGCAATATGCATAGAACCACCTTTTCCTTTACAGGTCCCAGTGTATTTACCAAGGATTTCTGCCATCATACCATTGAGGTCGATTCCTTTGGCAATAGCTTGTCCATGACCACGGTGGTTTGAGGTAATCAGATCATCTGGATTGAGAGCTAGCATAGCTCCGACGTTAGCGGCTTCCTCTCCAACAGAAAAGTGAGTCATACCAGGAACTTTTCCTTTTTTTACTAATTGTGCAATTTTTAAGTCCATTCGACGGATTTCTTCCATCTTACGGAACATCTCTAGCAAGAGATTTCTATCTAAAGTTGACATAATCTCGCCTTTCTAGGTTTAAAGTTTTATATCCTCATTCTATCGCATTATGAAAGCACTGTCAAAATATATGCTTAGATTCTTTCACAAAATACAAAAAGAAAACCCCAGTTTATCGGGATTTTCTATAAATTAAAACATTTTTTCACAAAGTTTATTTGACATTGGAAACTTCAAATCTTTTCATAATTGTTTGCAAACGCCATTGATAGAGGATAACACTAACGACCAAACTCGCTATTAGACCAATCCAGTAAGAATAGGCTCCCAAAGTTGTCACATGATCTAGGAATAAGCCTAATGGAATGGACACAGCCCAGTAAGCAATTACTCCTAGATAGAAGGGAACAACCGTATCCTTATAGCCTATCAGTATTCCTTGTAAAGGAGCTGCAACGGTGTCAGCTAACTGGAAAAATAGACTATAAGTTAGGAAGGTAGATGTTAGTTCAATGAAGTCAGGATTATTCCCATATAAACTGGCTACGACATCTCTCAAAATATAGAGAAAGCTCAATGTAAAGCCTGCAAATATCAATGCTATCCAACGACCAATTTTGATATAGGTCTTGGCATCATCAAAACGCTTAGCCCCTACTTCATAAGAAACAACTATGGCCATGGCAGAGGAGATGCTCACAGGAAAGGCATACATGAGAGTTGAGAAGTTCATGGCTGACTGATGGCTAGCAATAATCATAGACGAAAATTTAGCCATAATCAAACCAACGACTGAAAAAATAATAACCTCAGCAAAAACAGTACCACCGATTGGTAAGCCCAAGCGAATTCCCTCTATAATTCTCTCTAATTTCAGAGGGGCGCGTCGTTCTAAATGAAGTTCTTTTAGGTTTTTCTGCTTGACCAAGATGATGACAGAGATTCCAAGAAGACACCAGTAAGCTAGGGACGTACCTAAGCCCTGCTCCACCTAACTCTGGAAAGCCAAAAGCACCGTAGATCAATAAATAATTAAATCCACAATTTAAAGGTAGCAATAAGATCATGAGGTACATAGATAGTTTGGTCAGACCGAGTGAATCAAGTAGCGATCGGATAACACTAAAGAGCAACAAGGGAATAATTCCGATAGACAAGTACCAAAGATAAGAAACCGAAACAGCTGCCACTTGATTTTCTAAGCCGATATGATTTAAGACTGGGGGTGCCAAGAATACTACCATTCCAAGCAAGACCAAAGACAGTCCGAAAGCTAAGTAGATGAATTGGTAGAAGTCAGATGCTACTTCTTCCTTTTTGCCTCGTCCTAGATGATGGCCTATGATAGGAACCATAGCCGAAACAATCCCTGTTAAAAAGGTAAAGAAAGGATTCCAGAGACTCGTTGCAGTTGAAACACCAGCCAAGTCCATGGTATTGTACTGCCCCGTCATGGTTGTATCGACAAAAGAGGCAGAATAATTGGCAAACTGATAAATCAGGATGGGGAAAAATATCTTAAGAAATAAGACAAACTTATCTTTAAATTGATGGGTTGGATACATAAGTGCTCTCTATTCTTTTCAATTTAAGAGCAGAGTCCCATCTAGTTTTGGTAGACGATTTGTCCCTTACAGATAGTATATTTGACCTGCCCTTTTAAGGTTTCGCCGATAAATGGTGAATTTGATGATTTTGAAGCAAAGTCTGGACCAACAGTACGATCAGCCTTGTCATCAAAGATGGTGATATCCGCTGGACCATTTTCAGCTAAGTAGCCTGCTTCAAAGTTATAAAGCTTAGCTGGATTGACAGTCATTTTTTCTAGCAATTCCATCAAGCTTAGCTCACCAGCTTCCACCAAATAAGTCAAGCCGAGAGAAAGAGAGGTTTCCAATCCAGTCATACCAGATGGTGCTTTAGTGATATCCTCTACATTTTTCTCATCTGCATGGTGAGGCGCGTGGTCTGTCGCAATCACAGTGATGACGCCTGACTTGAGACCTTCGATCACAGCACGACGATCCGACTCCAAACGAAGCGGAGGATTCATTTTGGCATTACTACCTTGCGTCAAGAGGAGGGCCTCTGTCTTAGAGAAATGCTGAGGAGCTACTTCTGCGGTGACATGGGCACCCAAACCTTGAGCGAACTCCACTACCTTGACACTTTCCTCCTTAGATAAATGCTGGATGTGAACATGGGCCTTAGTTGCGTAGGCAATCATGACATCACGCGCAATCATAGCGTATTCTGCCACTCCTGTCGCACCACAGATCTTGAAGTGGTCTTTAGCGATGTTTTCGTTAAATCCAAGAATCCCATTCAAGCCTGGATCTTCCTCGTGTAGACAAACAAAGGTGCCAAGTTTTTTAGCAGTCTCCAAGGCTTCTTTGAGAACCTTGCTACTTTCAAGTGGAATACCGTCATCTGAAAAACCAACGGCTCCAGCTTCCAAAAGTGCCTTAAAATCAGTCAAGTCTTGCCCATTAAAGTTCTTAGTAATGGTCGCAACTGTCTTGACATTGATCTTTTCTTTAGCAGCTGACTGGAGAACTTCTTGCAAAGTCTCCACATCCGAAATGGTTGGACTAGTATTAGCCATCATGACAACGGTTGTAAATCCACCTGCAGCAGCAGCTAGGGCGCCCGTATGGATGTCTTCTTTGTGTGTTTGACCCGGTTCACGGAAATGAACATGAATATCAACTAGTCCAGGCGCAACCACAAGCCCAGTAGCATCAATTAGCTCTGCTCCTTCTTCCTTGATTTCGGCAGCAATTTTGACAATTTTCCCATCTTGGACTAAAACATCACACACTTGATCCAAACCAGACTTAGGATCCATTACACGACCATTTTTGATTAGTAGCATCTGCTTTCTCCTTTATTCATAGAAATCAACTTGGGTATCCAACAATTTATCCCCATCATAAACAAACTTTGCTGAAAAGAAGGGTTTGTCCTCTAAAAGCCATTCAACAAAGGTGTGGTCACCTTCCCAAGTTGGCTTGCTCAAGACTTCATCATAGGGGACCCATTCCAGCGTCCCCTCATTGCAGTCAATCAAGTCACCCTCAAACTCAGTCACCTTAAAAACATAGGTGTACCAGTCTAGATCTGGTGTGAATTCTGGAAAAGTGATAACACCTTTAAGTACTGGCTTGGCTTTGAGGCCTGTCTCTTCGAGAATTTCACGCGCAGCGCATTCCTGAGGAGTCTCCCCTCGCTCCAGCTTACCACCCACACCAATCCATTTGCCTTCATGGACATCATTGGGCTTCTTATTGCGATGCAGCATGAGCAGTTCTTTTCCGTTATCAATGTAGCAAATCGTCGCTAACTGAGGCATATTCTCTCCTTATCTAAGCCAATCAATTGGCACTTGTCCTGTCTCTTTTAAAAATGCATTAGCCTTAGAAAAAGGCTTGGAACCCCAAAATCCTCTGAAAACAGATAAAGGACTGGGATGAGCTGATTCGATAATCAAATGGTGAGGATTGGTAACCAAGGCCTTCTTCTTGCGTGCATAAGCACCCCAGAGTACAAAGACTACAGGTCTGTCTAGATTATTGACAACCCGAATCACGGCATCAGTAAAAGGCTCCCATATCTGCCCAGCATGACCATTGGCTTGACCAGCAGGAACCGTCAAGCAAGCATTGAGAAGTAAGACTCCTTGCTCAGCCCAAGCGGTCAAATCATGTGATTTCTTAACCCCGATATCATCTGACAATTCTTTCAAGATATTTTGCAAGGACGGTGGCGCTGGGATAGAGTCAGGAACAGAAAAACTCAAGCCCTGTGCCTGACCTGGCCCGTGATAGGGGTCTTGCCCTAGAATCACCACCTTAACTTCTTCAAGTGGTGTAGTCAAGAGAGCCTGAAAAACTTTTTCCTTAGGTGGATAGACAGTTCCCTGAGCATAGACCTGTTCCATAAATTGATTGATTTTCCCGAAATAACCTTCAGGTAATTGCTCCTTAATCAAAGCATGCCAAGATGAGTGTTGCATAGCCAACTCCTTCGTTTTTCCTGCCTCTATTATAGCAAAAAGTGGCTATCTAAACCACTTTTTTAGTTTCTACAAATATTTCGAGAATTTTTGAAAAGAATCTCCATTTGAAAGTGACTACTTACTATCTTGTGAAGCATTAGACAGGATAAATTCCTTGTCAATCTCATCGATAGTCATCTCAGTTCGGATATTTAGATTTTCATTAAATCTTTTATTCAATTCCCTTGTGACACTCGTTTTAAACTCATCACTCGATTTTTGTCTATAATAATCAAATCCTACAGAAGCCGCGCTACAGCAACTCCCCCAATCAGAAAGATAGCCGATAATTTCAAAAAAACTATCATTATATCTTTCAAATCTTTTCGTTGCAGAACTTTTTAAATACCCTGAAATACAATTTACAAAGGTATAGTAATACCTCGAATCTCGAAATGAATTGTATTCTTGGCTATGAAAACTTGGATCGATAATTCGTGCTTCTCGCACATCTTTCATGGTGGGTTTTCTAGGAATTTTAATATCAGTCAGTAGATAAGCATAATAGGTTTCCTTGTCAAAAAAGGCTCCATCTGCGGCTATCAATGAACCATATACACCGTCTTCATATTGAAACACCATCACAGCACCATTCCTATATTTACTTTCGACAGGAACAGGCGGAGCAATTCTTTTTTTAGGCTTTTCTTTTTTGACACTAATTTTTTCTAAAAACTTTTCTAGATTTGCACTCCTCTGTTTTAAAAATTTACTATCTGCACCTAATTCTTGGGCAAGAGCTAAATCTTCCTTTTTATCAATAATCTCTTTGATTTCAAGTAAGAATCCATCATCTAATTGCCCAACTTCCCATATACAATGTGCCAGAGCGAACAAGACATTATATCTATCGTCATCGTCTAAACCCATTGTCAAGTCATTTTTGATAGTAGCTGGTTCTTCTCCTCCATTGTATCTCTCGAAAAATTCTTCCTTAATATCTAAGGAGGTATCGTTTCCAAAAATGGTTGCATTCCATGTTCCCATAATTTATAGACTCCTCTATAGTTTATTATTCCATTATTAAAGTAGTTCCAAACAATCCAGCAAGTCTTGGTAAGAATGGACTTCATAGGTCGGCTGGGCTTGTGTATTATTTTCCAGATGATGGGGATTGAACCAGATAGTGTTGATTCCAGCATTATTCCCACCTTGAATGTCCGCTGTCAGGGAATCTCCAATCATAACCGTTTTTTCTTTATCAAATCCAGCAATCTGCTGACCTATTTTTTCATAGAATAGTGCATCAGGCTTTTGCGTTTGCAACTGCTCGGAAATAAAGATTTGGTTGAAATAGGGAGCCAGACCTGATTGAGCCAAGCGCCCTGTTTGAATAGCAGTTATCCCATTTGTCGCAGCGTACAGCTCATAATCACGCTCAATGAGACTGTCCAAAAGTTCATGAGCCCGCGAAAGAGTTTGTCCCTGCCGGGCTAGAAGAAACTGGTATCGCTGGGCCAGTAAAGTCCCATCTTTCTCTAGCCCAAAATGAGCAAACAAACGTGAAAAGCGCGTGTTAACCAGCTCTTGTTTACTGATTTTCTTTTGCTCCAAATCCTTCCAGAGAGCCTTGTTCATAGGAACGTAATAGTCTTTATTGGCTTGAATGTCTGCAACCCCTTCTTCTTTTAGAAGTTGCGTCAGAGCCACATCCTCAGCAGCATCAAAATCAAGCAAGGTGTGGTCGAGGTCGAAGAGTAAAAATTTGTAGGACATTAAATTTCCTTTCTGAGTGAGAAAAAGTCGCTAATATTTATTTGGAAAATATTCTTTTCCCAACTGCCATAAATACTGATCAATCTCTTTAAGATTAAATTCTTCTAATCCGTAGTATTCTCTAAAAGCAATAATTATATTTTTAAATTTTTGATAATCTTTTAGATCTGCATTCTTAAAGTTGGAAAATTTATCTGTTTTTCTAAAATATTTCAATACTTTTTCTACATAGCTATCATAAATAGGGTATTCTTTAGGATTATGATGGGAACAGTATTTAGTAGAAAAAGAATAGAACTTTCTAGTTACTCCATTGATAGTAACATTCTGAATTTCATTGACTAAAGTTACATCACCTTGTCTCAATCTCTCGTCAATTTTAAGACTCAGAATATGCTCTGCAACTGGATAAACTGAAAAAATATTTGTGCTATAAAAATCATTTAATGTAGCAACCTATAATAAAATATCAGAAATTTCTTCGTTACTTGGTAATAGCTCAAAAAATAATTTATCTAAAGCATCTTCTTGTAACCTATAATTTTTAAGGTTTTTCCACGATTTCAAGTATTTTTCTACTTCACTGGCTGATGGTTTAGAAATAACAATATCTGATTTCTGTTTTCTAGAGTTTATTTGCATACTTATCTAACTTTAAGTAGTTATTTAAAAAATTTGATAGATTTATTATAGCATATTACAAAACGTATGGCTAACCTCTTCATTCTCCCCTACTCCAACTCCTTCGCTATTCTGCTTTTTTCAAGTTTTCCCTTTGCAATTCGTTTCCATAAAACAAGTGGGTTCAAACTATAAGATAGGCGTACGAGGAAATAGTTAACCCATTCAATAAGAGCAAAAAGCTGTATCAATGTGGCTAAGATAGCCACTTGGAAACTCTGTGTATTCCAGACAATAACAAGAGGATTCAGACTATAGGATAAGCGTAGGAGGAAATAATTGATCCATTCGATTAGTGCAAAAAGCTGTATTAGTGTGGCTATAATAGCCACTTGAAAACTCTGTGTATTCCAGACAATAAAAGGAAAGCCTGAAATAAGTAAAACAAGGTCTAGTATTCTGAAACCACCATATAGTTTGGGGACACTAGCGCTTCCGAACTGAGGTTTCGAGAGTCTTCTCATCAAAATCGCCCAATAGATTGAACCTTGAAGCAATATAAATGTCAGTAAAGACAGAGGATAGAGAATGGTTACTAGACTATTCACATCACCAAGCCGATTTTTCAAAAGGAAAAAACAAAACCAAAAGGTTAGGACGGCTGTAAACTCTCCCAAACAAAGGGACACCAACTCTCTTCTCACTTTCTCTTTTTGTATGTTCATCATCTCACCCATCTATCTATCATCCTATATCAGAAAAACTCCATTCTAACCATTTTCTAGTCAACATTTCTCAGAATCAAGGCATTCTAAGCGTCGAACAGTCCAATTCCTTTAATATCATTGTAATTCTAAACTTAAAATTGCTATAAAATAAATGTTTTAGGGCTATTCTAAGTCTATGACAGCCTTAAATTTTAATTTTTGAAGGATTCTAAAGCTAGAATTGTTCAAAAATCACGAGAATGAAACTATTCGAAGCTTAGAAGAACTTTTGGTGAATTTCAATAGCACTTCAACTAGCTATTCTTACAATTTCTCTGATGAGCTTTGAGTTTTTTCAGAGCCCAGTCATAGTGACTGGAGGTGCTACTGACAAAGTAGGAACCTAGACTTGTTCCTCCCGTCCACTTATAAACACCTTTTGTGAACAATTCGTCATTGCTGAAGCCTTCCATCAACTCTAAAACCTCTTTATGCGATTGATTGAGGAGTTTGGTCGCTTCTTCTAAAGACGTTTTCTGGTGCTTCTTCCAAATAGCGACATTCATTTCCCCATAAGTTTTCCAATTATAAGGTTCAGGGAGAAAAGGTCTCTCATGACCCTTTTGATTAGAATGTACCCAGGTCAAAAGTAACTGATGCCATTCATAGAGATGGATCAGGACATCCCGTAGATTTTTATCTCTTTTCCAGTGAGCTTCTTTTTTCTTTTGGTCTTTTGAAAAATCAAAAGGAATCTGTAGTTCCTCTTCACTTAATTTAGATATAAAGTGATTAAGCTTTTCATAGTTTTCCTTAGAGGCTAGCAGTAGCTCCTCTTTTGTTCTTGGTCTAGGCATAGGAGTTCTCCCTTCATTTTTAAGTAGAATAAGCTATTTTCTTACTTCATTATACCATAACCATAATCAAAAAGCAGTTCTTCATTTTACGAAAAACTGCTTTTACTGACTAGTTATTTTATGCTTATAGTCACTAGTTTACATATAAATCTCTAAAGCGACCATCCACTTCAGCTATCTGATAGAGCAAGTGGGCTAGTTCTTGGTAATCTTCTTTTAAACATGAAAGGTGGGCTTTGCCAAATAGAGTAGCCAATTCTTCTTTGAATCTTGCCCCTTTCGGATCATGATCTTTTAAGAACTTACTGAGATAGAGATTTCGAACAGCAGCAAGTTTAAAGCTGAAATACTGATGCAATTGTTTTTGTTCTGTATTTAAGCCATTTTCAGCCACTGCTTTTGCATAGCGTTCCAAAACACCACTTTGACCATTCAGATATCGGTTTTTCATAATCCTTGCCGTTTCCTGATAGATTTCAGTCTGACTAGGACTCTTGACCTTCTTAAAATTTCCCCACATGGAATAAGCTCCACGCTTATAGTCAATAGACTCTGCCTTCCAGGCTTCTAAGATGTCTTTAAAAGCAACCTTCATACAGGCAAAACCAGCTGGATCATGCAAATAGAGATACTGACCATCAAGAGCATACACGGTTACAAAGTGATCCACACCATAAAGGATTGTGTGATTGGGATTGTAAGTCAGATGACCCATATCAAGAGGTCCCAGTACGACAGGTCCATTGGACAGAAAGGTTTCCAACTTTCTTTTAATTTCTTCCAAATTAACTTCTGCTCCATCTTTTAGATAGAAATCCTCATAGTCAAACCCTAGTATTTTTAAGGAATGGGAGATGGAAAGGTCTGGCATTCCATTATCAAAAAATACTATAGGGTGTTGCTCATCTTCCTTTATGATACTAGCGCCATTTCCCATGACCATGATTGCCTCTAAAAACTCTGCTTTAAAGTCATAACCATAGGTTTCTAGTGCCATTGCCAATGAATAGCTATAGCAAAGTGACACATCTCCAAAATACATCTGCATATTCATGCCTCCTTATCTTCTATGAGACTATTATACCGAGATAACGTTACTCATACCCCATTAAATCCACACAAAAAATATAGCATGTTTGATTTACAGACATGAATTTCTTTATATTTAAATTTAAATTAAATTGTAATCCTTTTTTTCATAAGTTATTTCTCAAATAAAGAAAAAGCTCTGTAAAAGAAATCTTCTACAGAGTCAGCTTTCCATCTTTATAAAAAATAGAAAATAATCTAGTCCTTGATCACTGGTATCCAGAGTTCCATTTGGTAGTTTGGAGACGACATATCACCTTCGAAATAAACTTCAAAGTCTGGCGCTCCTGAGTGGCGATAGCCAGTTTCTGGGAAAAAGACTTCCAAAACATACTTCCAAGCATGGTGGATGCTGGTTGGTACAGCCCCCTTGACTGGTACGATAGCATATTCAGCTGCTGGGATTTCCTTGATAGAAAGGCCTAAGGCTTCTGCTTTCGCTTTATCCGTCACATCATAAGCCGCCATGTAGTTAATGATTTCACCCTCTTTGACATCAGAGCAGAGTCCAAAGGATTGGCCACTGCCCAAACTTTCTAGGCTTTCAAAGCTGTGATTGGCATAGAGTTGATCCCAAGCAGACGGACACTGGCTATTGTCAATAGCTTCCAATAGGACGCCTGCTACAGTAAAAACAGGTTTCTTTTGAATCTTGATATCCATGTTCTTTCCTCCTGTAATCTTTAAGGATAATTGAAGTCTAGGAAAGACCCGATAAGGTTTTCCATTCCTAACTTCTGAGGGGGTTGCACCATGGAATTTCTTAAAGGCTGCGCTGAAGGCATCCGCAGACTCATAGCCGTATTTCATCGCTATGTCAATGACTTTCTCAGAGCTTTCCCGCAAGTCCGTCACAGCTTCTGACAGCCTGCGATTACGCAAGTATTCTGCTAAAGTCATATCTGCTAGGATGGAAAAGAGCCTGCTAAAGAGAGGGTAAGAATAGCCCGATAGCTGCTGAAATCTTTTCATATCCACTTCTCCAGTCAGCTGCTGCTCCAAATAATCCATGGTTCGATTGAATTGATGCATCATATTCTTTTCTTCTTACCTCCACAAGATACAAAGGCCGTTAAAAGCAAAGTTAAAATAGGAAAATTGACGCTGAAGCTTCTGGTTCTAGGAAATTTTCTCTTTTTCTCATAGCTTTTAGGCCGTGTTCAATTCTATCTATAGTCTAACAGATATCAGATACTTCCACCCTAGAATCTTTGTACAAGATTTAAAGGTGTAAATTCTATAACTTATCTTTTAATTTCTCAACAAAGAGATAGGCTGCTGGGCAGGTCAAGGTATTCTTAATCGTCAAATGATTAATTTGATGGATCTTTTTCCGGTCTGTATGGGGAAATTCACGACAGGCCTTGAGACGAACGTCATAGATGGAACAGAGATTATCTCCTCCTAGAAAGGGACAGGGCATGGATTTAAAAACCTTGTCACCGTCTTCGTCCACCTGTAAAAACTCTGCTTCAAAGGCTGGTAATTTCATCTTAAAATACTTAGCAATACGGGTTATATCTGCTTCTTTGAAGTCGGGCCCCAATGTCTTGCAACAGTTAGCGCAGACAGTACAATCAATTTCAGCAAAGACTTCTTCATGAATTTGCTGGGCTATCTTATCTAAGTTTTTAGGAGGTTTTTTCTTTAGATTAGCCAAGACTTTTCGGTGCTCCTTCTGTTTTTGCAAGGCTAACTGGTGGTAATACTCAATATCAATTTCTTTAGACATAATTGCTTTCTAATACAAGTGTTTTTGTCTATTATACCATAAACTATTTCCCATTTTTTACCTTTGCATACAAAAAGCCCTTCGGATAAAATCCGAGGGGCTTAAAACGTTGTTAAATCAACGGCCGAACTTTTTAATTTCAAGGTTCGGGATAAAATAGTTCACTGAACTATTTTATTTTTTCAAGTTGTAGAATGATTTCAATCCACGGTATTCAGCTACTTCACCAAGTTGGTCTTCGATACGAAGCAATTGGTTGTATTTAGCGATACGGTCTGTACGTGAAAGTGAACCAGTCTTGATTTGTCCTGCGTTTGTTGCAACTGCGATGTCAGCGATTGTTGAATCTTCAGTTTCACCTGAACGGTGTGATACAACTGCAGTGTAACCAGCTTCTTTCGCCATTTCGATAGCGTCGAATGTTTCAGTAAGAGTACCGATTTGGTTAACTTTGATAAGGATTGAGTTAGCAGCACCTTCTGCAATACCTTTCTCAAGGTAAGAAGTGTTTGTTACGAAGAAGTCGTCACCAACCAATTGAACTTTACCACCAAGACGTTCAGTAAGAGCTTTCCAACCGTCCCAGTCGTTTTCGTCCATACCATCTTCGATAGTGATGATTGGGTATTTGTTTACCAATTCTTCAAGGTAGTCGATTTGTTCTGCAGCAGTACGTACAGCAGCTCCTTCACCTTCGAATTTAGTGTAGTCGTAAACTTTACGTTCTTTATCGTAGAATTCTGATGAAGCACAGTCAAATCCGATAAATACGTCTTTACCAGGAACATAACCAGCAGCTTCGATCGCAGCAAGGATAGTTTCAACACCATCTTCAGTTCCTTCGAAACGAGGAGCGAATCCACCTTCGTCACCTACGGCAGTTTCCAAACCACGTGATTTAAGGATTTTCTTAAGAGCGTGGAAGATTTCAGCACCCCAACGAAGAGCTTCTTTGAATGATGGTGCACCAGCAGGTACGATCATGAATTCTTGGAAAGCGATTGGAGCGTCAGAGTGAGAACCACCGTTGATGATGTTCATCATTGGAGTTGGAAGAACTTTAGTGTTGAATCCACCAAGGTAGCTGTAAAGTGGGATTTCAAGGTAGTCAGCAGCAGCACGAGCTACAGCGATAGACACACCAAGGATTGCGTTCGCACCCAATTTACCTTTGTTAGGAGTACCGTCAAGAGCGATCATAGCACGGTCGATAGCTTGTTGATCACGTACATCGTAGCCGATAATTGCTTCAGCAATGATGTTGTTTACGTTGTCAACAGCTTTTTGTGTACCAAGACCACCGTAACGAGATTTGTCACCGTCGCGAAGTTCAACTGCTTCGTGTTCACCAGTAGAAGCTCCTGATGGAACCATACCACGTCCGAAAGCACCTGATTCAGTATAAACTTCTACTTCAAGTGTTGGGTTACCGCGTGAGTCTAGGACTTCGCGAGCGTAAACATCAGTAATAATTGACATTTTTTACTCTCCTTTGAGTTAAATTTTTTACACCTCTATGATACCTTAAAAATAAGCGTTTTTCAAGAAAAAACGTTATCTTTGTGCAAATTTTCCTTAACTTTATAAAGTAATCGCTTTCTTTTGTCTGTTTTCTTGAGGTTTTTGTGATATACTGTTTTTATGACAGATTTATCAAAACAACTACTAGAAAAAGCTCATGGTGAACCGAAATTAAAGCCTGACGAACAACGCCGCTATCTCGGCACTTTCGAGGAAAGAGTTCTTGGCTATGCGGATGTTGAGACGGCCAATAGCCTTCAACTCCAAAAAGGATTTTTAATGATTTTGAAAAACTTTCAAGAAAAGACAGAGAGTCTTTTTGTGAAGATTTCGCCAAATATCGAGTTTGACAAACAAGTCTTTTACTTAAAACAAGCAAAGGAAAGTAATTGCCAGGCGACTATTGTTTCAGACGATCATATCACCTCTCCTTTTGGCCTTGTCATTCACACGAACGAACCTGTTCAAGTAGATGAAAAAGACCTTAGACTTGCATTCTCGAATCTCTGGGAGGAGAAAAAGACAGAAACTCCTAAAAAATCAATCTGGAAAAAATGGTTAGGTTAATCCTTCCTCAAATTTAACAAACGACCAATATTAGTAGCTGTGTGTTCCAAATAGAGACTTGCATTTTTCAGACTGTCTTCTAAAGGCTCACTTTTCTCTAAAATGGAAAAGGCTGCTTGTATATTTTCAAATGGTAGGGGAGGCAAATCGTCAGCAAGACTACCACAAATAGCAATAACCGGAACTCTGTTAGGGGTTCTTTTTGCTACGCCGATAGGAGCTTTTCCAACGAAGCTTTGACTGTCCAGTCTGCCTTCTCCAACGATAACCAAGTCGGCACCTGCAACTTTCTTGTCAAAGTCTATCAAGTCCAGGCAAGTATCAATCCCGGATACGATACAGGCCTCAGCAAAGGCGCAGAGCCCAGCCGCAATGCCACCGCCGGCTCCTGCTCCTATAAGTTTTAATGTTGTAGGTGAGACTTTTTCATAGAACCGCTTTACAGCCAAATCTACTGTCTCAAACAAAGCAGGATCTAAGCCCTTTTGTTTTCCAAATGTATAGGTTGCCCCTTGATGACCACATAGAGGGCTCACGACATCTGCTAAAATGCGAATCTTCACAGCTTCAGGAATCCTATACAAGTCGCTGTCTGAAATTGACTCGAACTCAAGCAAAGTCTGACCGCAAGCTGGCAATTCTTTTCCATTCTTATCATAAAAACAATAACCTAAACCAGCAGCAATGCCTATCCCACCATCATTACTAGCCGTACCACCTACACCGATATAGATTTCCTTCATTCCTTGATCAATGAGATGGTGAATCAGCTCTCCAATACCTCTGGTTTGGATATGAAGAGGATTTCGTTTCTCCCGCGGAATATTTCCAAGACCAACCAAGTCAGCAACTTCAAAGAGCGCTATTTGACCTTTTTGAAAGTAACGCATTGCTTCATTTAGACCAAAAGGTCCCGTAACCTCTTGCCATTTTTCTTCGAGTTCAAGAGAATGTTGAATAGCATCTACAGTTCCTTCCCCGCCATCACCAACAGGACAGAGCAGACATTCTACATCCGCTATTGACTGTTCGAAGCCTTTTTTTATAGCTTGAGCGACCTGTTCTGCCGTCAAACTTTCTTTAAAAGAATCGGGTGCGATTACAATTTTCATAGTTCCCTCTCATTCTAAGAAATCAATCAAAGGTAGAACTTCTAAAAGATCTCTCGTATCTACATGACAAGCTATCTCAGCTTTTACGACGTCTTTGGCACAAAAGGCTATACCGTGACCTGCTGACTTTAACATCAAGAGGTCATTAGCCCCATCACCGATGGCGATCGTTCTTTCTTTGGGAAGTTCTATCTCATTTCTCCATCTCTCAAGAGTAGCTTTTTTTACTTGACCTGTCACAATTTCACCAACTAATCGTCCTGTTAAAAAGCCGTCTTTGACTTCTAACTGGTTGGCAGAGAAATAGGAAATGCTTAGGGATTTTGCTAATCTCTCAACGATTGGTGTAAAGCCACCAGACACTAAACCAACTAGAATACCGTTCTTTTGAAGTATGGAGATAAATTCTTGAGCATTCTTGGACAGATGAATGGATTTGAAAACAGTATCAAAGACCGAAATCGGAAGACCTTTTAACAAAGCCACTCTTGCTCTTAAACTTGTTTCAAAATCCAGTTCACCTCGCATTGCCTGATTGGTAATCTCTGAAATTTCTGCTTCACAACCTGCTTCTCTTCCTAAAAGATCAATTACTTCCTCTGCTATCAGGGTGCCATCAACGTCCATGACACACAAGCCTTTTACTTGAGTCATCACTTTTCCTCTTCTCTAAACAGCCCAAAAATCGTATGAAAGAATCATACGATTTTATCTATTAGTTGACTAAACTATGGTACAAATCCAGGTAAGATTTGCAGGCTGTATCCCATGAGAAATCGCATTCCATAGCTTGTTTTTGTAGATTTTTCCAAACGTCCGGCTGGTACTTATAAACATCCAAGGCTGTTTGGAAACTCCAGTTAAGCCAGTAAGGTGTTAAATTGTCAAAGCTAAATCCAGTTCCAGTTCCTTCAATCGGATTAAAAGCTTGAACTGTATCACGCAATCCACCTACTTCATGAACCAATGGTAGTGTTCCATAACGCATAGCCATCATTTGTGACAAGCCACATGGTTCAAAACGGCTTGGCATAAGGAAGAGGTCACAAGCTGCGTAGATTTCTTGAGCAAGTTTGACGTCAAAAGTGATATTTGCTGATAGCTTGTCAGGATAGACTTGAGCAAACCATGAGAAAGAATGTTCAAAAGCTGGGTCACCTGTTCCCAAAAGAACGATTTGAACGTCTTCTTGTAAGAAACGATGCAAGCTTTCTACAACGACATCAAAACCTTTTTGGCGCGTCAAACGAGAGACGATCCCAACTAGAGGAACATCTGCTCTCACAGGTAGACCAACTCTCTCTTGCAATTTTGCTTTGTTTTGAGCTTTTCCAGACAAATCTTCCTTATCAAAATGATAGTCTAAAAGTGGGTCTGTTTGAGGATTATAAAGATCTGCGTCAATACCATTGACAATACCTGAAACCTTACCTGACTCCATGCGAAGAATCTGATCCAAGCCACAACCGAACTGACTAGTCATAATCTCATGTGCATAGCTAGGCGATACGGTTGAGACACGATCCGCGTATAGGATACCAGCTTTCATCCAGTTTAGACAATCATTCCAACGAAGGGTCCCATCAGCGTAACGTTCAAAACCGACTCCAAACAAATCCCACAACATTCCTTCAGAAAATTGACCTTGAAATTCCAAATTATGAATAGTTAAAACTGTTCTGATTCCTTGATATGCCTGAATCCATCTGTATTTTTCCTTCAAGAGAAAAGGAATCATAGCGGTGTGATAATCATGGGCATGGAGAATATCTGGAATGAAATCAATTCGCTCCATGGCTTCAAGAGCAGCCAGTTGGAAGAAGGCAAAACGTTCACCATCATCGAAATCTCCGTAAACATGACCTCGGAAGAAATAAGTTTGATTATCAATGAAGTAGAAGGTTACACCATTCAAAACCGTTTTCTTAATACCACAGTACTGTCTGCGCCATCCTACACTCACTTCAAAGTGAAGAACATCCTCAATCTGGTCCCCAAACTTAGCCTCTACCATATCATAATAAGGTAAGAAAACTGCAACTTCGTGCCCCGCTTTTACAAGTGATTTGGGAAGAGCGCCAATAACGTCTCCCAAACCACCTGTTTTTGAAAAGGGCGCCCCCTCTGCTGCTACGAATAAAATTTTCATGAATGAATATCCTCTGTAACTTTTTCGCCTTTTTTGACTACAACCGGGTGTTCTGCAGTACCGCGAATAACGACACCGTCAGCAACCTCAACCCCTTTGTCCAAGATTGCATACTCAACTTGGGCACCTTGGCCAATCACAACACGTGGGAAGAGAAGGCTGTCTTTAACTAGACTATCCTTATGAACGTGAATATTGCGTGATAGGACCGACTGAACTACTTCACCCTCTATGATACTACCAGAGGCGAACTGCGAAGTACTTACCTTAGAGGTGTTTGAGTAGTAAGTTGGTTCTTCATTCTTAACCTTGGTATAAACCTTTTGGTTAGGTGAGAAGAGAGAGTAGAATTTTTGAGACTCCAGCATATCAATATTGGATTGATAATAGGATTGAACAGAGTGAATATTGGCTAGGTAGCCAGTGTATTCATAAGCAAAAGCACCTTCTTTAGCTGCCAACTCACGTAAAACATAGCGTAATTTTTCTGGGTATTCTTTTTGAACTTCTTCTTCCAAACGCTTAATCAACCACGGAGTATCAACGACGAATATATCTGTAGACATGTTGAAAAGTTCATCTGTTGATTTGGCATCAAAAAGTTTATGAGAAAGAACACGGTCTGTTTCATCCACTTCCAAGATGGCATTAACATCTGAAATATCCTTTTTAGGTAATTTCTTATAAACAACTGTAATTGGACGACCAGCAGTAGTATGTAAATGGAATACTTGATTGAGGTCAATATTCACCACGATATCACAGTTAAGTGCAACCGTCTGATTTGATCCTGAACGTTTCAAATAAGTGAGAAGCTGTTGGTAATATTCTTTCCCAACTGTGCTACTTTCAACACGAGTATTGTAAATTCCTAGATAGTAGTGACTGAGAAGGGTAGATAAGCCCCACTCACGACCTGAACGAATGTGGTCAAAGACTGAACTGATATTATCTTGTTGAAAAATACCAAAGATACTACGAACACCTGCATTTGCAAGACTGGAAAGGGGGAAGTCAATCAAACGGTATTTCCCGCCGAAAGGCAAGCTAGCTACCGGACGGTGTTCTGTTAACGTTGACATATCATGAAAACCAACTGTGTTTCCTAAAATGGCTGAATATTTATCAATCTTCATCTGTTGCTACCCCCACTACTTCATCATATCCTACTACTTGTACTTCGTCTGTTCCATCAATTTCGACACCTTCAGAAATAACAGCACCTTCACCAATGATAGCACGTTTAATTTTTGCACCTTTTCCGATAATGGCACCACTCATGATTACAGAGTCTACTACTTCAGCACCCTCACGTACTTGCGCTTCTGTTGAGAGAATGGAATGCTTAACAGTTCCATCCACGAGACAGCCATCCACAACTAAAGAATCTTCTACATGAGCGTGTTTTCCAATAAAGTTTGGTGGTGAAATCAAGTTGCGTGAGTAGATTTTCCACTGACGATCACGACTATCCAAAGCGTTGTTTGGATCAATGTATTCCATATTTGCTTCCCATAGAGACTCGATAGTACCAACGTCTTTCCAGTAGCCTTTGAATTCATAAGCATAGACACTTTCTCCAGACTCAAGGTAATTTGGAATAACGTTTTTACCAAAGTCTGACATATCTACCTTGCTCTTTTCAGCAGCAACAAGCATATTGCGAAGTCGTTTCCAGTCAAAAATATAAATCCCCATAGAAGCCTTTGTAGACTTAGGTTGAGCAGGTTTTTCTTCGAATTCAACGATACGATTATTGGCATCTGTATTCATGATACCAAAGCGACTAGCTTCTTTGAGAGGTACGTCTAGGACAGCTACTGTCAAGCTGGCATTGTTGTCCTTATGTGATTGGAGCATGTCATCATAGTCCATCTTGTAAATATGGTCACCAGAAAGGATCAGAACATATTCAGGATTGACACTGTCGATGTAGTCAATATTTTGGTAGATAGCGTGGCTAGTTCCTTCAAACCAACGATTTCCCTCGCTTGCAGAGTAGGGTTGAAGAATAGAAACACCTGTGTTAATTCCATCCAGACCCCAGCTCGAACCATTTCCAATATGGTTGTTTAAGGCAAGAGGTTGATACTGCGTAATAACACCGACGTTGTGAATCCCAGAGTTAGCACAGTTTGAAAGCGCAAAGTCAATGATACGGTAGCGCCCACCGAATTGCACTGCTGGCTTGGCAATGCTTTGAGTGAGTTTTCCGAGACGTGTTCCTTGCCCACCGGCAAGGATCAAAGCTAGCATTTCATTCTTCATTTTCTACTCCTTTTTGGGTTTTATTTGTGACAGTTTTAGTTGGTTTCAAGCGACGTTTAATCTTCCAGATACTTGCTCCCATAGCTGGCAAGGTAAAGGTCAAGGTCTGCTCATAATCCTTCCATAATCCTTCTTGAGTTTGAACCGTTTGGTTGTATTCTTTCCAGACACCACCCCATTGTTCCAATTCTGTATTCCAAACTTCTTCATAAACTCCTGCGACAGGAAGTCCGATTGTAAAGTCTTTTCGTTCAACAGGCGCCATATTAAAGACACAGACTAGCATTTCACCCTTTTTACTCTTACGAATAAAGGAAAGGACACTCTGATCTCTATTATCCGCATCGATAATTTCGATGCCATCGTAGCTGGTGTCAATTTCCCAAAGGCAGCGGTGATCTTTATAGAATTGATTGAGTTGAGAAGTGAAGTGTTTCATTTTAGCATTCATTGGATCTTCCAAGTTAGACCATTCTAGCTGTTCCTCAGACTTCCACTCTAAGAACTGACCATATTCGCTTCCCATGAACAAGAGTTTCTTACCTGGATGACAAATCTGATAAGTGTAGAGATTGCGTAGTCCTGCAAATTGATTGTATCGATCTCCCCACATCTTGTGCATCATGCTCTTCTTACCATGTACGACTTCATCATGCGAGAATGGTAAGAGGTAGTTTTCGTTGAAAACATACATAAAGCTGAATGTCACAAGATTAAAATCATACTTACGATAAATCGGATCTTCCTCGTAGAAACGGAGAATGTCGTTCATCCACCCCATATTCCACTTGTAGTCAAATCCTAGACCGCCCATTTCTTTCATACCAGTAATCTTTGTTGCTGATGAACTTTCTTCTGCAATCATCATCACATCTGGATGCGCTAACTTGATAACAGTGTTCAAACGTTGAAGGAAATAGTAGCCTTCGTAGTTGAGATTGCCACCGTCTTTGTTTGGAGTCCAAGGAGCATTATCATAGTCTAGGTAGAGCATATTGCTGACTGCATCCACTCGAATACCGTCTAAATGATAAAACTCAATCCAGAATTTAATGCTAGAAATCAAGAAGGACTGGACTTCATTCTTCCCAAGGTCAAAGTTAAGAGCTCCCCAACCGTAGTTATGGGCCTTATTGTGGTCTTGGTATTCAAAAGTTGGTGTTCCATCGTAATAAGCAAGAGCGTCATCGTTGATGGTAAAATGACCTGGAACCCAATCCACAATTACACCGATATTGTTTAAATGACATTCCTCAACAAAATCTTGGAATTCCTCTGGTCGCCCATAAGAGTGCTCCATAGCAAAGTAACCCATAAGCTGGTAGCCCCAACTCAATCCAAGTGGGTGAGCCATTAAAGGCATAAACTCGATGTGAGTGTAGTTCATCTCAACAAGGTATGGAATGAGTTCTTCCTTAAGTTGTGCAAAGCTATATGGACTACCATCTGGATTTCTCTTCCAAGATCCAGCATGGGCTTCATAAATATTGACTGGTCTCTCAAAAAAGCCCCAGCGTTTTCTCCTAGCTAGCCAAAGACCATCTTTCCATTTTTTCTCTGGAATATCAGTCAGGATGGCTCCAGTCTCTGGGCGGGCTTCAAAACGAACCGCCAATGGATCAATTTTCATAATCTGGTGCCCATTTGCACGCGTGATATGATACTTATAAATCTGCCCTTCATGAGCCAGACTTGTGAAGACTTCCCAAACACCCGATTCATTCCGTACCATAGGAATTTGGTGCTCTGTCCAGTTTGTAAAATCACCAACTAAGTGCACAGCCTGAGCGTTAGGTGCCCAAACACGGAAAGTAAAACCAATTTCTCCGTCTTTTTCCTCTTTATGTGCTCCTAGATAGTGCTGAAGATGAAAATTTTCTCCAGTAGTGAAGGTTCTCAATGCTTCTTGATTATTCATCCAATCCCCTTTCTTTTTGTAAGCGTTTTCTATAATTCTATTATACTATCTTTTAAAAGAACTTTCAAGCAGTTTACGGAATTTCTTAAAAAATATCTTGAAAATTTTAGAAAATATATTTTAACATTATATAATTTTTCATTTAATTGTTGAAAAAATAAATGATTTACATATATTTGCTTAGTATAATATCAAAACATTCGTTATTTTTCAAATTCTAACTGGATTTTTTAGTAAAAATAAAAATCAGGAATGTTATTTCCTGATTTTAAAAATTATTTTACATCAAAAACAATGGATTTTACATTTGTCATCGCTTCGATACTATATTTAATTCCTTGTACTCCTGCACCAGAACCTTTTATACCAAGGAATGGGAAATTATCTGGTCCACGTTGTGTTTTATTATTAATATGAACCGTTCCAACTTCAAGTTTTTCAGCAATTTCAAACGCCTTCTTAAAGTCATTTGTAAAGACTGAAGATTGAAGACCGAATTCTGATTCATTAGCAATTGCTACTGCTTCATCCGCATCAGCAACACGGATAATTGGGAGAACAGGTCCAAATGGTTCTTCCCAAGCTAATTTCATTTCTCTTGTTACATAATCAAAAAGTCCTGGCCAAATGAGATTATTCTCACGTTTAATTGGGCTGAGCGCTTTGGCACCCTTTTCTTGAGCATCTTCAATCAATCCCCAGATGAAGTCAGCTGAAGCATTATCAATAACAGGTGTGATATCAGCATTGTCAAATGGATCACCGACTGTCAGCTTAGCAACTTCAGCCTGGAGCAATTCAGCTAATCTGTCAGCTACGCTTTCCACAACCAAGACACGTTTGATAGCAGTACAACGCTGACCAGAGTAGCTAAAGGCACCACCTACGATTTGCTTAGCTGCATTTTCTAAATCTGCATCTTCTAAAACAATTGCTGCATCTTTCCCGCCAAGCTCCAGCATAATTGGACGCATGCCCGCTAAACGACCGATACGCTCCCCAATCGGTGTTGAACCCGTAAAGTTAATAAAGTTAACTTCCTTATGTTCAATGATGTAGTCTCCGATTTCAGAACCACGTCCAGTGATGGTATTAAAGACACCTGCTGGAATTCCGGCTTCGTCAAATGCTTTAGCAAGCAAGAGACCAGAAATAGATCCTTGTGTTGGTGGTTTAAACATAACGACATTTCCTGCAATCAATGCTGGAGCAATCTTAGATCCAGAAAGGTTGACTGGGTAGTTAAATGGCGCGATAGCTAAAACGACACCAACTGGCTCACGACGAACAACGGCTAGTTTGTTTTTACTTGCAGCTTCAAAACCGCCACCTTCCATTGCTTGTCCAGTGATACGGAGACCTTCCTCAGCAGCAAAACGAATCAATTCTGCTGTACGTACTACTTCTCCAATGGCTGCTTTTATCCCTTTAGCAACCTCTTTGGCAAGAATTGTACCAATTTTTTCTTTATCACGTTCCAAAATGTCTGCTGTCTTATGCAAATAGGCTGCACGCTCAACTGGTGCTAAATCACGCCATGCTGGGAGAGCTGCACGCGTAGCCTTCATAGCCTCATCTACTTCAGCTTGACTCATAGCTGGTACTGTCCCCAGCTTTTCCTGATTAATGGGTGAATAGATTGTAATTTCCTTTTCAGATGATTTCCAATTTCCATTTACTAAATTCTGATAATTTGTCAAATTCTCTTCCTCCTGAAAATGATTAAGACTTATTTTATCAAATTTTCAGAAAATTACAACCCTTTTTGTGAAAAAATTGAGATTTTTTTCACAATCTTGATCCTTCAAATTATTTGAAACTTAATTCTACTCTTCATTAAAAACCTCATAAATGACAAAAAGGATTAGATAATCTAACCCTTTTTACTACATTAATTTATG
Organism: Streptococcus sp. NLAE-zl-C503; assembly: GCF_900104285.1. Lineage (NCBI taxonomy): Bacteria > Bacillati > Bacillota > Bacilli > Lactobacillales > Streptococcaceae > Streptococcus > Streptococcus sp. NLAE-zl-C503. Next base: position 420,619 of record NZ_FNJT01000001.1, on the reverse strand, counting down.
AGAGCACTTTTAAAACTGCGACACTAATATCATCAATAACATTTTCTTGTTTTGAACGACTGTTGGTAAGGAACATTTCAAGCTTACCTGCATTTTCAAAGTAGAAGGAAGTTCCCTTAGCATTGAATACCACCAATAAGTGCTCTGCTCCACCGTGAATCTCATAAACAATCCACCCGCTATTCTCAGCAGCTGTATGGACAAAGACATGACGGTAAATTTCTTCATATGTTGGATAAGAGAAGGCACTAATTTGCGTTTTTAGGCGGATAATCTGACGAATAAACTCAATGCTGTCTTGGCGTTCATTGATCAGATCCCAGTTGACTTGGTTAACACTGTCCGGAGCATTATAGCTATTCATAGCACGTTCTCGGTCTGCAGGAGTTAGTTCTCCATGTTCACCAGTTGGAATCAACTTAGTTCGACCAAACTCTTGACCTAGTTCTATAAAGGCCATTCCTTGCATGAGAAGATTCATAGCTGTCGCTGTCTCAACCTTGCGCATAATCTGGTCGGAACTCTTATCAGGATGAAGGGTTGCTAGCAAGTCATGAAGATTGTAATTGTCATGAGCTTCAACATAGTTGAGAACTTGGTTTGGACTGAGATAAGATCCCAACTCTCGGCTACCAAGAATAGCCTTGGCGACGATTGGTTCTGTAGCAGCACCACTCACAAATCCTGATTTGATTGCTCCATAAACTTCTCCTCCTTTGATCGCATCACGCTGATTATCGTTAAAGAAACCTATATTTGGCATCTGATAGGCGTTATCCTTCTTAGCCTTGTCATAAGGAGCTAGACCTGTTCCCATATCCCAGCCTTCTCCATAAGTGAGAATACGCGGATCGACCTCATCCAGTGCCCAACGAATTGCCTGCATAGTTTTGACATCATGAATGCCCATCAAGTCGAAACGGAAACCGTCAATATTGTATTCTTTCACCCAATAAAGGATGGAATCAATCATATACTTGCGGAACATTTCGTGTTCACTTGCAGTTTCATTTCCTACTCCCGTACCGTTTTGAAAAGTTCCATCACGATTCATACGATAGAAATAATCGGGAACAGTTGTCTGGAATGGAGCGTCAACTGTTGAAAAGGTATGGTTATAAACCACGTCCATAATGACACCGATTCCTGCATCATGATAAGCCTGAATCATGGTCTTGAGGTCTCGAATAACTTGTCCGGGATCATCTGGATTGCTAGAGAAGCTCGTTTCTGGTGCGTTGTAGTTTTGAGGATCATAACCCCAGTTATAGGTTACATTTCCATCTTGATCATATTCCTTATGACGATCAAAGATGGGTTGAAGTTGAACATAGTTGCAACCAAGTTCTTTGATATAGTCAAAGGCGGTTGCTTGACCGTACTGGTTAACTGTTCCAGTCTGAGCAGCACCCAAGAAGGTTCCGCGGAGTTCTTCAGGAACACCAGATGTAGGCGATTTGGTAAAATCTCGAATATGCATTTCACAGATAACTGCTTTACATGGATTCTCCAAACGCCATGGCGCTTCTGTCCCATGTTTGACTTCAAATCTTTCTACTTGTCTGTCCTGATGAGAAAGAATTACAGAACGTTTCCCGTCAGGACTTGTTGCAGTTGTGTAAGGATCTCTCGTCAAAGTCTGGTGGTGAGGAAATTCAATTTGATACTGATAAGCCTTACCAGCAAGATTTTCATCTAAGTCTAGACTCCACACACCAATGGTATTGTACTTATGACTATATGAATAGCTATTGCCACGCTCTAGATTAAAGGTTTTCCAAATAGGTGCATCGTTACTAGTGTTTTCATAGACAACCACCTGAACAGCTGTAGCTGTTGGAGCCCAAAGTTTAAAACTGGTCTGGGAATCAGACCCTTGGCAGCCCAAGTCTCCTTGATATCCCCAGTGATGATCAAAGCTTGCGCTATGGATGGCTTTATCAAAGGCAAAAGGATTTTGATCTTTATAGTAAGGACTAGCAATGGCTGGGTTTTCAGAATAATAAACAGTCTCGTCGCCCTCTAAAATCCATGCTTCTGTTAGCAAGGGATAGTAGTTAAAACGTACAAGATATTCTTTTAATACACCATCTATCTCGGCTTTGAAGGTGAAACTATCCACCTTTTCCTGACTGGTCATGGTAAAAGAAAACTGAAGACCAAAATAAGTGGTCCCTGAAGTTAAAGAGTTTTTGTTTTCATCTCGGTCTGTGCTAAATGAGCAAGCTGTATAATCTCCATTTTTTCTATGAAAATGGAGAAGAACGGGATAATTGTACATGTTTTTTCCTAATTTCTAATTTCTATTTTAATTTCATTTGATTCTGATGGATTCAGTTGGCATTTCATCACGATGGACAACAGATTTTAACCATGTCAAAACACATCAGGAGAGATAGTTTGAGACTATCTAACACCTAGTTTTCAACTATTCTTTACAAACTTTCTAGCCAAGCTTCATCTCGAACTTCGATACCAAGTTCCTGTGCTTTTTGAAGCTTGCTTCCTGCATCTGCTCCTGCTACGACAAGATTCGTTTTCTTAGAAACACTGCCTGTGACTTTGGCACCAAGACTTTCGAGTTTACTTTTTGCTTCTGAGCGTTTGAGACGTTCCAATTTTCCTGTCAGTACAACGGTCAAACCTGACAAGGCTGCATCTGCTACTACCGTCTGTCCTTTGTAATCCAGATTGACTCCAGCTTCTTTCAACTCGTCTAAAAGAATCTTAGACCCTTCTGTAGCAAAATAGGTCTGAAGGCTTTGGGCAATCACACCACCCAAGCTTTCGATACTTGCCACTTCATCTGGATCAGCCTGAGCTAAATTTTCAATAGAGTGGAAGTGTTGGAGCAAGAGCTGACTAGCCTTACTTCCGACATGGCGAATTCCCAGACCAAACAAGAGCTTTTCAGCAGAGTTTTCCTTAGATGCTTGAATAGCCTGATACAGTTTTGAGGCTGACTTTTCCTTAACACCTTCTAAAAGGAGGAAATCATCTTCTTTCAAACGGTAAATATCCGCCACATCCTTGACTAAATTGGCAGCAAAAAGCTTTTCAACGATAGATGGACCAAGTCCTGTAATATTCATGACATCTCGAGAAGCAAAGTGAATCAAACCTTCCATGATTTGGGCAGGACAGCGAGGATTGATACAACGAAGAGCCACTTCATCTTCAAAGTGAAGCAAGTGACTGTCACAACTTGGACAGTTAGTCGGAATATCTAGTTTTTCTTCAGAAACACGCTTAGACTCTACCACACGCAAAACAGCAGGGATGATGTCTCCCGCCTTATAAACGATAACTGTATCATCTTTGCGGATATCCTTTTCGGCGATATAATCTACGTTGTGCAGTGTTGCACGACTAACAGTGGTCCCAGCAAGCTGAACAGGTGTTAGATTGGCAGTTGGGGTCACAACACCCGTACGACCTACTGTCCAGTCAACTGAGAGTAGTTGGGCTTCTTTTTCCTCAGCAGGAAATTTATAGGCAACTGCCCACTTGGGTGCTTTAACGGTAAAGCCAAGCTCTTCTTGACCTGCAAGGTCATTGACCTTGATTACCACTCCATCAATGTCATAAGGTAAATTGTCCCGTTCTTGTCCAACTTCTTGGATAAAGTCCCATATCTCATCTATACTTTTAGTCAATATTCGTTTAGGATTAACCACAAAACCAAGCTGTTCAAGATGCTTCAAGACTTTTTCTTGACTATCTCGAGTAGAAGGACTAGCTTCTTGATAGAGAAAAGTCGCAAGATTGCGTTTGGCAACTACTGCCGTATCCAACTGACGCAAGGTGCCTGCTGCTGCGTTACGAGGATTGGCAAATTCAGGTTCCCCATTTTCTTGGCGGGCTTGGTTGACTTGATCAAACGAAGCGCGTGGCATGTAACACTCTCCACGAACGGTGATATCTAGTTCTTCTGGCAAGGTCAAAGGAATGTCCTTGACACGCTTGAGATTTTCTGTGATATTTTCACCAACAGAACCATCCCCACGTGTCGCACCGACAACCAAAATCCCCTTTTCATAAGTTAGCGAGATAGACAAACCATCGATTTTTAGCTCACAGATATAAGTGGGATGGGCTAACTCCTTACGAACACGCGCATCAAAAGCCTCTAACTCTTCACGTGAAAAAGCATCCTGCAAACTATAAAGAGGATACTGATGACTGTATTTTTCAAAACCATCTAAAACCTTACCACCAACGCGATGGGTCGGACTGTCTGCTAAAACTTGATCTGGATAGGCAGCTTCCAACTCGACCAACTCTCGGTAGAGGCGATCATACTCGCTATCTGACACCGAGGGATTATCACTCGTATAGTACTCGGTCGCATAGCGGTTGAGCAAGGCAACTAACTCATTCATTCTTTCATTCATAAAACTATTCTACCATAAATCAAGCCCTCCTCACAATAGAGAAGGACTGAAAAATGGATTGTGGAGAAATATTTTCTAAAAAAGAGAAATTATAACTCTTTTTTAAAATGACTTCGTACATAAACGAGGGATAAACAAGACAGGGCAATAACCCCGCTCCCAATTATCAGGAAAGAAGAGAGATGAACACTTGGTAGCACCGTCATAAAGCCTTTTGCAATCGGCATAAATAGGATGGCTAAGGTAAAAATTGTACTTAGCACTCTCCCCAAGTATTCCCCCTTAACCTTGGTTTGCACCTGAGTAAAAAAGTGAATATTAAAAATCGTCATAAACAGTTCACAAACTAAATTTCCAGAAAAGGAAAGAAAAGTTGGCAGTGGTAATCCCATCATAAAAACTCCAACTCCAGTCAAAGCCAATAGAATCAAAAGATTATAAACATTTGCCTTTATTTTACTAGCTAGAAGAGCTCCCACAATGGAACCAATAGCGCCCATAGTTAAAATAGTTGCATAAGCTCCTTCTACCCCGTAAAGTCGATTTGAAAAGGGGAGGAGAAATTCAAAGGCTGCAAAAAAGAAATTAACACTGGAAGCTACTAACAAAAGGAAAAAGATCTCTTGCTGGCGCCAAATATAGCGAATTCCTTCTTTCATATCAGAAAGAATATTTTTCCAGCTAAAAGTCTTTTTCTCTTGTTCCTGAGTCTCTTTTTGGGGAAGGAAAGCTACTAAGGTAAATGCGATAAAAAAACTAATGGCATCTAAAATGAGCGTCATATGGAGACTGGCAAATTGTAAAACAAGGAAAGAAAGTACAGGGGAGCTAACACCCACAACCTGCAAAACGAGCTCTAAGCGAGCATTATAGGTTACAATCTCGTCTTTTTCTACAACCTCAGTTATAATGGCTTTATTGGCTGTACGAGAAAATGCAAAGGCAACCGCCTGAACAATATTTGCAAAAATCAGAGCAGCAATCATCAAGCTATCATTTCTGATGAAAGAAATAGCTAAACAGAGAATACCGCAAATCAAGTCTGTCGTCATCAAAATTTTGCGACGCGAAAAGCGGTCTGAAATCACTCCGCCAAAGGGATTGACCAGAATCGATGTAACCAACTCAGAAATTTGATAAATTCCAAGAACAGTCTGTCCTATCGTCCCCATCGATGCCAACCAAACACTGTTTCCATAGTCATAGAGCATATTCCCTATTTTATTAATAGCCCCACGACTAATCAACTGGATTGCATGTCGATTCATATAAAAAGCTCCTCTCAAATTTTGAAACTATTGTATCAAAACTGAAAGGAGTCCCTTCTATTTTCCCTTATTTGGGAAATTTAAGGATTTACAAATTTTTCATAATGTTCCTGATAGTAAGCCACTTGCTCTGGAAGTCCAAGTACATCAAAAATATGCATGGCTTCCTGCATCTGACTACAACCTTCTTCTTTCAAGTCTCTCTGGTAGAGGGCAAAACCCTTGAGATAATGGAAGATATTGCGCTCATAAAGCTTGATACCATTTCCAATCAGCTTCTCTACATAACCCTCAAAATAGTCCGCGTCCGTAAAGGAATGATTTTCCAAACAATGCTGATAACAGTTAAGAGCTAGAATCAAAACAAGTTTTCGATGCCGACCAATTTCTTTGTAGTACTCTTCTCGCTCCATGACTTCTCTGCCAATCCGAGCCACATAGTCCACATTGTAGAAAGTATAGAGATTCCCGAAAAGAATCAACTCATACATAGTCCATTCTTCTGTTTGGAAAAGATAATCTGCTACCTTTTCCAAATCACTCTGCCTCATCGTGTAACGAGCATCTCTTTGGCAAATCAGTCCTTGTAGCAGAATCCAATTCAGCTCAAAATAGAGGGGATTGGTCGAACTCTTTGCTTTCTCAAGTTGTTCCTTTTGAAGCTGTTGAAAACCTGCAATATCATTTGAGTAATAAAGCGGAATAATCTGCGCCATCAAGGCAACATGTTCATGATTTTGAAAATCCCTAGCCTTGTCCATGAAATTTTCAATAGTCACATGAATATTATCCAAAATCTCAAAGAAACGAGAAACTGCTAGATCAGACTCTCCAAGTTCGAAGCGAGATAATTGAGATGTTGAACATGATTCACCTGCCGCCTCTTTCAAGGAGTACTTCCCACTTGTTCGAAATTCACGAAATACCTTTCCAAGATGTTCCATCTTTACACCTGCTCCGATAATTCTTCCCATTCAAGCATAGCCTCTTCCTGACGATGGCTGATTTTGTCTAGTTCAGTCTGCAATTCCATGAGTTTTTCGGCATCGTTGGTTTCCAACATTTGTTCAGAGATGGCTTGACTTTGGTTTTCTAACGTTTCGATTTCAGCTTCTAGATTTTCGATTTGTCGCATGAGCTTACGGGCTTCTTTCTGACTTTCTTTCTGGGCTTGGTAGTCATTAGCTGGACTTGTTTCTTTTTCTTGATTACTAGTTGAATGTTCTTCATTCTGACTCGCTTCTACTTCTGCTTTCTTCTCAACATAGTAGTCGTAATCTCCCAAGTAAAGAGTCGAACCATTCTCAGACAATTCCAAGACATGAGTGGCTACACGATTGATAAAGTAACGGTCGTGACTGACAAACAGAAGGGTTCCATCAAAGTCTATCAAGGCATTTTCTAGCACTTCCTTGCTATCAATATCCAAGTGGTTGGTCGGTTCGTCCAAAATCAGGAAGTTATTATTTTCCATTGAAAGTTTTGCAAGAAGCAAACGAGCTTTCTCGCCACCAGACAGCATTCCAACTGATTTTTTAACATCATCCCCTGAGAAGAGGAAAGCGCCAAGACGGTTACGGATTTCAACTTCTGGTGTCAGTTTAAAATCATTCCAAAGTTCATCCAGAACAGTATTACTTGGTGTCAACTTGCTTCGAGTCTGGTCATAGTAGCCGACCTCAACATTGGCACCAAAACGCTTCTCTCCTTTGATAAAAGGAATCTGGTCCACGATAGACTTGATAAGGGTTGACTTACCAATACCATTTGGTCCTACGATGGCAACAGCATTCATCTTACGGAGGTCGAGATTGATTGGCTCTGAGAGTATTTCCCCATCATAGCCAATGGCTGCATTTTCAACTGTCAGGACAACATTCCCAGACGTTTTTTCAGATTGAAAGGTCATGTTGGCTGATTTCTCACCAGCTTCTGGCTTGTCCAAACGCTCCATTTTTTCCAGTTGCTTACGCCGAGATTGGGCACGTTTGGTTGTCGAAGCTCGTACTAGATTACGATTGACAAAGTCTTCCAGAGCAGCGATTTCCTTCTGCTGCTTTTCATAGTTCTTAGCTTCCGTTGCTAGCTTTTGCTCTTTTTGTTCAACGAAACGAGAGTAATTTCCCACATAACGGTCTAAAGAATGCTTGGTCAAATCGAGCGTAATCGTAGCAACCTTATCCAAAAAATAACGGTCGTGGCTAACAATAATGAGTGCACCGCTATAGTTCACCAAGTAATTCTCTAGCCAGGCAATGGTTTCAATATCCAAGTGGTTAGTCGGCTCGTCCAAGACCAAGAGATTGGGCTTTTCAAGGAGCATTTTAGCCAGTGCCAGACGAGTATTTTGACCACCAGAAAGCTCGGCAATTTTCATCTGCCACATAGATTCGTCAAACTTGAATCCATTTAAGATAGCACGGATATCAGCTTCGTAGGTAAAGCCACCAGCCTGACGAAAATTCTCTGACAAACGATCATAATCCGCCATCAGTTTGTCCAATTCAGCGCCAGACTTTTCACCCATCTCCAGTTCCATCTGACGAAGTTGTTTCTCAGTCTGACGCAAATCATCAAAGACATGGAGCATTTCATCGTAGATGGTATTCTCAGACTCAAATCGGCTATCTTGGGCTAGATAAGACAGAGAAATATCTTTTTTCTTATTGATTTCCCCACTAGTTGGCTCCTCTTCTCCAACCAAAATCTTCAAAAGAGTAGACTTACCCGCTCCATTTTTCCCAACGAGGGCAATCCGGTCTCGTTCATCTACTTGCAGGTTTATATTATCAAACAAAAGCTCGCCTGCAAAAGAACGTTCAATTTTATTGGCTTGTAAAATAATCATATAGGTAGTATAGCATGTTTCCCTAAGGGGTTCAAGACTATAGAATCCATTTCATTTCAAGCTTTTTCAGAAAGTTATGCTAACGTTTTACTAAAATGATAAATCGTGATATAATGAAAGCGATTAAAAGAATTTACAAAAAAGGAGACACTTTATGACTTACCAAGAAAATTATCAAAAATGGGTCGATTTTGCTGACCTTCCAGACTACCTTCGTCAAGATTTGGAAAATATGGATGAAAAAACAAAGGAAGATGCCTTCTATACCAATCTTGAATTTGGTACTGCTGGTATGCGTGGATTGATCGGAGCTGGTACAAACCGCATCAATATCTATGTTGTTCGTCAAGCAACTGAAGGTTTGGCTCGTTTGATTGAGTCAAAAGGTGGGAATGAAAAAGAACGCGGTGTGGCGATTGCATACGATAGCCGCCACTTCTCTCCAGAATTTGCCTTTGAATCTGCTGCAGTTCTTGCTAAACATGGTATCAAATCTTACGTATTTGAAAGCCTCCGTCCAACTCCAGAACTTTCATTCGCTGTTCGTCACCTCAACTGTTTCGCAGGTATCATGATTACCGCCAGTCACAACCCTGCTCCATTTAACGGTTACAAGGTTTACGGTGAAGACGGTGGACAAATGCCCCCTCATGATGCGGATGCTTTGACAACTTACATCCGTGCAATCGAAAATCCATTCGCAGTTGAAGTTGCTGATGTGGAAGCTGAAAAAATTTCTGGCTTGATTGAAGTCATTGGTGAAGCTGTCGATGTAGAATACCTTAAAGAAGTCAAAGATGTTAACATCAACCCAGCCTTGATCGAAGAATTTGGTAAAGACATGAAGATTGTCTACACACCACTTCATGGTACTGGTGAAATGTTGGCTCGTCGCGCTCTTGCTCAAGCAGGATTTGACTCAGTTCAAGTCGTGGAAGCGCAAGCAACTCCAGACCCTGACTTCTCAACTGTTAAGTCTCCTAACCCAGAAAGCCAAGCAGCCTTTGCACTTGCAGAAGAACTCGGATGTAAAGTTGGTGCTGATGTGCTTGTCGCAACTGACCCTGATGCTGACCGTGTTGGTGTTGAAGTTCTTCAAAAAGATGGTAGCTACCTCAACCTTTCAGGTAACCAAATCGGTGCCATCATGGCAAAATACATCTTGGAAGCCCACAAAAATGCTGGTACTCTTCCTGAAAATGCTGCTCTCTGCAAATCCATCGTATCAACTGACTTGGTAACGAAGATTGCTGAAAGCTACGGCGCAACCATGTTCAACGTCTTGACTGGTTTCAAATTTATAGCTGAAAAAATCCAAGAATTCGAAGAAAAACACAATCACACTTACATGATGGGATTTGAAGAAAGCTTCGGTTACTTGATTAAACCATTCGTACGTGATAAAGACGCTATCCAAGCCGTTCTTGTCGTTGCTGAACTTGCTGCCTACTACCGTTCACGTGGTTTGACACTTGCAGACGGTATCGAAGAAATCTACAAAGAGTATGGTTACTACGCTGAAAAGACTATCTCTGTAACTCTCTCAGGGGTTGATGGAGCTGAACAAATCAAAGCAATTATGGCTAAATTCCGTAACAATGCTCCAAAAGAATGGAACGCAACAGCTATCACTGTCGTAGAAGACTTCAAGGCACAAACTGCTACTGCTGCTGACGGTACTGTTACAAACTTGACAACTCCTCCAAGTGATGTTTTGAAATACACACTTGCTGACGGTTCATGGATTGCCGTTCGCCCTTCAGGTACTGAACCAAAAATCAAATTCTACATTGCCGTTGTGGGTGAAAGTAACGAAGAATCACAAGCTAAGATTGCTAACATCGAAGCAGAAATCAATGCTTTTGTAAAATAAAAATCTATAAAAGATGAGACCAGCCAATCTCATCTTTTTTTCGTATCAAATCTAAGCAATTTTAGGAACTTTATGGCATACTAGACTTATCAATGAAAGCGAGGTAATCTCATGGAACAATTTTTAGATAACATCAAAGACCTTGAAGTCACTACAGTTGCGCGTGCGCAAGAAGCTCTTGATAAAAAAGAAACTGCAACCTTCTTTATTGGTCGTAAAACTTGCCCTTACTGCCGTAAATTTGCTGGCACATTGGCAGGTGTCGTAGCTGAAACTAAAGCACATATCTACTTCATCAATAGCGAAGAACCTAGCCAACTCAATACTTTGCAAGATTTCCGTTCACGTTATGGTATCCCAACTGTTCCGGGATTCGTTCATGTTGCTGATGGCCAAATCAATGTCCGTTGCGACTCTTCCATGTCAGCACAAGAAATCAAAGAATTTGCAGGATTGTAAAAAACCACTCTTCGAGTGGCTTTTTGTATGGTCAAAACTATATTTTTTCAAGCAAATCTTGTATCATCCGATGCAGTTCTTCGATTTTCTCAGATTGCTTCTCTAGTAATATTTTTTGACTATGTAATTGATCTTGTAGTTTTTCAAATTGTATCTGATTATCTTGATTATCCTTTACAAAAAAATTCGTCAAGGCACTTGTTAACATCCCTATTGTTCCAATACCGATAAGCATCAGTAAAACTGCTAACCACTTCCCAAAAATGGAAGTAGGAACAATATCACCATAACCAACAGTTGTTACCGTTACAAGCGCCCACCAAAGACTATCAGAGAAAGACTTTTCTTCAACAACAGATAAAATTGAACTCCCTACCAGTACAATAAAAGAATTGAGATAGAAAATATAAAGTAAGCCATTTGTTCGTAAGAGTTTGCTAACCTTCTTTTCCAACTTTCCAGTCAAACCAACGATTCTTAAAAGACGAGTGAGTTTCAGTAATTTTGTCAGTCTTGCTAAGCGGAAGATACGCCCTAATCGAAATACTGTAAAAATAGCATTTAAAGGAAGGATAGCTAACAAGTCAAAGATATTTTCAAGGATAAATCGCCATTTTCCTTGGCTTGAAAAGAACCGCCAACCATAATCTACCACAAAAACAAACCAAATCACTAAATCAATGATGCTGTAGGGAGGATTGTCCAAATCAATCATTTCCGCAAATCCAAGCAAGACTAGAACAACCGATATCAGTGCTAGAATGATAATCGTTGTATCATAGTAATCTCTAAATAACCATTTTTTCTTCACAATATTACTCCTATATATTTTTAATCATTATACCACACTAAATCTCTGATAAATACATAAGAAAAGAAGGCCCCCGCCTTCTTTTTTATATATCTGTCAGTGGAGTTGCGGTGTCTGGGGAAGTGTCGTAAACCTTAAAGTCTACTCCTACACCCAAATCAGCTTGGGCTAGCTGATTGACCATGGTCATATGAGCCAGTTCTTTGATATTGTTCTCCTTAGACAAATGTCCAAGGTAGATTTTCTTAGTCCGATTTCCCATTGCACGAATCATGGCCTCAGCACCGTCTTCGTTAGAGAGGTGACCAAGATCAGATAGGATTCGCTGTTTGAGTCGCCAAGCGTAAGAACCTGCTCGCAAAATCTCCACATCGTGGTTGGACTCGATGAGGTAACCGTCAGCATTCTCGACAATTCCTGCCATACGGTCACTAACATAACCTGTATCGGTCAGCATGACAAAGCTCTTGTCGTCTTTCATAAAGCGGTAAAACTGGGGTGCTGCCGCATCGTGGCTGACCCCAAAACTTTCAATGTCGATATCGCCAAAGGTTTTGGTTTTACCCATCTCAAAAATGTGCTTCTGCGATGAGTCCACCTTACCGAGGTACTTGCTATTTTCCATAGCCTGCCAAGTTTTTTCATTGGCATAAAGATCCATGCCATATTTGCGAGCCAAGACACCGACTCCATGAATATGGTCTGAATGCTCATGCGTAATCAAAATCGCATCCAAATCTTCAGGCTTGCGATTGATTTCGCTCAAGAGGCTTGTAATTTTCTTACCAGACAAGCCTGCATCCACTAATATCTTCTTTTTTGGCGTTTCCAGATAAAAGGAATTTCCACTGGAACCTGATGCTAAAATACTGTATTTAAAGCCTATTTCACTCATTCTAGTCTTCTACTTCATCCTCCCAGACTTCTTCTTTTACGGCATCCTTATCATAAGGGAGCACGATGGTAAAGGTTGACCCCTTACCGTATTCACTTTTGGCCCAAATAAAGCCATTATGTTGTTTGATGATTTCTTTGGCGATGGCTAGACCTAACCCAGTTCCACCTTGAGCCCGGCTTCTTGCACGATCCACACGGTAGAAACGATCAAATATTTTCGGCAAATCTTGTTTTGGAATACCTAGACCTTGGTCTTTGATAGATAGAATCATCTGGTCTTCAGTGGTTTTCATGCTGACAGTAATTTTCCCACCATCTGGTGAGTACTTGATAGCATTGTTAAGAATATTATCAATCACCTGGGTCATCTTATCGGTATCAATCTCGATCCAAACTGAATTGATTGGGTAATCTCTAACCAGCTCATATTTTTTCTCTTCATCCTGGCTCCTCATCTTATCAAAGCGATTGAGGATAAAGGTGATGAAGGCTGTAAAATTAATCAATTCCACATCCAACCGAGTGGTCGCATTATCAATACGAGAGAGATGCAAAAGATCTGTCACCATTCGCATCATGCGGTTGGTTTCATCGAGCGAAACCTTGATAAAATCAGGGGCTACAGGATCATACAAGGCTCCCTCGTCTAAGGCTTCAAGATAAGATTTAACACTCGTCAAAGGAGTCCTCAACTCATGGCTGACGTTAGAAACAAAGAGTCTCCGCTCACGCTCTTCCTTCTCCTGTTCAGTCGTATCGTGCAAAACGGCAACCAAACCAGAGATGAATCCAGACTCACGACGAATGAGTGCAAAACGCACACGAAGACTAAGATATTCTCCATTAGCATTTTGGGAATCAATCATCAATTCAGGAATCTGTGTAATGAGGTCACGCAGTTCATATTCATCCTCTATCTTAAGCAATTCTAGGATGCTTTTGTTCAATGCTTCTTCTTTTACGATACCCAGCTGTTTCTTAGCCATATCGTTAATCATGGTAATCTGACCACGGCGATTGGTTGCAAGAACTCCATCTGTCATATAAGAAAGAATACTGTTAAGCCTTTTTGTTTCTTGCTCCAGATTTTCCTGCGTTAAACGAATGACCTCAGACAAATCATTGAGGTTATTGGTGATGTTGGTGATTTCAGAGCTTCCTTGCATATCCAAAACTCGAGAATAATCCCCTGCAATCAAATCTTTAATCTTTTGATTAATCTGCTTTAGACGAACATTATCCCGACGATTTTCTAGTAACAACAAGGTTACCACCAAGATAAAGCCAAGTAAAATCAGGATAAAGATAAAATCACTGGTCAGAATCGTTTGTCTAATATCTTCAATCATTATTTCTCATATAGTACCCCACACCACGACGTGTTAGGATGTATTCTGGACGGCTTGGAGTGTCTTCAATTTTTTCACGCAAACGTCGGATGGTCACGTCTACTGTACGAACATCACCAAAATAATCATAGCCCCAAACAGTCTCAAGTAAGTGTTCACGAGTAATGACTTGACCAATATGAGAGGCCAAGTGGTACAAAAGTTCAAATTCACGGTGAGTCAAATCTAATTCCTCACCGTATTTTTTGGCTACGTAAGCGTCCGGCAGAATTTCCAAATCGCCAATCTGTAGGGGTTGGGATTTCTTTTCGTCAGACTCTTGACTATCAGCTGAAGCGAGGTCTGTACGACGGAGTAAAGCCTTCACACGAGCTTGCAATTCACGGTTTGAGAAAGGCTTTGTGACATAATCATCTGCACCTAACTCCAAACCAATAACCTTGTCAAACTCACTATCCTTGGCTGAGAGCATAATGATAGGCACACTACTCGTCTTACGAATGGCTTTGGCTACTTCTAAACCATCAATTTCAGGTAGCATCAAGTCTAGAATAATAATATCTGGTTGCTCTGCCTCAAATAGCTCGATAGCTTCTCTACCGTTAAAGGCTGTTACAACCTCATAGCCTTCCTTGGTCATATTGAACTTAATAATATCTGAGATTGGTTTCTCATCATCTACAACTAATATTTTTTTCATATGTTCACCTTTTCTCTATCTATTATAACAAAAAAATGTAAAGAAGGCACAAATGGCTAATTCCAGCCCTCATCTTCAAGAACTGTTTTATAAGCCTGCCAAATCTTTTGTTGAGGTTTAGCAAATGGATAATCAGAAAATTCCTGAGAAGAAACCCAGCGAATTTCTCTGTCAGAAAACTGTTTTGATTCTGTCACCTGACCCGCTAGGATTTGAATATGCCATTTCCGATGACTAAAGACATGCTTGACTTGATCAAATACTTGATGGGACCAATCAACTTCTAAATCATAATCTTGCTCAAAACTTTCTTGGGGTGTTGGACCGAAAGTAACGCTTTTTTCAGCGACCTGAGCAAACAGATTCAGCTGTTCCTCTTCCCGTGAAAACTCCTCTACTTCTATCAAGGGAAAATGCCAAAAACCAGCTAGCAGTTTCTCACTTTCGTTTTTCTCAAGTAGATATTGACCTTGAGCATTGCGCACAACCAAAGCCTTGAGATAGATTGGGAGAGGCTTTTTCTTGGGTTCTTTAATCGGATAAATATCCATTGTGCCATTCTGATATGCAGCACTAAAGTCCTTAACAGGGCTTTCTTCTGGTCGAGGATTAACTGGCGCCTCTATGTCAGAACCCAAATCCATCAAAGCTTGGTTAAAGTCACCCGGCCGTTCTGGATCAATCAAGATTTCCATCATTGCTTGGAAAATCTTTCGATTGCTAGGAACTCCGATATCATGATTGACCTCAAACAAGCGAGACAAAACTCGCATGACGTTGCCATCAACTGCTGGCTCGGGTAAATTAAAAGCGATACTGGAAATTGCTCCCGCAGTATAAGGACCAATCCCTTTCAGACTGGAAATTCCATCATAAGTGTTTGGAAATTGACCACCAAAGTCAGCCATAATCTGCTGGGCTGCGGCCTGCATATTGCGTACGCGGGAATAATAGCCCAAACCCTCCCATGCTTTCAACAAACGTTCTTCAGGCGCATTAGCCAAACTTTCAACAGTTGGAAACCAGTCCAAGAATCGTTCATAGTAAGGAATAACTGTGTCTACCCTAGTCTGCTGGAGCATAATTTCAGAAACCCAGATATGATAAGGATTTTTACTTCTACGCCAGGGTAAATCCCGTTTGTTTTCATCGTACCAGTTGAGGAGTTTCTCGCGGAAAGAGGAAATCTTCTCCTCTGGCCACATATCAACACCGTATTCTTTCAAATCTAACATATATCTAGTATAACATAGAAGCTCCTAACTGTCCTTTTCTTAGCGCTAAAAAAGCCTCTTCTACGAGAGGAAGAGACTCCATTTCTTTATTGATTGATCGCCTGAGCTGCTGTGATGAGAGTTAATTTATAAACATCATCTGGGTTACATCCACGTGATAGATCGTTGACTGGTTTATTCAATCCTTGTAAAACGGGACCGACAGCCGCAAAACCACCTAGACGTTCAGCTATCTTATAACCAATATTACCTGCTTCGATACCTGGGAAAATGAAGACATTTGCTTGACCTGCCACATTGCTTTTTGGAGCTTTTAGGGCTGCTGTTTCTGGGACAAAGGCTGCGTCAAATTGCAATTCTCCATCAATCTCAAGGTCAGGACGTAAATCATGTGCCAGTTTAGTTGCTTCAACCACCTTGTCAACACTATCACCAAAACCAGAGCCTTTTGTAGAATAACTCAACATAGCGATTTTGGGTTCAATTCCAAACATTTTTGCAGTAATCGCTGAGTTGATAGCAATTTCAGCCAAAGCTTCCGCATCTGGATTGATGTTGAGGGCACAGTCACCAAACAAGTAACGTTCTGTACCACGTACCATAAGAAAGGCACCTGATGTCCGTGTAACATTTGGTCGTGTTTTAATGATTTGAAGTGCTGGACGAACAGTTGCAGCGGTTGAATGAGTGGCACCCGATACCATTCCATCTACCAAGCCCATATAGACAAGCATAACACCAAAGTAGTTAACATCTTTTAGCAAGATCTGGCGCGCTTCTTCTTCTGACATTTTTCCTTTACGACGTTCTACAAGTGCAACCACCATATCTTCAAATTGAGGATAGTGTTGGGGATCAATCACTTCATAACCATCCATGATCCCTTCGATTTCAAGATAAATTTTAATTTTTGCAGGATTTCCAAGTAAAACAGGAACAACTTCTGTTTCTTTTACCAAGCGTTTTGTCGCTTGAAGGATACGGGGTTCTTCCCCTTCAGGTAGAACAATACGAGCATTTTTGCCAACTAAACTGGCTTTGAGACTTTCAAAAACTTCCATGAGTTTCTCCTTTAAGATAATTAATTATACTCAAAATAGATTTTAAAGAGTATTAGTTGATAACTGAGTGATAAGATTGTTAAAATCATCTGGCAAAGGGCTTTCCAGCTCCAGCTGATGCCCTAAGAAGGGATGATAAAATGATAAGGAATGGCAATGCAGGGCCTGACGTTGAATGCCATCTTCTAGGCTACCACCATAGAGATCATCTCCCAACAAGGGGAAGCCAATATGAGAAAAATGCACTCGGATCTGATGAGTTCGACCAGTATGCAGGCGAATGTCGACTAGATAAATATCTCCATAAGACGCTACGACTTTATAAGACGTATGGGCGTATTTCCCACCCTTGGCGACCCGTCTCGTGATAATGGAGTCCACATCACGCGCAATCGGGGCAATAATTTCCCCTTCAGGATCCAAAACACCAGCTCCTTTAACCAAAGCAAAATACCTTTTTTCGATAGACTTTCGTTGCAGTTGCTTGTCTAAACGTGCATGAGCATAGCCGTGCTTGGCAAAGAGCATCAAACCAGATGTATCTCTATCAAGCCTGGTCACGATGTGAACCTGCTGATTTTCATATTCCCGCTTGACATAGTAGCCCTTGATAAAATTGGCAATGGTATTAGAATGATTAACACTAGGAATAGAGGCTACTCCATAAGGCTTATTCAAAACCAGAAAATGGTCATCCTCATACAAGATATCCAGTGGTCGATCAATAGCTTCAAGGCTCTCAAACCCTTCCTCTGCTGGAATATCGATGGTCACCCTGTCTCCAACATCTAAGAGATAAGTCGCATTTTGAGGTTGGTCGTTGACCAAAATAGCCCCACCTCGAAACTTTATCTTAGCCAAAAGTCCTTTAGAAACCTCGTGTTTCTTAAGAAAGGTTTTGACTTTGACATGTTCATCTGCTATAAATTCAAACCTCATTCGTCCACCTCGCCGATGAAGGCATCTTTGACGCGATTCCAGAAACTAGTGTGACTTGGCGTCGCTACGAAGTGTATCTTGTGATGGTCGATTTGGTACTCAATCCGTTCTATATTTCGGAAAGAATAGATACTATTGTCAACCGATAGCGTGTGGTAGTCATTACGAGTCGGTAAAAGCTCAATTTTATCTTTCTTCGGAACGATGATTGAAGAACCTAGGGTTCGATAAACTCGGTTGTTGAGACTCGCAATTTCAGTCAGTTGCAAAGCCTCAATAGTAGGATGCAAGACAGCTCCCCCCAAGGACTTGTTATAGGCAGTGCTTCCAGTCGGCGTTGAAACAGTTACTCCATCTCCTCGAAATCGCTCAAACGGAACATGGTTAATGATGATATCCGCAACCATGGTGCGATCCGATCGACGGATGCTGGCCTCGTTTAATGCACGGAAGGTCTTAACTTCTCCGTTTTCAAGTGTCACCTTGACATTCAAAACAGGATAGGAAACCTTGGCACCAGTATCTAGTTGGAGATTGGTAACCAACTGGTCCAGCTCAAAGTCGCGGTAATCCGTGTAAAATCCCAAGTGTCCTGTATGTACGCCAATAAATCGAACTTTATCTAACTGATTCTCGTACTTGTGAAAGGCAGACAAAAGCATCCCATCCCCACCAATTGATATGACGATGTCAGGATTGGTGTCGTTGAGTATAAAATGATGTTTTTTCAACTGATTTTTCAGCTCATACAAAACCTTTTGACTCTGCGGTTTTCTATTTGCAATCAGATCAATTCGTTTACCTGTATTCTTCATCTGTATCGTCACTATTTCCTACACCATCGTTTAGTTTTCTACTTAAAGGATCAAAGAGCGCCTGCGCTTCCTGAATGTCATCTCGAATCTTCCCCATTTCTTCATCTAGTTGATGAGCAATTTTGGCAGTAATTTCCAAGCGTTTCTTGATCTCCTCTGGGAAATCCCCCTGATACTTATAATTGAGCGAATGCTCAATCGTAGCCCAGAAATTCATAGCCAAGGTCCGGATTTGAATTTCAGCCAGAATCGTCTTAACACCACTGATGGTGTCAACTGTATACTCTACCACCACATGATAGGAGCGATAACCCGAAGCCTTACGATGAGTGATGTAGTCACGTTCCTGTACTACTCTCATATCATGGCGTTTGCGTAAAATCGCAACAACTTCCTGAACATCATCGACGAACTGCACCATGACCCGCAAACCCGCGATATCCTGCAAGTCATGTTCCAAAGTATCATAGCCAATCCCTCTACGATTCATTTTTTCCTTAATACTTTCGATCGGCTTCACCCGTCCAGTAACAAACTCAATCGGAGAGTGCTTGTTTTGTTTACGATATTGTTTGCGAATCCCACGAAGTTTAATCTTCAATTCACCAACAGCTTGAATGTAAGGATCTAAAAATTCTTCCCATTCTATGGTCATATTTTCTCCCTTTTGGTATGTGATTGTGTTATTGAAAATTTTTGATTTTTTCACTACAATCATATACAATAAATACATTGTCCATTATACCATAAATCGCTTTCAAAGATAGAAAAAAGGTTAGAAAAATGAAACATTTAGAAATTGAACTGAAAACACTACTGAAAAAAGAGGAATATGATCATCTAAAAAAACAGTTTTCCCATATCCAACCCGTCCTTCAGAAAAACTACTACATTGATACACCTGATTTTCAATTGCGTGAAAAAAAGGTTGCCATGCGCATTCGCACCTTTTCAGATTGGGCGGAGTTGACCTTGAAGGTGCCACAAATTGTAGGAAATATGGAATACAATCAGAAACTGAATCTTCCAGAGGCTGAATCTTACCTAGAAAAACAAATACTTCCTCAAGGACTCGTTCTAGAGGAACTTGCTAAGCTTGGTATTCTAAGCCAAGACTGGTTTGTTCTGGGTTGTCTTGCAACTATTCGTTACGAAATGGAAACGTCGATTGGTCTAATGGCACTAGATGAAAGCCACTACTTTGATCATACAGACTACGAACTGGAGCTAGAAGTTACTGATCACGAGAAAGGAAAACGAGATTTTCAGCAATTTCTTTCAGAAAATAATATCACTTACCAAAAAGCTCCTTCAAAATTAATTCGTTTTATTAAAAGCATGAAAAAATGCTGAAATAATCTCCATTTTCTGGTAAAATAATGGAGATAAAATATTTAGAGTTTACAGAGGACGGTCTATAATGTCAGATAGAAACAACATGAAACTTTTTGCACTTAATTCCAATCATGAAATTGCACAAAAAATCGCAGAAACGGTTGGGGTACCTCTCGGAAAATTATCTTCTCGCCAATTTTCTGATGGTGAAATCCAGGTCAACATTGAAGAGAGTGTCCGTGGTTACGATGTCTACATCATCCAATCAACCAGCTACCCCGTTAGCAACCACTTGATGGAGTTGTTAATCATGGTTGATGCTTGTGTACGTGCAAGTGCTCATAGTATCAACGTTGTCCTTCCTTACTTTGGTTATGCTCGTCAGGATCGTATCGCTTCTTCTCGCGAACCCCTCACTGCAAAACTGGTTGCCAATATGCTTGTCAAGGCTGGTGTAAGTCGTGTTCTAACTCTTGATTTGCACGCTGTTCAGGTTCAAGGTTTCTTTGATATTCCGGTAGATAACCTCTATACAATTCCTCTCTTTGCTAAACACTACAGCGATAAAGGGTTGCTGGGATCAGATGTGGTTGTTGTTAGTCCAAAAAATTCTGGTGTCAAACGTGCCCGCAGCTTAGCTGAATATTTAGATGCACCAATCGCAATCATCGACTATGCTCAAGACGATTCAGAGCGTAGCCAAGGTTATATCATCGGTGATGTTGAAGGCAAGAAGGCCATCTTGATTGACGATATCCTAAATACTGGGCGTACTTTCTCAGAAGCAGCCAAAATCGTTGAGCGTGAAGGTGCAACTGAAATCTATGCGGTATCCAGTCATGGTCTCTTTGTAGAAGGCGCTGCTGACCTTCTTGATGCTACTAACATCAAAGAAATCCTTGTGACAGACTCAGTAGCCACAAAAGAAAGAACTCCGAAAAATGTGTGCTACATTACTGCTAGCGAATTGATTGGTGATGCCATCGTCCGTATCCACGAAAGAAAACCAGTTAGCCCACTCTTTGCATATAATAAAAAGGAATAAGGTGATTCTTTGATTTATTTGGACAATGCTGCCACTACTCCAATGTCAGCAGTAGCTATCGCAGAAATGACCAAGGTCATGCAGGAAATCCATGGCAATCCTTCAAGTATTCACAGTCATGGTCGCCATGCTGGCAAACTGCTCCGTGAAGCCCGTCAGGAGTTGGCTCACTTACTAGGAACCAAACCTCAACATATCTTTTTTACGTCTGGCGGTACAGAAAGTAACAATACAGCCATCATTGGCTATTGTCTCCGTCATCAAAAACGTGGAAAACATATCATCACGACAGCTATTGAACACCATTCTGTGCTTGAAACCATTGATTATCTAGTTCAACATTTTGGCTTTGAAGCGACAATCGTCCAACCAGTAAATCAAGAGATTACAGCGGGGCAGATTCAAGAAGCCTTACGTGACGATACCATCCTAGTTTCTACTATGTATGCCAATAATGAAACGGGCAGTCTCTTACCTATCGCTGAAATTGGACATATTTTAAAAGACCATCCTACTGCTTATCATGTTGATGCTGTTCAAGCTATCGGGAAAATCCCTATCCATCCAGAAGAATTAGGAATTGATTTCCTTAGCGCTTCTGCTCATAAATTCCATGGACCAAAAGGAATTGGTTTTCTTTACGCTTCGTCTATGGACTTTGATTCCTATCTTCACGGTGGGGACCAAGAACAAAAGAAACGGGCTGGAACAGAAAACCTTGCTGCTATTGTAGGCATGGTTGCTGCTCTCAAAGAAGACTTGGATTATCAGGCTGACCATTACCAAAAACTAAGTGCACTCAAATCTGCTTTTCTAGAAGAAATTGCAGGTCTCAACTACTATCTCAATGAAAGCCAACACCAGCTTCCTTATGTTTTCAACATTGGCTTCCCTGGTCAAAAAAATGATTTGCTCTTGCTACGGTTAGACCTTGAAGGAATTTCAATCTCAACTGGTTCTGCTTGTACTGCTGGTATTGTGCAAACGAGCCATGTCCTAGAAGCTTTTTATGGGTCTGATTCCCATCGTTTAAAAGAGTCTATCCGTATCAGTCTTTCTCCTCTTAATACCGAGAACGAACTGAAACAACTGGCACAAACCTTAAAAAATATTATTGGAGATTAACCTAATGGCATTCGAAAAAACCATTAAACTACAAAACTGCCGCTACGACTATACACTTAGTCCATCTGTAAGAAAGTTTACACTAAAAGACAATACTTTCTTTGAAACAAAAGTCGGAAACTACGAACTGACTCGTCTACTTGAAAAAGTTCCCAACAGCGGTGAAGGTTTCCAACTAAAAATTATCATTAACAAGGAACTTACTGGAGCCAAGCTTAACATCACTGACAAATCTGGTCTTCGTTTGGTGAATATCTTTAAATCTGAAGAACACCATATCCACCAAGAGAAATTCTACTTCCTCATGGACAGTCTTGTAGAACGCGGAATCTTCACAAAAGAAGAAAGATAGTTTGCTATGTATCGTCTCACATATAAAGATAGCTATCAAGTAGAACGTACACTTGAATTTGCCGATTACGAAGAGCTTATGCTATCACTATCAGGCTGTGTTACCCTGCCCGACACTCTCCTAATCAGCTCCTTAACGCTGAATGATAAGGTGATTTATCAAGGATTAGTTGGCGATCTCTACCGTTTTTTATCACAAACTAATTTTTCAGATTAAAACTAAGAATTCTCTTAGTTTTTTCTTGTTTTTGTTGATTTTTTCACAATGTTTCTATAAAATAGAAGAATAGAAAGGTTGTGATTTTGTGAAAGATAAACAGTCTGCTATTCCAAAAGCAACAGCAAAAAGACTCTCTCTTTACTATCGAATTTTCAAGAGATTTCATGCCGAGAAAATCGAACGTGCCAACTCCAAACAAATTGCAGAGGCTATCGGTATCGATTCTGCGACTGTCCGTCGTGATTTTTCCTACTTTGGTGAACTAGGAAGACGTGGATTTGGTTATGATGTCAAAAAATTGATGAATTTTTTTGCTGATCTCCTAAATGATAACTCAATTACAAATGTTATGCTGGTTGGGATTGGAAATATGGGCCATGCCCTTCTCCACTACCGCTTCCATGAGCGCAACAAGATGAAGATTATCATGGCCTTTGACCTAGATGACCATCCAGAAGTTGGCACCCAGACACCTGACGGGATTCCAATCTATGGCATCTCTCAGATTAAAGAAAAGATCAAAGAAGCAGATGTCAAAACTGCTATCCTAACTGTTCCAAGTGTTAAATCACAAGAAGTTGCCAATCTTTTGGTTGATGCAAGTATAAAAGGTATTCTCAGTTTTTCGCCCGTCCACCTTCACCTTCCAAAAGATGTGGTCGTTCAGTATGTTGATTTGACAAGCGAACTCCAAACTCTCCTCTATTTTATGCGTAAAGAGGATTAGAAAGCGAAAGCATTTATGAAAAAACCAGTTATTGGGATTACAGGAAATGAAAAAGCTCATCCAGATGATGATGTCATGATGAGCTATGCGGCAAAAGGTTTTGTTGAAGGAGTCAAGGACGCTGGCGGAATTCCCATCATCCTACCGATTGGTGATCAAGAAATGGCAAGCCATTACGTCGCTATGATTGACAAACTCATCCTAACAGGTGGGCAAAATGTTGATCCAAAATACTATGGCCAGCCTAAAACCATTGACAGTGATGACTACCATCTTCAAAGAGATGAATTTGAATTAGCCCTTATCAGAGAAGCGATCAAACAGAAGAAACCAATTTTCTCTGTTTGTCGGGGTACCCAGCTCTTCAACGTCGCTATGGGAGGCACACTTCACCAAGATATTGAGGATCATTGGCAGGACTGTTCAGCCGAATACACGACCCAACGCCTCGTGACTGAGCCTGATACAATTCTCCGAGAGATCTATGGAGAAATCTCTCATATCAACTCCTTCCACCACCAGAGTATTAAAGATCTAGCTCCTAATCTTAAGGTTGTGGCCTATGATCCCAAGGATAAGATTATCGAGGCAGTCACAACTACAGATGATTTTCCTTATCTTGGTGTCCAATGGCATCCTGAATTTCTATTTGAAAATCGTCCCAAGGATAAAACACTATTTGACTATGTTGTAAACGAACTTTAAATCAGATCCGTCTTTTCACGGTAACTAAAGTAATCAGAATGAGAGACAATCAGGTGGTCCAAGAGAACGATCCCCATCAGTTCGCAAGCTTCCTTTACTAGCTTAGTGACATGGTCGTCATTTCGACTAGGAGATACAGCACCAGATGGATGATTGTGAACGAGAATCACCGAGGTTGCCATATGCTTCAAAGCATAGTGAAGGATTTCTCTCGGTTCAGCAATACTGCGTGTCGCAGATCCGATAAAGATGGTTTGCTGATGAATGATTTGATTTTGAGTATTGAGATAGAGCGCCACTAGGTGCTCTTGTTTTTTGTCGCCAAGTTCCTGTTGCATTTTCTTGGCTAGCTTTTGACTGCTGAGAATACTTTCCATCTCAAGGGTTTCATGTTTATGAATGCGATGCCCCAGTTCAATCACTGCTTGTAGTTCAATGGCCTTAATCCGTCCAATACCAGATAGACTCTGCAATTCCTGCAGGGTCATTTTCTTTAAATCAGTTAGACTGGTCAAACTGTTCAAGACTTTCTGAGCAATTTCAAATACATTAGCCTGACGCGTTCCGGTTCTGAGCAGAATCGCTAACAATTCTTGATTGCTCAGAGCCTCTACTCCTTCTTTAACTAGTCTTTCTCTAGGCAAAAGTGAATCTTCTTGGAATGAAATACTGTACATAAAAATCCTCCTCACTTTATTATTCGTGAGAAGGATGAAAAATTAGATTTTTTTCTCAATTGGGGCAACACTGGCTAGAAGTTTTTTCAGACCCACTTCTGGGAAATTGATTTTTAGTTCCTGAGTAGCGCCACTACCCGAAACTTCGAGGACTGTTCCTTCACCCCACTTTTTATGGAGAGCAATGTCCCCAATAGACCAATTTGTATCGCTTGAATCTTTTTTATTTCCGGCTACAAACTGTCCAAATGGGAGACCGCTTGACTGGATAGAGCTTGGCGCAGCATTGCGTTTCCGTTCTTGAAGGGCCTGAGCTAAGCTCATACCTTGACCGAAAGCAATCCCACCACTGCTATAAGAAGCCTTGAAACTGGTATTTGCCGGACGAGCCAAACCTTGATACTCAAGCAAGTCAGAGCTAATTTCATTGATAAAACGGGTTGGGCGATTATAGTTTGTACGACCGAAAAGCAAGCGTGAGTTGGCATTGGTCAGATAGAGGATTTTCTCCGCACGCGTAATACCCACATAGGCCAGACGGCGTTCTTCTTCCAGCTCATCAGGATCTTCAGCCGCACGGCTAAGCGGAAAGACATTTTCCTCCATTCCAATGATAAAGACAACTGGGAACTCGAGACCTTTGGCAGCATGCAGGGTCATTAAGGTCACCTCAGATGTTTCCTGGCTACCTGAATCTGTGTCTGCAATCAAAGCCAAGTCATTCAAGAAACGACTGAGTTTGTCCAAACCAGTTTCTTCTTCTTGACCATCAGGATTGTCATCGAAGTTCTTGGTAACAGAAAGGAATTCCTCGATATTTTCAACCCGAGCCTTGCTTTCCAAGGTCGCTTGGGCATTAAGAATATCGATATAGCCTGTTTTTTCTAGGATGGCCTCAACCAACTCTGTAATGGTTAATTGATCCAGTTGCTCGCGCAAATCCAGAATCATATTGGCAAAATCCCAGATAGATTGGGCCGCCTTCCCCTTGATACCAGACAACATAATATTTGCTGAAGCATCTAGCATAGACATGTCTTGCAGGTTAGCAAAGTCGCGGATTTTCTCAACGGTTCCTGGTCCAATTCCACGTTTCGGTTCGTTGATAATGCGCTCAAAACTGATATTGTCACTCAAATTAGCAATAAGATTAAGATAGGCAATAATATCACGGATTTCCTTACGGCTGTAGAACTTGGTCCCTCCAACCATGGTATAAGGGATATTGGACTTGAGGAGGGCTTCCTCAATAGTACGTGATTGCGCATTAGTACGGTAAAGCACTGCAAAGTCTTTGTGAAGGAAGTTTTGGCTGCGACCGAGTTCATCGATGGTTTTTGCTACAAAAACAGCCTCGTCTTGTTCGTCATTTGCACGATAGTAAATAATCTGCTCTCCATCGGCATTCTGGGTCCAGAGATTCTTAGGACGACGGTTTTTATTGTTTTTGATGACATCGTTGGCTGCTTGCAGAATGGTTTTGGTTGAACGATAATTTTCCTCTAGCAAAACCACCTTGGCTTGGGGATAGTCTTTCTCAAAATCTAAGATATTCTGCATATCAGCACCACGCCAACCGTAGATAGACTGGTCTGCATCCCCAACCACACAGATATTTTTAAAGCGTGATGCCAAGAGTTTGACCAGTTGGTACTGGGCATGGTTGGTATCTTGGTACTCATCAACGTGGATGTATTGGAACTTCTGCTGATAGTAGGTCAAGACGTCAGGATTCTGATCAAAGAGACGCAGGGTCAACATGATTAAATCATCAAAGTCAACCGACTCAGATTGACGAAGCTCCTTTTGATAAGCTGTGTAACACTTGGCCACGATTTGCGTGTACATATCGCCAGCTTGAGCAGCGTAAGCCACATCATCAATCAAGTCATTCTTAGCATTGGAAATGGTTCCCAAAATGGTTCGTTCATTCCATTTTTTCGGATCCAAGTTTAACTGCTTGAGAATGCGTTTCATAAGGGTACGTTGTTCACCAGGATCTACAATGGTGAAATTCCGATTGTAGCCAATATGATCCGCATCGCGACGCAAGATACGAACACACATGGAGTGAAAAGTCGCAATCAGACAATCCTGAGTTGCTGGATTGAGCCCATAAGCACGCTCCTTCATCTCACGCGCTGCCTTGTTGGTAAAGGTAATGGCCAAGATATTCCAAGGATTAACCATTTTTTCATCAATCAAGTAGGCGATTCTGTGAGTTAAAACACGAGTCTTCCCAGAACCAGCCCCCGCCATAATCAATAAGGGACCTTCGGTCGTTTGTACCGCCTCAGCTTGACGGTCATTCATTCCATTCAATAATGCGTTCATTTTCTCTTCCTTACTCTTGAAGTCAATGTTTCTATTATATCAGAAATTAGGGAAAATATCTTTTCCTAGACTAGTTACGTCTAGAAAGCGATTCTCTCATCAGCTGAAGACAACGCCTCATATCTAGACAAGAAAATGAGCTTGGATAGCTTTTCCAAACTCATTTGACTTCAATTAAACTATTAGAACAATCCTAGAACAGTTCCATCACTTTCAACATCCATATTGAGAGCCGCTGGTCGTTTTGGAAGACCTGGCATGGTCATAACATCACCTGTTAGGGCAACGATAAAACCTGCACCCAATTTTGGTACCAACTCACGAATGGTAATTTCAAAGTTTTCTGGGGCTCCAAGTGCATTTGGATTGTCTGAGAAACTGTACTGAGTTTTTGCCATACAGATTGGCAATTTGTCCCAACCATTCTGAACGATTTGAGCGATTTGCGTTTGAGCTTTCTTCTCAAAGTTTACTTTGCTACCACGGTAGATCTCTGTAACAATCTTTTCAATCTTTTCTTGGACAGAAAGGTCGTTGTCATAAAGACGTGTGTAGTTAGCTGGATTTTCTGCGATAGTCTTAACAACCGTTTCAGCAAGAGCTACTCCACCTTCCGCGCCATCAGCCCAGACACTTGCTAGTTCAACTGGCACATCAATTGAAGCACAGAGTTCTTTCAAGGCTGCGATTTCAGCTTCTGTATCAGAGACAAATTCGTTAATCGCGACAACTGCAGGAATACCAAACTTACGGATGTTTTCAACATGGCGTCTCAAGTTAGCAAAACCTGCGCGAACTGCTTCTACGTTTTCTTCTGTCAGAGCATCTTTAGCAACGCCACCATTCATCTTAAGGGCACGAAGGGTTGCAACGATGACTACCGCATCTGGAGAAGTTGGCAAGTTTGGTGTCTTGATATCAAGGAATTTTTCAGCGCCAAGGTCCGCACCAAAACCAGCTTCAGTAACAGTATAGTCAGCCAAGCGAAGGGCTGTACTTGTTGCCAAAACAGAGTTACATCCATGAGCAATGTTGGCAAATGGACCACCGTGTACAAAGGCAGGTGTACCGTAAATTGTCTGAACTAAGTTTGGCTTAATAGCATCCTTCAAGATCAAAGCCAAAGCACCCTCAACCTGCAAATCACCAACTGAAACAGGCGTACGGTCGTAACGATAGCCGATAACGATATTTGCCAAACGACGTTTCAAATCTTCAATATCCGTCGCCAAACACAGAATGGCCATGATTTCTGAAGCTACGGTAATATCGAAACCATCCTCACGTGGAATACCGTTTAGAGGACCACCAAGTCCAACGGTCACATGACGAAGTGCACGGTCATTCAAGTCCACGACACGTTTCCAAAGGATACGACGTTGGTCAATTCCCAACTCATTCCCTTGGTGCAAGTGATTGTCAATCAAAGCAGAAAGGGCATTGTTGGCAGTTGTAATGGCATGCATATCCCCAGTAAAGTGAAGGTTGATGTCCTCCATTGGCAGAACTTGCGCATAACCACCACCGGCTGCACCTCCCTTGATCCCCATGACTGGACCAAGAGACGGTTCGCGAATAGCAATCATGGTTTTCTTACCAATCTTGTTCAAGGCGTCTGCAAGACCAATGGTAATGGTTGATTTCCCTTCACCTGCAGGCGTTGGGTTGATGGCAGTAACCAAGATCAATTTGCCAACTGGATTGCTCTCAACTGCACGAATTTTATCAAAGCTGAGTTTAGCCTTGTACTTTCCATACAACTCCAAATCGTCGTAAGAAATACCAAGTTTCTCTACAACATCCACGATTGGTTTCAACTCAATACTCTGTGCGATTTCAATATCTGTTTTCATTCAAAACTCCTCTGGCCTCTAATGTGATAATTCATTATAACACAAAACAAGATTTTTAACACCCTTAAACTCTTAAAACGTTCGTAAATATCAATATTTCAGGGGTTACAATAGCGCTTTTTAAAATTTTATATGCTTTTATAGTTTTAGACTATAAAGAATCTGAAAATAATCTAGGAAAGAAAATAACTATCAATTTCAGTCAAATCATGAAGAATTCTTTTATCTTCGATTTCTAAATTTTCCGCCATCTCAATAGAGTACTCAAATCTAAGTTTAGTATTTATTGACAAATCAAACGAATATGCTTGTATTTCACCCAATTTTTTATACTTTTCTATAATTTCGTTGTAAATGACAAGATAATTTTCGTCTAAAGTTTTTATGTAACTATTCAGATTTTCCCTGTAATCTTGAATTATGTTTTGTTCTCTTTCGTTTAAAATCCCCTTACCTATCTCCCAAATTATTGAACTAGTTATTGAACCTAACACAGCTCCCAAAATTGGAAAAGGAATCATTGTTTGCCCTACACAAGCACCAATTGTAGCAAAGGAAGCATCTAGTGCACTTAGAGTGACTAGATTTATAAATTCCTCTTCAGTTAATCTAGATGTTCTAAACTTTGTAATAATATCAATCATTCCGTAGGTAACTGTCACAAATGCACTTGCACTTGGTGCACTCATTTTAAAAACATTCGTGAGGCCATAAATCGTGTAACCTGATATAGCTCCTTTTACGGCTCCTTCTATAGTTTCTAATCCACAATCTTGCCAATCTGTTTGAGTGAATTCAAAAATTGTTCTACCTTCTTTGTATTTTCCATACACAGTCGACATTAATGCTAAACCACCTTGTAAAAAAGCTGCGTTTCTTGCAACTTTGTTAGCTTCTTTTAAATTTGGTAATGCACGTTTTTGGGCCACTAATCTTTTTTTATTTAATTCTTGTTGTTTTAGTCTGACTGTTTTACGAATATTCTTCTCTTCGGAATCTAAAAGAGAATGAATTGAATTTTTTTGAGCATCATTATAATTTAGAACAGATGATTTCATCCAAGATTTATATGAAGTAAGTCCCTTGCTTTCGGTAATATCATTGATTATTTGTCGTATGTCCGTAATTTGTTTAATAGACAATCTTTTACCATTCAATTCAACTTCCTTGGACCCAGCCATTATTTTTTCAAATACTAGAACGTGATCTTTTGGAAACATCATTTTCATTTTTGAACTGTAATGAAACGATTGAGCTAGTTCATCACGTAAATTATCATAAAACTTCATTTGAATGGTATTTCTACCAATTAATAAATCGGCTGGTCCATTATCATTCAATACTTTTACAATAGGATTTAACCCTTCAATGGCTCTCCTCGCATTTACAATCCCTGCTTCTGCAAATTCAGCGATAAAGCCGTGACCACCATAATCTCCTCCACGCTTCTTTAGAATAACGTCTTCAATATTGTCTCTCGTATAGTTTAAAATTTTTGAGGCATTGTCCTTGTTTAAGATGACTCTGCGTGCTTCATCCTCTATAATTTTCATAGCATTATGTAAATCTTGAATTCTCAAGTTATTTAAACAATTGACATATGCACCAATACCTTGGTTAAAAGCTTGATTAAAAATCTGGTTACTCATTTATTCTAATTTCCTTATTTACCATAGCAGTCAATGATAGAGTTGAATTCACTAAAGCACCTGCTTGATATTTTTCGTCATCAGTAAATAAGCTATAGTCCATCCCAGTTAAAGATAAATTAGCTAAGTATATTCCCTCTGTTTGTTTTTCTGTTAGTTCTATTAATTCTGTAACTTCTATTACTTTTTCTTTAAGTTGTCTAGTCAACAATTCTACCTTTTTCTGTTCCTCTATAGCTTCTTTTGCAACTTCTTCATTTTTCCTATTAGCTACTACACCAGCGCCTACAGAAGCGGTCAACATAACGCCTGCAATTCCCCAACCGACAGGACCAGCTAATGCTAAAAATGCGTTACCTGCTGCCATTCCACCGCCACCAGCTGCTAAACTTCCACCACCTAACCAAGCCAGAGCGGCGCTATTTGCTGCAGCACCTGTCAAACTTGAAATTGCAGTACCTGTTGATGCAACACCAAATGTAGTTGCAACACCCATAGCGGCAGTAGGTCCTAAAGTTGCAACTGTTACTCCTAATGCGCTAAGTGAAGCCGTAGCCGCTGTGCTACCACTTGCTAATTCAGCTTCCTTAATTGACTGTGAAATAGCAATTTGCTTATCTTCAAAATTCTGAATTTCAACATCAATTTCTTCTAATTTTGTTTCAAACTCTTTTGGTTTATTTGCTAGTTTGTTAATTCTTTCTTCAACAATTTTTACAACTTTGATAGCTTTATCCCTAACCTGATAAAGATCTATTGATTTATTAGCCAAGTTATCAGCTTCCTCATTATAACAACTAATAGCTTCATTATATCCATCAACAGCTTCTTGTCTTAGTTTAGAATTAAAAAGGTCTACCGATTCAATTTGTTCTTTTGTATTATTCGCTATTTTCCCAGCTTCGTTAAATGTTTGAGAAGTCACATTTGATATCTGATTTGCTACATCTCCAGCAACTTCAACGGCTTTCCCTGAGACATCTGAGACAACATTACCAACTTGGCCTGATACTTCACCTATAGTTTTTGCAGATTCTGTAATAACTTCTCCAGTAAATTTACTCGCTTCATTTAAGGCTTCGCTAGTAGCAGAACCGACATCATTCAATACTTTACTAGCTTCCTTTGCAATGTTGTCTGCAAATTTAAAAAAATCCATAATAATACCCCTCTTAATTTACTTAGATTCATTATCTTATTTATTACTATAAATGTCAATGATAATATATTTTTCTTTTAAATGCTTTCATTTTACTTAACGTTTATTTTTGTGTACAATAGTGCTATGAAAATTTTAGTCACATCGGGCGGTACGAGTGAAGCTATTGATAGCGTCCGCTCTATTACGAACCATTCCACAGGTCGCCTGGGGAAAATCATCACAGAAACCTTGCTTGCTGCAGGGCATGAAGTTTGTTTGATAACGACAAAACGAGCTGTGAAGCCAGAAGCTCATCCCAACCTAAGCATTCGAGAAATTGACAATACCAACGATCTTCTAGTTGAGATGCAAGAACGTGTTCAGGAATATCAGATCTTAGTCCACTCAATGGCTGTATCAGACTATACTCCTGTTTATATGACAGGATTTGAGGAAGTTCAGGCTAGCTCTAATTTGGAAGAATTTTTAAGCAAGCAGAATCATCAAACTAAGATTTCCTCAAATGATGAGGTTCAGATTTTGTTCCTTAAAAAAACACCCAAGATCATCTCTCTAGTCAAGGAATGGAATCCTTCTATTCATCTGATTGGTTTCAAACTATTGGTTGATGTTACTGAATATCATCTTATTGAGGTAGCTAGACAGAGTCTTATCAAAAATCAGGCAGACTTAATCATAGCAAATGACCTTACTCAAATCTCAGCAAACCAGCATCGGGCAATCTTTGTTGAGAAAGATCAGCTTCAAACAGTCCAGACTAAAGAAGAAATTGCAGAACTCCTCCTTGAGAAAATTCAAGCATACGATTCATAGAAAGGAAAGCCATGGCAAACATTCTGATTGCAGTGACAGGTTCCATCGCCTCCTATAAAGCAGCTGATTTAGTCAGTTCCTTGAAAAAACAAGGCCATGATGTCACTGTCTTAATGACTCAGGCCGCTACAGAGTTTATCCAGCCTTTGACACTACAGGTACTCTCACAGAATCCAGTCCACCTTGATGTCATGCAGGAACCCTATCCTGATCAAGTCAATCATATCGAAAGAGGCAAAGAAACCGATCTTTTTATCGTCGTCCCAGCTACCGCTAATACCATTGCCAAACTAGCACATGGTTTTGCGGATAACATGGTTACGAGTACAGCTCTTGCCCTGCCAGACCACATCAAAAAGTTAGTCGCACCAGCCATGAACACAAAAATGTATGACCACCCAGCAACTCAGGCTAATCTAAAAACATTAGAGACCTATGGTTATCAGATAATCTCTCCAAAGGAATCTCTACTAGCCTGTGGCGATTACGGAAAAGGCGCCCTGGCTGACCTGAATACTATTTTAGAAAGAATAAAGGAAACCCTCGATGAACAAACGCTCTAACATTGCCCCAATTGCTATCTTTTTTGCAGTTATGCTCGTTATCCACTTTTTGAGCTCTCTCCTATTTAATCTTTTCCCATTTCCAATCAAACCAACTATCGTTCATATTCCAGTAATCATTGCTAGTATTATTTACGGCCCACGAGTTGGTGTTACACTTGGTTTCTTGATGGGGCTACTTAGCTTGACGGTTAACACGATTACAATCCTTCCAACCAGCTACCTATTCTCACCTTTTGTACCAAACGGAAACATCTATTCCGCAATGATTGCCATCCTACCTCGTATTTTGATTGGTCTGACACCTTATTTAGTTTATAAATTATTGAAAAACAGAACAGGCCTCATCATTGCTGGCGCTCTCGGTTCTCTTACCAACACCGTCTTTGTTCTTGGGGGAATCTTCTTTCTTTTTGGAAATGTCTTCAACGGCGATATCCAAAAACTCCTGGCAACAGTTATTTCTACAAACTCAATTGCTGAGCTTGTCATCTCTGCAGTTCTAACAGTAGCAATTGTCCCACGTCTCGAAACCTTGAAGAAATAAACATAATTCCACTTTCAGTCTTGAAGGTGGAGTTTTAGTTTTCACCAGTAAAGGCTCATCTTCTATTCATAAATGGTTATTTACCAAGGAGTCATTAGTTCAAAATTTTGAAAATATATGAAAATCCTTTGAATCTACCACCTATACTTTTGAAAATTTTCAATAAAATCAAAATAAATTCTTGACATGTCTATCTATTTATTGTACTATACTTGTGTATATACAGTTAAATGGAGGTTCTTATGGATATACGGAAAAAAACGCAGTTTATGACCATGACTGCCCTACTCACTGCAATCGCAATTTTGATTCCAATCATTATGCCTTTTAAAATCGTCATCCCACCAGCTTCTTACACTTTAGGAAGCCATATCGCCATCTTTATCGCCATGTTCCTATCACCTTTGATGGCTGCTTTTGTGATTATTGCTTCTAGTCTCGGCTTCCTGATGGCAGGCTACCCTATGGTTATCGTTCTGCGCGCCTTTTCTCACATCGTTTTTGGTATTTTGGGAGCATTTTACTTAAAAAAATTCCCTGAAACCTTGGATAAACCAAAGGCATCTTGGATTTTTAACTTTGTTTTGGGTGTTGTTCATGCTATCGCTGAAGTACTGGCTTGTATCATCTTCTATGCCACTTCAGGGACTAACGTTGAAAATATGTTTTATGTTCTCTTTGTCCTAGTTGGATTTGGCACAATTATCCACAGTATGGTAGACTATACATTAGCACTAGCTGTCTATAAAGTGCTTCGAAAACGTCGCTAAAAGGAAAAGCCATGACAAAAGATCGCAAACAGGCTCTTCTCAAACTGTTAAAAGAGTCACCAAAAGCTCTCAATGGTCAGACCTTGGCTGAACACTTTCATGTCACGCGCCAAATTATCGTCCAAGACATTGCCATCTTGAGAGCCGATGGTGCTCCTATCCTATCCACCAATCGTGGCTATATCTATAAAGAAAACAATGCCAGTCCTTACGTTCACAAACTCTTTAAAGTGAAACATGAACTGGAAGAAATTGGGCAGGAACTTCTAGCTATTGTAGATAATGGCGGACGCGTTCAAAATATCTTAATTGATCATCCCGTTTATGGTGAAATTGAAACCCTGCTAAAACTCACCTGTCGTCGAGATGTCCAGCACTTTCTGGAACAAGTCGAGAATTCAGACTTTAGACCCCTTTCTGAATTGACAGATGGCATTCATTATCACCTTGTTGAAGCTGAAACACAACAAGACCTCCACTATATCGAGGAGGCCTTGGATAAACTTGGTTATTTAGTAAAAGACTAGAAGGTTTTCTTTTCCCATCCATCCTCTGTACGGTGGCGATAGAAGAACTCTGACTTGTCAGGTGCTTCCATCATTTCCATCAAGGGCAACATATCATAGGCCAGATCCAAGTCAGGAATCTGGTCTTTTTGCACCCAAGAAACTTCTCCTTCTTCTGAGGATTGGAGATCT
The DNA here is from genome assembly GCF_900104285.1 of Streptococcus sp. NLAE-zl-C503. Lineage (NCBI taxonomy): Bacteria > Bacillati > Bacillota > Bacilli > Lactobacillales > Streptococcaceae > Streptococcus > Streptococcus sp. NLAE-zl-C503. The sequence continues at coordinate 385,396 of NZ_FNJT01000001.1, read as the reverse complement.
CCAGTAAACTCTGTCGCCTTGTAGCAAAAGACGATATAACGCTCACCTGTATCTAATGGCCAATTTTTAATGCCGACAAGTTGAGGATTCTGAATCGTCAGACCAGTTTCTTCGTATATTTCACGAATGACAGACTCTGCGAAAGCCTCGCCATTTTCTACATGACCTCCAGGAAAGGCATAACCAGACCAGCGATTCTCTTCAGGAGAGCGATACTGCATAACCACGCGCTGAGTTTCGAGGTCTTCAATCAGACAAATGTTTGTTAAAATCGTTAATTGGGAACGGGACATAAATTTACTCACTTTCTAAGTTGTTATATAACTTTTTCAGACTTAATATCAGATTTCATGATGAAGGGATTAATCAGCTCATGATAATAGTATACATCATGAAGCAAATATCCTCTTGTTATGACAATTTCTTGTCCTCTAACTTCATAATCAATAGTGATTGAAACAGGAGGATTTGGAATAAAGGCGAAAACGACAATTACAAATAACCAAATATAAAAACTACAAATCGCACTGCGCACTCCTTCAAGGAAGCGATATTTCCTCTTTAAAAAGTAAATAAAAATATGCGAAATAGAGAGGATAATTGGAACAAAAAGCTTTGTATTCCACGCTATGGGAATAAATTTCAGTCCAAATATCCCAAATAGAAGATCAAGAATTGCAAAGGACCTCAAAAAGCGAATATAGAAAGTTAAAATCAGGAGAAAGAGCCAAATATCCCAAATAATCGGCGTAAATGATAAACCAAATGACCATAATATGAAATGAGCGATAACAAATGCTATCAGTAAGGAATATAGGACAGTATAAATAAGCTTGTTAAAAGTACTTGAATTTTTCACTATTTATTTCTCCTTTAAATTCAAACTACTAACTAATGACTAATATCCATCACTTTTAAATTATCTCGTCTATTATTTTAACACAAATTATTACATATAAAATTTTTAGTTAAAATTACTTCCATAATAGAGCATCTTATGGTTTTGAACCTTTAATGAAACACTACTACCTGAACGATATCCTTTAGCACCATAGTAGTAAGAAACCTCATAAAAGGCATCTGGCAACTCGGCATTATCTATCCCATTTGAAATAAATCCTGTCAGTCCGCCTTCGCTATCAAAATAATCTTTCTCACCCTCTTCTAAAACAGTATCTTTATATCTAACACTTCCTTTAATAATTCCTTTTTCCAAAAATTCATCAATAGGGAGGTCATATAAACCTTGAAAAGCTTTCCCTTCCTTATGGTTCTTTTCGATGAGGGTATAATAGTCTTGGATATTTTCAGATTCAGTATCGACACTCCAGTAACTATTCACATATTCTAGATTTGGATTTTCATATTGCTTAAAAAAACTCTCTACCTTCTCTTTATTAGAAACACTGACAGGATGCTGGTTGAGTAGTTTATGAGCCATGTCTGAAAATTCTTGTATCATGGTTCTCGTAGTCCCATCATAGGCCAGTTCTTCATCAGTCTTTTGGGGATTGTATTTTGAGGACTTTGGACGATAAAACAAGGCATGACCCACAGTGACTCTACTTCCATCAACTTCTTCACTATAATTGTATTCAATTTTGTATTTTTCAGAAGTCCATTTATCTCTAGAAAACTTCGTAACCTTCATATCTCCTTTAAAACCATACAAATCAAGGGTTCTTCTTACTGCTGTCTCTACTTCCGCTTGATTTGCTTCAGGAAAAATATCATAAGTTGTTGTAAAGATAAGGAAGGCAAAACGTAGAATAAAGAATAAAGGGACAATATTTATAATACAGAAAATTAAAAGTAACTTTCTTTTCATTACTTGCTTCTCCTTATTAATAAAAAGATTATAATTTCTTTGAAGCTTTAATTTTTTCTAAACTGAACGATAAGGGATTTTCGAGCTTTCTATCTCTATATCAGGATTGGCAAGTTTGAGGTAAGGAGCAATATAGTCTGCATCCGTAACCTTTGGCCCTAGAATAACTTTTGAGTATTTCAAAGGAGCCAGATTGATGTATACAAATAAATCATATCTACCATTATCTTTCGAACTTAATACTATATACTTCCTAAAATCATTATAGTTAACTTTATCAAAAATTTCTAACCCAATTTCTTCCTTCTTAAAGTACTTTTCATTTGATGAATCATTAGCATCTCTTTTAATAATATTTTGTATAGCTGTATCATCTAAATTAATTAAAATACGATACTCCATTTCATACTCATAGTCTTTAACTTTGAAAAGGTAAGAAATCTTCTTCAATTTCTCGGCAAAACTTATCAATTCTTTTTCAGCTTTCAGCTCTTTCAATTTTTCAAATATCTGTTTTAATTTATCAAGAGATTTACCAACATCTGTTTCATCTTTATTCTCTGACATTAAATCTAAATAATGAACTTTAACAAACTCTATCGATTTATGAGCAACTATATCTTCAAGATAAGACAGATTATATTCAAGGAAGGCACCTTGAGATGAATCTGCATATTCCTTCCACATAGGTAAACTATCAGATACCGTGGTTAGAGAGGATATAAAAACATTGGAAGTTTGATATTGTTGGAAAAACGTACTATCTATACCCAAATAATCATATATTACTCTTCCTTCCATCGGGTCATTTAACTGTTTTAGATTAGTCAGTCGTAAAAATGGAGGTTGAATTTCAGAATTATTTTCATTTTTCCAGTCTGCTTTTATAAGATAATTTGTTAATGTGTCAATCTTAGTATAATGTCCAAAGGAACCTATTTCTTTCAACTCATTTGCATCAACAGTCATTTTAGAACGTATATAGTATATAATCTTGTCCGCTTGTTCTAAAAGTTGATCAGCGTCTAATGACGAGATAGATTCTGAATCACTTTTCTCATTCAAGTAATCATTATCATACTTCTCAATTAACTTAATAGCTTGGTTGCGGATGATATCCGAATCATTTTCTTCTGCTATCTTTCGAACAACATCAATCGAATTTTTAATTACGTCATCAAAGTGTCTTAACACAAAATCCAAGTATTCCTCAACATAATTAGATTGAGGGTTATTGAAATAATAGTTATTAATTTTTTCGAGATGTTCATTTTTAAAAATATATAACATTTCATCTAATTCAAAATACCAATAGGCAATTCTCTCAAAATCAATATCTTGGAATATAAAACTTATAAATGATTCTAATTCTCTCTTAAAATAGATTCTTCTTTCTTCTGGTAAACTATTTTGTCTAAATAATCTAACAAAAACTGAAAATAAGTCTGAAATACGGTATTTTACATCCTTTAGATTTTCTTTTAATATTAAATCAAAGATTTTAAAGAAATAACTATCATTTTCAAACAGTTTAGAATAATCTTCATACCTTTCGGTTTCAAATAAATATAAATAAAGAGTATCTAAATAATAAGATATTTCAACCCAACTATATATTTGTGTTTTTGTTGATAGTATTTTGTTTATGGTTTCTAAAATCTTTTTTTGGATAGTTTTATCAATTTTCCCTATAAAATATCTACAGACATAAAGAACAATTTCAGTATATTTCAATTGTTCTTCTTCAGATAAGTCTAAATATTGATTAATAAAATTTTCAAGTTCGTATTTCAGTTTATTTTCGTCCAACGAGTCAAAATGATTCTTTAATTCGGATTCACTAAATTTATCTGTAAAATAGTTTGACATTTCCATTTCATCTCCTTCACTACCCCAACGCCTTGACTTCCAACATCATATCACGAATCTGAGCTGCCAGTTCAAAGTCAAGCACTTCGACGGCTTCTTGCATTTGTTTCTCTAGTTTCTTGACGAGTTCTTTGCGCTCTTGTTTGTTGAGGCTATTGATATCGACTTCCTTGTCCTCTTCCTTAGCAACTGCCTTAGTTACAGCGATCAGGTCACGGATTTCTTTCTTGATTGTCTGAGGTACAATACCATGTTCTTCATTATAGGCCATCTGGATTTTCCGACGACGAGCCGTTTCATCAATGGCACGTTGCATAGACTGAGTAATGGTATCAGCGTACATGATAACATGTCCTTCGCTATTACGAGCAGCACGTCCAATGGTCTGAATCAATCCGCGTTCGTTACGAAGGAAACCTTCCTTGTCAGCATCAAGAATGGCTACCAAGCTTACCTCAGGAACGTCAATCCCTTCACGAAGGAGGTTGATTCCGACCAAGACATCAAAAACACCCAAACGCAGGTCACGTATAATCTCTGTCCGTTCCAAGGTCTTGATATCCGAGTGCATGTACTTGACCTTGATACCCATTTCCTTGAAGTAGTCGGTCAAGTCTTCTGCCATCTTCTTGGTCAAGGTTGTAATAAAGGTTCGTTCATTCTTTTCAACACGAGCATTGATTTCACCTAAAAGGTCATCAATCTGTCCCATAGTCGGACGGACTTCCACCTCTGGGTCTAGAAGCCCTGTTGGACGAATGATTTGCTCGATCACTGTCTCGGTCTGTTCATTTTCATAGTCACCTGGTGTCGCTGAAACATAAACAATCTGATGAACGTGACTCTCAAACTCCTCACGACGAAGAGGACGATTGTCCAAGGCGGACGGTAAACGGAACCCGTAATTGACCAGCATTTCCTTACGCGAACGGTCTCCATTGTACATGCCCTTGATTTGCCCCATGGTCATGTGACTTTCATCAATCATGATTAAGAAATCATCTGGGAAGAAGTCGAGAAGTGTATAAGGGGGCTCTCCTTCGCTCCGTCCATCCATGTGACGAGAGTAGTTCTCAACCCCATTGGTATAGCCCATCTCACGTAACATCTCGATATCATACTCTGTTCGCTGTTTCAATCGCTGGGCTTCTAGCAATTTATCTTCCTTTTCAAAGATAGCTAACTGCTCCTCCAACTCGGCCTGAATCTTGGCAATGGCAACTTCCATATGGTCATCATTGGTCACAAAGTGAGTAGCAGGGAAAATCGCCAAATGATCTACTTCTCCCAACACCTGACCTGTCAGCGCCTCAACTTCGCGGATACGGTCAATTTCATCTCCGAAAAACTCTACTCGAAAAGCGTGTTCATCTCGGGACGCTGGGAAAATTTCCACCACGTCCCCACGCACACGAAATCTTCCCCGTTGGAAATCAATGTCATTACGCTCAAACTGGATATCAACCAAGTCATTCAAGAGTTTATCACGAGAAATCTCAAGACCTGGACGGAGACTAACGACACTATCAGCGTATTCCTTGGGCGAACCCAAACCATAGATACAAGAGACAGAAGCCACAACGATGACATCATTACGTTCCAGAAGGGCTGAAGTCGCTGAGTGGCGGAGCTTGTCAATCTCGTCATTAACAGAGCTGTCCTTTTCAATATAGGTATCGCTAGAAGGTACATAGGCTTCTGGTTGGTAATAGTCATAGTAGGACACAAAGTACTCAACAGCATTTTCAGGGAAAAATTCCTTAAATTCTCCATAGAGCTGACCCGCCAGAGTCTTATTGTGAGCAATGACCAGAGTGGGTTTATTGACCTTGGAAATGACCTGACTCATGGTATAAGTCTTCCCAGTACCAGTCGCCCCCATCAGAATCTGAGCTTTTTCTCCACCATCGATATTATCAACCAACTGCTCGATGGCTTGGGGTTGATCTCCTGAAGGTTGGTATTTTGATACTAGTTTAAATTGATTGTCTGTAATTCGATTAATCATAATTGCCTCGTCTGTATTTTTCTATCCTTCTATTTTACCATAAATTCCACCAGATTCTTTATCTCTGGATTTATCAAGGTTGTAAATCTATGTTATATCTTCTAACATATAAAACCTTTAAATTTGCCTTCTGAAATATTTTCTGTTATAATGGGAAAATATTCGGAAAGGAGACTTAAAATGAAGAAAAAAATCCTAGCGTTTTTGCTAATTTTATTTCCCATTTTCTCACTAGGAGTAGTAAAAGCTGACACAGTTAAATCTAAGTATGTTATTGCCAGTGATTCATCTTTTGCTCCCTTCGTATTTCAAGATTCAAGCAACGAGTACACTGGTATTGATATGGACTTGATCAAGGCTATTGCCAAAGATCAAGGTTTTGAAATTGAGATTACCAACCCAGGCTTTGATGCAGCGATCAGTGCTGTTCAGGCCGGACAAGCTGATGGTATCATCGCTGGAATGTCTGTGACGGACGCTCGTAAAGCTACATTTGATTTCTCTGATTCCTACTACACTGCTAATACTATTCTTGGTGTAAAAGAATCAAGTACTATCGCTTCTTATGAAGATCTCAAGGATAAGACGGTTGGTGTGAAAAACGGGACGGCTTCTCAAACATTCCTTACAGAGAACCAAAGCAAATACGGCTACAAAATTAAAACCTTTTCAGATGGCTCATCTATGTATGACAGTCTAAACACTGGAGCCATCGATGCCGTGATGGATGATGAGCCCGTTCTCAAATATTCTATCAGTCAAGGGCAAAAATTGAAAACACCAATCGCTGGAACTCCAATCGGCGAAACAGCCTTTGCTGTTAAAAAAGGAACCAATCCTGAATTGATTCAGATGTTCAATAAGGGGCTTGCTAACCTCAAAGCAAACGGTGAATTTCAAAAAATTCTCGACAAGTATCTGGCTAGCGGAGCAGCAACTACTTCTACAAGTACAGTTGACGAAACTACTATCTGGGGCTTGCTTCAAAACAACTACAAGCAACTCCTTAGCGGACTCGGAATCACTCTCGCTTTAGCCCTTATCTCGTTTGCGATTGCCATTGTGATTGGGATTATCTTTGGTATGTTCAGCGTTAGTCCATACAAATCACTCAGAGTCATTTCAGAGATTTTTGTGGATGTGATTCGAGGTATTCCATTGATGATTCTTGCCGCTTTCATCTTCTGGGGGATTCCAAACTTTATCGAGTCGATTACAGGCCAACAAAGTCCAATCAATGACTTTGTTGCTGGTACTATTGCCCTCTCACTCAATGCGGCAGCTTATATCTCTGAAATCGTTCGTGGTGGTATCCAAGCGGTTCCAGTTGGTCAAATGGAGGCCAGCCGCAGTCTTGGTATCTCCTACGGAAAAACCATGCGTAAGATTATCTTGCCACAAGCAACTAAACTAATGCTTCCAAATTTCGTCAACCAGTTCGTTATTGCATTGAAAGATACAACTATCGTATCAGCCATCGGTCTGGTAGAACTCTTCCAAACTGGTAAGATCATCATCGCTCGTAACTACCAAAGTTTTAAGATGTATGCAATCCTTGCTATCTTCTATCTTGTAATTATCACGCTTTTGACTAGACTAGCGAAACGCTTAGAAAAGAGGATTCGTTAATGGCAAAACTAAAAATTGATGTAAATGATTTGCATAAGTATTATGGAAAAAATGAAGTTTTAAAAGGCATTACTACTAAATTCTATGAAGGGGATGTTGTCTGTATCATCGGTCCTTCTGGTTCTGGTAAATCCACTTTCCTCCGTAGCCTTAACCTTCTCGAGGAGGTAACGAGTGGTCACATCACAGTAAATGGTTATGATTTGACTGAAAAATCGACCAATGTCGACCATGTTCGCGAAAACGTCGGAATGGTCTTCCAACACTTCAACCTCTTCCCTCACATGTCCGTCCTAGAGAATATCACTTTTGCTCCTATTGAACACAAACGAATGACCAAAGAAGAAGCTGAAAAATTGGGGATGGAGTTGCTGGAGAAAGTCGGTCTTGCAGACAAAGCTAATGCTAACCCAGATAGCCTATCAGGTGGTCAAAAACAGCGTGTAGCTATCGCTCGTGGACTAGCCATGAATCCTGATATCATGCTCTTTGATGAGCCAACTTCCGCTCTTGATCCTGAGATGGTCGGAGATGTACTGAATGTTATGAAGGAACTGGCGGAACAAGGCATGACCATGATTATCGTAACCCATGAGATGGGATTTGCTCGTCAGGTAGCCAACCGTGTTATCTTCACAGCTGACGGAGAATTCCTTGAAGATGGAACACCAGACCAAATCTTTGACAACCCTCAACACCCTCGTCTGAAAGAATTCTTGGACAAGGTCCTAAACGTATAAATCGAAACTGTAAGGTTTTCCTTACGGTTTTTTAATTGCGTATTGGATTTTTTGATTTTTTTGAAAATTATGATAAAATAAAGACTATGAAAATGAGGAAATCTCATCCCTAGTCCGACTAGGAAAAAATATAGAAATTAGGTAGCTAGATGTCATCAAAGGTTATTGTTACAATTTTCGGTGCGAGTGGAGATTTAGCTAAACGCAAACTCTACCCTTCCCTTTTCAGACTCTATAAATCAGGCAATCTCTCTGAGCATTTTGCTGTTATCGGAACAGCTCGTAGACCTTGGAGTAAGGAATATTTTGAATCTGTAGTTGTCGAGTCCATCCTTGATTTGGCAGATAGTGCCGAGCAAGCCCAAGAATTTGCTAGCCACTTCTACTATCAAAGCCATGATGTGAATGATACGGAACATTACATTGCTTTGCGTCAATTACAAGCTGAGCTGAATGAAAAATACCAAGCCGAACACAATAAGCTCTTCTTCTTGTCTATGGCACCTCAGTTCTTTGGAACTATTGCCAAGCACCTCAAATCTGAAAACATTGTTGATGGCAAAGGTTTTGAGCGCTTAATCGTTGAGAAACCATTTGGTACAGACTATGAAACTGCAAGCAAGCTGAATGAAGATCTTCTAGCAACATTTGATGAAGAACAGATCTACCGTATTGACCATTACTTGGGGAAAGAAATGATTCAAAGTATCTTTGCGGTTCGATTTGCCAATATGATCTTTGAAAATGTTTGGAACCGTGAGCACATTGATAATGTGCAGATTACCTTTGCTGAGCGCCTAGGAGTTGAGGAACGTGGTGGCTACTATGATGAATCTGGTGCCCTCCGTGACATGGTTCAAAACCACACTCTCCAGCTTTTATCTCTTCTAGCCATGGACAAGCCTGCAAGTTTTACAAAAGATGAGATTCGCGCGGAGAAGATTAAAGTATTTAAAAATCTCCACCAACCAAGTGAGGAAGAATTAAAAGAACACTTTATCCGTGGTCAATACCGTTCTGGAAAGATCGATGGTAAGAAATACATTTCCTACCGTAGCGAGCCAAACGTTAACCCTGAATCTACAACAGAAACCTTTGCCTCTGGTGCTTTCTTTGTAGACAGCGATCGCTTCCGTGGCGTTCCTTTCTTCTTCCGTACTGGTAAACGCCTGACGGAAAAAGGCACTCATGTCAATATCGTCTTTAAGCAAATGGACTCTATCTTTGGAGAACCTTTGGCACCAAATATCTTGACCATCTACATCCAGCCAACAGAAGGATTCTCTCTCAGCCTCAATGGTAAACAAGTAGGTGAAGAATTTAACCTGGCGCCAAGCTCTTTAGATTATCGTACAGATGCTACTGCTACTGGTGCTTCACCAGATCCATACGAGAAATTAATCTACGATGTCTTGAACAACAACTCAACCAATTTTAGCCACTGGGATGAGGTAAGTGCTTCTTGGAAATTGATTGACCGTATCGAAAAGCTCTGGGCTGAAAATGGTGCTCCACTTTACGATTATAAAGCTGGAAGTATGGGCCCACAAGCTAGCTTTGACTTACTTGAGAAGTTTGGAGCTAAATGGACTTGGCAGCCAGATATCGCCTATCGTGAAGATGGCCGTTTAGAATAGCAAAAATATCCTGCAAGATTGACTTGCAGGATATTTATTTTGTATTAAATCAAGCCTTCTAAGAGACCCTTCATAAAGTTTTCTGAGTTAAATTCCCCGATATCATCGATTTTTTCACCGAAACCAATCAATTTTACAGGGATATTAAGTTCTTCGCGGATAGCCAGAACGACACCACCACGGGCAGTTCCATCAATCTTAGTCAATACAATTCCTGTCACAGGGGTAATTTTAGAAAATTCTTTAGCTTGTACCAAAGCATTTTGTCCAGTTGAAGCATCGAGTGCCAGGAAGGTTTCATGTGGCGCCTCTGGCACAACACGTTTGATAATACGACCAATCTTTTCTAACTCGGCCATGAGGTTGTCCTTGTTTTGCAGACGACCTGCTGTATCAATCATGAGAATATCAATTCCTTCTGCTACAGCACGTTCCATCCCATCAAAGACCACACTTGCAGGATCAGCTTTTTCAGGCCCCGTCACAACGGGAACATCCACACGACGGCCCCACTCTGCTAGCTGGGCAACGGCTCCCGCACGGAAGGTATCCGCCGCAACCAGCATGACTTTCTTGCCAGCTTGTTTGTAACGATGAGCCAATTTCCCAATAGAGGTCGTCTTTCCAACACCGTTAACACCAACAAAGAGCATAACTGTCAAGCCATCTTGGAAATGGATTTGTTCATCGTAGTTGCCATCCTTTTCGTAGAGCTCAACCAATTTCTCGATAATGACACGGCGAAGTGCGTCAGGCTTCTTAGCGTTTTCTAATTTAGCTTCATAGCGAAGCTCTTCTGTTAAGTTTGAAGCGACCTGAACACCGACGTCACTCATGATGAGCAGTTCTTCCAATTCCTCGAAGAAGTCTTCATCGACAGAGCGGAAGTTGGCAAAGAAGGCATTCAAACGCGCACCGAATCCCGTACGTGTTTTCTTGAGACTGCGGTCATATTTTTCCTGTACGGTTTCTTCAACCCGAGGAAGTTCTTCTATGACTTCAGACGCTAGTTCCTCTTCAGTTTCTTGGCTTTCTTCTTCTAAAACTTCTTCAGTCTCTTGGCTTTGCTCTAGCTCATCAGATTCTAGCTCAACCTCTTCCTGAGCAGTTTCTTCAACTGCTTCTGGTTCAATAACTTCTTCTGTCAAGACCTGAGAATTTTCTTCTTGAGCAGGTGTTTCTTCTACTTTGTCCCTTGCTGGCTCTTCCTGACTTGTTTCTTCGACTGCCGTTTGATTTTCTTCAACCTCTTCTGACAAATCAAGATTTTCCAGAGCTTCTTTTACTATATCTTCGATTTTCGGCTCTTCTTTTTTTCCGAATAGACGGTCAAATAATCCCATATTTTAGTTCTCCTTTAGCACGTATTCTTCGATAGTCCAGGCAACGGCTTCCTCGTCGTTGGTCATAGGGGTAATCACATTGGCAACTTCCTTAACAGCAGGAACTGCATTTTGCATGGCAACTCCCAGACCCGCCCACTCAATCATAGAAAGGTCATTGGCCTCGTCACCACAAGCCATGACTTGGCTTTGGTCGATGCCCAAGTGTTTAATTAATTTTGCTAAGCCTGTCGCCTTGTGGACGTTTTTCGGTGACCATTCCAATAGCATTTCACGCGATTTGAAGATTTCATATTGGTCAAACAATTCTGGAGAAATCTGTTGAATCGCTGCATCCAAAGGTTCTTGGGCAAAGGCGGTCACACATTTATTATATGTCATCTGACTAGATAGATCTTCAAAAGCGACAGGTACGAAAGTCAGGGCTGGATTGAACTTAGCATAGAGACTTTCTTGGTCAGACTGGATTTGATAGACTGTTCCTTCTGAAATGGCATCTAACGGTAATCCGAGTTTTTCAGTTTCCTCGTACAAGCGTGCCACATCATCGATTGAAAAGACTGTTTTATCGAGAATCTCTCCTGTGTTTTTCTGTACCAGACCACCATTAAAGGTAATCGTGTACTCGTCCTCCTGACCGTCAGTCCCTAGCTCATGGAGAAAGAAATCCATAGCCTTTAAAGGACGACCCGTTGTCAGTACGACCTTGATGCCACGATCACGCGCAGCCTTGAGGACCGCCTTGGTACGATCTGTCAGTCTTTTATCAGTAGTCAGCAAAGTGCCGTCCAAATCCAATGCAATCAATTTAATATCTACCATTACAAACCCTCCATATAAGCCATCACTGATTGGTCCTTATGATGGCCAATCACTGTTTCTGCTAATTCTAAAATCTCTGGTCGCGCATTTTCAGGAGCGATTGGGTGACCGACAACCTGCATCATGTGAAGGTCATTGAGATTATCGCCAAACGCCATAACCTGATCCATGGTCATACCCAGCTTTTTAGCCAACTCAACAATAGCCACACCCTTATCAACATAGTCCAAGACAATATCGATGGATTCAAAACCTGTGGTCATGGCTTTCACACCAGAAACATTTTCGTTGACCCAGGCCTCTCCAGCTTCTATCGTTTCTTCTGTAAAGTTAGTGGTGAATTTAAAAATCTCATCCGCGATATCTTCCAAACTCGCTACTTTTTGAATGTTTTCATTGTAGTGACGGCTAAACATCAGATAGGTCTCATCTACAGTATCCAATACATAACAAGCTTTTTTCCCAGTCAAGAGCATCTTTCTTTCATCAAAATAAGGCGATTTCTTTAAAGCTTCAAAAGTGCTCAAGTAAAAATCCCGAGACATGGTAGCCTCGTACATATCCTCGCCATGAAACTCAACATAGCTCCCATTTTCAGCTATAAAAATCACTTCATCACGTACATCCGCAAACAGCTTTTTCAGCGACAAGATACCGCGACCTGAAGCCACTGCAAAATAAATCCCCTTTTCTTTGTAGGAAACAAGTAAATTTTTAAGGCGTTCCATATCAAACCGCCCCTCTCCATCTAGAAAGGTTCCATCCATATCGGTTGCTACAAGTTTAATCATAAAATCCTTCATACTCCAATTGATAAATCTACCTTCTATTATACCATAGATAAACTAAAAAAAGGACTAGTACAGTAGGATTGGCTATTGGATAGTAGGTCTTTTTCAGTAAAGATTCTCCACTATCATAATCAAAAGTTGTCTCCTGAAATAATGGTCAAGGCTAAGGGCGTTACAGTGGGAATTTCATCCATCTACTACTGGATTCATCATGGAAAATTGGGATTGACCAAACAGAATCTCCTTTATCCTAGAAAAGGAAAAACTGTCAAGAAACAAGCTAGCCCCAACTTTAAACCTGCTGGTCAATCCATTGAACAGCGTCCCAAGGCTATCAATCTTCGATTGGAGAATGGGCATTATGAGATTGATACGGTTCTACTTACAAGAGTGAAAAATCACTGCTTGCTTGTCTTGACGGATCGAAGGAGCAAACATCAAATCATTCGATTAATTCCAAATAAAAGCGCTGAGTCCGTCAATCAGACTCTAAAACTCATCTTAAAACAACATCACATTCTTTCCATCACGGCAGATAATGGAGTCGAATTCCGCCGCTTGTCTGATGTGTTTTCTAAGGAGCATACCTACTATGCACACCCCTATGCCTCTTGGGAAAAGGGAACTAATGAGAATCACAATAGGCTCATTCATAGATGGTTACCTAAAGGAACTAAGAAAACGACTCCTAAGGAGGTCGCCTTCATCGAAAATTGGATTAATAACTATCCTAAAAAATGCTTGGACTACAAGTTTCCCAGAGAAGACTGCTTGCTGGCTAACTTGAATTTGAAATTTAGCTTTAAACTAATAATAGACTTTTATCCCTAAAATTGATAAAATGGTTAGGAGAATAATAGAAAAGGAAACTGTAAATCGCTATGATGAACATGCAAAACATGATGCGCCAAGCACAAAAACTTCAAAAACAAATGGAACAAAGTCAAGCAGAACTCGCTGCTATGCAATTTGTTGGAAAATCTGCTCAAGACCTTGTCCAAGCGACCTTAACTGGAGATAAGAAAGTTGTTAGTATTGACTTCAGTCCAGCAGTTGTAGATCCAGAAGATCTAGAAACCTTGTCTGATATGACCGTTCAAGCCATCAACGCTGCTCTAGAACAAATCGACGAAACGACTAAGAAAAAACTAGGTGCTTTCGCTGGAAAATTACCATTCTAATCACCTACAGAAAAAGGAGGAAGGTTCACTTCTCCTTTTTTTCTCTGTTAGAAATTAAAGAACTCCGTAGCTTTTTTCAAAAGGAGATCGGTGTATTCTGGATCTTCCTGAGCTGCTGCTAAAGTCTCCTGTAGCATCTCCGTGTCATCTGTAATCATCCCATCCACTGACAACTGCAACGATTTATCAAGTGCGTCAGAGCTATTGATGGTCCATACGTAAAGCTTTTGTTCCGTATACCAAAGTTTAGTAACAAAATATTCATCCAATGTTGAATACTCCATGGTATAGCCAGTTGCCTTGGTTTTTGGGAAAATACTATTATAAGGCAAGATGAAATAAGCTGGAATAGTCGAATCATATTTCAAAACTTGGTCAATCACATGATAGTCTAGTGATTGCATCTGATGACCATACTGCTTGATAATAGAGCCATACTTCTCTAGAAAACGTTCCATCATTTGTGGACTATCTTTTTTACTGGTTTTAATTTCAATCAACAATCTTTGATGAAGTTCATTCGCGCGATTGAGATAGTCATCAAAACTAGATATCTTGGTTCGATAGCCATTTTCAGAAATATCTAACCCTGTCAACTCCTCCAAAGTCAAGTCTTGAGGTCTGACATTGATACCTGCTAAGTTCTTAAGATTGGCGTCATGCATCATCACAAACTGACCATCTTTGGTCTCCTGCACATCCATTTCAATCAAATCTGGTTTCAGTTGCGCTGTTTTTTCCAAAGACTGTACAGTGTTTTGTACACCATTTTTATTTGAAACGCCCCTATGTGAAATGACTAAAGGGGTATTTGTCACAGGAGCTTCCAGATAGATATAACCTTCCAGCGCAAAAAAGATACTAGCACAGCCCATAACTCCCCATCTCATCAAATGGTCTTTTTTTCTTCTTGGCATAATCTCCAGTTCCTCACCTGTCAAAAAGGAGACAAACTTAACAAGGAAATAGGTCAAGGCCATATAGTGGATATTTTTTATCAAGACAAAGTTGATAACTCCAAGAATCAGTGATTCTTTCTGTGTTAAATTGTCAATTACAATCTGTCCTATTAGCAAGGGAGTCAAGAGAAGGAAGAAAAAGAGATAGGTTTTAATAATAATGAGTAGCAAGTTCCAAGCATAAAAGAGAACTTGTTTTTTTGTCTTTTGTAGGCTATATTTTACTCCTTCTCTCACAGTCCTCTTTTCAAAGAGAATCTTCGGAAGGGCAAACATAAGTCGGACAGACACATAGAGCAAAATCCAAGCAGATGCAAAAATCATCAAGCCCACTAGCCAGTACTTGTCTTCCAGATAAGTCACAATAAAGTCTGGAATAACGATTTTATTTAAGTAATAAATTTTTAAAATTTTCCTGATGAAAGGAAAGAGCATGGCTACGTAGAAGAATAGAAAAGCCATCTTACAGAAGCTCAAGCGTTTCATGAACAGAAAACTTTGCTGGAAAACTTTGCGACTGTACTCAATCAAGGTTCTCTTTTCGTGGTAGAGAAGGTGACGCGCCCCAATAAAGAGGAGGCAAATCTGGAAATAGGCCACCAAAAGATTGATTACAATCAAGACGAGAAAGGCCAGACTGATTAAAGGAGAACTCGTGATAATGGCAAAAATATTATTGTAAGAAATAAACAAATAGCCCGTCTGGCTTAGTAAAAGACCAGCAAGCCAAGAATTGAGAGGTAACCACAGATATTCCACCATCATGAAAATTAAGAAAAAGAGGAAGAGAACTTTATCTAGGTTGAGGTAAATTTTCCTAAAACCTAGTTTTTTAGGTTTTTCAGGTTTCATAGGCACTCCTAGTCTAGAAATTGAGATAAGTCTAGCCCACCAAAGGGATTCATAGATAGATTACTTTGTTCTTCTAACAATAGTTTTCCTTCATCCGATTCCAAAAAGGCTTCATAAACATGCGCTGTCATACGGGCATCTTCTAAACTATTATGCGATTGTCCTTTAAACCCTAAAAAATTTGCCACAGTTTGCAATTTGAGATTGGCTATGCCGTGTAGGTCAGAACTACGGCGTTCAAAAGCCTCATCATATAGGTCGGCCTTATACTGGTCACGATAATCAATACCATGCTCCAAGAGAATAGGCAAATCACTCTTAGCTGCATTGTAACCAACGATAGGAAAGTTGCCGACAAATGCCTGAAAGTCTTTTAACACTTTTTCTACTTTTGGCGCATCTTTCAAGGTTTCAGCTGTAATTCCTGTCAAACCATTAATAAAACTCTTTAAAGGCACGCTGGTATGGACATAAGAATCAAAGGCACCTATCTCTTGACCATCTTGAAAACGAACTGCTGATACCTGAATTAAATGGGTAACTCCTTCGTGTTGATTGAATTCTAAGTCAAAGGCGATATAATCTCTTAATTTTTCCATCTTTTACCTCAATTCCGACTCAATTTAAACTATAATAAGAAAAGAAGCTATTAGGTTAGTGAATAACCCAAACAGCTTCTTTATTTTCCTCCAAACAGGCGAGCAAAAAAGCCTTTTTTGGTTGCTTGGACTTCTTCTTTTGCTTGGTCCAACTCGAGTTTCAAGCTTTCTTGATCCTTCATAGCTTGAAGAGTTAACTGTTGCTGTTGGTCCAATTGTTTGTCCTTTTCTGCAATCTGGCGGTCTTTGATGCGCATCTGCTCATCTTTTTCTGCCAGTTGCTGGTCCTTGGCCTTGAGTTGCTCGTACAAACGAAGAATTTCAGCATTTTTCTCATCGACCAAGATTTCCATCAGTTCGCGTTGTTTGACATCATCACTGACTGGTTCATCTTCAAAAATCGTTTTTTTATAGATTTCTTCTAGCTTGATTAAGCCACTTCGAGTAACTACTGTTACACCTTTGTCATTTTTTTTCGTGTCCTCTTCGGGAAGTTCTTTAACACGATTGTTGATTGCCTGACGAGATAGTCCTAAGACCTCTGCAATCTCGCTGACGGTCATTTCAATACTCATAATATCCTCTGAAACGTTTTCTAGCTTTTCTTTATTTAAATCTTATCATAAGCTAGATAAACTGTCAAATTTCCGCTTAATTCAAGGCCTTTAAAAAGGCTAGTAAGACTTGGGCCGAACGACGCCCAGCTTCGATAATAAACTCATCAAAAGAGATAGAGGCTTCGTGATTGGCATTGTCACTCATAGCACGAATGACGAGGAAAGGTAGGTCAAGAGCCTGAGCCGCCTGAGCAATGGCCGCCCCTTCCATTTCAACTGCTAAAACATCTGGAAAGTGGGACTTGATACTAGCAATCTTATCTTCTCCAGCTATAAAACTGTCCCCTGTAGCAATCAAGCCTAGGTGCCAGATCTGTTCTACTTGAGATAAACTTTCTTGAATCCTAGTGATAAACTCCTTATCTGAATTAAAGTAAAGGGGTTGACCAGCCATCTGACCATAAGCATAGCCAAAAGCAGTCACGTCCACATCATGGTAGACAAGTTTATCCGCAATCACTACATCTCCAACAGCAATCCCTTCTGCAAGAGCACCTGCTGATCCTGTATTAATAATGGCTTCTACTTGGAAATGATCAGCTAACACCGCTACACTCATAGCCGACATGACCTTCCCAATCCCACTCTGAACTAGAACAACTTCTGTCTTGCCAATAGTGCCAGTATAGTAGGTATTTCCTAAGACCTGAACTTCTTGAGCTTTGTCCAAATTCTGAGTCAGATATACAAGCTCTTCTGGCATGGCAGCAATGATTCCAATTTTCATTTCATTTCCTTTCAATTACAAGAGTTTCATTGCCAAAACAAGCAAAATCAAAAGTAAAATCACCACAAACAAGACTCGGTTGAGTTTTGAGTTGAAGACATTTCTCTTAGTGTTCTCAATGCGGCGGCTCTTATGAATCGTTGGCTCTACTTCGATTGTAAGTGTATCTTGACTAAAACCGTGGTCTGTAGAACGTGAATAACCAAAATGTTGTGAAGACGTTGGTAGGATCTTTGTTTCCTCATCATCTTGAAGAGGTGGCCCTGATATTTTCTCACCGCGGTTGGCACGTTCAATCATCTCATCTGTTAATAAAGGTTTTCCCATGGGTTTCTCCTCTATTTCTTTTGTAGTTCCCAGTGCTGAATCGCCATAATGGTCTTGGCATCACAGATATGACCTGACTGGATCAGGTTCTTGGCTTCCTCTAGACTTACTTCTAAGACTTCCAAGGTTTCATCATCATCTTGTGGGCGAGGATTTTCCACCTTGACCAAATCACTAGCAAGGTAGAGTTTTAGTTTTTCATTACAAAATCCAATCGCAGAATAGAAATCGTACAACAGTTCTAACTTACCAGTGTAGGCAACTTCTTCTTCCAATTCACGAAGTGCCGCTGCCATTGGATCAGCATTTTCACCAAGTTCTAGTTTACCAGCAGGAATCTCATAAGAAACCGCCTCGATAGCTTTTCGATATTGCTTAACGAGAACGATTTTGTCCTCGGCTGTCACAGCTAGTACACAAACAGCCCCATTGTGAAAAATCAAGTCACGTTGGGCAGTTCCCTTTCCTTCTGGTAGTTCCACCTGGTCTTGTACTAGTTTGAAAATAGGACCTTGATAGATTTCCTTCCGACTAATCGTTTTTTCTTCAAATTCCATGACAAACTCCTACTGGTTCTTCGGATGATGAGGTAAGCGTGTTGCGTACTCGTCTTTGTTAACTTGTCGTCCACGACCGATAGCAATGGCATCTGCAGGAACATTCTTGGTAATGGTTGAACCAGCTCCAACGAGAGAATTGTCACCTAATTCAACTGGAGCAATAATGGTTGAGTTTGAGCCAACAAAGACATTGTTACCAATCACAGTCTTATATTTGTTTTTCCCGTCATAGTTTACTGTAATGGTTCCTGCACCGAAGTTAACATGGCTACCGACTTCACAATTTCCGATATAGGTCAAATGACCAGCCTTGGTATTTTCACCGATGGACGACCCTTTTACTTCAACAAAGTTTCCAATGTGAACTTGGGCAGCTAGGCTTGAACCTGGACGAATGTGGGCATAGGGACCGACTGTCACACCGTCTGCAACCGTACTTTCCTCAATCATGGAATTCGTAATCACAGCTCCAGCCCCAATGGTGCTATCCACGATATAAGTTCCATTTGTTAAAATAGTCTCCGCACCAATCTTCGTTTGACCTTTTAAGGTAACGTTGGCTTCGATTTGAACTTCAGGAGCAATCTCAACATCAATGTCAATGTAAGTCGCTTCTGGATTAACAAAGCTGACACCATTGACCATATGTTTTTGATTGATACGGCGGCGCATCACTGCTTCCGCAGTAGCAAGAGCTACACGGTCATTTACTCCAAGGCTTTCATCAAAGTCCTTAAGAGTATAGGCACCAACCTTCTCACCCGCATTACGGAAAATACCAATTACATCTGTAATATAATACTCACCTTGAGCATTGTTAGTGTTGATGCTTTTGAGAGCTTCAAAAAGACGTTCATTGTCAAATACGTAAGTTCCAGTATTGATTTCCTTGATTTGTTTTTCAAAATCAGTCGCATCCTTTTGCTCGACAATGCGAAGAACTTCAGCATTATCGTTACGAACGATACGACCATACCCAAAAGGATCTGCTGCTTCAGCTGTTAAAATCGTCGCCACATTTTTGTGATTGATATGGAAATCCAAGAGATTTTTCAAGCTTTCACCTGTAATTAGAGGTGTATCCCCAGCGATAACCAAGGTGTGACCAGAGCAATTCTGGAGGATTGGCTCTGCCATCATGACAGCATGACCTGTTCCTAACTGTTCTGACTGGGTAACAAAGTCTGTCTGCCCAGCCAAGACTCGCTCAACTAACTCTGCCTTGTGTCCAACTACGGTAACTGTCTTTTCAGGTTGAATAGCACCAACACTACGAAAAACGTGTTCCAACATCGAAATTCCTGCTACTTTATGAAGTACCTTAGGAAGATCTGATTTCATGCGAGTACCCTTACCCGCTGCTAAAATAATGGCATAATTTGACATACTATTCTCTTTTCTGTAAAAATTCCCTTATATTATACCATAATTTTACTTTTAAAGAACAAACAAACAGGTGCTTTCCTGAAAATCTCCCCTACTTGTCTACATTTCTAGACTGTTTCCTTTGATTTTTTTAAATTTTTACGATAAACTAAATAAATATGAGAAGACAAATTCATCCAGCTATTATTTTGAGTTTATTTGGAATTTTCATAGCGATTTTACTCCTCAATAGACCAAGTTTTGAGGATCATCCTATCAAAACAAAACCAAATGCTCTTCAAGTTGAAACACAAGCCTTGCATAATCTTGACAAACCCATTATCGACGTCTCTGGTTGGCAAAGACCTGAGGAGATCAACTACGATACCTTATCTCAAAACATTTCTGGTGTTATCGTTCGCGTGCACAATGGGGCTCAGCATACTGAAACAAATAATGCTGCCTTTATCAATGGTGTCGATAAAGCCTATAAAAATCACATAGCAGAATTTCAAAAACGCAATGTCCCTGTGGGTGTTTATGCTTACGTTGCTGGAAAAAGCAAAGAAGATATGGAGAAGGCTGCTGAAGTCTTCTACAACGCTGCTTCTCCCTATAATCCTAGCTACTACTGGTTAGATGTTGAAGAAAAAACAATGTCTGATATGAATGAAGGTGTTGAGGCCTTTCGCGCCAAACTGGAATCTTTAGGCGCTAAAAATATCGGCATCTATGTTGGGGTTTACTTCATGCAAGAGCATAGTATCAATACAGAAAAGTTCACTGCTATTTGGATCCCTTCCTATGGAACGGACTCTGGTTATTTTGAAACGAAGCCAAATACTGATCTGGACTACGATCTCCACCAGTACACATCTAAAGGAAGAATTGCAGGATTTGAACATCATTTGGACATCAATTTGATTTCTACTGCTAAAGAGAAGGAAGAAACCTTCAGAAAATTATTTTTGAGACCATAAGACAAGTGAAAATAACAAACTTTTTCACTTGTTTTTTCATTTTCTCCCTGTCTGTGTTATAATTGATAGCATAGAGAAGAATTTTATGAAATTGAGGATTTTATTATGTTTTCATGGATTGCACGAGTTATTAAAGGAATCGTCATTGCATTAGGGTTTATCCTACCAGGAATTTCTGGCGGTGTTTTAGCAGCTATTTTGGGAATTTACGAGCGAATGATTGGCTTTCTGGCTCATCCCTTTAAGGATTTTAAAGAGAATGTCCTTTACTTTATCCCAGTAGCTATCGGGATGTTGCTAGGGATTGGTTTGTTTTCCTATCCGATCGAGTATTTGCTAGAAAATTACCAAGTCTATGTTTTGTGGAGCTTTGCTGGAGCTATCATCGGTACAGTTCCTAGCCTCCTTAAAGAATCTACTCGAGAATCTGACCGTGATAAGGTTGACCTAGTCTGGTTCTGGACTACCTTTATCCTTTCAGGCTTGGGTCTTTACGCGCTCAATTTTGTCGTAGGTTCACTCAGTGCTAGTTTTGCAAACTTCATCTTGGCAGGTGTTCTTTTAGCTCTTGGTGTCTTGGTACCTGGTTTAAGTCCGTCAAATCTACTTTTGATTTTGGGACTGTACGCTCCTATGCTGACTGGTTTTAAAACCTTTGATTTATTTGGTACTTTCCTTCCTATCGGCATTGGTGCAGGAGCAACCCTCATTATCTTTTCAAAATTAATGGACCACGCCTTGAACAACTATCACTCTCGTGTTTATCACTTTATCATTGGCATTGTTCTTTCAAGTACTCTCTTAATTTTGATCCCAAATGCTGGAAATGCTGAAAGTATCCAATATACTGGACTTTCTATTGTGAGCTATGTTCTCGTTGCCTTCTTCTTTGCGCTTGGTATCTGGCTTGGTATCTGGATGAGTCAATTGGAGGATAAGTATAAATAATGGCAAAGAAAGTCAAGATTAAAAAAACCTTGGTCGAACAAATCTTAACCAAGGCAGGTATTGACCATACTGGTATTCAGATCAACGCGCTTGAGGGTGAACTTCCTTCGGAATATGATCGAACACATATCTTTAAAACCTTGGCTCTTTTGGGAGACAAAACAGGACCAATTATTGGAATTGTTCCCATAACAGAACATCTCGCCGAGAAAAAACTAGCAAAGGTTTCTGGCAATAAAAAAGTGAGTATGATTCCTCAAAAAGACCTAGAAAAAACAACTGGTTATATTCACGGAGCCAATAATCCTGTCGGTATTCGTCAGAAACACAATTATCCAATTTTTATTGATCAGACTGCCTTGGATTTGGACGAATTGATCGTCTCTGCTGGGGAAGTCGGGCACAGTATCATCGTACGCCCTCGAGACTTGGCCAGCTTTGTAAAAGCGGATTTTGCAGATATTTTGGAGGAAAGTAAGTAATGAAACTCTATTTTGTTCGTCATGGTCGCACCCTCTGGAATCTTGAAGGACGTTTTCAAGGTGCTAGTGGCGACTCACCCCTTCTTCCGGAATCCATTGACACCCTAAAACAACTTGGCCAGTATCTCAAGGAAATACCTTTTGATAAGATATATTCAAGTGATTTACCCAGAGCGGTCAAATCTGCTGAAATTATCCAAAGTCAACTCCAGACACCCTGTCCTTTAGAAAGTATTCCAGACCTACGCGAATGGCAACTTGGAAAACTTGAAGGTTTAAAAATCGCAACGCTCAATGCCATCTATCCACAACAAATCAAGGCCTTTCGCTCCAATCTGGCTCAGTTTGATACGAAGATGTTTGAAGCGGAATCCCTCTACTCTACGACCCAGCGTACTATTCAATTTATCAAATCTCTGAAAGAAAGTCCGACTGAAAACATTCTAATCGTCGGTCATGGGGCAAATCTGACTGCTAGCCTTCGAACACTTTTAGGTTATAAAGAGGCTCACCTTCGCAAAGATGGAGGCTTGGCCAATGCCAGTCTTACAATTTTAGAAACCGAGGATTTTGAAAACTTCACTCTAGAAAGATGGAATGACACTTCCTATCAAAGAAAATAATGGAACTTGATCTTAATAGTCAAGTTCTTTTTAGTTTTCAAAGAATATCCGTGAATTTCTCTGCTATTTATGATAAAATGGGAGTATCGTAAAAAATGACTCATCGTATTCAATTTTGAGTAAAACTAGGAGGATCCCATGTCAACAGAACATATGGAAGAACTAAATGACCAGCAGATCGTTCGCCGTGAAAAAATGGCTGCGCTCCGTGAGCAGGGAATCGATCCCTTCGGAAAACGTTTTGAACGTACTGCTAACTCACAAGAACTAAAAGACAAATTTGCAGAACTCGATAAAGAACAATTACATGAATTAAACGAAAATGCTACTATCGCTGGACGTTTAGTTACTAAACGTGGTAAAGGGAAAGTCGGCTTCGCCCATCTCCAAGATCGTGAAGGTCAAATTCAGATTTACGTTCGTAAAGACGAAGTTGGTGAAGAAAACTATGAAATCTTCAAAAAAGCTGACCTAGGAGACTTCCTCGGTGTCGAAGGTGAAGTTATGCGTACAGATATGGGAGAACTCTCTATCAAGGCCACACACATCACGCACTTGTCTAAAGCGCTTCGTCCTCTTCCTGAGAAATTCCACGGTTTGACAGACGTTGAAACCATCTATCGTAAACGTTACCTAGACTTGATCTCTAATCGTGAAAGCTTTGAGCGTTTTGTCACTCGTTCAAAAATCATCTCTGAAATCCGTCGTTATCTTGATCAAAAAGGTTTCCTTGAAGTGGAAACACCTGTCCTTCACAACGAAGCTGGTGGTGCAGCTGCTCGTCCATTTATCACTCACCACAATGCACAAAACATCGACATGGTACTTCGTATCGCGACTGAGCTTCACTTGAAACGTCTTATCGTTGGTGGTATGGAACGTGTTTACGAGATTGGCCGTATCTTCCGTAACGAAGGAATGGACGCTACTCACAACCCTGAATTCACTTCTATCGAAGTTTATCAAGCTTATGCTGACTTCCAAGATATCATGGACTTGACGGAGGGTATTATCCAGCACGCTGCTAAATCAGTCAAAGGTGATGGCCCAGTAAACTATCAAGGAACTGAAATTAAGATCAATGAACCGTTTAAACGTGTTCATATGGTGGATGCTATCAAGGAAATTACTGGTGTTGATTTCTGGCAAGATATGACTTTCGAAGAAGCTAAAGCTATCGCTGCTGAGAAGAAAGTTCCAGTTGAAAAACACTACACTGAAGTTGGTCACATCATCAACGCTTTCTTTGAAGAGTACGTTGAAGAAACCTTGATCCAACCAACCTTTGTCTATGGTCATCCAGTAGCTGTCTCACCGCTCGCTAAGAAAAATCCTGAAGACGAACGCTTTACTGACCGTTTCGAGCTCTTCATCATGACCAAGGAATATGGTAATGCCTTTACCGAGTTGAACGACCCAATCGATCAGCTTAGCCGTTTTGAAGCTCAAGCTAAAGCTAAAGAACTTGGTGACGACGAGGCAACAGGCATCGACTACGATTACATCGAAGCCCTTGAATATGGTATGCCACCAACAGGTGGTTTGGGTATCGGTATCGACCGTCTCTGCATGCTCCTCACTGATACAACCACTATCCGTGATGTATTGCTTTTCCCGACAATGAAATAAGCTCTTATCCTCTGGTACTTTCCAGAGGATTTTTCGATACAAAAAGAGACTGAGGAAAAACTCAATCTCTTTTCTTATTCTTGATTTTTAACTTGACTGGTGGCTACATCTTCTCCAAACCATTTTTGACTAATTTCTTGGAACTTACCATCCTTGTAAAGACTAGAAAATCCTTCATTTATCTTATTAACCAGAGTTGTATCTTCCTTACGTGCTCCAACTGCAAAAGCTTCTGTTTCTAGTCCAACTGTAAAGACATTATAATCGTTTAAAACGCCTTCTGCTTCTAAATAATAGTTTGCATAGACACGATCAATCAATAGGCCGTCAATTCGATCGTTTTTCAAATCAATCAAGGCTTCATTAAAAGTTTGGTATTGATTCGCTTCATTATTAGCGACAATATCC
Organism: Streptococcus sp. NLAE-zl-C503; assembly: GCF_900104285.1. Lineage (NCBI taxonomy): Bacteria > Bacillati > Bacillota > Bacilli > Lactobacillales > Streptococcaceae > Streptococcus > Streptococcus sp. NLAE-zl-C503. The sequence continues at coordinate 360,472 of NZ_FNJT01000001.1, read as the reverse complement.
TTCAAAATCGCTGGCTTTCCTTCAAAGTCCGCATAACCAGATGAACCAGCTTGAGCTCCCAAAGTCTTTCCAGTCATATCTTTTACAGTCGTGATACCTGACGATTTCTTAGTAACCAATACCTGCTCATTCTTCATATATGAGTTACTGAATGCTACCTTTTCACGACGTTCGTCTGTAGCTGAATAGCCATTCCAAATCAGATCAATCGTTCCTTTTGTCAATTCAGCTTCTTTCAAATCCCAATCAATCGGTTGCCAATTTACCGTAATTCCGTATTTTTCAAAAACAGCTGTAGCTAAATCAATATCAAATCCTGCATAGGAACCATCTTTCTGAGCAAATCCCATTGGAACAAAAGTACTATCAAACCCAATAGTAATAGACTTGTTAGACTCGTACTTAGACCAATTATCTCCACTAGTTTCACTAGAATTTTTCCCACAAGCTACTAAGAACAAAGCAGTCATTAGACTGACTAATACAAGCATCAATTTTTTCATCATTTTTCCCCCTATTTAGGCTCTACTTTTAATAATACATCTGCAATATTTTCAGCGAATTGTAAATCGTGAGTAACCACAATTTGCGTCATCCCAAGTTCCCTATTTTGCAAAATCAGTTTTTCCACTTCCAAGCGTAATTCTGGATCCAGAGCAGAAGTTGGTTCATCGTAGCCAATGATTTCTGGGTCAATCATCATAGCACGCGCCAAAGCCACTCGCTGCTTTTGCCCACCTGATAGTGAGAAGGGATAAGCATCTGCGTGCCCTGCTAGTCCTAACTGTTCCAAGAGTCCACGCGCCTTCTTCTCAGCCTCTTCCTGCTTCATTCCCATAGTTTTCACAGGCGATAGAGTCAAATTGTCCAGAACTGATAAATGAGGGAAAAGTTGAAAATCTTGGAAGACAAATCCTAGTAGGTTGCGCTTTTCTAGTTCGTCTAAAGCTAGAGATTCACCGTTATAGTAGATTTCTCCAGAATCGATAGTTTCCAGTCCAGCTAACATACGCAACAAGGTTGTTTTTCCGCCTCCTGATGGACCTACGATTGCCAGGATTTGCTTTTCAGGAATTGATAGGCTGAAATTAGTTAAGATTTGTTTGCCACCAAAGGCCTTGTTGATGTTTCGTAATTCTAACATAGCAATCCTCCTATCTATAGTAACTGTACTTCTTCTCAACTTTTTTGGCAAGGATAGTCACAATACCAATCAAAATCAAGTAAATTGCTCCTGCCAAGAACATAGGAATCAGACTAGCATCACGGTTGGCTGCTGTACGACTAGCCAAAATCAAATCTGAAATACCTAAGGCATAGACCAAAGAAGTATCCTTGACCAAACTCATGACTTCATTAAATACACTAGGAAGAACAATTTTGGTCACCTGTGGTAAGATAATATAGCGCACTGTGGCAAAAGGGCTAAACTTCAAGACCTTAGCAGCCTCATATTGACCCTTAGGAATAGTATCAATCCCCCCACGGAAGATTTCAGCAAAGTAAGCTGCATAATTCAAAACAAAGGCAATAATAGCCGCAGGAAGGCGATCCAAACGAATCCCAATATTTGGGAGCACATAATAGATAAAGATCAATTGCAAGAGCAAGGGTGTTCCCCGCATGATCCAGATATAAATGTTGATCAGATAATGGAGGAGCTTCCAATGGACTTGCAAGGCAAAGGCAATCAAAACGCCCAAGGGAATAGAAAAAATCAAGACCAGTACAAAAACCTGTAAAGTCATGCTTGCACCGCTCAATAAACTCGGTAATATCTCAAACAAATAAGACATACTGCACCTCCTAAAAATAATTGTTCCTATTATAGCATAAATAAACAATTTAGCAAGGGTTATTGCAAAAAAATTCTGTTTCTTTTTGAAAATAAAAAACCGTATCCATCAAAATGACTAGATACAGTTTTGCTTTATAGGATATTTTTAAAGTGTTTCTAGCAGTTCTTGCATCTGAACATCATCTGGAATCAGTTTTAAATATGCCTCTGCTTGAGTCTTAGCTTCTTCAAAATACCCCAATTCACGCAAGAGATAAGTATATTGCTCCAGAAACTCTGGATTGTCCTTGAGGTCAGACGACAGTTCTTGATAGAGCTCATAAGCCTTATCTAAATCCTCGATTTCCTGGTAAGAACGTGCAATCATCCACTTGGTCAGGACGTTTTCAGGTTCTTGACTTTGGAGAGCGATAATATCCTCAAACCGCTCTTGTTCCATATAAATGGTTGCGAGACGAAGGAGAATCTCTTCCGTATCTTCTGCATCTTCTTTGGCAATAAGGAGAAAATGCTCTGCAGCACTAGCATCATGTAATTCATACGAAAACTGTGAAGCAGCTAGTAAGAGCCGAGTTTCAAATGGATTTTTCTCCAACCCCTGTTTAGCGATACGGAGAGCTTCTTCTATCTGATGTTCCTTGTGCAAGGCTTGACTATAACCATACTCATATCCTTCAAAATCTGGCGAAATGGTATCAATCTGCTTAAAGTAGAGAGTTGATTTTTGATACTCTTCTTGGTCAAAGTAAAGACTAGCCAGTTCAAAGGCAGTTTGGTCATCGTATTCTAGTTCCAAGGCTTTTTCTAAAAACTCTGTAGCAGCTTCAAACTTGCCTAACTGGGCATAAGCGTAGCCGATTCGCTGATAGGTTGAGACACCCGTTTGTTCATAGATGGAGCGATTCTCTAATTGAGCATATCCCTGAATGGCTTCCTGATAATTCCCTAACTCGCTATCCAACTCAGCCAAACCAAAAACTAATAAGGGATCGTCTGAGTAGTTTAGGGCTTCCAGTAACTTTTCACGCGCTACATCTGTCAATCCCTCCAACTGATAGAGGTCTGCCTTCAAGGCCAAAGCCGATACATACCAGTCACTTTCAGGTGTGATTTCCTCAAGGTAAGCAAATGCTTCCTCAACATTGCCATCCTCGCTAGCAATACTTGCTAAGTTCAGATTCACCTCTGGAAATTCTGTAACAATATTTTGGTAAATTTCTTTTGCTTGAGGATAAAAGCCAATTCCCTCAAGATAGCTTGCTAGTTCATAGAGAACTCCACTTGAATCTGTTTCGAGGGCTTTGCGAAAATACTGATCTGCTTTGTTTAAATCTTGGTCATCCAAAGCCTGGAGCATGCGTTGACTATTGTTCACTCTTGATTTCCTCCCCTTCTTCTTCATACAAACCGCTGACTTTTTTATACCAGTTAAAGATAGCCGAGATAACGACCTTGGCAGAAGCATAGACAGGAATTCCCAGCAAGACTCCCCAAATACCAAACATAGAACCTGAAGTTAGGAGAACAAAGAGGACATTGATCGGATGGATGTTTAGCTGACTACCTAAAATGAGCGGAGATACGAAGCGACCTTCAATCGTTTGTTCAACAATAAAGACAATAATTACTTTCAAAAGCATCACAGGGCCTGCGATTAAACCTAAAACAAGGGCAGGCAGCATGGCGAGGAAACTACCTAGATAAGGGACTAGATTTAGAATACCAGCCGTTACACCTAGAGTGACAGCGTAGCGTAAACCGATAATCTTAAAGAAGATAATAAACATGATAGCTACAATAATAGCTACTGTAACTTGTCCTCTAACATAGTTTGATAGCTGTTTATTGACATCTGATAGGATTTCACCCACAGGTTCTTTTAACTTGGTTGGGATGAATTTGGTCAAGTAATCACGCAAGCCTTTTCCATCTCTCAAAAGATAAAAGAGCATGAATGGTACGATAATGACCGCTACAATCACCTGAGAAACGCTACTGATAAAGGCGCTGACCCAGTTAACGGCTTGAGAAGAAATTTTGCTGGCCCATATCGTTGCTTCTGTAGAAACATTTGCAAGAACCTGCTCCAACTGCGGTCTAAAATCATCTGGCAAGCGTTTGGTTACAAGGTCATTGATAACCATATCAGCATCCTTAAGATAAGTCGGCACATTCTTTGCAAAATTTAAGACTTGGCGTTGGAAATTTGGAATAGCGACTGCCAGACCCCAAAGGATAAAAAGTCCAATAATGACAAAAACAATACTAATGGCAAGGACACGATTGATCTTGTGCTTCTCCATCCAGTCAACAATCGGATTGAGGAGGTAATAAAGTAAACCAGATAGAATAACTGGTAACATGACAACCCCAAGAAAGTCTAAAACGGGTAAAAATATAAAACTAATCTTACTTAGAATGAAAATGTTTAGCCCCAGTAACAAGGTTACTAAAAATACAGTGATGGCTTTATTATCTAAAAACCACTTAAAAAACCAAGATAGGCTAAAATGTTTCTCTTTATGTTCCATAAATACATCCTTTCTGTCATTATTTCATTATACCATTTTTAATCTAAAATAACTCTTATTAAAGTGCTTACATAGATTAAACGAACACTTCCTGACTGTCATTTTGTGGTATAATGAACTTATCATTATTAAGAGGTATGGACATGAAAGAAACTGTTTATTTTGGAACTTATACTCGTCGCTCATCTAAAGGGATTTACAAGGCAGATTTTGATACAGAAACAGGCCAGCTTGCAAATCTTGAACTCTTTGCTGCTGAACCAAGTCCGACCTACCTTGCCTTTGACCAACAGCAACACATATACACCGTAGGGAGCCAGAATGGCTTGGGTGGAATCGCTGCTTACAAGACCGATGGTACTTTGCTAAATCATGTGGTTGAAGAAGGCGCTCCACATTGCTATGTGGCAGTGGATGAAAAGCGTAGTCTTGTTTATGGAGCCAACTACCACAAAGGTCAAGTTCTGGTTTATCAGCGCCAAGCAGATGGTAGTCTCATCCAAACGGATCTGGATCAGCATAGTGGACATGGTCCTCATGAAAACCAAACTTCCCCACATGTTCACTTTACGAATCTAACACCTGACCAGTATCTCGTCACATGTGACCTCGGTACGGACGAAGTAACGACCTATGATGTCAGCCCAGAAGGAAGACTAAGTAAACTCTCCACCTATCACAGCCAAGCTGGAGCAGGGGCTCGCCACATCGTTTTCCACCACCACTATAAGATTGCCTATCTCATTTGCGAACTAAATAGTACCATTGAAGTCTTGATTTATGATGGGGTTGGTGAATTTGAACGCATGCAAGTCATTTCAACCTTACCAGACGGCTATGAGAGATTCAATGCTACTGCAGCCATTCGTCTTTCAAAAGATGGGAAATACCTTTATGCATCCAACCGAGGTCATGATTCCATTGCAGTCTATACAATCCTCGCTGATGGCAGTCTGGAATTATTAGAGATAGTACCAACACATGGACAAAATCCACGTGATTTCGACCTAACTCCTGATCAAGAGTTTCTCATTGCTGTTCATCAAGATTCTGATAACGCAACCGTCTTTAAGCGTAATCCTGAAAGTGGTCGTCTTGCAGAACTTTCTAACGATTTCCATGTCCCAGAAGCAGTCTGCATCCACTTTGCGAACTAAGATAATCAAAAAATGAACTTGAATCTCAAGTTCATTTTTTGATTATAGTTTATTTCCGACATTAATACGGTTAATGGCACGTTGAAGAGCAATCTTAGCGCGTCGTTCTTGGTCAATTAAGTGCTTGTCTTGAGCTTCTTCAATTTCACGTTCGGCGCGAAGTTTAGCACGTTCAGCACGGCTGACATCGATATCACGAGCACGCTCTGCTGAGTCTGCTACGATGGTAATGATGTCATTGGCAATCTCGATAATCCCTCCGTTCACTGCAATCCAGTTCACATGAGTATCATCATCGATTCGTTTTACCTTTACTTCATCAACCGCTAAAACCGCAATCATATTTTCATGTCGTGGCAAGATCCCCATCTCACCATCCAGAGTTCGTACCGATACAAAGCTGGCATGGTGATCATAGACGAGGCCATCTGGTGTCACGATCTGGACAGTTAACTGAGCCATAGATCACCTCTTAAAATCCCATTTTCTCTGCCTTAGCAATGACGTCTTCGATTGAACCAACTCCACGGAAGGCATCTTCTGGCAAGTGGTCATGTTTACCATCAAGGATTTCCTTAAAACCACGAACTGTTTCTGCTACTGGTACATAAGAACCAGGTTGGCCAGTAAATTGCTCCGCAACGTTGAAGTTTTGTGACAAGAAGAACTGGATACGACGAGCACGCGCAACCAAGGTCTTTTCTTCATCAGAAAGCTCATCCATACCAAGGATGGCAATGATATCTTGCAATTCATGGTAACGTTGAAGGACACGTTTGACTTCAGCAGCAACTGCATAGTGCTCCTCACCAACGATTTCAGGTGCCAAGGCACGTGAGCTTGAAGCTAGAGGGTCAACGGCTGGGTAGATACCCAACTGTACCAACTTACGTTCCAAGTTAGTCGTTGAATCCAAGTGAGCGAAGGCTGTCGCTGGCGCTGGGTCAGTATAGTCATCCGCTGGCACGTAGATAGCCTGGATAGAGGTTACAGAACCCTTCTTGGTTGAAGTGATACGTTCTTGCAATTGACCCATTTCCGTAGCAAGTGTTGGTTGGTAACCAACGGCTGATGGCATACGACCCAAAAGGGCAGATACTTCTGAACCAGCTTGTGTGAAACGGAAAATGTTGTCAATGAAGAGAAGAACGTCTTGACCTTCTACATCACGGAAGTATTCAGCGATTGTCAAACCAGTAAGGGCAACACGCATACGTGCTCCTGGTGGTTCATTCATCTGACCAAATACCATTGCGGTTTTCTCGATAACGCCTGATTCTTTCATTTCCCAGTAAAGGTCGTTCCCCTCACGAGTACGTTCTCCAACACCGGTAAATACTGAAATACCACCATGTTCTTGAGCAATGTTGTGAATCAATTCTTGAATCAAGACAGTTTTACCAACTCCGGCACCACCGAAAAGTCCAACTTTACCACCTTTTAGATAAGGGGCAAGAAGGTCAATAACCTTGATCCCTGTTTCCAAAATTTCAGATGAGGTAGACAATTCATCAAAAGTTGGAGCTTTTTTATGAATTGGCTGACGCTCAGCGTCTTCAGCGAAAGGAGCATCCAAGTCAATGGTATCTCCCAAAACGTTGAAGACACGTCCCAAAGTTTCTTTACCTACTGGAACGGAGATTGGACGGCCTGTGTCCAATACTTCCATTCCACGAGTCAAACCATCTGTTGATTCCATGGCGATAGTACGGATCATACCATCACCCAACTCCAAGGCTACTTCAAGGACGATTTTTGTTTTTCTTTCGTCATTTTTGTAGACGACAAGTGCATTGTTAATCTCAGGAAGTGTTTCCCCAGCTGCAAACAAGACGTCTACAACGGGTCCGATAACCTGAGCAATTTTACCTGAACTCATCTCCTTCTCCTATTCTATATAAGATACTGTCGGTTCCTAGCTCAACTAGGTCCTAAGTTCATTTTGATTCGAGGGAGGCAAAGCCTTATTCTAAGGCACTAGCCCCCGCTACGATTTCTGTAATTTCTTGTGTAATCGCCGCCTGTCTGGCACGGTTATACTGGATTGTCAAATCATTGATGACCTTCTTAGCATTATCAGTCGCTGTTTGCATAGCTGTCATACCAGCGGCATTTTCAGCTGTCTTGGCATCAATAATAGCCCCGTAAATCATACTTTCAGCATACTGTGGCAACAATTGCTCTAGAATCTCATCACGGCTCGTTTCCAACTCAAAGGTCAAGCTATACTCTTCATCCGCTTCATTTGGATCCAAGTCAACAATCGGAAGCATTTGTTCCACACGCATTTGACTTGTGAGAGTATTGACATGATGGTTGTAGCAGACGTACAATTCATCAAAAAGTTCATTTTGGTACATTTCAATCGTTTTTGAAATAATTTTACGAACTTCATCAAAACTTGGTTGGTCGGCCAAGCCACGCAATTCATAGATTGGCTGAATGCCACGAGCCTTGAAAAAGTCAGCTCCCATACCACCAATACAGATAACTTCAAAGTCATCTCCATTTGGATGGTATTCTTCTTTCAACTCCATAACGGCTTTAAGGATGGAAGCATTATAACCTCCAACCAAGCCACGGTCTGAAGTAATAACGATATAGCCTGTTTTCTTAACTGGACGACTAATGAGCATCGGATTGGTAGAACCACCAGATCCGTTACCATGCAGAATATCCGTCAAAAGCTTACGAACCTTCTGAGCATAAACTTGAAAATTGCGTGCTGCTTCTTCAGAGCGACCTAACTTGGCAGCCGATACCATTTGCATGGCATTAGTGATTTGACTAGTATTTTTTGTTGAGGCGATTTTTGTTTTAATATCATTTAGAGATACTGCCATCTGACACCTCTATTCTTATTGGAAGCTGGATTGATTGAGAAACTCTGTAATCGCAGCATCCAAGACTGTTTCTTCTGGCAAGTCTTTTGTTTCACGAATAGTTTCCAAAATCTCTGGATGTTGTGCATCAAAGAAATCATGAAACTCTTCCTCAAAACGAACAATGTCATCTACAGGAATCGTATCCAAGAAACCATGTGTCAAAGCATAAAGAATGGTTACTTGTTTCTCAACAGGTAATGGTTTATGAACTGGTTGTTTCAGAACTTCAACCGTACGACGACCACGATTCAACTTAGCCTGAGTTGCTGCATCCAAGTCCGAACCAAACTTAGTGAAGGCTTCCAACTCACGGTATGAAGCAAGGTCGATACGAAGAGTACCAGCAACCTTCTTCATGGCTTTAATTTGAGCAGAACCACCTACACGAGATACAGATGAACCTGCATCAATAGCTGGGCGAATACCTGCGTTAAAGAGACCATCTCCAAGGAAGATTTGACCATCTGTGATTGAAATCACGTTAGTTGCGATATAAGCAGAGATATCTCCTGCTTGTGTCTCGATAAATGGTAGGGCTGTGATTGAACCACCACCAAGTTTATCAGAAACCTTAGCTGAACGCTCAAGCAAACGGCTATGAAGGTAGAAAACATCCCCAGGGAAGGCTTCACGACCTGGTGGACGACGAAGCAAGAGGGAAAGCTCACGATAAGCTACCGCTTGTTTTGAAAGATCATCATAAACAATCAAAACATGCTTGCCTTGGTACATAAACTCTTCAGCCATAGCAACCCCAGCATAAGGAGCTAGGAAGAGCAATGGAGAAGGCTGTGATGCAGAGGCAGTCACAACGATTGTGTAGTCCAAAGCACCGTACTGACGAAGTGTTTCTACTTGTGTACGAACGGTTGATTCTTTTTGTCCAATTGCAACATAGATACAGATCATATCTTGACCTTTTTGGTTCAAGATTGTATCAATTGCAATGGTTGTTTTCCCAGTCTGACGGTCACCGATGATCAACTCACGCTGACCACGACCAATCGGTACAAGGGCGTCAATAGCTTTCAAACCTGTTTGCAATGGTTCTGATACAGACTTACGCTCCATAACACCAGGAGCTGGTGCTTCTACTGGACGAGTCTTGTCAGTATGGATTTCTCCAAGACCATCAACTGGACGACCAAGTGGATCCACAACACGTCCAATCAAGTTATCACCAACTGGGACTTCCATGATTTTACCTGTACGGCGGATTGTATCCCCTTCACGGATATCCGTAAAGTCACCTAAGATGATAATCCCAACATCTGTAGACTCCAAGTTTTGCGCCATACCATAAGAGCCATTTTCAAAAATCAAGAGCTCTCCACTCATGGCATTTTCAAGGCCGTGGGCACGTGCGATTCCGTCCCCGATATAGGTTACAACACCAGTTTCAGTCACATCAAAATTGGGTTTGAAATTTTCAATTTGTTGCTTAATTAAAGCGCTGATTTCTTGTGCGTTAATTGCCAAAAGAACACCACTTTCTATTTCAAATTTTCTTTAACAACTCGAAGTTGTTGTTTAATACTCACATCAATTGTCTTGTGATTAGCAAAAATGACAAAACCACCAATTAGACCTTCATCAATTTGTTCTTTGACGCTCCGCACTTTCAGAGACATTTTTTTCTCTATCAATGGGAGCAGACGTTCCTTCTGTTCATCTGTTAAAGGATGAGCTGAAGAAATCGTGACTACAAAACGATTGGCCTCTTTTTCAAGGCGATTCAAACAATCTGCAATTACTTCATAAAAAAGATTTGCTCTGTGATTGTAAATCAGAACCTGAATAAAGTTTTGCATTAAAGGTGAGACAGAGTCTTGAAAGAAACGAACTGTTTTTTCCTTATCTGACTCATCAACTGCTACCTGAGCTAAAAAAGAAGGTAAGCCCGTTTCTTCTGCGACTTGTTTGATTTGATCCAAGTCTGAAAAAATCCGGTCCTCTTCTCCTTTTTCAATCACTAATTGGACAAAAGGCATGCTGTATTTTTCAATTACCTTTGCTGTCTTCTTGTCCATTAGGCTTCTCCTAGCTGATCGATATACTGATCAATGAGTTCCTTATGGGCATGACTGTCAAGGTTTTGTGAGATGATTTTCCCAGCTAGGCTAACTGTCAAATCTGCCACCTCGCCCTTAACACTTTGTAAAGCCTCAGCTTTGTTTTGCGCAATTTCTTGGTTCGCTTTTTCTTTCAAGCGACCAGCTTCTAGCTTAGCTTCAGCCAAAATATCTGATTTACTCTTTTCAGCTGTCTCCTTGGCATTCTCAATGATTGTTTTAGCTTCGGTACGGCTACCTGCCAACTCATCTTCGCGCTTTTGAGCAAGAGTCTCTGCTTTTTGACGAGCTTGTTCAGCGCCATCAATATCAGCAGCAATCTTTTCAGCTCGTTCTTCAAAGATACTCGTCAAGTTTGACCATGCGTATTTTTTAACTAAGACGACCAAAAGGATAAAAGAGCCAGCGATTAAAATAAAGTTACCAATCAATTCACCTACTGTTACGTGCATCATTTACTCCTTTCTACTCTTCATCATTAATTTTATTTCCTAGATACATTGAAGACAAGACTGTGAATACATAGGCCTGAACACAGGAAATAAACACAGAGAATGCCGTCCAGACAAGATTGGTAACAAATGCGACTGGATACCAATAAAGAGCCTGATGAGAAAGAGTAATAAGCAAGCTTGCCATCACTTCTCCGGCAAAGATATTCCCGAACACCCGCAAAGCAAGTGATAGGAAATTCGTGACTTCTTCGAGGAGATTCATCGGTGTCATAAAACCTGGGGTAACAAAGCCCTTCAGATACTTTTTAACACCACGGCGACGAATTCCTTCTATATGGGTCATCAGGATAATTCCAAATGACAAAGCCAAGTCAAACTGGAGATTTGCAGTTGGCGATGTCCAAAGGTTTGTCCCATCTGTAGTTTGAAGTTTCGCCATCAAACCAAGATTGTTTGCGATAACCATAAAAAGAAATAAACACAAGTAAAAGAGTGAGTAATCTTTCATGTACCGAGAACCTACGTTGGGTTCTGTAAATCCGACTACAAAGTCATAGAGATACTCTAGTACATTTTGCTTTCCTTTGGGTTTCACAGTCATATTACGACTTGCCCAATAGATAAAGCCAAAAATCAGTGCCACAGACAACAAAGTCAATGCTGTCAAGGTTAAATCAAAGGTAACAGGACCAATATTGATGGTTGGATTGATACTTTCTTCCATCTAGAATCCTCCCTTTTCATTTTATACTTCTCTTTATTTGATGATAAATGAAAATACGAGAGTTACAAAGAATGTTCCTTCGATAAACGCAATCCCCATGATCATCAAACTACGCAATTGTGGGATAATATCTGGTTGGCGTGCTGCAGATTTGAACAAACCGTTCATCAAAAATCCTTCTGCAAGAGATACACCCATACAGGCAAGACATAGACCGAAAAATGTTAAATTCATGATGAATTCTCCTTTTTTATTTAAATTTACTTACTTAGTTTAGTCCTAAAATTTGTTTTTGTCAACTTTTTACTAACATTGAAAGCGTTTCAGATAATTTATTTCTAATTTTACTATTTTTAGTACGATTGTATAGAAATTTTTCACCTGTTACCATAAGAAATTCCGTATTTTTTCTAAGGTTTTTGAAGCAAAATAAAAGACCCAAGCTTAAAAACTTGGATCTATTTTTGTCTATTTAAAATAAAATGAATGATGTTGTTTACAACCTGGATTAAATGGAGCGCTACAATAAGGACAAACCATCTGTTTTTGGTATTCTTGAAAAGTCATTGTCCTCTTACAAGCCCCACATAAAATCGGGCGATCCTCAGAAAGCGTCAAGGGATAAGGAGAAAACAAATGCGTTTCCATAGCATTGTGGCACTGATAGCAAGCGTAGTATTTCCTGCATTCATAACACTGGAGGGAGACGATATCCTTTACACTATGATAGTGAACACACCTGCTTTCATCATCTACCAATAAACCATGAGCTTGAATCATTCACTTTTCCTTATCTAAGCACGAACTGTAACGCTTGTCCCGTCTTCCTTATAGAGATTGATAAGACCTTCCTTGAGAGCACGGACCATGTCGCCTGCCTGAACAGGTTGTGGAACCTTGATTGTCAAGAGTTCCATTGGATTTGGAGCGCGGTCGATTTTATTGCCTTTAGAATCATGAAGATCTTCGATATAGGTTTCAAAATGACGGAAACCTGGGCCGTAAAACTCAACTTGGTCACCTTCGTTGATTACATTCCGTTGACGAATGGTTGCCGTTTGAGTCGCATCATCATAAGAAACGACTTCAGCGACAAACTTGTACTCAGGAATCTTACGACGAGCACCAAATAACTGCTCATTCTCAGACGGCGTACCATAGTAGAATCCTGTTGCCAATTCACGTTGGGCAACTTTCCACATCTCATCCACCAAGTCCTGTTTGATGGCTTCAAACTTTTCAGGGCTTTCAAGATAAGCATCCACAGCGGCCTTGTAACAGTTGGTTACTGTCGAAACATAGTGAATAGACTTCATACGGCCTTCAATCTTGAGACTGTCTACACCATTTTCAATCATATCTGGAATATGGTCAATCATAGACATATCAACGGCAGACATCGAAAATTCTTCTGGAATCTCACCCTTAAGACTCTTACGTTCTTGACCAAAGGGCATATCGTAGAGGTCATATTTCCAACGGCAAGACTGAGAACAACCACCACGGTTAGCATCACGCATACTCATGTGGTTTGAGAGCGTACAGCGTCCTGAATAGGAAATACACATGGCTCCATGGACAAAGGCTTCAATCTCAACGTCTGTACGTTTACGAATCTCTGCCAATTCTTCCATTGAAACTTCACGTGCCAAGACCACACGGGTCAACCCAAGTTCTTTCCAGAACTCAAGAGTTTCATAGTTAGTGGCACTGGCTTGGGTAGAGAGGTGTATTTCAAGACCTGGCGCTTCAGTTGCTGCAATCATGATCAAGGCTGGATCTGACACGATAACTGCGGCAATCCCGATGTCACGCAACTTACGGAACCATTCTCCAGCACCAGCTTCGTTTCCTTCGTGCATAACCATGTTAGCAGCCACATAGACCTTAGCACCGTACTTGGCAGCAAACTGGACTCCTTCTTCCATCTGTTCAAAGGTAAAGTTTCCAGCACGGCTACGAAGACCATAGGCCTGTCCACCGATGAAGACTGCGTCCGCACCATATTGAACAGCTACTTTCAGCTTCTCTAAAGTTCCTGCAGGTGATAAAACCTCAGGACGTTTTAATGTTTTTGTCATTTTTTCTCCTATTTACAATATAAAAGTTTGACGTTTTTCCTTCTCATTTTATAGTAAATAATGGATAAAATCAAGCCTAGACAGATTGTTTTGACAATTCTAATATTCTTAGAAACGAAAAACCAGTCTGCTGAGACTAGTTATTTTCAAGATAAAATTCAAAACGTTCACCCACATACTGACTCTTAACATATTCAAAAGCCGTCCCATCATCGAGATAGGAAACCTGAGTCAATGCCAGAATCGCATGCCCTTTTTCGACTTCTAAGTAATGGGCAATCTTTTCCTTAGCCAATCTCGCATAAATGGTCTGTTGGGATTTGCCAATCCGGTAGCCATGTTGCTGCAAGGTTTGGAAGAAATGACTGGTGATTTCTTCTTTTTTGAAATCCTTAATAAATTTCTCAGGAATGGATGCGACTTCATAGACTAGCGGTACTTGGTCAGCGTAACGCACCCGTTCCATACGGATGATATTTTCAGTTGGTGAAATGCCTAGCTTTGCCACTTCCTGCTCGTTGGGAATGGTTCTTCTGTAAGAAATAAGTTGGCTGGAAGGTACTTTGCCCTGAGATTTGACAATCTCCGTAAAACTGGTCGTCCCTCTCATTTTTTCTTGAACACGAGTGCTGGAGACAAAAGTCCCACTTCCTACACGACGCTCCAAAACTCCTTCCTCAACCAAGAGAGAGATAGCTTGGCGTAATGTCATCCGGCTAACTTGAAACTGTTCCGCTAAATCTCGCTCACTTGGAAGCCTCTCACCGATTTTCCAATGATGCTCATCTATATCCTTTTTTATCTGATCGTGGATTTTCATATAGGCTGGTAACATGATTCTCACTTCTTTTCTTTATTTTCTCCATTGTACCGTATTTGCTAAGAAAAAGTCAAACTTTGCCTTGTTTAGTTGGTAATTCACCCCTATTTGTGATAGAATATTGAAAAAGATATTTCTTTTGAGAAAGGAAAAAGATGAGCAATATTTCAACTGATTTGAAAGATGTCGAAAAAATCATCGTACTGGACTATGGTAGCCAATACAACCAGCTGATTTCACGCCGTATTCGTGAAATTGGTGTTTTTTCAGAGCTAAAAAGTCACAAAATCTCAGCCGCAGAGGTTCGTGCGATAAACCCTGTAGGGATCATCCTCTCTGGTGGACCAAACTCTGTATACGAAGATGGTTCATTTGATATTGACCCAGAAATTTTTGAACTCGGTATTCCAATTTTGGGAATCTGCTATGGTATGCAACTTTTAACTCATAAACTTGGAGGAAAAGTTGTTCCTGCAGGTGATGCTGGTAACCGCGAGTATGGCCAATCACCGCTTACTCATACCACTTCTGCCCTCTTTGAAGGGACTCCTGAAGAACAGATTGTTTTGATGAGTCATGGCGATGCTGTAACAGAAATTCCAGCTGATTTTGTTCGTACTGGAACTTCTGCTGACTGTCCTTATGCAGCTATTGAAAACCCTGATAAGCACATCTATGGTATCCAATTCCACCCAGAAGTGCGCCATTCTGTCTATGGAAATGATATCCTTCGCAACTTTGCCCTCAACATCTGTAAGGCTAAAGGCGATTGGTCAATGGACAACTTTATCGATATGCAGATTAAGAAAATCCGTGAAACTGTAGGTGACAAGCGTGTTCTTCTCGGTCTATCAGGTGGTGTTGACTCTTCTGTCGTTGGAGTTCTTCTTCAAAAAGCAATCGGTGATCAATTGATCTGTATCTTTGTAGACCACGGTCTTCTCCGTAAGGGAGAGGCTGACCAAGTTATGGACATGCTTGGTGGTAAGTTTGGTTTGAATATCGTCAAAGCAGATGCTGCTAAACGCTTCCTCGATAAACTTGCAGGCGTCTCTGATCCTGAGCAAAAACGTAAAATCATCGGTAATGAGTTTGTTTACGTCTTTGATGACGAAGCAAGCAAGCTAAAAGATGTAAAATTCCTTGCTCAAGGTACGTTATATACAGACGTTATCGAGTCTGGTACAGATACAGCTCAAACTATCAAATCACACCACAACGTAGGTGGTCTTCCAGAGGACATGCAGTTTGAACTGATCGAACCATTGAACACTCTCTATAAAGACGAAGTTCGTGCCCTCGGTACAGAGCTTGGTATGCCAGACCACATCGTATGGCGTCAACCATTCCCAGGACCAGGGCTTGCTATCCGTGTCATGGGTGAAATCACTGAGGAAAAACTAGAAACTGTTCGTGAGTCAGACGCTATTCTGCGTGAGGAAATTGCCAAAGCAGGTCTTGACCGCGATATCTGGCAATACTTCACAGTTAATACAGGTGTTCGTTCAGTTGGTGTTATGGGTGACGGTCGTACTTACGACTACACCATCGCCATTCGTGCCATCACTTCTATCGATGGTATGACAGCTGACTTTGCCAAAATTCCTTGGGAAGTCCTTCAAAAGATTTCTGTACGTATCGTAAACGAAGTGGATCACGTTAACCGCATCGTCTACGATATTACAAGTAAACCACCAGCAACAGTTGAGTGGGAATAGAGTTAATAAGTTTAAAAGGCCTTAGAAATATTGATTTCTAAAGCTTTTTATTTTGCACTAACAACAAATACTAAAATTCTTCCTCTAAACTATACTCAGCTTTTATACGTTGGAGAATATGTGGTAAACTGAGTTATAGTAATGAATCTCTTTCTAGTAATATGTTGCAACTCTACTATAACTGATTTATTCCTTTTTGTATTTATACAACTTATTTTACGCTACATTTATTTTTGTGATATAATGTCAAATTATAAAGTGGAGGTAATTTAAAATGATTAATAGAGTAATTGAACAATATGCAAAACAAGACAATCTTGACATTAGAGTAAAACTACATAAGAAATATTCAAAAAATAAATTGGGCTTTAATAATTGGATTTTTTCTAACTACCAAATTACTGATGAAATTAACGTTCTAGAATTGGGATGCGGCACAGGAGAACTGTGGAAAAGTAATCTTGATTCTATAGACAAGATGAAGCAATTGGTAATTACGGATTTTTCTAGTGACATGGTAGAAACTACTAGGGCAGTGATTGGAAATAGAGACAATGTCAACTATGAAATAATGGATATCCAAAATGTTTCTTTTGAGAAAGAAACGTTTGATATTGTTATTGCTAATATGCTTCTACATCATGTAAATGACATTCCTAAAGCTCTCTCTGAAGTGAATAGAGTTTTAAAAAACGGGGGCATTTTTTATTGTGCTACATTTGGTGAAAATGGAGTTGTAGATTATTTGGCAAGCTTATTTAAAGATGAGGTTGTTCAAGATTTAGAAAATAAAACTTTTACTTTACAAAATGGAGAGACTTATTTAAATAGGCATTTTGACACTGTGGAAAAATTAATTTATGATGACGAGCTACAGGTAACAAGTATAGACGATCTAGTTCAATATATTCAATCCTTGAAAGGAATTTCAGAAATAGGTTCACTAGAAGAGGGAATTATTCGTAAAAGATTGGAAAGGGAGTTTAATAATGGTGTGTTAGTCATTCCTAAAGAATATGGCATGTTTATAGCTCGAAAAGAAAATTAAGGGAACTAAATTGTGAAACATTACAGAGTGCTTTTCGATATTTTAGAAAATTAATCGGATATTCTTTAATCATGCTATAGCTGATCCTATATCAAAATTTCAACTTTTTAGATTTGAAAGGGAGAAAATGAAATTTCTATTTCAACATTTTTTGAATTATTAGGAATCAAAAGTTTAATCAGATCGACCTCATTAGTCAGACAAAACTTTAGTCGAATCTTTTTAATATACTGATTGTAATTCAATTTACTCTTTCTGATATTATTATCACTCACCACTACTTTTCCAGCCATTCTGGTTACTTCTTCTCTCATAGCATTTGCTTTTAAATTGGAGTATCTTCCGAGACTCCTCTTTTTAAATCCCTGAAACCATGCTATAATATAGTAAGTATAGCTCCAATAACCTGACTATAAAAGTCAGCGATAAAGATTTCTTACATCATCCGTAAGTGTTATTCTACTCTGATTCATACTATAATAAAAGTAACAAAAGATGGAGGTGTTTCACATGGAAACAATTTTACGAGTAGAATCATTAAAAAAGCATTATGGAAAAGAGCCGAATATCACCAAAGCTTTGAACGGCATATCTTTTCAAGTTGTAAAAGGCGAGTTCCTAGGGATTATGGGGAGTAGTGGATCTGGGAAAACAACACTTCTTAACTGTCTCGCCACTATCATCAAGCCAACTGACGGTTCCATTCAAATGCAAGAAAAGGATTTAGGTCAGTTAAAAGGTAGTCAGTTAGCTGATTATCGTGGTAAGGAAATTGGCTACCTCTTTCAGAATTTTGAGCTTTTGGACAATCTGACAGCCAAAGAAAATATTTTACTTCCCTTGTCTTTGCACAAGGTCGATGCCAACGAAAGCAAGGTTCGATTAGAATTGCTTTCCCAATATCTGGATATTTCTGAACTTCTGGATAAGTTCCCATCTCAATTATCGGGTGGTCAACGTCAAAGGGTAGCTGCTGCGCGTGCTTTGATTTTAGACCCTAAGATTGTATTTGCGGATGAGCCCACAGGGGCTTTAGATTCAAAAAACGCAACCATTTTGATGCAAAAATTATCCGAAATGAATCAAGTGGAAGAAACCACCATTCTCATGGTGACCCACGACTCCGTTGCAGCCAGCTTTTGCAACCGCATCTTGTTTATCCAAGACGGAAAACTATTCCATGAAATCCGACGCGACTATCCAAGAGAAAGTCAAGAAGATTTTTACCACAGAATACTAAAGGTCATGGCTGCACTAGCTGGAGGTGATGGCAATGTTTTCTAAATTAGTCTCAAGAAATAGCAAGAGGGATCGAAAGAATAACGGCTTGTATTTCAGTTCTATGGTTCTTTCTATTATCTCCTTTTACATCATCCTTTCTTTGTCTCATCAAGATGTGATGCTCTTTCTAAAACAAATAGAAAGTGACGCTGTAAATAAACTCTTTAGCATGATTCCCATTCTTTATGTAGCAACGCTCTTTATTCTCTTTTTTCTAGTCTACTTCGCAAGTAGTATGCAGATGGAAAGGAGGAAACATGAATTTGGTGTCTATCTCACACTGGGAATGCGAAGAAGCAAACTGTTCTTGCTACTTCTGCTCGAGGATTTGAGAAACAGTGTCCTTGCCCTTGGAATAGGCCTTCCTATTTCCATCTTAATTTCAGAACTAATCAGCCTAATAACCGCTAAAATTGTGGGACTAGGGATTATTGAGCATCAATTTTCTCTATCTACCACAGCTATACTCTATACAGTCATCGGCTTCCTAGCCGTCAAATTAGCTGTCTTTGTCCTTTTAAGTGCAAAGACGGCCAATAAGGAAATCGGAAACCTGCTATCCTATTCTCCTTCTGGGATGAAAAAACTACTCCCCAAGGGTGTGTACCTTCTTGCTTCTGTCCTCGGAATTTTACTTCTTGGAACAGCCTATTACATGGGTATGAGTAGACGAGCTTGGGAGAGTGTCATAACCATGGGCATCACCGTTCTCTTAGGAACTCTGGGAACTATCCTACTCTTCTTTGGTATGCGTTTATTTATAGACTTTTTGGTCAAGCTTGGAAACAATCGAAAACTTCATGCCTATAATTTTAGACAGATTCAGGAATTAGTTATCCAGCGCTCAACTATACTGGCTATCTGCTCCCTCTTAATCTTCTCTGCCTTGTGCCTCTTTGGAGCAGGTGTTGCCATTGCAAGTGGCAATTCAGGCAATCAAACCCACGTATTGGATTATACATTTAGAGATAGCAAGCAGGAAACAGATGAAAATCTTGATGTAAATACAGTTAAAAAAGAGCTTGAAGCTGCTGGACTGGCATCACAGTTTTCAAAGATTCTGCAAATTAAAGTAGGCAAAACTAAAGAACACGAGTCCGTGTCCTTCGAAGAGGTCATCAAGGAGTTGAAAAAGCAAAAAGACAGCAAGAACAAGGAAATTTTGCTCCATAAATTTAAACAGTCTACTACTTCCCACCTCATACCAGTTTCTGAATACAATGAGCTTAGAAAGGCTGCAAACCTCCCTCCTCTAGAATTAACTAGTAAGGAAGCCTACCTGTATATGGGGAAAGATTTTCTGCCAGATGAAAGTCTCGTCAACTCTGTCCTAAAAACAAACCCTCAAATCAAAGTCATGGGAAATGATGTAAAATTGATTGGAGAGGTGGAGTCTTTACCGATTGTAACGGATCGTGAAATCACCCTCTCTGTTGCCCTCATAGTCCCAGATGAAGTCTTTATGAACTATACAGACGGTCACTACTCGAACTATGTCAGCGGTATCTTGGCTCCTGAGCTGGTCAAAGAAAAAGGCTTGATGAGAGCTATCTCAGATACCAATGAAAAGCTAAATCAAACCTCTCTTGGCTATGAAAGCTATATACAAAATATGGGAAGACAATTATTTTACATTATCTCTGCCAGCTATATCACTATCTATCTAGCTATCATCTTCCTTGTTGTGGCAAATACAATCATTGGCGTTCAATTTTTGATGGGTCAGAGACAATCCTACAGACGATACCAAACCTTAATCCATCTTGGTGCCAACTACGAAACTCTTTGTAAATCATCAGAAAAGCAAGTCAACTGGTATTTCGGTCTACCAATAGCCCTTGCACTTATCAGTAGTAGCTTCGGAGTGAGCTCCCTCCTCACAGGAATAGTACCAGCTAGTGCAAGAATGGCCATGGGGCAGAAATTTATCACAGCCATGCTGATAGTACTGCTCTTAGCTGGATTTGAAGTCATCTATATCAGAATTGTAAAGAAAAATAGCAACAAGTACCTGTTGTCCTTAATGGAACCCAAAAGAGATGAATAAGGTAGAATAAATTAGGAAAAGGAGGAACCGATATGAAGCATATTCTGGTAATTGAAGATGAAGCCTTGATTCGAGATGAAATTGTCATCTTGTTAGAGAAAGCAGGTTATCAAGTTGATAAGTTGACTGACTTCAAAGATACAAGCCAACAAGTGCTGCAATACGATACGGATATAATCATACTGGATTTGAATTTGCCAGGAGAAACAGGTTTTCAAATTTGTAAAAATCTCAAGTCAAAACGCTCTGTGCCCATATTGGTTCTCACTTCCCGTGAACAATTAAAAGATGAGATCTACGCCCTAAAATTAGGGGCAGATGAGTACCTAACAAAGCCTTTCAAGAAAGAAAGATTTTTGGCACGTATAGAAAATATCTTGAAACGCTATGAAGGTAGACAAAATCTACTTGAAAAAGATAATTTTCTGCTGGATAGACAGACCTATACCCTTTATATCAACGGACATTCGATTTTACTCCCCCAAAATCAAGGGAAACTGTTAGAAACCTTATTGGTTACTAATGCTCCTGTCGTCACAAAAGAAGAACTAAGTATGAAACTGTGGAATACAACTGAGTTCATCGATGAAAATGCCCTTCAAGTAAATATTGCAAGGCTAAAAAAGATGATGAAACAGGCTGGCATTGCCCTTCAAGTCAAGTCCGTCAGAGGTATTGGTTACAAGCTAGAAGAGGTAAGTCCAGATGAAACCTAATCTAAAATATCTAGCTACTTATCTGCCTTGGTTACTTGTTCTCTTAGCATTTGACCTATTTACAGCTGTCCTGCTTTGGCTTTCAGATGTGAGAATGTTTCAAGCCCTCATCCTTCTCTATATTTTAGCCACCGTCCTGCTCTTTTTCATCCTATCATTCCTACTTATAAGAAAAGAAAGAAAAAAATCTGCTACCTATAAAGCCTTTATAGCCAATCCCAAGGTCGATACTGAGCTGGAATTATTGCATTTATCAAGTGCCTCAGAGAAAGAAAGCATTGAAAAAATGGCAGATATACTTTATCAAAAGCAAGCTGAAATAGGAAAGCTCAACTCATTACTAGCTGACTATGAGGACTATGTTGAAAAATGGGCGCATGAGATTAAACTCCCTCTATCGCTTCTTTCCCTCCTTTTGGACAATCAAAGTGACCAGTTGCCTGAGGATACAGCTTTTAAGTTGGACTATGTGAAAAATCAAATCCAAGAAAATGTATCACAGATCCTATTCTACTACAGGGTGAAAAGTGAGAAAAATGATTTTCTATTTGAAGACCTTGATCTAAAAGAGTGTATCCAAGATCTTTTGGAAAACTTTGATCTCTTGCTCAAAGAAAAGAAATTTACAATTAAGGTAGAAAATATACAAGGAACTTACTACACTGATCAACGCAGTTTTGAATTTATCCTCTCTCAAATTCTCGCCAATGCCCTTAAATATAGCTCTGACAAGCCCGAACTCAGTATTTCTATGTCAAAGAATAAGGGGCGCACAAGTCTGATTATTAGGGATAATGGCTGCGGAGTTAAAGCTTGCGACCTCCCTCATATCTTTGAAAAAGGATTTACAGGTGATTCAGGTGATACAAGGAAAAAATCAACAGGCATGGGCCTCTATCTGGTCAAACAATTAGCAGATGCTTTAAAAATCGAAATCACAGTAAATTCCGAATGGATGCAAGGGTTTGAAATCACTCTTTCTATGATTAGTCAATTTTTCGATTAAGAAAATTGTCTAATCATAGAAAGCATATATTTTATATAAAAAAGGAAAGCACTTCTGCTTCCCTTTTTATTTGCGTTTCTTTTTAGCTTTTTTCATTTTATTAGCCATACGTTTCATAGACTGTTTCATGGCAAATTCGCCAATTTTACCTTTGAGTCCACCACCGAACATCTGGCTCATATCTGGCATTCCAGCTCCTCCGAGAGCTGACAAGTCCGGCATACCACCTTGTCCCATCATTCCTTCAAGGGAAGACATATCCATGCCTCCCATATTTGGCATATTTTTAGGAAGGTTGTTTGGATTAATACCCATTTGCTTCATCATTTTGTTCATATCTCCAGACATGACACCTTGCATAAGCTGTTTGGCCTGATTAAAGTCCTTGATGAATTTATTGACTTCGACAAAGGTATTTCCAGAACCTGCAGCGATACGACGGCGACGACTTGGATTTAACAAATCAGGATTTTCACGTTCTTCAGATGTCATAGAGGACACGATGGCACGTTTACGCGCAATCTGGCGCTCATCCACCTTCATATTTTGAAGGGCTGGATTGTTAGCCATACCTGGAATCATCTTGAGCAAGTCTTCCATTGGTCCCATGTTTTGCACCTGATCTAATTGATCAATGAAATCATTGAAATCAAAGGTGTTTTCGCGCATCTTCTCAGCCATTTCAAGAGCTTTTTGCTCATCGTATTCCTGAGAAGCTTTCTCGATCAGAGTTAGCATATCCCCCATGCCAAGGATGCGGCTTGACATACGATCTGGGTGGAAGGTTTCAATGTCTGTAATCTTTTCACCTGTACCAGTGAACTTGATTGGTTTTCCAGTGATGTGACGAACAGACAAAGCTGCACCACCACGAGTATCACCATCAATTTTGGTAAGAATAACCCCAGTCACTTCTAACTGAGCATTGAACTCACGGGCAATATTAGCAGCTTCCTGACCAATCATAGCATCGATGACGAGTAGGATTTCATTTGGTTGGGCCAAGGCCTTAACATCACGAAGCTCATTCATCAAGAGCTCATCAATCTGCAAACGTCCTGCCGTGTCAATCAAGACATAATCGTTGTGATTGGCTTGAGCTTGCTCCAAACCTTGACGAACAATCTCAACAGCTGGAACCTCTGTTCCAAGTGCAAAGACAGGCACATCTATCTGCTGTCCAAGTGTTTTCAGCTGATCGATGGCTGCTGGACGATAAATATCCGCCGCAATCATCAAAGGACGAGCATTTTCCTCTTTTTTGAGTTTGTTAGCAAGTTTTCCTGCAAATGTTGTTTTACCAGCCCCTTGCAAACCAACCATCATGATAATCGTTGGAATCTTAGGTGACTTGATAATTTCAGCCGTATCAGATCCTAAAATGGCTGTCAATTCCTCATCAACGATTTTGATAATCTGTTGTGCTGGATTAAGGGTATCAATGACCTCGTGTCCGACTGCGCGTTCACGAACCTTCTTAATAAAGTCCTTTACAACAGGCAAAGCAACGTCGGCTTCAAGCAAGGCCAAGCGAATCTCTTTGGTCGCTTCTTGGACATCCGCCTCAGAGATTTTTCCTTTTTTACGTAGATTTTTAAAGACGTTCTGTAAACGTTCTGTTAAACTTTCAAATGCCATTTTTCTTCCTCTTACTCTCTATTATCAATGCTTGTTAAAATTTCTATCTGCTCTTGCAGAAAGTCATCATTGGGATACTGCTCCAAAATCTGGTCAAAAATCTGACTGCGGACAATGTAGTCAGAGTACATGTGCAACTTCATCTCATAATCTTCCAGAATCTTTTCTGTCCGCTTGATATTATCATAGACAGCCTGACGACTGACACCAAACTCCTCGGCAATCTCAGCAAGGCTGTAATCATCAGCGTAGTAGAGCTCTATATAATTCATTTGCTTATCTGTCAAAAGCGCTGCATAAAATTCAAAGAGCGCATTCATACGATTGGTTTTTTCGATTTCCATAACTTTTATTATACCAAAAAAACGATTATACTGCTAGAGTAGAATCACTTCAAATAGAGCAAGAACAAAAAAAGAACCTTGCAAAGCAAGATTCTTTTAGTGTCTGACTTAAATAATTGTTCTTCTGGGAACTAAATCGAATTAAGCTTCGATTTCTGTAACCATACCTGAACCAACAGTACGTCCACCCTCACGGATAGAGAATGTAGTACCTTGTTCTACGGCGATTGGGTGGATCAACTCAACGTCGATAGTCACGTTATCACCAGGCATTACCATTTCAGTACCTGCTGGAAGTTCGATTGAACCTGTAACGTCAGTAGTACGGAAGTAGAATTGTGGACGGTAGTTGTTGAAGAATGGAGTGTGACGTCCACCTTCTTCTTTAGTAAGGATGTAGACTTCACCTTTGAATTTAGTGTGTGGGTTGATTGAACCTGGTTTAGCGATAACTTGTCCACGTTCGATTTCATCACGTTGAACACCACGAAGAAGGACACCTACGTTATCTCCTGCAAGACCTTCGTCAAGTTGTTTACGGAACATTTCAACACCAGTAACAACCGCTTTTTGAGTTTCTTCTTTGATACCAACGATTTCGATTTCGTCGTTGACACGAACAGTACCACGGTCGATACGTCCTGAAGCAACTGTACCACGTCCAGTGATTGAGAATACGTCTTCGACTGGAAGAAGCAATGGTTTGTCTGTGTCACGTTCTGGTTCTGGGATGTACTCATCAACAGTAGCCATCAATTCCATGATGATGTCTTCGTACTTAGAGTCACCTTCAAGGGCTTTAAGAGCTGAACCTTGGATAACTGGAAGATCGTCACCTGGGAAGTCGTATTCTGACAAGAGGTCACGGATTTCCATTTCAACCAATTCAAGCAATTCTTCGTCGTCTACCAAGTCAATTTTGTTCATGAAGACGATAAGGTGTTTAACACCAACCTGACGTGAAAGAAGGATGTGCTCACGAGTTTGTGGCATTGGTCCGTCAGTTGAAGCTACTACAAGGATAGCTCCGTCCATTTGAGCGGCACCAGTGATCATGTTTTTAACGTAGTCCGCGTGTCCTGGAGCGTCGATGTGGGCATAGTGACGTTTTTCAGTTTCGTACTCAACGTGCGCAGTGTTGATAGTGATACCGCGTTCGCGTTCTTCTGGAGCAGCATCGATAGACGCATAGTCTTTAGGTTGGTTAACTGCTGAAGGCAAGCGACGTGCCAATACAGTTGTGATAGCTGCAGTCAAAGTAGTTTTACCGTGGTCAACGTGTCCGATAGTACCAATGTTAACGTGTGGTTTACTACGATCATATTTTTCTTTTGCCATTTGAGTAAAAGCCTCCAATAAAATATATTTTATAGATAGACAGTAGGCAATACAGTCTAACTTTCCTTACTATTTTATCAAATTTCAGCTAAATTGCAAGTGTTTTACACACATTTTGTGAATTATTCTAAATCTTATAATTTCCCATTCTTTTCCTTCTCCAACGGATTCATTTAAAACACTTTTGACCAGTCTAACCTCAAGTCTTTTTATCAAAAAAATCAGGTTTCCCTGATTTTTAGATTGATTCTGATTTTTCTTGTTCTTTTTCTTTGGCTTCTTTATGATTTTCATATAATTTCGCCAAGAACTTAGTAATTTCTTTTAGGATAGAATAGGTTGGCACTGCTACAATCATTCCTATAACACCATAAATATTGCTAGAAAGTAAGAGAAGGACCAGAATGGTGATTGGATGAACCTTCATAACCCCTCCAACGATACGAGGGTAGAGGATATTCCCATCCACTTGTTGGATAATCAGCATATAAATTACTGCAATGAGAACCCTGTGCGGATCAGTAAAGACATTGGCAATAATCATAGGAATCAGACCGATACTTGGTCCAACATAGGGAATCAGATTTGCCAAACCAGAAAAAATGGCAAAGACTAGAGCATATCTCAACCCGATTGTATTGTAACCAATATAGGCTAAACATCCAATAATAACCGCATCAATCGCGATTCCACTAATATAACGTGCGACAGTGGCGTTCAAATTCTTCAAGAGACTGGAGAAGTTTAATTTATCATGTTTTAGGACTGTTCGTTCCAACATCGGGAGGAACTTATGACCATCAAGCAAGAAATAAATCAAAAAGACTGGTGTCATAATGAGAATCAAAACAGTACTAAACAAGGCTGAAAGAACGCTGCCTAAACTATTGCTCACACTGTTGAGAATATTTTGTAAAATATCAACGTAAGATAAATTCAACTGTTGAATGGTTTTTTGAATATCAATATTTTGAAAGATTGGATTCATTGATAAATCATATATCAAATCTTGCAAGCGGCTATAGATATTCTGGCTAGAAATAATCAAACTTGTCAACTGATTGATCAAAATCGGTAGCAGGTAGACTACCCCTACTACTATTGTACCAATCAAGGCACAAAGAGTGATGAGCACACCTATCAAACGATTGATTTTACATTTCTTTTCTAAAAATGTTACGATGGGATTTGTCAGGTAATAGAAAAATCCTCCGAGCAAAAATGGAATCATAATGGTATTAGCTACCATCACAAAAGGTGTGACAATCGCTCCCATCTCTCTCCAAAGGTAGAAAATAAGAGTTAATAGTAAAATTTCAGCTGTCCAAAAAAATAACTTGTTTCTACGGAACATAGGCGCCTCCTTCCTTCTATTTTACCATAATTCTTCAAAAAGATAAGATGGCTTTACTATAAAAACGAGAATATTTTTTCGCTTTGTGATAGAATAAAACTACTATGAAGAAAATAATTTTAACCTTACTAACTCTTATCATTTTTGGTACAGCCATCCCCACTGTATCTGCGCAAGATTTTGACGTTGCTGCTAAACATGCCATTGCTGTCGAGGCTACAACTGGAAAAATCCTCTACGAGAAAGATGCAAATCAACCTGTAGAAATTGCCTCTATCACCAAGATTCTCACTGTCTACCTAGTCTATGAAGCCTTGGAGCAAGGTACAATTAGCCTATCTACCCCAGTTGATATCTCTGACTATCCATACCAACTCACAACCAATTCTGAGGCTAGTAATGTTCCTATGGAAGCGCGCAAGTATACAGTGGAGCAATTATTGGAAGCAACTCTAGTATCAAGTGCCAATAGTGCAGCCATTGCTCTTGCTGAAAAAATTGCTGGTTCAGAGAAAGACTTCGTTGACAAGATGAGGGCGAAACTTCTTGAATGGGGTATCAAAGATGCTACTATTGTCAATACTACTGGACTTAATAACGAAACACTTGGAAATAATATCTATCCTGGTTCTAAAAAGGATGAGGAGAATAAGCTAAGCGCTTACGATGTTGCAATCATCGCTCGAAACCTCATCCGAGATTACCCTCAAGTTTTAGAAATTACCAAGAAAGCTTCATCAACATTTGCTGGTATGGAAATTCACTCTACTAACTATATGTTGGAAGGAATGCCAGCATATCGAGGTGGAGTAGATGGGCTCAAAACTGGTACAACAGATAAGGCGGGAGCTTCTTTCGTTGGAACAACTACCGAAAAAGGGATGCGAATCATCACTGTTGTCTTAAACGCTGACCAGCAAAACAGTAATCCTTACGCTCGCTTTACTGCTACTTCTTCCCTTTTGGACTATATAACATCTAATTATGCTCTCAAAACGATTGTCCAGAAGGGAGAGGCCTACAAAGATAGCAAAGTTTCTGTACTTGATGGAAAGGAAGATACCGTAACTGCTGTTGCTAAATCTGATATCACTGTCATACAACGATTGGGAAGTCGAGCATCATCAAGCCTGCAGTTCACTCCAAAAAACAAGGCCGAGACAGCGCCACTAGAAGCTGAAACTGTTGTTGGCCATCTAACCTATGATGACCAAGATTTGGTGGGTCAAGGCTACCTCACTTCTGAAAAACCATCTTTTGAAATGGTCTCTGAAAAGAAAGTTGAAAAAGCCTTCTTCTTAAAAGTTTGGTGGAATCAATTCATCCGCTTTATCAATGAAAAATTATAAAAAAATCGCGATTCTTCGCGATTTTTTCGTATTCTTTAATTTATTTCATCTCTTTAAAAGCTGCTTCAGCATCTGCATTGCTAATAGCACCAAATTGGATTTTTCCGATTTTTCCTTGACTATCAATCAGGTATTCTGTTGGAATACTACGAATTTGATAGGCTTGGAAGGTAGTTGCCTTGGTATCATATAGAACTGGTATATCCTTGTAGCCTTGTTCTTGGTACCATTTTGGAAACTCATCAACTGTTTTTTCACCTTGTAGACCTGGTGCAATGACACTTAAGATTTCAAAGTCTCGATCTTGTTTTGCAGCTAATTCCATCAACTCTGGCATACTCTTTCGACAAGGTCCACACCAAGAGGCCCAAAATTTCAAATAGACCTTTTTGCCCTTATAGTCTGATAACTTGACTTCTTTACCATCCATGGACTGCAAGGTGAAGTCTGGCGCATCCTTTCCTACTGCGATTTGTTGTACAGTAGGCTGTTTGGGACTTTCCGTTTGTTTGGTTTCTTTTTCGCCACAGGCAATCAATAAAAATAAAGACATGAGGCTCAACCCTGTAAAAATAACTTTTTTCATTTTTTCTCCTTTTATCCAAGAATTCCTGACAAGGCATTTAACTGCCCTAGCATTAATAATAATCCCATCAAAATAATCAAAGCTCCCCCGATTTTCTTTAGTAGAATCATATGGGGTTTTAGTTTGCTAAAATAGGGCATTATCCAGCCCGAAGCCAAGGCTAAAACAAGAAAAGGAAGAGCCATTCCCAATGTGTACACTAAGGTTAGTATAGCTCCTTGCCAAGCACCATTCCCTCCGGAAGCTGCAAGAGCCAAGACCGAACTTAAAACTGGTCCGATAC
The DNA here is from genome assembly GCF_900104285.1 of Streptococcus sp. NLAE-zl-C503. Taxonomy (NCBI): domain Bacteria; kingdom Bacillati; phylum Bacillota; class Bacilli; order Lactobacillales; family Streptococcaceae; genus Streptococcus; species Streptococcus sp. NLAE-zl-C503. Next base: position 331,241 of record NZ_FNJT01000001.1, on the reverse strand, counting down.
AAGGGGTCCAGCCAAAGCTAAAGGTTATCCCAAGTAAAAAGGCTGACAGATAGTGATTTGACTTTGATTGTTTGAAGGTGACTGTCTTTTGAACTTCCAGCTTATTAAAATGCAAGATTTCCATCTGGTGAAGGCCCAAAAGGATAATGACTGCTCCCATTACATAACGAAACCAGTCAGCATAGAGCATGTGCCCTAAGAATCCAGCTCCAAATCCCAAAATAAAGAAAATAAGGGAGATTCCAGCAATAAAGCACAAGGTCCGAATTAAGCCCGACCATGCAACGTCTCTTCCGAAAAAGCGAAAGCTTTTCGAATTTCCCTGATCATCCAGTAAAATACCAGCATAGACTGGTAGCAAAGGGAAGATGCAGGGTGAAAAGAAGGACAGGATGCCGGCTAAAAAAACTGATACTAAAAATATAATAGACTCCAACGAATTACCTACTTTCACAAAATTCTAATCTTATTTTACTACAAAAGAAAAAATTTGTGACAACTTTGCTACGCTTGTCTATTTTATCTAAACTTGAAACAAAAAAGGAGCTAAGCTCCTTGCATTTTAATACGTTCCTTCTTCACCTTGACTAGTCAAGATAACTGGACCGTCTTTAGTAATCACAAACTGGTGTTCATATTGGCAAGACAGACCACCATCAATAGTCTTATGAGCCCAACCAGTCTTTATATCTGTATCAATTTCCCAATCTCCAGTATTGATCATGGGTTCAATGGTCAGCACCATTCCTTCACGAAGACGAAGACCACGACCTGCAACACCGTAGTTAGGAACCATTGGCTCCTCGTGCATAGTTGGACCAACTCCGTGACCAACCAAATCACGCACTACACCATAACCGCGACTTTCGGCGTATTCTTGAATAGCTGCACCGATATCTCCGATACGATTGCCAACGACTGCTTGCTCAATCCCTTTGTACATAGCTTCCTTGGTCACATCCATCAAGTTTTTCACTTCTTCAGAGGGGGTACCAACAGCATAAGCCCAGCACGAGTCTGCTAAACCACCAGTATAACTTTGCGTGTATTTTTTCATTTGCTCGACATTATTAAAGTTGAGTTTTGACACATTGAGGTCTGATTTTGCAATCGGGCCACCCAGAACCATATCAACCTTGAGCAAGTCGCCATCCTTCAAGATGTAATGACGTGGAAAAGCGTGAGCTACTTCGTCGTTGAGAGAGCAACAAGTTGCATAGGGGTAATCCATGACTGCCCCATCCACGCCAATCTGTAGAGGAAGGAAATTCTCCTCTTTACAACGTCGACGAACGTACTCTTCTACTTCCCACATATCCACGCCAGGCTTAATCAAATCACGTAAGCCGATATGGATACTAGCGAGGAAATCACCAGCCTTGTCCATGGCTTCGATTTCACGTGCTGATTTTAAAGTTATCATTTTTTCTCCTAGATTCTAATTGATTTTAACTGTAACATTTGCTTTTGAAACAATCTGATGACCATGATAAATATCGTAATCAATAATAGCTGAACGTCTTGTATGATGAATAATACGAGCCTGAATTCTCAGAGTATCATCTATCTGCACAGCCTGCAAGAAGTAAATTAGCATCTGCTCAATGATGAGATTGCGTCTGCTATTTGCCACCAAATCCTGTGTCATATGAGTTAAAATTTCAGCAAGAACACCATTTGCCAAAACTCCGTTCTTTTCAAGCATAAAGGGCTCAACTGTAATCACAACTTCGTCGTGATGATAAGACAACTTCTGACCAATTTGCTCTGAAAAAGTCGGCAAGGCTGAAACCTGAGAACGACTCATCTTATCCATGACATCTCGTCTCGTTACAACTCCGAGCAAAGTTTGATTGCTTCTCACTACCGGAACCATCTCAAAGTCTTCTGCTATCATCCGTTGACTGACATTGGCAATATTAGTCGCTAATCCTGTCACGAAAATGCTGCGCGTCATCACCTTATCAATCGTCGTGCTAGGGGATTTGTCCCCTGCATCACGCATGGTAACCACTCCCACAACCACTTGATGCTGATTGATGACTGGGAAACGACTACTTCGATTCTTGCGTACCAAGTCTAGATAATCTTTCACTGTGTCCGTTTCTCTTAAGAAACCATACTCATGACTGGGACGATAGAGCTTTTCAACTGTTAAAATATCTGTCTTAATCTGCACATTTGACAAAGCTCTATTGATCATGGTCGCAACTGTAAAAGTATCATGCTTGCTTCTCAGGACAGGAATACCCTTTTTATTGGCAAGAGCTAGTACATCCTCGTGCACATGAAAGCCACCCGTTACAAGGACCGCGTTTTCATTTTCCAGAGCTAAAAGTTGAATACGAGTACGGTCACCTACGATCAAAAGACCACCATCATTCAGATAGGACAAGATATTCTGCTCAGTCATAGCCCCAATGGAGAATTTGCTAAATTCTCTATCCAGCCCTTCTTGACCAGCCAAAACTTCAGATGAGGTTACTTCTGCAATCTCTGCATAGGTCAGTTTTTCAATAGCCACTTTCTGAGATTTGACACGAATGGTTCCACTACGAGGTCGAGTTTCTACAATTCCACGGTTTTCAGCTTCTTTAATGGCACGATAAGCCGTCCCATCACTGACACCCAAGTGATTGGAAATGCTACGAACACTGACACGTTTTCCTATTGGTAACTCTTCCAGATAACTTAAGATTTCTTGGTGTTTACTCACTGAACTCTCCTTTTATGTATCGAAATTCAAGGTAGTCCCTCATTTTTCGTGTATAGCGATCGCTCCCCTTAAACTGTCGGAAGAGACTAAAGCCCGATTTTAAGGCTACTTTTTGGCTAGCCTCATTTTCCAAATGGGTGATAATTGACAGCTGTCTGAGACCAAATTCTTCAAATGAAAGCTGACAAAGTTTGGTAACTACTTCTGTCATAAAACCTTGTGACCAAGAATCCTTTCTTAAGAAATAACCAATTTCAGCTTCTTTTTTGATTTCGTCTATTTTTTCAAACTTGATGGAACCAATCATTTCCTGATTGTCTTGGCTACAAATTGCCCAGACACCCAGAGGAGCCTTCATAAAATAGTTAGCAAGTGCGTACTGACTTTCTTCCAAACTTGCTTGACTGGGAAAAATAAACTGCAAATTCTCAGGGTTTGAAGCAATCTCGAAAAACGCTTGACTGTCACTAAAAAAGAAAGGACGCAAATACAAGCGCTCCGTTTCAAAAAAAGAAAACATTGCTAATTTGGTCCAAATATTCATAATCACCTCAACGGTTTAGTCTTCAACAAGTGTAATATCCGCTCCAAGACTACGCAATTTTTCAATAATATCTGAGTAACCACGAAGGATAAACTCAATATTTGTAATTTCAGTCTGGCCTTGAGCCATCAAACCAGCGATGACAAGTGCAGCACCAGCACGAAGATCTGTAGCTTTCACCTTGGCACCATGTAGAACACGCCCACCAGTGTAGAAAATATGGTCATTTGTAGTCGTAATATCCGCATCCATTTTTGCTAACTCAAAAACATGGTTGACACGTTTTTCATAAATGGTATCAATAATAGTTCCACGACCTTGAGCAGTTAGTAAAAGTGGCGTGATAGGCTGTTGCAAATCGGTTGCAAACCCTGGATAGGGAGCTGTTTTGATATTGATGGCCTTCAAATCAGACTGTTCTTCAACGAAGATACTATCCTCAGAGACTGTCATGCGAACGCCCATTTCTTCTAGTTTGGCGATAAAGCCTTCTAAATGCTCATAGAGAACATTGTTAATACGAATTCCTTTACCAACCGCTGCAGCAAGTGAAATATAGGTTCCAGCTTCGATACGGTCTGGAATGACTTGATGACGCGTCCCATGAAGTTGCTCGACACCATCAATGATGATAATATCAGTCCCTGCACCACGAATGTGAGCCCCCATGTTATTCAAAAGGGTAGCCACATCGATGATTTCTGGTTCACGGGCCGCATTTTCAATGACAGTACGTCCCTTAGCTTTTACTGCAGCAATCATGGTGTTAATCGTCGCACCAACGCTGACAGTATCCATATAGATACTTGCGCCGTGAAGTCCCTTACCCTGAGCAGACAAATTCATATTGTCTCCCTCATAGCTCACCTTAGCTCCCATGGCTTCAAAAGCTTTTAAGTGAAGGTCAATCGGACGAGGTCCCAAATCACATCCACCAGGAAGTCCAACTGTTGCTTCACCAAAGCGACCTAACAGACTTCCATAGAAATAATAAGAAGCACGAAGGCTATTAATCTTACCATAAGGCATAGGAATGTTTTGAACACCTCTCGGATCAATCTCCAAAACATCATCATAGCGTTTTACTTTCGCTCCCATGATTTCCATAATCTCTACAAGACTAGCAACGTCTGAAATATCTGGGACACAATCCAAAGTGACAACATCATCTGCCAGTATAATAGCAGGGATTAATGCTACAACACTATTCTTAGCACCGCTAATGGTGATCTCACCTTGCAATGGATGTCCACCATTGATGACAATTTTTCTCATGTTATACTCTTTCAAAATTTACTAAAAAGGTCTTTACATTCTATTATACCATAGTTCTCTTATTTTTCCCATTTCTGTTTAATAAAAATCTCTCTCTTTTTATCTTCTAAAATAGAAAAAAGACCCATCATACAAGCACAAAAGCTTGGTATGATAGGCTTTTAAAAGTTTAGATTAACGTACTGTACGGATACGCATCGTGTTTGTACGGACAGCTTCTCCAAGCGGTACACCTGCAACGATAACGATATCGTCACCAGATTGTACAAGACCTGCTTCAACTGCTTTACGTTCAGCGATTTCGAACATATCGTCAGTTGATGATGGAGCATCTGTCAACATTGGGATAACACCCCAGTTCAACATCAATCCACGTTCTGTCAATTCGTCAAATGTCAATGCCAAGATATCAGCATTTGGACGGTATTTAGAGATCAAACGTGCAGTGTGACCAGTCTTAGTAAGAGTTACAACCAATTTGATGTCCATTGAGTTTGTTGCATCTTTAACTGCTGAAGCCATAACTTCTGTCTTAGAGTTACGTTCGAAAGTATCTGAGTTCAAACGTCCGTATTCGTTAAGAAGAGTTTGTGCGTTCTTGTCAATTGTAGCCATTGTTGTTACTGACTCAAGTGGGTATTTACCGTTTGCAGACTCACCTGAAAGCATAGTCGCGTCAGTACCGTCGATAACAGCGTTGAATACGTCTGATACTTCTGAACGAGTGGCACGTGGTTTTTCAGTCATAGTTTCAAGCATGTTTGTTGCTGTGATAACAACTTTACCAGCTGCGTTAACTTTAGTGATAATCATTTTTTGGTAAACTGGAACCATTTCGAATGGTACTTCGATACCCATGTCACCACGAGCAATCATGATACCGTCAGCAGCTTCGATGATTTCATCCAAGTTGTCGATACCTTGTTGGTTTTCGATTTTAGCGAACAATTGAACATGCCCGTTTCCAGTTTCTTCACAGATTGCACGAACTTCATTCACGTCTTTTGCAGTACGTACGAATGAGATCGCGATGAAGTTAATACCTTGCTCAAGACCGAAACGGATATCATCGTTATCACGTTCAGCAAGTGCTGGGAAAGGAATTTTAGTGTTAGGGATGTTTACACCTTTTTGTTTAGCGATAATTCCGTCGTTTTCAACTTCAACTTCAAATTCACGAGTTGCATCGTCTTTAGCAACAACGCGAAGACCAAGTTTACCATCGTCAACCAATACTTGACGACCAACTTCAACATCGTCGTAGATGTCAAGAGCACCCGCAACGTTCAAAGCAATCACTTCACGAGTTGATTTGATTCCTTGTTTAGTTGCAACACGGATTTTTTCACCAGTTTTGTATGAGTACTCTTTAGCTTCACCTTCGAACAATTCAGTACGGATTTCTGGTCCTTTTGTATCAAGAAGGAAACCAACTTTTTTACCTGCAAGTTTTTCAGCAAGTTTAACAGTTGCCATACGCTCACCTTGTTCTTGATGGTCACCGTGTGAGAAGTTGAAGCGGAAAGTGTTAGCTCCTGCTTCAATCAATTTCGCAATATTTTGAGCTGAAGCTTCAACGTCAAGTTTTTCACCCCAGTATCCGTCATCACCGAATTTCTTTCCACCACGGATTTCTACCGCAGGACCCAAAGTTGCAACGATTTTTACACGTTTATTCATGATTTGTGACTCCTTTATATAATTTGACCTTTTATGGTCATTTTACCAGATTAGTTAAAGTTGATTATGACAAGCTCTTGTTCAAGCTAGCAAGTCCAAGGTCAGCTTTGTGAGGGTTGTTAACAACGATTTTGCCATCAGCAGTTAGGCTGAACAAGGCTCCTTCTTCTGCTGTTCCAAGAATTGGGTTTTCAACCATTTTTTCGTTACGGATACCAACAGCGACACCACCGATTCCTTGTTTGAGAAGTTTAACAGCGTGTGCTCCCATACGTGACGCTAATACACGGTCACGAGCGGTTGGTGAACCACCACGTTGGATATGTCCAAGCTCAGTCACACGAAGGTCACTAGTATCTCCTGCTTCCTTGAGTTTCTTACCGAATTCATCGGCAGACATAACCCCCTCAGCCAAAACGATAATGTTGTGTTTTTTACCGCATTCATAACCAGCTTTGATACTAGCTACGATATCTTCCATCTTGAAGCCTTCTTCAGGGATAATGATTTCATCAGCACCAGTTGCAATACCTGCCCAAAGTGCGATATCACCAGCGTTACGTCCCATTACTTCTACAACGAAAGTACGACGGTGACTTGATGATGTATCACGAATCTTATCAATCGCATCCATTGCAGTAGTAACTGCAGTATCAAATCCAATTGTGAAATCAGTACCTACGATGTCATTATCAATTGTGCCAGGCAGACCGATAGCTGGGAATCCATGCTCAGTCAAGCGCATAGCTCCGTGATAAGAACCGTCACCACCGATAACTACGACACCTTCGATCCCGTGTTTTTTCAACTGCTCAATCCCTTTAAGTTGACCTTCGAGTTGTGCAAACTCAGGGTAACGAGCAGAGTGAAGGAAAGTACCACCACGTGAAATGATGTCTCCTACTGAAGCAGCATCAAGTGGATAGATTTCACCGGCAACCATCCCTGCGTATCCATCATAGATACCAAAGACTTCCATTCCTTCTGAGATTGCTTGACGAACTACTGCACGGATGGCAGCGTTCATACCAGGGGCGTCTCCACCGCTAGTCAAAACAGCAATACGTTTCATTTGGTTTTGCTCCTTTTTCTTTTAACATTCTTATTGATTATACCACATTTCATTTGAAAATTCTTCTATTTTCCGTATTTTTATCGATAAATCGTTTTCATAACAATTCCCTCTAATTTTTCCTGTAGAGCAAAATCTTGTCTAACAAAATGTTGTGTAGAAACAACCGTTTTTCCTTCCTCTTCATACCTGATAATGACAGGAATTGGGCCTTTGTATTGTTCTAGGATATTTGAAATCTCTTTATCGTTGTCGTGATTTTTAACTTGAATCCAGAATCGTTCATCGACTGCTTCTTTCAAATCTTGTGCAATCATTTGCAGACGACCATCTCGAGATTGAACCTTGCCATTGATATAGTAGAATTTTCCTTCGGATAAAATGGAAGCGAATTTTCGATATTGGTCAGAAAATACGGTTACATCCAGCCTAGACTTACTGTCATGAACCTGTAGAAAGGCCATACTCTCGCCTTTCTTAGTTCGAATGACTTTTATTTTTTGCACTTCAACTAGAAGAGTTGCTTGACTCCCCTCAGTGAGATTAACGATGGACGTTGTTGGATATAAAGCTTGTTTGGCAAGAGTTTGTAGAGGATGGGCACTGATTCCAACTCCAATCAGTTCCTGCTCCTTATAAAATTTTTCTGCCTCTGTAAAATCATCAGCCTCAGTCCAACTATAGTTTGCATCCGCAAAGAGTCCTCCTAACTCCTCAACAAAAACAAACAAATTGGGCAGATTCACTAGGATTTTCTGGCGATTCTTGTCAAATTCATCAAAAAGCCCCAGTTCAACTAAAGGCGTCAAAAGTGAGAGTTTCTTGTAATTCTTAGGAAGACGTGTGACGAAATCTTCAACACTTGAAAAAGGACGGTTTTCAATGATCCAGTAAGACAAATCTCTCGGTAGTCCCTTAATGGCTTTTAGACCAAGATAGATTTTCTTCTGTGCAATCTTATCATGATAGGGAATAGTGTTGATTGCTAACGGAACTACTTCAAAGCCCATCTGCAATGCATCTACAATGTAATCACTGCTAGAATAATTCAACATGACTTGAAAGAAAATAGCAGGATAGTGCGTCTTGAAATAGGCAAGCTGGAAAGCCAGCGCTGAGTAGGCATAAGCGTGGGATCTGTTAAATCCATAGCCTGCAAACTTTTCCATCACTGCAAAAACTTGGTTGGCTTTTTCTTCTGAATGCCCAAGTTTCATAGCTCCTGTAATAAAATCTTCCTTCATCAAATGCATCTCTTTAGCATTTTTCTTACCCATGGCTCGTCTGAGAATGTCGGCTTTCCCAAGACTGAATCCTCCAAAGCGCTGAGCTACCTGCATGACTTGCTCTTGATAGAGCATAATACCGTAGGTTGAAGAAAGGATGTCTTCCAAGGCAGGATCCAGCACCGTCACCTTTTCTTTGCCGTGCTTTCGAGCGACAAAGTTATCAATATAATCACTAGCACCTGGTCTGTTGAGGGATGTCGTTGCCACCACTTCTTCGAAAACTTGCGGCTTGACTCGTTTCAAGAGTCGAATGGCTCCTGGTTGTTCAAATTGGAAAATACCTTTAGTATTTCCAGCTGCAAAGAGGGCCAGAGTTGCCTTGTCTTCCAAGTCAATCTCTTCGATTTTCAGATGAACACCTTCTGACTCAGCCAATAATTCCTGCATTTTTTGGACAAAAGTTAGGTTACGCAGACCTAGGAAATCCATTTTTAAAAGGCCATTAGCTTCAACACCATGAGCATCATACTGGGTGATCAGCATATCCTCACCGTATTTGAGCGGGATATAGTCTGTCAGGTCCTGGTCACTCATAACGACCCCAGCTGCATGGATAGAGGTCTGACGAGGATACCCTTCAATCTTTCGAGCAATCTCAAAAGCTTTTTGATATTCCATTTTGCTATTTATGACCTGCCTAAACTGTAAATTCTTTTCATAGGCTGTCGTTAGCGTATCTCGGAAACTGATTTTTTTCGTAATATTTGTTAATTCGTACTCTGGAACGCCATAGCGTTTGAAAACATCACGAATTGCCTGTTTTGCTCCAAAGGTCGAATAAGTGACAATCTGTGCCACGTGTTGACTACCATACCGATCACGAACATAGCGAATGAATTCTGGCCTATAAAGGTCTGGGATGTCGATATCGATATCAGGCATAGTGTAGCGCTCACGATTTAAAAAGCGCTCGAAAATCAGGTTCTTTTCAACCGGATCAATTCCTGTGATGTCAAGTGAGTAGGCCACCAAGCTACCCACAGCAGAACCACGCCCCATACCCATATAGTAGCCTTGGGAACGTCCAAAACGGAGCAAATCCCAAACTACAAGGAAATAGTCGTCAAAGCCCATATCATGAATCACAGTTAATTCTTCATTCAATCGCTCATGATAGGTAGCTGAGGTTAGCCCCTTGTCACTCAAACCTTGCTCAGCTCTCTCTCTAAGTTCTTCTACTGCAGGTCTTTCAGGATTAAAGCGAGGAAGTTTTAAACTTGGATCGATTTGATAGCTTACATTCTCTATCAGACCTTGGAGATTGGCAAGCGCCTGAGGGAAGCGATTCATAAAACGTGCTTCCAAGTCTGAGGCAGGTAGAAAGATTCCTTGTTGTGAATGCACATTCACTTCTCTTAGGCTGACATTATCCTTGATTGCCGATAAGATTTGTAAAACTTGAATATCTTCTTTTTCAAAAGAATTGACTTGATAGAGTGGAAGAATGGGCCTAGTAAAGACTTCTTGAGGAGTATCTGGACTAACACCGATATAATAGTCATAGCCTAAATCTAAGTGTTCGATCCCCTCAAAATAGGGAACAATAATGGCAACATCTTCGAGGTGGGAGGTGAAGTCAGACCAATTTTTTCGTCCAGTCATTTTTAAAGTGGATAACTTCATCAACTCTTGGTAACCTTTAGTAGATAGAGCTAGAAAACGGAAAGAAATCTCCTTCTCGTCTATAATCAAGGTCATTTCTAGACCAATTAAAGGTTGAATGCCATGCTTACGAGTTGCTTCTAGAAAATAATAGGCTCCATAGAGATTATCCACATCCATGATAGCAAGGTGAGAATAGCCGTATTCTTTAGCCATTTGTACGTATTTTTCAATTGAAACCACACTTTCCATAAAACTATAAACAGTCTTGGTGTCGAGCTGTGCAATCATTCCATCTCCTCCTTGCTTTAGATATAATACTATTATACCATTTTAAAAACTAGAATGAAAAGGTAGAAGACCATTCCTTTTAAAGTGACTTCATCACAGGTCAACAATATCTTTTTTACCTTATTTTTGATATACTAAATTTAGAATATTTCCAAAGGAGAGCGCCATGCGTTTTAATCAATTCAGCTATCTTCACGTTTCTCATTCGCAAGTTTTACGCGAGTTATCCCAGCTTGGTTTGAGGTTGGCACCAGAACAAGCATCAAAAAAACAACTTGAACAATTTGTCCGCTGGAGTTTTTTCACTTATAAAAATACCGACTATCCTTTGTCTGTCTTAGCTGCAGACAAGGAGACTGATCTCCTTACCTTCTTTCAGTCAGATTGTGACCTGACTCCTGAGATTTTTTATACTGTGGCTTTTCAACTTTTAGGATTTAGCTATCTTGTTGACTTTGAGGACGCCGAACAATTCCGTAAAGAAACTGGATTTCCTATTGTTTATGGAGATCTCATTGAAAATCTTTATCAATTGCTAAATACGCGAACCAAAAAGGGAAATACACTCATTGACCAGCTTGTTAGTGATGGGCTTATTGCAGAAGATAATCACTACCACTACTTTAACGGCAAGAGCTTAGCAACCTTCTCTACTCATGATGTCATTCGTGAAGTCGTGTATGTCGAGAGCAGTGTGGATACTGATAAAGACGGACTCCCTGACTTAGTCAAGGTCAGCATTATTCGTCCACGCCACGATGGACAAGTCCCTGCTCTTATGACTGCCAGCCCTTATCACCAAGGCACCAACGACACAGCCAGCGACAAGGCTCTCTACAAAATGGAAGGAGAGCTTGAGGTCAAGCTACCCCACACCATTGAGCTCGAGGAGCCTAAGCTGAATTTTGTCGAGCCTCATGGTCAAGCAGAAACCGTCTCTGAAACTGAAGAAAAGCTAGCTCACATCAATAGTTCTTATACTCTCAACGATTACTTCCTCCCAAGAGGATTTGCCAATCTCTATGTATCGGGTGTTGGAACCAAGGATTCCCAAGGTCTCATGACCAATGGGGACTACCAGCAGATTGAAGCATATAAAAATGTCATTGACTGGCTTAATGGTCGTTGTCGTGCCTTTACTGACCACACGCGCAAACGTCAAATCAAGGCTGACTGGTCAAACGGAAAAGTTGCAACAACAGGTATTTCCTATCTAGGAACCATGTCTAATGGTCTTGCGACAACTGGTGTTGATGGCTTAGAAGTGATCATCGCTGAAGCAGGTATTTCCTCTTGGTATAACTACTATCGGGAAAATGGTCTTGTGACCAGCCCTGGTGGTTATCCAGGTGAGGATTTTGACTCACTTGCTGAATTGACCTACTCCCGCAATCTCTTAGCTGGTGACTATATCCGTGGTAATGAAGCTCATCAGGCAGACTTAGAGAAGGTAAAAGAACATTTAGATCGCAAGACTGGTGACTACAATCAGTTTTGGCATGACCGCAACTATCTGCTCAATGCTCACAAGGTTCAGGCTGAGGTCGTCTTTACGCATGGTTCTCAGGATTGGAATGTCAAACCTCTTCATGTTTACCAGATGTTTCATGCTCTTCCAACTAATATCAATAAGCACCTATTTTTCCATCATGGGGCTCATGTTTATATGAATAACTGGCAGTCGATTGACTTCCGAGAGTCCATGAATGCCTTGTTAAGTAAGAAATTGTTAGGACTTACAACAGACTATCAACTTCCTACTGTTATCTGGCAAGACAATACTGTACCTCAAACATGGCAGTGCCTTGATGACTTTGGCAAAGAAGATGAACTGCATACCTTCTCTCTTGGTAATGAGGAAAAAGTGATTCAAAACCACTATGAACAAGAAGATTTTGAGCGTTATGGCAAGACTTACCAGACCTTCAACACAGAACTTTACCAAGGAAAAGCCAATCAAATCACCATTGACCTTCCAGTAACTCAAGATATTCACTTAAATGGTAGAGTGGAGCTGAAACTTCGTGTCAAATCAAGTACAAACAAGGGCTTATTGTCTGCTCAACTGCTAGAACTTGGACAAAAGAAATATCTACAGCCTTATCCAGCTGTTTTAAGTGCTAGAACCATTGACAACGGTCGCTACCACATGTTAGAAAATCTCTGCGAACTGCCATTTACTCCAAGCGCCCAACGTGTCATCACCAAAGGCTACCTTAATTTACAAAATAGAAATGACTTACTAACTGTTGAGAGCATAGAAGCTGAAAAATGGATGGAAATCCAATTTGCCCTACAACCTACGATTTACAAGCTGAAAAAAGGTGACACACTTCGCCTTGTTCTCTATACTACCGACTTTGAAATTACTGTCCGTGATAATACAGACTATCACTTAACAGTCGATCTCACACAATCCTCCATCACCATCCCCTCATAAAAGGAGTCAGCCTCATATGAATAAATCTGAACATAGACACCAACTCATCCGTGCACTTGTAGCTAAAAATAAGATTCATACACAGGCAGAGTTGCAAGCTTTACTAGCTGAAAACGACATCCAAGTCACACAGGCTACTCTCTCACGCGATATCAAGACTATGAATCTTTCAAAGGTTCGCGAAGCAGAACATTCTTACTATGTTTTAAATACTGGTTCCATCTCCAAATGGGAAAAACGCTTGGAAAACTATATGGAAGATGGCTTAGTCATGCTACGTCCTGTCCAGCATCAGGTTGTCCTCAAAACCTTGCCAGGCCTTGCCCAATCGTTTGGAGCTGTTCTCGATGCTCTCAATTTTAAACAAATCATTGCCACAGTATGTGGTGATGACGTCTGCCTTCTTATCTGTGAAAATGCTGAAGAAGCACAGACTTGCTTTGAAATTCTTAAAAAATTTGCGCCACCATTTTTCTTCAATGACTAAAAAATTCCCCGTGATGAATACAATCACGGGGTTCTGTTTTATCAATGTCGATAGGCTATTTTTCTTCTTTATCAGCCTTCTCATTGCCTTTTTTTTCTCGTGCTAATCTAAGAGCACGTTTGGGATTGAGACGATTAAACAATTCTTCTAGTTTCTTTTCATTCCATACATCTGCCGCAGAAACAAAATTTCCATCTGCATCTCGGAATGATATTGGTTTATCTCCCATATCAATCTCCTAGTCTACAAATTCAAACTCAAATTTACCGATTCGTACCAAGTCTCCATCCTTGGCTCCACGCGCACGAAGGGCTTCGTCAACCCCCATACCACGTAACTGACGAGCAAACTTCATGACAGACTCATCACGATCAAAGTTGGTCATGTTAAAGAGTTTCATGAGTTTTTCACCAGAAAGTACCCATGTAGCATCATCATCGCGGCTAATTTCAAAGGCTTTTTCTTCCTCATCAAAGCCATAGTAAGCTTCTTCTTCCATATCAGACTCATCATAGAGCAAGAACTCTGGAGTCTTATCTAACAATTCAGCTGTCGCATCCAAAAGAGTAGCCAACCCTTGCTTGGTTAAACCAGAAATAGGGAAGATGGCTGGTAGTTCTTCAAACTCGTCGTAGTTTGCTGCTAATTTTTTCTTGAAGGCTTCAAGATTTTCCTGACTTTCAGGCATGTCCATCTTGTTGGCTACGATGATCTGAGGACGCTCCATAAGACGAAGGTTGTATGACTCCAATTCCTTATTGATAGCAAGATAATCTTCGTAGGGATCGCGACCTTCGCTCGCCGACATATCGACGATATGAAGGATGACTCGAGTGCGTTCAATATGACGAAGGAACTGAGTCCCCAAGCCGACACCCTGGCTAGCTCCCTCAATCAAACCTGGCAGGTCCGCTACGGCAAACGATTCACCTGACTGGGTACGAACCATCCCAAGATTTGGGACAATTGTCGTAAAGTGGTAGGCACCAATCTTTGGTTTGGCTGAAGTAATGACACTAAGCAGAGTTGACTTTCCAACAGATGGGAAACCGACCAGACCGACATCCGCCAAGATTTTTAATTCTAGTTGCAACTCACGTTCTTGACCTGGCTCCCCATTCTCAGAAATCTCAGGTGCAGGATTTTTTGGTGTTGCAAAACGGATATTCCCTCGACCACCTCGACCACCATGGGCCACGATAAATTCTTGACCATGTGCAATCAAGTCTGTAATGACTTTACCTGTTTCTGCATCACGTACAGTCGTTCCTTGTGGTACGCGAACACGAAGATCTTCTGCACCACGTCCATGCATTCCTTTAGTCATTCCTTTTTCACCAGATTCGGCCTTGAAATGACGGTTATAGCGGAAATCCATCAAGGTACGCAAGCCTTCATCCACAACGAAAACAACGTTACCACCACGTCCGCCATCACCACCCCAAGGACCGCCATTCGGGACATACTTTTCACGGCGAAAGGCGACCATGCCATCGCCACCATTACCAGCCTTGACCTTGATCTTAGCTGTATCTAAAAACATACTCATATTTTCTTCTCACTTTAAAAAGGACTGGAAAATCCAGTCATTAGTTATTGTTTCTATCTTAGCAACTTGCTTAGAATCTGCTAAAAGCTCCAAGTGCTGTCGCAAAGATACCAGCAAGGGTTACAAACAACATAATTAGCACGACAAAAAGCGTTACTTTTTCAAACATTGTTTTTTTACGTTTTCCATTATCTCCAAAAGCCATCTGGACTCCTTTTTATTTCTCTTTGTTCTATTCTGATTCTCTTTTAATATTCGCTAGAAACAGGTGCAATTACCCATAAAATCAAGTAAGCAAGTACCCCTGCCCCATAACAAAAGGCAAGAACGCCCCAAATCACACGGACAATGGTAGGGTCAATATCAAAATAGTGGGCTACACCTGCGCAAACGCCTCCAATTTTTTGATCTCTACCACTTCTCATAAATTTTTTTGCCATATTTTATTCTCCTATATTTTTACTAATCTCTCCAGTAATCCCGGATGCTAGACAATTGCTTTTTAGAAGCCTTTAATATTCGTTTGGACTCTTTAACTGGAGCTGAAACAGCCTGCTGAGGTAGGTACAAAATAGTTTTTAAGAATCGCTGTGTCATGGGTTCGTCGCCACGTAGTTCCTGCTCAAATTTATTTGAAATCATCGCATCGAGATAAAACTCATGAACTCGTTTCCCAAAATTCTCAGCCGAAATCTCATACAACTTGTCAGCCAACTTCTGCTCATCCATATCTGGAGTGGCGATCAAGGCCTCCAAGATTGCACCAGCAAGATCATGCTCTCCATAGTAGAGGGTTCCAAACATTTTGTCACTTATCAGATTATCCAGATAAGGATTGCCATGAGCAATGACAGGCGTTCCACTGGCTAAACTCTCTAGATAAGTTAATCCTTGGGTTTCACTAGTAGAGGCAGAGATGAAGAAATCTGCAGCCTTATAGTATAAAGCTGTCTCACTTGGAGAAATCATACCTGTAAAAATCACATGTTTTTGCAGGTTTAATTTCACTGCTTGCTCTTTCAGACTGTCCAGATAGGGACCGTCACCAGCAACAACCAGCTTCACCTTGTCTTCTTCTTTCAAAACCTGTGCAAAGGCGGCTATGACTGCTTGGATATTTTTCTCATAGGAAATACGAGAAAGACTCAGTAACATTTTCTCGCCTTCCTGAATACCTAACTTCGAACGGAGTTCTTGTAAGTTTTCCTCTTTGATCTCAGGTCGTTCAAACTTAGCCAACTCAATTCCAGTTGGGATAACACGCTTTTCAACCTTGACCTTGTACTTAGATAGAAGGTCCCGAACAATCTCACTAGGACAAATCACTCCATCCACATCGTGAAGGAAGCCTCGTACCAGATATTTTACCATACTTGGCCGAATCAGCATACCCTTAGCAATGTAATGCACATAGTCTTCATACTGGGTATGGTAGGTATGGATAACAGGAATTTTCAATTCTCTCGCAATCCAAATCCCTAGCAAACCAAGTGAAAATTCTGTCTGGGTATGAATGATATCAAGTTGATACTGTTTGGCAATTTCAAGCGCCTTTGTAAAACCACGATAGGCAAATCGTCGATCTTTAAATGCAAAGAAAGGGACACTCGGAATGCGAATAATTTGCCAATCCTCGTATCGGTTCACGTCTTTATCGGTAGTTGTAAAGATAAAAACTGCATGCCCTTGCTTTTCAAGTTCTGTCTTCAAGGTTCGAATACTGGTCGCAACCCCAGAAACTTGAGGGAAATAGGTGTCAGTAAATAAACCAATTCGCATAGATTACCTCACTTTTTGCCTAGAGCCGCCTGCTCCCGATAGAACTTCAACCAGATTTCCAATAAATGCTCCTCGGAATACTCTTTAGAAATCTCTCTAGCTTTTTCTTTCAAGTCTTTCAACTTTTCAGGATGATCTTTGTATTCGAGAATGGCTTCTCTCATCTCTGAAACATCACTTGTCGCACGATAATTCCCTTCGAGAATGACCTTGTATAGATCTAAATCTCTCAACATAATCGGTGCTTCACAACTAGCTGCCTCTAAGATGGTCATAGGGAATAGTTCGTTGTAACTTGGTAGCAAGAAGAGATCAGCCAAAGCGTAGAGTTCTCGCATTCGCTCTGGAGGAACAATACCTGGGAAAATTAGATTTTTAGGTGGATTGTCCATGATTTTTTTATAGCGTTCATAACCATCTGTCATCCCGCCAAATGAAAAACCACCAGCCCAGATAAAAGTAATTTCTGGCAATTCCTCCGCAAGGCGGATAAAGTCATCAATACCTTTACGTTTCTGAACCTGACCTGCACCGACAACAACAAACTGATCCTCAGCTAAATCCATTTCCTGACGAAGTTTTGCTACTTGGTCAGCTGGCAGTGGATGCCATTTTTCCTTATTTACAAAGTTTGGAATATAAGTTACTTTTTCACGTGGAATACCAGCCGCCACCAAATCCTCGATAAACATGGGATTGACCACCACTAGGTGTTCCATTCTGTTGTAAAATGAAAAAACATAGCGCTTGATAATTCCCTTTAAGAAAAATGGAATTTTCAAACTCCCCTCAAGCGTATCAGGCAAAAAATGCACATAGCCAATTTTTCTCCCAGATCGCTTCTTTTGGAATGTAGATAAATAATAAGGGAAATCAATGGTATGAAAGTGGGTTACATCTGCCTCAACAGGAAGATTCTCCGTAACAATTAACTGATCTTGGGCATCACGATGTAGGAGACGTACCAACTCACGGTAGGCTCCTGATACTCCCTGACCAGCCACTTTTTCACTTGAACTTAGCATATTGACACGCAATTTTTCGTTTTCCATACCATTCATTATACCATTTTATTTCCAGAAAATCAGCAAAAGAAAGAAGAGACAAGAGGAAAAAGAGGAATTTACCCTATTTTCCAATCGTCTCTCACATTTTTCTTAGTCTTTATTTAATTCCTAGGGCGATACGTGCGTATCGGCTCATTTTTTCAACCGTCCAAGCTGGATACCAGACCAATTTAACTTCGGTATTGGTTACTTCAGGCACATCTGTCATCGCATCGTGTATCTGGTCTGTCAAAAGGTCAGCCAGTGGGCAGCCCATAGTTGTCAAGGTCATATCAATTTCAGTGTGACCAGTTTCACCATCAAAACGAATTTCATAAATCAAACCTAGGTTGACAATATCAATTCCCAACTCAGGATCGATGACTTCTTCCAAGGCATTCAAAATGCGGGTTTTGATAGCCTCAATTTGCTCTTCTGTATAAGCCATGTTCATCCTCACTCTAATCTTCAATAAAATCACGAAGCGGTTTGCTGCGACTTGGTTGGCGCAATTTTCTCAAAGCCTTGGCCTCGATCTGACGGATACGTTCACGAGTCACGTTAAAGACTTTACCAACATCTTCAAGAGTACGCATTTTCCCATCATCTAACCCGAAGCGCAAGCGCAAGACGTTTTCTTCACGGTCTGTGAGAGTATCCAAGACTTCATCCAACTGCTCACGCAAAACGATACGAGTTGTGTAGTCTACTGGATTTTCAATCACTTCGTCTTCGATAAAGTCCCCAAGATGGCTATCGTCCTCTTCACCAATCGGTGTTTCAAGTGATACTGGCTCTTGGGCGATTTTCAAGATTTCACGGACCTTGTCAGGTGTCATATCCATACGCTCAGCGATTTGTTCAGGAGTTGGATCTTGACCCAATTCTTGAAGGAGATTCCGCTGTTCACGGACAAGCTTGTTAATCGTTTCCACCATGTGAACAGGAATACGAATGGTACGAGCCTGATCAGCGATGGCACGGGTAATCGCCTGACGAATCCACCAAGTTGCGTAAGTAGAAAACTTGAATCCTTTTGAATAGTCAAACTTGTCCACGGCCTTCATCAAGCCCATGTTTCCTTCTTGGATCAAGTCAAGAAACTGCATACCACGCCCTACGTAGCGCTTAGCAATCGAAACTACCAAACGAAGGTTGGCTTCCGCAAGACGTTGTTTGGCTTCGATATCACCAGCTTCAACTGCTAGGGCCAATTCTTTTTCCTCTTCATTGGTCAAGAGAGGAACTACCCCGATTTCCTTCAAATACATACGGACTGGGTCATTAACCTTGGCAGAGGTTGAGCCAATCAAATCCTCATCACTGAGTTCCGGCTCTTCTTCTGTACTAAGGACACGTGCACTTGGATTCCCTTCGTTATCCGTAATAGAAATGCCAGCATCCTGAATCCGTTGCAAAAGGTCTTCAATGCCGTCTGCATCTAGGGTAAAAGGAATAACCAGACTTGAATTGATTTCATCATCTGTTGCTGTTCCTGTTTTTTTGTGGTTACGGATAAAGTCTGCTACTTGCACATCAAATGTCGTTACTTCTTTTTGTTTTGTTGCCATTATTACTCCATTCTTCTCTTTTGGGAAATCAATCGTTGCAATTCTTCCAAGGCTGTGTCTGTATCTCCTACATGACTAGCTTCCTGCACTTTCTTTTTAATTCTTAAGTTATCCTTGCCGAGGAGGGCACGGTTTCGAGTCTCTTCGACTTCCACTAACTCTTGAGGCGACATCTCAGCTGGCAAATCCAGACTAAGCACGTGGTACCAGGCATTTTCAACCTCAGGAGTCTGATGAGAAAGCTCCTCTGATCCGATTTGTCCCTCTACACTTAATAATTCGTAAAGAATCTGAAATTCTGGGGTATCAAAGAAAAAGTCTTCTCTTAATCGGTAGTCATTTAACACAACTGGATTCTCTGCCATCCTATAAAGGAGATGAGCCTCTGCTCTCATAACTGCTGTCAGTTGACGCGTCACAGGCAAACTAATCGCTACCGGTGTAGGATGCTCCTTGACCCTCTCCTGTCTCTGAACAATCCGACTTTCATTTACAATCTGCTCCACCTGCTGGTAATCAAAGGAAGGTAGGTTATCCGCAAGAATGTGGATATAGGAATTCTGGGCAGTGATAGACTTTTCTTTGGCAATTAAGGGAGCAATCTTTTCAATGAACTCGATTTGCGCTTGCAAGTTATCACTATTTTCTGGCTTGAGCTGGTGTATATAGAACTCTATAGGACTGATCCGAGTCTTTGTTAAGAGGTAAGCCAGGTCTTCAGCAGAATTCTTTTGCAAATACTCATCTGGGTCCATGGCATCAGGTACTCGAACAACCTCCACTGAAAAGTCTTTTAACTCCTCTAATGCCTTGGCTGTTGCTGCCTGCCCTGCCTTGTCACCATCATAGCTGAGAACTATCTTTTTGGTGAAGCGTTTGAGGTGATCAACATGTTCCTTGCTCAGAGCTGTCCCCATGGAAGCCACAGCATTTTCTATGCCAGCACGGTAGGCCGCGATCACATCCATGAAACCTTCCATCAGGTAGAGTTCTGCTGTCTTTCCAGTTGCTTTTTTAGCCTTGTCCAAATGATACAATTCGTAACTCTTGTTAAAAATTGCAGTCGAGCGACTATTTTTATATTTGGCAGTCTGAGTATCAGTTTCTTGCCAGATACGACCTGAAAAAGCAATAACCTGCCCCTTGTCATTGGTCAAAGGAAAGATGATACGTCCAAAAAAAGTATCATAAAATTGATTGCCATCTGACAGGTTAAACAGGCCCGAATCCAATAAATCCTTTTCCTCGAACTTGTCAGCCAAACGTTGATAGAGATAGGTTCTCTCAGCTGGAGCTAGTCCAATTTGGAAGTGCTTCAGAACATCATCTGTCAATCCACGTTTGTAGAGATAAGCCCTTGCTTCTTCTCCCATCTTGGTCGTCATGAGAATTGCATGGTAAAAGCGAGCAGCTTCTTCATGCATCTCATATAGAGCTTGATGAGGGGAAGCTTGTTGAGGACGAGACTGGACAGGAATAGCTAGTTGAATACCGACGCGCTCTCCCAAGAGCTGAACGGCTTCCATGAAGGACACGCCTTGGTATTCTTCGATGAACTTAAAGACATCCCCTGAACGACCACATCCAAAACAGTGATAAAACTGCTTGTCTTCCACAACGTTGAAAGAGGGGGTCTTTTCACCATGAAAAGGACAGAGCCCTAAATAGTTCCGTCCAGCCTTTTGTAAAGAAATCACATCACCTATGACTTCCACAATGTTGGCATTGTTTTTGATTTCTTCAATGACTTGCTTGTCAACCATACACAATACCTCCATCTTATCATAATTTCACGTAAACTAGTATAGCTTATTTCTGAAAAAAAGTAAACCATTTCATACGCTTTCCGTAATTCTCTTTGCCTTATTTTTCTAGATAGAAAGAGGAGATAAAAAACTCAGAAACACTTCCGTACTTCTAAGTTTTTCTTTACTATTTTTTATGAACAATTCTCTACTTTACTCAAACAATTGATAGTAGTCTGAAATCTTCATCTTAGCTTTTTCTTCTTTATTGAGGTCTTGGATGATACGACCTTCTTTCATGACAATCAGACGGTTTCCATACTTGAGAGCGTCTTCCATATGGTGGGTAATCATCAAGGCTGTCAGATGATCCTTGCTGACAAAGTCATCTGTTAATTCCATCAAGGCCACACTTGTTTTTGGGTCAAGGGCCGCTGTGTGTTCGTCCAACAAGAGCAACTCTGGTCGTTTCAAGGTTGCCATCAAGAGACTCAAGGCCTGACGTTGTCCACCTGACAGAAATTCAATAGGAGTGTCCAGATGTTTTTCAAGGCCATTTCCCACTTTTTCAATGGTAGACTGAAACTCTTCCCTATGGCTTGATAGCCTTCTAGGAAGGAGTCCTCTCTTCTCACCACGAAACTTGGCAATCAAGAGATTTTCCGCTACCGTCATACGGGGAGCCGTACCCATCTTAGGATCCTGAAAGACGCGAGACAAATACTTAGCCCTCTTTTCAGGTGAAAAATGAGTCACATCCTCGCCCATGATACGGATACTTCCGCTTGTTAAAGGTAGGGTACCTGCAATAGTGTTAAAAAGCGTTGACTTTCCAGCTCCATTCCCTCCTAGGATGGTAATGAAATCATGTTCAAAAATTTCAAGAGAAACATCATTCAGAATGATGTTTTCCTCGTCAAAGCCATTCGTGATGACTTTGGTAGCATTTTTTAATTCTACAATTGCTGTCATTTGCTAAACTTGACTCCTTTCAGGTATTTGCTTTTGAAGGTTGGAATCATGAGGCAAACTGCCAAAATCAAGGCGCTGTACAAACGAAGATAACTTGTATTAAACCCAAGAGCAATCACTCCCCAAACGAGGAACTGATAAGCGATAGAGCCTACAACGATGGTCATAAGTCGCTCTGCCAAGGTCAAACTCTTGAACAATACCTCACCAATAATCAAGCTAGCAAGCCCTACGACAATCACTCCAATTCCTCGAGAAACATCTGCATATCCTTCTTGTTGAGCAATTAAGGCCCCTGCAAGCGCGATAATCCCATTTGAAAGAACCAAACCCATGAGTTCCATACGACCAGTATGGATTCCAAAACTACGAGCCATATCGGGATTGTCACCTGTAGCGATGTAGGCTTGACCTAGTTTGGTATCTAGGAAAAAGAGCATGAGACCAATAACAAGAGCAACAAAGATAAAGCCAGTCAGGAGTTGATTGAGGTCTGAATCGAAAGGCAAGACATCCTGAATTTGCTTGGTTCCAAGAAGCCCCAGATTGGCACGCCCCATAATCATGAGCATGATGGAATGGCAGGAAGTCATAACCAAAATCCCTGATAAGAGGGTTGGGATTTTTCCTTTGGTATATAAGAGTCCCGTCGCCATACCAGCTAGACAGCCCGCTCCTACTGCAGCCAAGGTCGCTAAAAATGGATTGACTCCCTGTGTTATCAAGGTTACAGCCACTGCTCCTCCTAGAGGAAAAGAGCCCTCAGTAGTCATATCTGGAAAATTCAAAATTCGAAAAGTCATAAAGATTCCCAAACCTAGAATCGCCCAGACCATCCCCTGAGAAATAATGGATACTATCATAATCTTTCACTCATTTCTTTCTTTAGTAAAAATGGGAGGAGATGTCCCCAACTCCTCCTTTATCTTTATTCAATCACTTGTCCTGCTTCTTTTAGAACAGACTCAGGAATGGTGATACCAAGTTCTTGCGCTAGTTTTTTGTTGATAACTGATTTACCAGTTGAGAAGACATTAACTGGAGTATCAGCTGGTTTTTCACCTTTCAAAACTTTAGCAATCATCTTACCAGTAGCCACCCCAAGGTCATGTTGATCAACTACTACAGATGCCAGTCCTCCTGCTTCTACCATGGCAGTGGCACTTGGATAGATTGGCTTTTTAGCTGTTTGGTTGCTTGAAACAACTGTTGGGAAGGCTGATGCGATGGTGTTGTCAATTGGAACCCAGATTGCGTCGACCTTGCTTGTCATAACATTAACAGTTGAAGCAATTTCGTTAGTTGAAGGAACAGCAAAGGTTTCGACTGTCAAACCCGCTTTTTCAGCATAAGCCTTGAATTCTTCTACCTGTGTTTTTGAGTTATCTTCGCTACTTGAGTAAAGAGCTCCGATTGTTTTGACATTTGGTGTGAGGGTTTTTATCAACTCTACTTGTTGTTCAGCAGGGTTGTGGTCTGATACCCCTGTGATGTTGCCACCTGGTTTTTTCAAATCTTTGACCAAGTTAGCACCGATTGGGTCTGTAATAGCAGCCATGATAACTGGTAGGTCTTTCGTAGCACTTGCAAGTCCTTGAGCCGCTGGTGTCGCAATCCCAACAACAACGTCATTTCCATTTGCTACTAACTGTTTACTCATGGTTGCAACCTTGCTCTGATCCCCTTCAGAGTTCATAAAGTCGATTTTCACTTGGTCACCTTTATAGCCTTCTTCAGCTAGTCCATCTTGAATCCCTTGGTAAATCAAGTCCAAGGATGGGTGACTAACAAATTGAAGGACACCAACCTTAGCAACCTTTTGCTCTTCCTTAGCTACTGGCTTGTTCATTGAAGAATAGATCAAGCTAGCCACTACCAATACTGCTAATCCAGCGATAATTCCAATTAAACGTTTATTTTTCATTTTTCTTTCTCCTTAATTCTTTTACCTTAACTTTTTAAATCACATCATCAAGCGACGCCATCGTTTAAATTCCATAAGTCTCCTCCAACAAAAAAGTCCTCACACAAAAAACTTGTGTGAGGACGTCGATGCGCGGTGCCACCTCAATTATAGGGAATATCCCTATCGCTCTTTCTCGCATTCACGAGTTGCACTGTAAGGTGTGCTCACCGAATTTTTATGATTTCAAATTCTTAAGAACATTCAGCCCAATTTTCATCACTTTCATTTATCTGTTTCCACCAACCACAGACTCTCTAAAAAACTTCAATGATTACTTTCTGAATGTTTAAATTATATCATTTTTCAATTACTTGTCAAGACTATTTTTAGAATTTTTCAAACTATTCAAAAACTTCCCCTAGAAAAAGAGGAAGTTTAGAAAATATCAACCTGAATTACGCAAACCTGTTGCAATTCCGTTGATAGTTGTGTGGATCAATCTTTCTTCGTCTGTTGACAACTCACCACGACGTTGACGTTTAATCAACTCCAACTGGATGTAGTTAAGGATATTAAAGTAAGGCATACGATAGTTTAGACTGTCTTTTAGGTAAGAGTTTTCAGCCAAGAGTTCGTCATAGCCTTCAATAGCTAAAATAACGTCCTTGGTCAACTGCCATTCATCTAAAATGGTGTAATAGATGGCTTGCACTTCTTCATCTTCACAGAGCTTGGCATATTCGAAGGCAATGTTCATGTTAGACTTAGACAAGACCATGTCCACATTAGAGAGTAGGGATTGGAAGAAAGGCCAGTTTTGGTACATATCACGGAGGATCTCAATATTATCAGGATCTTGATCAATAAATTCTTTGAAGCTTGAACCCACGCCATACCATCCAGGAAACATGACACGACTTTGTGACCATGAGAAGACCCAAGGGATAGCACGTAAACCGCCGATTTCAGTGATGGTCTTACGAGCTGCTGGACGCGAACCGATGTTAAAGCTTGAAATAGCTTTGATTGGGCTTGACTCGAAGAAATAGTCATAGAAATGTTCATTTCCAAAGACCAAATCACGGTAGATATCGTAGCTACGGTCCACTACTTGATCCATGATAGCTTCGTAACGATTTGATGTGTTGGTATCACTCTTCTTTTTGGTAATCATACGGTTAATGGCTGCAGAAACCAACATCTCAAGGTTATAATAGGCAGCATCTTTGTTTCCGTATTTGTTTCCAATCACTTCTCCCTGCTCAGTCAGACGGATGCGGTCTTTGATAGATTTGAGTGGTTGGGATGTAATAGCTTCATAAGTTGGGCCACCACCACGACCCACAGTACCACCACGACCATGGAAGAAGGTAACTTTAACGCCAAATTCGTCTCCAATAGCAGTTAGTTGTTGTTGCGCCTTGTAGAGGGTCCAACATGATGACAGGTAACCACCGTCCTTGTTACTATCAGAGTAGCCAAGCATGATTTCTTGGTAGTTATCCTTTGAAGCAATCCATTTTTTAGCCAAAGGTAGAGAGAAATATCTTCTCATAGTCTCTTCTGAGTGATCCAAGTCCTCGATCGTTTCAAAGAGGGGAACAATCTGAACGCGGGCTTTTTGAGCATCCACCAAGCCGACTTCCTTAAGCATAATGGCTAGTTCGAGCATATCGGATACACTTGTTGCGTGAGAGATGATGGTTTGACGAATGACATTTTCACCCAGTTTATCCTTCAACTTGCGGGCAGCTTTAAAGATAGACAGTTCCTTCTCAAGCAGTTCTGACTTTTCAGCATGAGTGGCTGAGAGGATACGAGGGTCTTCTTCCAACTCTTTTAAGAGAAGGCTACATTTTTCGTCTTCAGACAGATCGCTATAGTGATCGTTGATACCAGCTGATGCTAACAATTCAGCCACACAGGCTTCGTGAACGCTAGAATCCTGGCGCATGTCGATAGAGGCAAGGTAGAAGCCAAAGATTTCAACTGCTTGCATCAGCTCGACAAATTCTCCTGAGATCAGGTATTCCCCCTTGTTCTCAAGGAGAGAATCCCGGATAGCTAACAAGTCTTGGTAAAATTCATCCGCGGTAGCATATCTTGGATGAACATCCTTATCTTCGATAAGATAGGTCTTGGTTGCCCGCATCTTAGCTTGGATGTCAAAGAGGGCACGACGATAGAGTTCTTTTTCACGATAAATGGAGTTATCCTGTGACTTAAGAGCCATCTCACGAACCTTGTCACTGACATTCACGATGCTGGTTGACAGTGAAAATTCACGATAGAGGTTATAAATCTTCTCATCGTAATAATTCATGATGACTTCACACTGGGTCAAGGCTGATTTGTTGAGGGTTTCCGCTGTTACGAAAGGATTCCCATCACGGTCTCCTCCGATCCACATCCCCATGGTAATCGGTTTTGGATGTTGGAGCTCGATACCTTGTTCTTTAGCTAGTTTCTTATACTCAGCCGTCAAACGTGGAACAGCATTCAAAAAAGAACTTTGATAGTACTCCATCACGTTGGTGATTTCGTTGGTTACTTTCAATTTCTTCTCGCGAATCATGTCCGTTTGCATGATAATCTCAATATAACGACGGAGATCGGTGTGCCATTTTTCTTTGTTGATCAAGCCTAGTTTGACATCACGGTACTTACGCAAAAGAGTATGGATGTGATTGGTCAAATCCAACATACTCTTACGTTGTACTTGAGTAGGGTGGGCAGTCAAAACTGGAACTACATTCAGCTGCTCCAAAATTGTAGCCGCGTTTTCTTTTTCAGCCACCATCTTAATGGTTGTTGACAGTTTTCCTAGATAGTCTTGGTCCACATTATTTTGGTGATTGATCTCATAAGCCAAATCCACATCCTCAGAGATATTGATCAAGAGTGGAAGGATTGAGAAATAGCGTGAAATGTAAATCATTTCTTCATTCGAAAGACTGGTCACTAGGTCATTGAGCCCTTGATAATTCTCGCTAGTTGATAATTCCTTCAACTGGATAATCTTTTCAAAGGTTTCTGGCGCTAGCATATTTTTTGTGATATCTTCTAATAGCTCAGTCAGAATCAAGACTTCTTCTTGGACGACGGCTTTATTACTATAGTTTTCTAATTTTTGAAGAGACATATACTTTCCTTTCCATTCAATCCTTATAGAGTAACAGAAGTTTGACCTTCGAATTCTCTGATAAGTTTGGCACGTTTTTCACTAGCATCGATATTTAGTACAAAGGCAATGGCTACGGATAAGACCAGAAGGCTATTCCCACCTTGTGAAAGAAAGGGGAAGGTTACCCCTGTAGAAGGAATCAAACCGGAAATCCCACCGATATTGACAAAGACCTGAACAAGGATCATACCTCCGACACCGATAGCAACCATGGAGTTAAAGGGATCCTTAGCTCGAATACCGACTAGGATGATTCTCAAAATCAAGAAGAAGAGGAGTGCCAAAATCATACTCGCTCCTACAAATCCAAATTCCTCGATGACAATCGAAAAGACGAAATCCGTGTGGGCTTCTGGCAAATAACCACGCTTTTCGATGGAATTTCCTAGTCCAAGTCCAAACCAGCCACCATTCACCATGGCATAGTAGGAATTTGCAAGCTGGTGCCCTGCGCCTGCCAAGTCATTGAAAGGATTAAAGAAGGCGCTGAAACGTTTAGCAACGTAACCAAATACCGGAATTTGAGAAAACTTCTCAATCCCAACAAGACGAATGACAAACAAGGCTAAAATGGAACTTCCTGCTAAGAGAGCTAGAATAGTCGAGAACCAACGATAGGCAATTCCACTGACTGTGTACATAAGCAGCGACACCAAGACCAGAATAGTCGCATTTCCCAAGTCAGGGAAAATTCCCAAACTACCAATCAAAACCAGTAAAACGAAACGCCAGTCGTTAAAAGCTCGAGGTAACCACTGATTCTGAGTCAAGACTTGGAAATCGTAAACAGCTATCTCATCCTGCTGTTTTGAAAAACGATGGGCTAGGTACCAAATAATGATAATCTTAAGGTACTCCGCAGGCTGAATCGTTACAGGTCCTACAGAAATCCAACCGTAGGCACCATTGACTGGTGTCCCAATTAGCCGAGCCAAAGCTAGGAGAATGATCTCTACAAACATAACGATAAAAATCAAGCGTTCATTTCTTAAAAAACCAAGTTTCAGTTTATAAATTAAGGCAATCAAAACCAAACTAACTCCCCAAAACATTCCTTGGTTCCGAGCTAACTGAAGAGCGCTTTTTCCTTCTTGAATCAAGGTAGCACTCGTCGTTGAGTAAACAACAATTAGACCCAAAATCGATAAAAGGAGGTAAGGAATCAAAATGGAATAGTTCAATAGGTGCCTTTTACTAATTTTCATATGTCACCACTCTAATAGAAACAGAGAAAACTGTTCCTAATTCCGTTTTATTTTCTAGTTTTGATTGCTATTATACCATTTTTTCAGAAAGAAAAAAACTCTTATCCTCCAATCCTTCGAATTTTGCTCTTTGGTTGAAACTGATTGCTAAAAAATACAAACTTCAAGATAAAGTTTGTATTTTCTTTTTTATTTTGCTGATGAGCTGCTGCTTGAATTTGAATCGGCACCACCAACGTATTGGGCAAAGATATTTTGGAAAACAGGATCTTTCACTTTAATATTGGCAGCTTGGAATTCTTTTCCGATAACGCTCTGAACGAAAGATGAATCGTTTTGTTTCTGAGCCAGGATGACCGTTTTCAATTTTTCTTTGTAGTCATCTAGGTTTGATGATTTTTCTGTTTTCTTGGTTAGCTTAATAATGTAGTATTGGGTACTGTAGGCTTGTGTTCCAGTCGCTGTGATAACATCAGAGACACCATTCACATCCAAGGCAAAGGCCGCCTTCTTGACTTGTTCTGGAAGTTCTGTTGAAGCAGAGTCAAAAGTGATTTCGCCACCATTTTCTTTTGTCTTGTCATCATTTGAGTTGTCTTTTGCCAACTGGGCAAAGTCAGCTCCTTCTGCTTTTGCTTTTTCAAGTACTTCTTTGGCCTTGTCTTCATTATCCATACGGATGATCTGAGCTGTTACATCTGGCGTATAAGACTCAAAAGCTTTTTGGTAAGCTTCGTCTGTCAATTCATTTTCTGCTGCTTTTTTAACTGCCAATTCGACCAACTTACTTGTGCGAATTTGAGCTTTACGAGTCTCAGGAGTCATACCCGCACGTGAAAGAACATTTTGATAACTATCACCGTATTTCTTCTGCTCTTCAGCAACAGCATCATCCACTTCTTTATCAGTTACTTCTGAACCATATTGTTTTTCAAAAACTTTTTCAATGGCCATATTAAGCAAAACTTGTTGCGCAGTTGGGTTATTTTTGACTTGTTCATAAAATTGATGTTCAGTGACGACATCGCCCTTCATGCTGATGAGGTCAGCTCCTTCAGAACTTTTTGAACAAGCAGCCAAAGTCGCTACGGATAATAAGGTAATGGCTCCTGCCAATAGTTTTTTCTTCATGTTTACTCCTTTTTCTAAAAACGGTCAAAAATTTCTCTAGACCAACTCAATAATTATACCATATTTTATAGCAGATAACTTAAATAAGACTAAAAATAGTAGCTTTTAAATTTTTAACGATTCAATTTTTTTCATTCCAAAAAGAACCTGAACAATCGTTCAAGTTCTTGTTTATTATGTGTTAATTTTTTTAGTGACGCCCTTTGTAAGTCAAACCTGCTAAACCAAGACTTGCAAGGAGGAAACCTGCAAATCCAAGAATTGAATTTTGTTCGCCAGTGTTTGGCAGAGCTGGAGTTTCTTTTTTCGAAGTAGGTTTATCAGCTTTAGAGTTTGAAGTTTGCCCAACAGGTTTCACATGAGCTGTTGGAGCAGTATTCGAATTAGTTTGTGGTTTAAGCTCTGGCTTAACTTCTGGTTTTGAAGTATCAGAAGGTTTAGGTGCCGGTTTTACTTCTGGTTCCGGAGTCGGAGTTGGCGTTGGTGCTGGTTCCGGA
>NZ_FNJT01000001.1:243397-301100 GCF_900104285.1 Streptococcus sp. NLAE-zl-C503 | reverse complement strand
GCTGGTTCCGGAGTCGGAGTTGGCGTTGGCGCTGGTTCCGGAGTTGGCTCCTCTACTTTCTTGTATTCTAGGCGCAGATCATTGTATCCGTCTACCGAGCCATAGAAGTATTCATTAACTATGTCATACGTCATGTCATAGTTTGGCATCCAGCTATCCTTTGAGATTATCTCATGTCCATTAAATTTTTTATAGATATTGATAGTCTGCCCGGGATTTATCACGCCCGTCATTTGACCAAGTGTCTCTCTTGTTTCAATATTATAATAAGTGATGCGGTATTTGAGGGGCTCCTGCTTTTCTTCTTCTTTTGGCGCTGGTTCTGATTTTACTTCTGGTTTCGGAGTTTCAGATGGTTTTGTTTCCTGTTTTACTTCTGGTTTTGGTGTTTCTGAAGGTTTGGTCTCTGGCTTAACTTCTGGTTTCGGAGTTGGTGCTGGTGCTGGATCTTTTTGACCTTGACCTTGGTCTGGCTTAGCTGGATCTTGTCCTTGGTCCGGTTTTGGTGTTGGTGCTGGATCTAACTTCTTATATTTAAGATACATATAGTTATATCCATCCACGAAACCAGAATATGTACTTAATGTATCATAATCCATGTTATAGCCAGGTAGCCACTCAAAACGTGAAACTACCTCGTGACCTTCAATATCTTTATAGATATTAACCGTTTCGCCAGGGTTTAAAACCCCAAATTCTGACGGAGCAACCTTTTCTCCTGATTCTCCGATGTAATCAATACGGTATTTTAACGGTTTCTGCTGCTCTTCCGCTTTTACAATAGAAACCCCAAAAACAGGGTTATTGGTCAAAGCTGGCGCAACAACGCCAAGAGCTGCAACAGAAAGCAAAGAAATACCAAGTTTAGTCACTTTATTCGTTTTCATAATTTCCTCCTTAGGAATGTAGTATTACTTTTTAGGTGAGCAAATACTATAAAAAGCCTAATTTTTTTTATTTTAGTATTTCGTAAAATTCACCTCAACCACTTGAGCGACAAGGGTTTTGGTGTATCGCGTAAGGACCGTTAAACGATACACTTAAAAAACAAAAAAAATACAAATCCAACACAGGCTCAAAACCTTGTTAAATTCGTATTTTCTGAAATATTCACATTGTTATTTTGAATGTTTCGCCGAACGGTCGTTAATCGAAACATATTTACGCCTTCATTGTAGCATTTTGTCTGGTTTTTAGCAAGAAATTTGCGAAACTTTTTTTCGATTGTTGGCCACATCGTTGCGTTCCAATACTTTATAGATGGTTGAGGTCGAAATTCGTTCTTTTTTTGCAATTGTTCTGATGCTTGATTCCCCTGCTAAATACTGCTGAATAATTCTCTCCTCCTTCTCTTTCGATATTCGCTTAGCACCAAGTTTGACGCCTTTTTCCTTGGCTTTACGAAGTCCTTCACGGGTACGAAATCGCAAATTTTCCAGTTCACTTTCTGCCACAAAACCTAAAATCATACAAAGTAACCTACCAATGAGTGAGTCGGTTTCCAGTTTTTCATACAGGCTGATGAGCTGGATTTGATGTTCGTTGAGCTGCTCGATTATTTTCATCAATTTAAACATGGAGCGGGTGAGCCTATCAAGCTTGTAGATGGTGAAAGTGACTTGCATTCCTTTTTTCGAAAGCGTTTGAGCCAATTTTAGAGCCTTTTCGAGCTCTGAGCGTGTATTATTTGAACCAGACTCACACTCGATAAAAAGCTGGTCACAATGCTTGAGAGCTTCGATTTGCACCTCTAAGCCCAAATCTTGCTTATGAGTTGAAACGCGTGCATAGCCGATATTGATGATGTTTTGAGACATAAAAATCCTCCTATTACTTGATACAGGAGGATTGTACTATTTTTTATTTATTCCATTTCTGGCAAGGTCACATTTTCCACATTTTTTCTCAGCATGAGAATTCCATCCCCGAGCGGAACTAGAGTCGCCGTTAAATCTGGATTGTCCAAAGTTGCTTTGAAAAGTCTTTGTAATCCCTTATAGATTGTGCGTTGACCCCGACGGACTTCCATGATATCCTTGGCAACATCGCCTCCTTGGAAAATATCATCCAAAACTACTACTCCACCAACTTCCAAGTGTTTGAGGATTTCTGGTAGAAAGACGATATACTTGGACTTGGCCGAATCCATAAAGACAAAGTCATAGGTTTCTGTCAAGGTTGATAGGACATCAACTGCGTCCCCCTCTAAGAGAGTGATTTGCTTACGACTGTCAAAGTGGGCAAAGTTTTCCTTGGCAAAGCCTATCATCTCAGGATTACGGTCAATGGTTGTAATCTTAGCATTTGGTGCATGTTCCGCCATCAGAAGGGCCGAAAAGCCAATTGCCGTCCCAATTTCCAAAATGTTCTTGGGCTGTATGGTCTCCATGAGAAATCGAAAGTAAGCGACCGTTTCATGGGGAATGATAGGAATGTTTTCCTTGCGTGCGAAGACTTCCAATTCTTTCAAGGAACCTGTCACCTGCTTTTGACGCTGGCGCATGAGTTCTACGATTTCTTCCTTGACGACGGGACGTCGCATATTGTGATTGGCATTTTTACTATAAGACTCTACCATCTTAAGCCAGTCCCAATTTTTCAACAAGGGCTTCAAACTCGTTCAAGCGGCGTTCAAAGACTGCAAAGGCATCGTTGAGATAGTCTTCTTTCTCCATATCCACTCCCGCTTTTCTCATAACATTGAGCGGATAGTCAGACTTACCTGCCTTGAGGTAGTCGATATAGCGGTCACGGTCTTCTTGACTTCCATGGACAATCTTCTCAGCCAAGGCTGAAGCAGCTGCAAAACCAGTTGAATATTGATAAACATAGTAGTTATAGTAGAAGTGTGGGATGCGTGCCCACTCGTATTGGATCTGAGGATTGTCTTCCTTGCTGAGTCCATAGTACTCTTGGTTCAAGTCAGCGTAGAGTTTATTGAGGAAATCACTTGTCAAGACTTCTCCATTTTGGTCTGCTTGGTGAATGGCATGTTCAAACTCAGCGAATTGAGTTTGACGGAAAACTGTTCCACGGAAACCGTCTAGGAAGTTATTGAGAATAGCAAAGCGAGTTGCATCATCTTCTACTTCTTCCAACAATTTCTCTGTCAAGATATTTTCATTGGTCGTTGAGGCAATCTCTGCCAAGAAGATTGAGTAATCCCCGTAAACATAAGGCTGAGTTTCACGAGTATAGCTTGAATGCATACTGTGACCTGTTTCATGGACAAGGGTAAAGAGATTATCTAAATTATCCTGCCAGTTTAGAAGCATAAAGGCATTAGTATCGTAAGAACCACCAGAATAAGCACCAGAACGCTTGCCTTGGTTTTCATAGACATCAATCCAACGCTCGCTAAAGGCACGTTTGACACGGCTCAAGTAGTCGTCACCCAAGACTGCCAAGGCCTCTTCTGCCTTTTTCAAGGCTTCCTCATAAGTAAAACTATAATCTACTGACGAAAGTGGTGTGTAGACATCGTACATCTTGAGATCAGAAATCCCCAAGATTTTAGAACGAAGTTCAAGGTAACGATGCAAGAGCGGCAAATATTTGCGAACTGCTGCTACTAGATTGTCATAGACACTTTCTGG
Organism: Streptococcus sp. NLAE-zl-C503; assembly: GCF_900104285.1. Taxonomy (NCBI): domain Bacteria; kingdom Bacillati; phylum Bacillota; class Bacilli; order Lactobacillales; family Streptococcaceae; genus Streptococcus; species Streptococcus sp. NLAE-zl-C503. The sequence goes on along the minus strand of NZ_FNJT01000001.1, from coordinate 297,504 downwards.
AACAAAGTTTGCTGCGAGGGCTGCATGGCGAGCACTCTTATAGTTACGAACCTTTGCTCGATAGTTTTGCACCTTAACATTTGTCTGCAAAGTCTTAGCGTAAGTGTGTTGGAATTGCTCATAAGTTGCATAAAGGGCTTCATAGGCACCACGACGCACTTCACGATTTTTAGACTCCATCAAACGGATGTAAGTACCGTGTGAGAGTTGCACTTCATTGCCTTCATCATCAAGAACATATGGGAAGCTAATATCCGCATTGTCCAAAATAGCGAAAGTTTCACTAGCAGAACCAAAGATTTCTCCTGCTCCAGCAAGCAATTCTTCTTCACGTTGCGAAAGAACATGGTCTTTCTTCTGCAAGAGCTTATCAAAAAAGTGTTTGTAAACTTGGAGTTTTGGTTGAGCTTCTAGGAAAGCCGCATACTGCTCTTCGCTAATCTCCATAAACTCAGGTTCATAGAATGAAAAGGATTGTTCTAACTGACTGTATAGGGCCATAGCCTTGGCATAGTACTCTTGATACTTGGCTTCACGCGTGTCCTGGTCATTTTTCATATGTGCATAGACATAAAGCTTTTCAACTTGGCGTTCCAAGTCAAGTGAGAATTCTGTAATCTCAAGCAAACTGTCTGCGCTATCCAAGAGATGCCCCTCATACTGAGATGCTGTTTGTACTTTTTCAGTTAAATCTTTCAAGGCTTCTTCCCAAGCCTGGTCTGTTGGGTAGATTGTTGAAAGATCCCATGTATCTGTTTCATTTATTTCATGTCGTTGTAATACCATAAGATTCCTCCATCCTTTCTATTTTACCACATTTTTTGAGAAATATAAGTGATAAAAAGCTGGTGGATAGAGCTTTTGGCGATTATTTTTCGGATTTTTTTGATAGTAGGCCTGAAAATTTCTATAATAGCTAGTCAAATCCGTTTCAATCTGCAAAAAATCACCTGACTCTATCGGTCTGACCTGGGGATACCAGTCGTCTAGTTGACGGTTTAATAGATTGTCTCCTTGATGATAAGCTTCCTCCTGCTTCTTCATCCAGTAAGGCGTTTGGTAGTACAACTGTTGGCGAATGTAGTGACAGATAGTTGAATCTTGAGAAACTGTAAAACTAGCTAGCTTTTGTTTTTGATAAGGAAATCGTAGAATTTCCAAGAGATTTCCTTGACCATAGGGAAATTCTTTGACCTGAAAATGAAGCTTGCCACGTAGGTCCTGATGCAGAAGATATTTGAGTCTCAAGACTTTCCTTTTGAGATCCAGTTCCCAGACATAGAAACCCATATTTTGACTATAATAAAGAAATCCCCTTTGCAGTTGTGTTAATCGCTCTTTTAACCAGAGTTTTTCTCCCAGTAGCCAGATAACCTGATAGCCCTGACTTCGGTATCCTTGACTTCTATCGCCTAAAAGCTTTTGAGACAAAGGGCTGCACTGAACCTCCAACGCTAGTTTCTCATTGACGAGAACATCCGCTATCTGCTGAATCTCGGGCAGATTATATTCTAAGGCCACCTGATTGTCCTTCTTGGCCCAGTGATAAAGGGCCTCTTTGTTGCCCAAGTGTTCTGGACTTTCATTTTCAAAAATGGCAATACAATCCCTTAACCTTTCATGGGCAAAGTGCGTTCGAATGCTCTGTCCTTGGCGTAATCGTAGTCCGCCCCCACAGGCTGGACAAGTATAAGCTTGCTTGGTCACATCTTTTTCGAGGGCATTCACCAATTTTCCCTGTACATCTCTGGCTACAAACATGGTCTACCTCCTTTTCTCATTTATTCGAAAAAGAACTAAAAAAGACTGGAATTCCAGTCTTTCATATTGCTTTTCTATCTTTTAAACCTCTTAGAGTATTTTTTCAGCATGGGAATGAGATTGGGAATCTGCTCACTTCTAATGACCATCACGCCGTATTCCTGACAGCGATTGGCATAAACGGGATTGATTTTCCCCGTACAGACAATTAACTTGAGGCAACTCTCCCCAGCAAAATGATTGGCGTAGACTTCTAGTTCGTTGATGGCTTCAACTGATAAATCTGTCATCTTGCAGGAGATAAAGGTAATCGAGCGTCCCTTTCTCAAAATGACATCAATCTCATTTTGAACATTGTCCGCCTCTGGAAAAATGCCATTCCAATCAATCTCACCGCCTATCATGCACTCATCAAACAGCTGAGATTCAAGCGCCAAGAGATAGAGATATACCTCTAAAATATGCCCCTTGTTGCGGCAAAAGACTTGAGCTTCTTGACTTGGAAAACTGTATGCTACTCGTTTCTTGTCTTCGCTTTCCATACAAAGCATTCCCGCTTCCACAAGTAAAGAAATAAGGGATTCTGGATAGTGGTAATACTTGCCATTATTTTCCAGTATTTTTTCGGTCTCAGCATATAGATCATTGGTTTTAGCAAGCGAGAAAAATTGGGTCACTTGGTACCAGCGTGCGGGATTGGCAATAGCTGAGCTGGCTAATTTTTTGATGGCAGCAATTTGCTGAGCCGAGTGGATAGGGCGTTTGGATTTGAGCATTTTTCCACCACGCAAGGCTATCAACTGTTGGATACTTAGGGTTGGAATGTCCAAGTCTTCTTTTTCTAACTGACCAGCTACCCACTTGTATTGTTTTCCCCGCTCGACATCCATGGCAACGATGGGGAGGTCCCGATCCAAGCCGTATTGATAGAGGGATAAGGCTAGTAGCGAATCTCCACCAAATACATCAAGGACAACTTGGTCATAGCCTGCTAAGCAATAATCTAACTGATCAGACATCTGTTCTAAGGATAGTTGACGAAAGGTCACTCGTTGGATATGGGGAACCTCATACAAGATAAAATGGCGCAGTGAAAGTTTATCGTTATTACTTATTTTCGTCAAAGATAGAAAGAGAATCTCGTCACAGTCACTGACAAATGCTTGGTAGACATTCTTTTCCAATACATGCCGATCATACAGTTCCACCAAAAGACTCGCCATTCGACCACCTCCATCATCTACAACTTCTTGCGCTGAGAGTGACAGCAATACAGCTCTACTGCTCACTCTTCCTACTTCTAGTATAGCATAAAATTCTGTTCACCCCAATCAACCAACGCAAACAAAAACGAATAGAAAACTTGCAAAGTAGTTTCTATTCGCTTGCAGATGTTTAATTTACTTGATTTTTTTAGCTAACATAGTCGCAAATCGTAGTTGAATCCGATTGCCATTTTCATCACGACGGTGCAGATATCCTGGATTTTCATTATACTTAACCAATTCCCAGTCCTTGTAGTAGTTTGCCAACTCCCCTTCTTTAAAGGTGAATGGGAAGTTCACCGAGCAAGGATAATCCTCCGTGTCCATGGCACAGACGATAAGGTTATAGCCACCGACCGTGGTGTGCTCCTGCATATTTTGGATAATAGCTGGAATGCGGTCCGCTTGTAGGAACATCAGAACAACTGTTGAAACGATGAAATCATAGGCTTGGCTAATGCTGGCCGAATTGATATCGTAAAGTCCGACAGGCATGTCTAGATCCTCTTGCTCTACGATGCTTTGCAAGATTTCAAGGGACAATTCATTTTGATCCACAGCTGTCACATCAAAACCATTCTGTGCAAGAAAGAGAGAGTTACGGCCTTGACCACAACCCAAATCCAAGGCTCTTCCAGGTTTTACCGTTTGCATAGCCTCTAGGACCTCTGAATGGACTAGATTGGTCTGGTATTTCTTAGGGAAATAATCCTCAGGTTTACAATAAAATTCCAAGTACCACTCTACATCGTCTGTTGCGGCCTCTACTCGGTGCCAGGCTTGCGGTTGCGCCATGGGATTGTCAGCCCCTGCTTCAAAGAGGTGTTCAGCTAGAACCTCACCATCTTCAGTCAACTCAATAAACTTGAGCGCCCCCTTCAAGACAGTAATTTTTCCCCAAGTACCGACTTTAGTATTATGCTTTTGCTGAACAGCTTCAGGCATGGTCTCTTTATTCCACAAGGGCATTCGTTTATAGGCAATTAGTTTTTCCATTTCACTTCCTCTTCTTAACGCTGGTTGACAGCTTTCATGACACGCGCGATGTCGCGGTTTTGTTCACGACGCTTGATTGACTCCCGTTTATCATAATCATGTTTCCCTTTGGCAAGTCCTAAAAGGAGTTTGGCGTAGCCATCTTTTATATAGACTTTAAGGGGAACAAGGGTCATCCCTGTCCCTTTGGTCTCTTGTTCCAACTTTTGGATTTGTTTCTTATGGAGCAGGAGTTTGCGACGGCGTTCAGGTTCCTGGTTCCAGATATTGCCCTCTTCGTAAGGGGCGATATGAACATTGCTCAGCCAGACTTCCCCATTTTTTACTTGGGCAAAGCCGTCCTTGAGATTGATACGTGCAGCACGTACACTCTTGATTTCCGTTCCTGTCAGCACCATTCCTGCCTCTAGCGTATCTACGATTGTATAGTCGTGGTGCGCCTTTTTATTTTGTGCGACGACCTTTCCCTCGCCCTTTGCCATGCTTGGCTCCTTTCTTAGCTACTTCCTTGTAAAAAGGTTTCTTGCCTTTTTTCTTCTTGTCTTTTTGTGAATGCTTGTGCTTATCATTTGAGCGTCCTGATTTTCTCTTATCTTCCTTCTTATCTGAACGACGATTTGAACCACGCCCTCTGTCACTACGACTAGACTGTTTCAAGCCCTTCTCAATCACATCAAACTCACTTGGGATAAAGGAGAAATCAATCTCACCAGTCATCTTATCCGCTCTTTCTACGCGAATACGAATCTGCTGTCCTACACGGAAAGTGATTCCTGATTTCTCCCCACGGAGAGTCAAGTCACGCTCATTGAAATGATAAAATTCAGGCAAATTGGTAATGTGAATCAAGCCTTCGACTGTATTTGGCAATTCAACAAAGAGACCGAATTTGACGATGCTGGATACAACCGCATCATACTCTTCGCCCACGTATTCTTCCATGTACTCAGCCTTTTTCATAGCTTCGACTTCACGCTCTGCCTCGATGGCACGACGTTCACGGTTGGAAGACTGGGTCGCAATCTCTGGAATCACTTGCTCAAAATGCTCTGCTATTTCCTTGGAACGCCCATAGTCGCGAATCATCCGATGGACTAGAAGGTCAGGATAACGGCGAATGGGGCTGGTAAAGTGAGTATAATAGTCAGCTGCTAGTCCATAGTGACCGTGATTGTGCTCTGAATAGCGAGCCTGCTGCATGGAACGAAGAAGCATCATGGACAATACATCTGCATAGGGTTCTCCCTCAACAGCACGCATGATGTCTTGGAGCGCCTCCTGGCTAATTTCACTGGCAGTTCCATAAATCCGCAAACCAAAGCTCGAAGCATAGTCAATAAACTTCTGAACTTTTTCAGCCTTGGGCTCCTCGTGAATTCGATAGATGAAAGGAAGTTCCAGTTTACTGAAGTGTTCCGCAACAGTTTCATTAGCAATCAACATGAAGGACTCAATCATGCGCTCTGCAATGCCACGTTGGCGAAGGACGATATCCACAGGCTTGCCTTTTTTATCCACCAGAATCTTAGCTTCACTGGTATCAAAATTAAGGGCACCACGTTTCTCTCGCATACTTTCTAGAGTTTCATGAAGCTTGGCCATGAGTTCGATACTAGGAACAATTTTCTTATACTCTTGTCTCTTTTCCTCATCACCAGCTAGGATGTCATTAACAGCGCTATAGGTCATACGGAAACTAGTCTTGATAACTGTTTGGGTAATGGTGTAATTAACCACACGACCGTGTTTATCAATTTCCATAATAGCAGACTGGGTCAAGCGATCTACTTGAGGATTGAGAGAGCAGATACCGTTTGACAAACGCTCTGGAAGCATTGGCACCACTCGGTCTGTCACGTAGACAGAAGTCGCGCGGTTAAGAGCTTCCTTGTCGAGGGCAGAACCCTCGGTCACATAGTAGGAAACATCTGCGATATGAACTCCGAGTTCTAGATTTCCATTTTTCAAGGCCTTGATATGCACCGCATCGTCCAAGTCCTTGGCATCCGCACCGTCAATGGTAAAGGTGATTTCATCTCTCAGGTCCAGACGACCTTCCATATCCTTTTGAGACGGAGCTTCTGGCACACTTTCTGCCTCCTTGAGAACAGCTTCTGGAAATTCTGAGACAATATCCATGGATTCCAAGACTTCAAGTACATCAATTCCAGCATCAGTCGAGTGTCCGACCACATCGAGAACACTAGCAACAAAGAAATCATGTTTCTTACTTGGGTATTTATCAATAAAGACCTTGAGAACCTCTGTCCCTTCCAACTTGATAGCTGGTTTCTTAACATAGATGGGCTGGCTGATTTTCTGATTTTTTGAACGGATGTAGCCCGCATACTTGGGTTTTTCCTGATCCAGAACGATTTGCCCGACAACGGTCGTCAGACTATGCTCTAGGATATCGATAATTTTGGCTTCTGCTGCTGTTCCCTTGTTGCGGTCAGCGACTTTCTTGATAACGACCTCAACGGTATCGCCATCAATGGCATAGTTGACATCGTTTTTTCCTACAAAAAGATCGTCCTCTTCACCTTCCAGACTGACAAAGCCGAAGCCATTTTTATGGGCATGAAAAATCCCTTTGAGGGTGATTTCATGTTTCTTCTTCTGATCTAAGGTGAGGCTACCATCTTCTCCAAATCGAATCTGGTGCTTTCTTTCCATCAGAGACAGGGTTTTAATCAACTCACGGAAATCCTTGGACCCATCCTTTCCGAGAGCCTGAGCCAGGTCATTTACCGTCACTCGCCCCTTCTCTTGCAAATATTCTTTAATTTTATCTTTCATGTTTTCTTTCTAGATTTTTATAATTTCTTTTTGATTGATAACTTTAGAAGTGTCATTAAAAATAAAAATAGGCTAAGACCTAGTCTCGCCCATTTCTTATCTACTTGATAATACCGTCAATGCTAAGGCAATGGCTAGCCAGAAAAAGACTAAAATACCTGTCAAACGTTGCATCACAGCTTCAAAACCACGCGCTTTACTACGTTCAAACAAATCACCTGAGCTGGCATCAAATACATTGCTGGATTGGTTCTTAGTTGGTTGCATGAAAATAGCAATCACAATCACAACAGATAATACTAATAAAATGGTTAATAATAGGTTGTACATATCAAACTCCTTAAAATCCCTATTATTTTACCATAAATTCTACTTAGATTCAAGATGTAGGGTTACTTTTCTTTCCTTGGGACAATACTTTAAAACCTCAATCTTGTCTGGATGGGTTTTGGAGTTCTTACTGGTTAGGTAATTCATGCTGCCACAAGAGGAGCATTTGAGATTAATTTTTACTCGCACTAGATTTCCTTTACTTTTAATAATGATCTAAATTGAACTAAGTTAAATAAACAACTGAAAGCCACACAGGCTGCTGTCGCATAAAAAACAGAGTGGTAGCCAAATTGCCCTGCTACTGCTGAACCAGTCATGGGACCAACAACACCCCCAAGGTAGAAAAAGACTTGGTTAAAGGCAAAAATCCTTGAAATGCCTGCTTTGGGAGTCATCTTACTAAGCAATGCATTAACACCTGGTATCAGAGCACCCGTTCCCAAACCAAATAGAAAACGATACAAGCCAAGTTGAATGGGGCTGGTTGCATGGGCACAAAGAAGGTAAATGATGACTGAATAAATCTGCGCTGCAACTAAAAGTCTATGATTTCCCACCTTATCTCCTAGTTTTCCCATCACTCCAGCACTCATCATGCTAGAAAATCCCATACTCGATACTATCAAACCAGATACAAAGAGGAGATTTTCAGTCTGCCCTAAGTCCCGCACATAGAGAGCCAGGATAGGACCAATTGATTGAGCTGAAAATTGAATGACAAAGCTGGTTAAAAACAAATTAATCAAAAGATGAGAGTGTTTAATAGAACTAAACAACTCTTTTGTTGGTATTGCCTTCTCCTTAGCCACTGGTCGAAAATCTTCCTTGATAAAGAAAATGGTTAGGATTGCAGCTAAAAATAGGAAAGCACCCACCAATAAAAAGACATTGCGAATACCAAAAATTTCAGCAATCAAGCCACCTACAAAGGGGCCGGTTAGGGTTCCAGCTACTACTCCAGTTGATAAAGTCCCCAAAGCATAGCCAGACCTATCCTTGGGGACTTGACTGGCTATTAAAGCTGTCGCATTCGGTACGAAACCTGTAAATACGCCATTTAGTAATCTAAGAAAGATTAACCAATAGATATTCGGCACGAATGCCAAACCTCCCATAGTGATGGTCATGGCAAGGCCAGCTCGAATCATCATGGGTTTACGACCGTACTTGTCAGCAAGAATACCCCAGATAGGAGAAATCAAAGCTGCTGAAACAGCCGAAACTGAGATGGCTAATCCAGCATAGAAAGCAACTTGGTCACTCTCGATTCCCAACTGCTCTACAAAGATAGGCATAAAAGGGACGACCAAGGAAATACTGGCTCCCGTTAGAAAACTACCGAACCAGGCGACACGAAGATTATCTTTCCAACTAATCTCTTGCACAGCTATCGCCTCCTTCAAGTAACTTCACTACTTGCCCCACAAGCTGGTCACGACTGCCATTATTATCTAATATATGACTCGCCAATTTTTTCTTTTCTTCTAAAGGCCACTGGGCTTCCAGACGGGACTCAGCTACTTCCTTAGAAAGATGATCCCGTTTCATGAAACGTTCTAATTGGATATCATGGTCCACATAGACCAGCCACGTTTCATCAAACCAGTTGGCATATCCCTGTTCAAAAAGTAGGGGAATATCCATAAAAAAGATAGCTTCTGTCTGGGCTAACTGATCTCGCAATGTTGCCAGTTCCTCACGAATAATCTCTCCTTGTGTTTGCTTAGACCATTCCTGCTCCTCAGGATTTGAAAAGATGAGACTAGCTAGAAGAGGACGATTGAGTTCTCCATTTTCTAAGAGAATTTCCTGTCCAAAATGCTGAACTAAGACCTGATATAGACGCCCACCATGTCTTTGTAGCTGATGGACAAGTCGGTCAGCATCTACCACTTGAAAGCCTTGCTCTCTTAGGAAATTTGTCACAGTTGACTTCCCAGAGGCAATTCCTCCTGTGATTCCAATGATTTTTCCCATCAGTTCCTCCTTTGACACTGAGGACAAAAATGAGTTCCACGTCCACCAAGCTGGATTTTCTCAATGATGGTACCACAGCGTGAACATGCTTGACCAGTCCTATCATAGACCTGATGAAAATCCTGCATGGTTCCGTCTTCCCCAAAGGCATTTGTATAGGTTCGAATGGTTGAGCCCCCTTTTTCAACAGCCTGTCCCAAAACAGCAATGGTCTGGTCATGAATAGCTGACGCTTCTTCTGATGTTAAACTCTGAGAAGATCTAGCTGGATGGACCTGAGCCCGCCAGAGGACCTCATCCACATAGATATTGCCAAGACCAGCTACCAAGGTTTGGTCTAGGAGATGGGATTTGATAGGCTTTTTAGACTTGGATAGGGCAGCTTGAAAGACCTGCAAATCAAAGTCCTGCTCTCTTGGCTCAGGCCCTAGTTTTTTAGAAACAAAGTATGCTTCCAATAGGTCTGGCGCCAGCAGTTCCATGGTGCCAAACTTGCGCACATCCTCATAAACAAGCGTTCCCCCGTCCTCAAACTGGAAGAAAACATGGGCATGCTTGCGTTCAGGAACCTGGTCCGGATAGTAAAAATACTTGCCCTCCATCCGCAGATGGGAAATCAAGACCTTATCTGTCAGGTAAAAAAGTAGATATTTTCCACGGCGCCCCATGGACTCAATTACTTGGCCAGGCACTTCCTTTCGAAACTCGTCCAAATCTGTCTTGATCATCTTGGGATAAGCAATCTCTATATTAGAAATCTTCTTTCCCAAAATCAATTTTTCTAAGCCACGACGAACCGTTTCAACCTCTGGTAATTCAGGCATCGTTCCTCCTTCTGTAAAAACAAGAAGCAGGCATGAGCCCACCTCTACTTAATATTCTTTTTCATTATAGCCAAAGTCAGCTAGGTCTAGCTTTTTATCACGCCAGTTTTTCTTGACCTTGACCCAAGTTTCTAGGAAAACCTTGTCCCCTAGCATGAGTTCGATATCACGACGGGCCATGGTCCCAATTTTCTTGAGCATAGCGCCACCTTTTCCGATGATAATGCCTTTTTGGCTATCACGCTCGACCATGATGGTTGCTCGGATATGAACCTTGTCTGTCTCTTCGTCACGCTTCATAGAGTCAACCACTACTGCAACTGAGTGAGGAATCTCTTCACGAGTTAGGTGCAAGACCTTCTCACGAATCATTTCTGAAACTAGGAATCGCTCTGGGTGGTCTGTGATTTGATCAGACGGAAAGTACTGGAAACCTTCCTCAAGATTTTCACTAAGGATGTCAATTAGACGAGAAACGTTATTTCCCTGAAGGGCTGAAATTGGGACAATCTCCTTAAAGTCCATTTGGTTACGGAAGTCGTCAATCTGAGCCAAAAGCTGGTCTGGATGGACCTTGTCAATCTTATTCACCACCAGAATCACAGGAACCTTGGCAGCTTTCAGACGCTCGATAATCATATCGTCGCCCTTACCACGTGGCTCATCAGCTGGCACCATGAAGAGTACAGTATCTACTTCACGAAGGGTGCTGTAGGCTGATTCCACCATGAAATCTCCAAGAGCCGTCTTAGGCTTATGAATTCCAGGTGTGTCGATAAAGACGATTTGTTCCTTATCCGTGGTGTAAATCCCCATGATTTTATTGCGCGTTGTTTGCGCCTTGTCACTCATGATGGCAATCTTTTGACCCATGACGTGATTCAAAAAGGTTGACTTCCCAACATTGGGACGCCCTAAAATGGCTACAAAGCCTGATTTAAATGTCATAATTTCCTCTTAGTGTTTAAAATAATAAATCCCAAATGCGTGGGAGAAAGATAAGTGCACCTGTCACCGCAGCAAAAAGAGAGACCACCAGCACGGCACCTGCTGCCATGTCCTTGGCTTTCTTTGCCAACATAGAAAAGTGATAGTGACTGGCTAAATCCACCACATTTTCAATAGCAGAGTTGATAATCTCAAAGGCTACTACTAAGAAAATGCTCATTAGGAGAAAGAGCCATTCGATCCGTGACACCTGAAAAACAAAACCTGCAAGGATGACTACTAGAGCCGTCACTGCATGTTTTCGCATATTGCGTTCTTCCTTGATAGCAGTCAAAATCCCTGTGATGGCAAATTCTAAACTGGATACAAGGTCACGATTTTTCCATTTTCGTTTATTGTCTTGTGAGTCCATAGGCTGTCAAAATTTCTTCTTGTAAACCGAACATCTCCGCTTCTTCTTCCGGAGTGTAGTGATCATAGCCGTTAATGTGTAAAAAGCCGTGTACCGCCAAGAAGCCCATCTCACGCTCAAAGCTGTGACCGTATTCCTCAGCCTGCTCATGCGCTTTATCGATAGAGATGAAAAGTTCCCCAATATAGGCATCAAACTCAGACATCATCTCTGCTAATTCAGGATTTTCAAGCAAATCTTCTTCATCAAAGGCAATATCCAACTCTGGTTTATACTCAAGGCTGATGACATCTGTCGGACGATCCGTATCACGGTACTCGAGGTTGAGTTCGTGGCTACGATCGTTGGTCACAAAAGTGACTGCCATCTCCTTGTCTTCTTTTCCTATTTTTTGGGCTGCAAATTCCAAAATTTCTTGGGTTTGTTGCAAGATTTCTTGTGAAACTTGACCAGTTTCATCTACCATTTCAATATACATGTACTTCTCGATTCTCTTTACTTGGCTTTATTATACCATATTTCCATGATTTTATTCTACCTTTTTGATATAATACTATGGAATACAATCACAAGGAGAGAACGATGTCATTTGACGGATTTTTTTTACACCACATGGTTGAGGAATTACGAAGAGAGTTGGTCAATGGTCGCATCCAGAAAATCAATCAACCTTTTGAACAAGAGTTGGTCTTGCAAATCCGTAGCAATCGCCAAAGCCATCGCCTGCTCCTCTCTGCTCATCCAGTTTTTGGGCGCATTCAGCTGACCCAAACGACCTTTGAAAACCCAGCCCAACCTTCTACTTTTATCATGGTTTTGAGAAAGTATTTGCAAGGTGCCGTAATTGAGTCCATCGAGCAAGTGGAAAATGACCGAATTGTGGAGATCACGGTTTCCAATAAAAACGAAATTGGAGACCATATCCAGGCTACCTTGATTATCGAGATCATGGGCAAACACAGCAATATTCTCCTCGTGGATAAAAGTAGCCATAAAATCCTCGAAGTCATCAAACACGTCGGCTTTTCACAAAATAGCTACCGCACCTTACTTCCTGGATCGACCTATATCGCTCCACCAAGTACCGAGTCTCTCAATCCTTTTACTGTCAAGGATGAAAAGCTCTTTGAAATCCTTCAAACCCAAGAGCTAACAGCAAAAAATCTTCAAAACCTCTTTCAAGGTCTAGGACGCGATACGGCAAACGAATTGGAAAGGCTATTGGTTCATGATAAACTATCAACTTTCCGTAACTTTTTCAGTCAAGCAAGCAAACCATTTTTGACAGAGACTTCTTTCAGCCCAGTTCCTTTTGCGAATCGTGTAGGAGAGCCTTTTGCCAGTCTTTCTGATCTTCTGGATACCTACTACAAAGACAAGGCCGAGCGCGATCGCGTCAAACAGCAAGCCAGTGAACTGATTCGTCGTGTTGAAAATGAACTTCAGAAAAATCGACATAAGCTGAAAAAACAAGAAAAAGAGTTACTGGCGACAGACAATGCTGAGGAATTTCGTCAAAAAGGGGAATTGTTGACAACCTTCCTTCATCAAGTACCTAATGACCAAGATCAGGTTACCTTGGACAACTACTACACCAATCAGCCTATCACAATTGCTCTTGATAAGGCACTAACTCCCAGCCAGAATGCCCAACGCTATTTTAAACGTTACCAGAAGCTCAAAGAAGCTGTCAAATATCTGACTGAACTGATTGAAGAAACCAAGGCCACCATTCTTTATCTGGAAAGCGTTGAAACGGTTCTCAACCAAGCTGGACTGGAGGAAATCGCTGAAATCCGTGAAGAATTGATCCAAACAGGTTTCATTAGAAGACGCCAACGTGAAAAAATCCAGAAACGCAAAAAACCAGAACAATATCTGGCGAGCGATGGCAAGACCATCATCTATGTCGGACGCAATAACCTGCAAAACGAGGAACTAACCTTTAAAATGGCTCGCAAGGAAGAACTTTGGTTCCATGCCAAGGACATCCCTGGAAGCCATGTCGTTATCTCAGGAAATCTTGACCCATCTGATGAAGTTAAGACGGACGCTGCAGAACTTGCTGCATATTTCTCCAAAGGGCGCTTGTCAAATCTAGTTCAGGTGGATATGATTGAAGTTAAAAAACTCAACAAACCAACTGGTGGCAAACCCGGTTTTGTAACCTACACAGGACAAAAGACCCTCCGTGTCACACCAGACCCCGAAAAAATCGCATCTATGAAAAAATCCTGATTCCACTTGAAATCAGGATTTTCGTTTACATTTTACTCTGCAATCAAGGTTTCCAAACCAACCTTCATCATATCGGTGAAGGTGTTTTGATTTTCTCAGCCATTTTTTAGTAACTCTTAAAGAGCGAAATTGTGGTCAATAAATGAGATAGTTTTCTCTTTCAAGTAACAAGGTTTTGTTGCTATCTTCTAAAATTCTTTTATTGTCTCAATTTCGAAAATACTTTTCCTATCTTGCCTTCAATGACCAATGTAGCTTGGCTGTCTTGTGGAGTACTGGTTTTATTGATAACGACCAGATTTGTCCCAGAAAAATAGTTTACTAGGCTAGCTGCAGGATAAACAACTAAGGAAGTCCCACCAATAATCAGCAAGTCAGCTTGCCGAATAGCTTGTGCAGCTTGGCTAAAGACACCCATGTCAAGTGATTCTTCATACAAGGTCACGTCAGGCTTGACCACCTTGCCACAGTCTAGGCAGTGGGGAACAGGTCCCTTGAGGGCCAGAAAACCAGTTAAGTTATAGAAACGTTGACAACCTAAGCAGTAATTTCGGTCCGCGCTCCCATGCAATTTAAAGACCTTTTGGGAGCCTGCTATTTCATGAAGACTATCAATATTTTGTGTCACAACAGCCTTTAGCTTGCCTGTCTTTTCCAAAGCAGCTAGATAAGTATGAGCAGCATTAGGCTTGGCTTCTGGATAAATCAGGTATTTCTTATAAAAGTCAAAAAAATCTTCTGGATAGCGCTCAAACATAGTCCGAGAAACGAGTTGCTCTGCCGTAAAATGACGGTCTAACTGTTGACTATAAACACCATCTGAACTACGAAAATCTGGGATATTAGACTCGGTTGACACTCCTGCCCCTCCAAAGAAAACAATCCTTTGGCTTTGATCTATCAAGTCTTGTAATTGTTCAATTTTATCCATCACATTTCTCCTTAAGCTGGGTTCTAAAAAAGTTGAAAACCAATCGCTCCAAACAATCTGATTTTCAACTCTTCCTTTATCATTACTTATGTATTTGAGATTAAAGCATTTGAATCAATCTTAGAAATAACCTTATCTCAAAGTAATACGATGTTTAGTCTGCAATCAAGGTTTCCAAACCAACCTTCATCATATCGGTGAAGGTATTTTGGCGTTCTTCTGCAGTGGTATCTTCATCTGGATTGACCAAGCTATCAGAAATGGTCATGATAGCAAGTGCATCAACGTGATGTTGGGCAGCAAGATAGTAAAGGGCTGCTGCTTCCATTTCCACAGCCTTAACTCCCCATTTACCAAGCTCGATGTTCTTTTCAAAGTAGTTTGAGTAAAAGACATCTGATGATAAAACGTTCCCAACGTGGGTGGTCATACCGTGTTCTTTGGCAATATGGTAGGCCTTGTCCAGCAAACCAAAGCTAGCGATTTGTGGGAAATCGTACTGTGGCCAGTCGTTGCGGATGATGTTTGAGTTGGTTGCAGCTGCTTGAGCCAAGACCAATTCACGGACGTGAACATCCTCATTCAAAGATCCAGCCGTTCCCACACGGATCAATTTCTTTACTCCGTAGTCGACAATCAACTCGCGCGCATAAATAGAGATGGATGGCATTCCCATCCCAGTTCCCATGACAGATACACGGTGACCCTTGTAAGTGCCAGTGTAGCCAAACATGTTACGCACTTCGTTAAAACAAACAGCATCTTCAAGGAAATTCTCCGCAATAAATTTCGCACGAAGAGGATCCCCCGGAAGAAGAATTTTATCAGCAATTTCACCCTGCTTAGCAGCAATATGGATAGACATAATATAAGATACCAAACCCGTCAAAAAGCAAAGGGAAAATAGGAGTTGGGTGCAGTGAGCGATGCTCGCTAGACCAACTATCTTTTTCCCACTGCTTTTAGGGTGGGTTCAATTCCTTTCTTTCTTAATTTTGATGACAAATAGGAGAACAGCACGGGTTCAATTCAAACCCAAACTACCTACCTTTCAATTTTTTTAGAAAAGTTTTCCGCTCGTGTTCAAATCTGAACATCTCGCTCTACCTTTCTTTTTTTTATTTTTATATTTCATAGCTAGGAAAAATCGTATTCAATCATGACTCCGATAAGCCTACTACATTTTTATTTAAAACAGTTATTGATAAACTGACAATAGTTTTTAATCTTTTAAGATAAATCCTTGATTAGAAGAAACGGGCATTTCCTACCTAATTACTTTGTTCTTTGACATCTTACACAGTATGCTAGCCCAAGGAAAGCGATCTAACACTTTTGCAAAACCATAAGCCAGGAAAGCAGTTACTAAGAGATACGGAAGAGAATCTATACCTAGCCCAGTGAAACCTATAACTAATCCGGTTGCAGAAATGGGTGCCCTCAAGGTCACAGATAAAAAGCAAACCGATCCCAAAAGCAAAATGCTTGGCTGGCTGTCCAAACCTAGAATCATGCCTAAGAGAGCAGCTCCAGCCATCCCCAAGGCAAAAGATGGCGTAAGAGTACCACCATAGGCCCCTGCCCAAAGGATAATAAGAACGACCACTGCTTTTAGGAAAAACATGAGAAGCACTGTTTTACCATCGCTACCATTTAAAATTTCCTGAGCCATCATGCGTCCATTGCCAAGTAGATGCGGAAAGTAAATTGCCAGACCAACAAGAAAAAGAAAAGCTGAAGGCAATGTGAGAAGTATTCGTTTATCTTTTATCCTGTTTGAAGACACTTCTTTACTTAAACGACCAAAAAGCCAAGCTAGGGGGGTTAAGAAGAGAAGTAATAAAGGGGCAAACCACACTTCCTTTAATGACCATGCAATAGCTGGAATCTGGTAGAGAGCATGATCTGAAATAACCCAGCCTGCTATATAGGTTGACACATAGGTAGTCAAACCGACTAAGACAAATCGCTTGATAGATAAAGTAATTCCTAGAGTCTCAAAAACGAAGAAAACACTTGTTAATGGAACCTGATAGACAGCCGCTAAACCAGCACCAGCACCACAAGCAAGGAGAAAGATGCGATCCTTCATAGACAGTATACATATTTTTCCAATTGGCCCTGCAAATAGAGTTCCAATCTCTCGTGGCGCAGCTTCTTTGCCAATAGGCGCTCCCCCTCCAACTGCAATAATCTGCCAAATTGAATGAAATAGCTGTCTTAAAAAATGAAGCTTGTATTGTGAAGTCTCATCCTTCATCTGAGCTTTGATGGAATAAATCTTCGACCCTTTTTGCAAGAAGTACCAGACTAAGGACGAGCTAAGACCCACGATTATTAAACTTAGTCCTATCCGTGAGGAGGAAACTCCATCTGTCAAAAATCCACTATGGTGCTCTGACTGACCAAAAGCTAGCCCCTCCACCATCTCTAAAAGATAATGGAGAAATATACCAGATAAACCCGAAACTATTCCTTGCAGAATCACTGCTACGAATAATCTAAAATTATAAGGGATTTTTCGAAAAATACTCCTCAATTCTATTAACATGATTACAATTCAGCAAGAATCGCTTTAAGCAAACCTTTGAAGTCACCTTTGACACGCTCAGTCACTTCTACAACTTCTTCGTGGTTGAGTTCTTCTTGGAAACCAGCAGCATGGTTAGTGATACATGAAATACCGAGAACTTTCAAGCCTGAGTGGGCTGCCACAATAACTTCAGGAACAGTGGACATACCAACTGCATCTGCTCCAAGTGTCTTATAGGCACGAATCTCTGCAGGTGTTTCATATGTCGGACCTGTTACAGCAATATAGACACCTTCATCAAGCTTGATACCAAGTTTCTTAGCCACTTCATGGGCAGTAGCACGATACTCTGGAGTGTAGGCTTTAGACATATCTGGGAAACGTGGACCAAAATCATCCAAATTTTCACCCATCAATGGGTTCTGCCCCGTCATATTGATATGGTCTGAGATAGCCATCAAGGTACCAGGACCATAACCAATACCGCCAGCTGCATTGGTTACAATGACACCTTCACATCCGAGAACTTTCATCACACGTACTGGGAAAGTCACGACTTCCAGAGGATTGCCTTCGTAGAAATGAAAACGACCTTGAAGAGCCAAGACCTTGCGACCTGCAAGGTCACCATATACCAATTTACCAGCGTGACCGACTACTGTCGAACGACCCCAGTTTGGAATGTCTGCATAGTCTACTACAACTGGATTCTCGATTTCTTCCGCCAATTCTCCAAGACCCGATCCAAGGATTAGACCGAACTCAGGTGCTTGAATACCCTTGTCTTTCAGGAAGGCAGCAGTTTCATTGATTTTATCTAAAAATGTCATTGTGTGTCTCCTTTATTATTTTTTAGCATTTGACCGATTTTGTCAAAAGTTTTAGCGTTGCGAACGGTTATGTTGCGATAAAAAGGCATCTTGAGCAAGTACTTATGATAGGCAGTTGCATAGTAGGATTCCTCTGAGATTTTCCCCCAGAAAATCCCAAGTCTTCCAAAATGAACCACTTCATCTTTCAGTTCCAAACTTTCAACTTTCTCAATGACTTGAGCTACATCCAAACCCTCCGTGTAAAAGAGAACGTCTTTTCGTGCCAAATCTTTGGTCCACCAATCTGGCAGATTCTTCAGCTCTGCTTCATAGTCTTCCTGACTTAGCAAGGAAAAGCTCTGAATAAATGGATAATGGATTTCAAAGAATGCCTCTAACTTTTCAACCAATCGTTCTTTGGGGTCTGTCGAAGTAAAGAAAATATTGCCACTGTTGATGTAGGTTTCAACCTTCTCCAAACACAACTCTGTCAATTCTTGACGAAGATCCACCATGACAACTTTATTTTTCCCACCGACATTAATGCCCCTTACCAGTAAAGCATAGCGCGTCATCTTATACCAATTTATCTAAGAAACTTTCCCCAATCATGGCAGTTTCAACACCAAAGTTATCCGCAACTGTCGCTGAGATATCTGCAAAATGTCCGACAGGAATGACACCATTTCCATTAAAGGAAGGACTGTAAGCCAAAAGTGGAATGTATTCACGAGTGTGGTCAGTTCCAGCATAGGTTGGGTCATTTCCATGGTCCGCAGTAATCAAGAGAAGGTCGTTCTCTCTCATGGCTGCGATAATTTCAGGCAAGCGTTCATCAAACTCATGCAAGCAATCACGGTAACCATGAGCATTGCGGCGGTGGCCGTAAAGGGCATCAAAGTCAACCAAGTTTGTGAAGGAGAATCCTTTTTCAAACTCAGCAAGTCCCATGGTCTTCAATAATGTATCAATTCCGTGGCTGTTTGACTTGTTGTGCCCCATGTCATGATTGATACCAGCTCCGTTAAAGATATCGTTTATTTTACCAACAGCGTAAGTATCGATACCAGCCTCATTCAATTTATCCAAAACAGTTGGGGCAAATGGAGAAACGGCCAAGTCACGACGATTTGCCGTACGAGTGAAGTTACCTGGCTCACCCACATAAGGACGGGCAATGATACGGCCTAGAAGGGCAGGACGTTCAAGTGTAATTGAACGAGCGTATTCACAGATACGGTAGAGTTCATCCAAAGGAATGATGTCTTCGTGGGCAGCAATCTGCAAAACAGGGTCAGCTGAAGTATAGATAATCAACTCCCCAGTTTCCATCTGACGTGGTCCAAAGTCATCGATAACAGCTGTTCCTGAGTAAGGTTTGTTGGCTTCACGAATGACCTTACGTCCTGAGAATTCTTCGATTTTTGTCAAGATTTCTTCTGGGAATCCGTTCCAGAAAGTATCGAAAGGCTCCGTAATGTTGAGTCCCATGATTTCCCAGTGTCCAGTCATAGTATCCTTACCAAGAGATACTTCTTCCAATTTTGTCACATATCCTGTTGGGTTGCTTTCAGCTGGTACAGTCTTCAAGGGAGTTTCACGAGGAATATTTCCTAGACCGATTTTAGCCATGTTTGGCACATTCAAACCAACTGTTTTTGAAATGTGTCCCAGTGTGTCAGAAGCTCCGTCTGGAACCCCCGCATTGACAAAGTTATTGGCATCTGGCGCAGCACCGATTCCCACGGAATCCAGTACCACCAAGTGAATACGATTAAATTTTGACATAGTCTGTCTCCTTTTATTTCCCTTTTGTTGAAGTTAAAATCTGAACGCCATTTCGTCCAGCAACGATGACCTTATCCACCATTTGGTTGAATAAACCGTGCTCTACGACACCAACGACATGGTCCAACTCTTGCCCGAAGGCAATCGGATCTTCAATGACATCCAAGGCTAGGTCAATGATAAAGTTCTGCATATCGGTCACAAAACGTTGACCGTCTTTTTTACGGAAACTTGGTTTGTAGCCAGCTCGCTCAAACCGACGAAAGACCTGTTCTGCACCATACTGAACGACTTCCACAGGCAATTTAAAAGCACCTAGTTTCTCTACCAGTTTGCTTTCATCCACCACCCAAATATATTCTTTTGAGGGTGTTGAGACAACCTTCTCCATGAGAAGTGCACCACCACCACCTTTGATTCCGTTGAACTGGCTATCTACTTCATCCGCCCCGTCAACCGTCACATCGACAAAATCCACTTGATCAATCGACTTGAGCGGGATGTTAAGACCTTCAGCCTGTTTACTGGTCACACTGGAAGTCGTCACAGCAGTAATCTGCAAACCCTCTTCCTTAATGCGACGACCTACTTCCTCTACGAAATAGTAGGCCGTAGAACCAGTTCCCAGACCGACTACCATACCATCCTTGACAAACTCAGCAGCCTTGATACCTGCCATCTTTTTCAGATTCTCCACTTAAACACCTCCATTAAAGAGCTACTTTTATTATAACATGTATCCGTTTTTATTTCATGAATACACTTGAAAAACCCGAACATTTTTATTTCGGGTTTTGGTGTCCTATTTAACCATATCAGGATCGTAATCATAGAATCCCGTATCGAGGAAACGGTTTTTAGGGTGTAACTTGCGCACTTCCTCATCTAACAAGAAGGCTTGGTCATGACTGAATTTGCCCTCTTGGATCAAGCTACGCGCTTGGATAAAGAGTTTAGCAATCTCAACAAAGTTTTGACCTGGTGTGTAGAGTCCTTCTAGCTTCCAATGGGTAAAACCATGCTCCACCAATTCTGTCAATTTGGTCATCAAATCAAGGTCGTTATTTGCAAAGATATGGGTACCATGATTATCTTCAAAGATAGAGTAATGGCTCTCTGGATCACTTGGTTCAGCCAAGAAGAGGTCACGTTTACGCGTTTTTTCATCATCGATGTGCGTAAAGTTATAGTAGTTTTGCAAAAGTGGTCGCTTAGAATGGTGAATGACACTAGCTCCGTAAACCAACACTTCAGCAGGAATTTCCAAAATTTCTGGCATCTTGAAGAGTTCAGCAGATGGAATTTCACGCGCTAAAACCGCCTCAGATGCTCCTGCCTTTTGACCCCAGAAGTTAATCTGACGACTGCTAGTTACCATGGTTGAAGCATCGTAGATGGTCTTAAAGGAATAGCCATCACGGTTGATCACGTAAAAGACACCCGCATCTCCTACTGTAATATAATCTGTCTTGATTTCTTCCAAGAAGTCTAGGAAAGGCTTGATACGGTCCATCATATCTTGGTGCATGAGGGCGTTGACTGCAACAATCAATTCCTTGCCTGCTTCATGAACGAGCTTGGCGATTTCTCGCAACTCATCCTGGCTAAAGGTCGTTGGCAAACGAAGACCAAAATCTTTCTCACCGACGTAGATACGGTCTACGCCAGCTTCTAGTAACTGTTCAACTTGTTCAATACTTTCAGCAGTTGCTGTAATGATAATCTTTTCCATAAGAAAAATTATACCACATTTCTCAAAAATCAGCTATGGGTACTGAGAGTTTCACAAAAAGTTAAACTTATTTCTATCTTTCCCAATCAAAAAGTGAACAGTAACTTGTACCATTCACTCTATTTTATGCACGTGTTTCTTCAACTAGGTGGCCATCATTCATGACATAAATACGGTCAACCTTATCAAGAAGGCGTGTATCATGTGTAATCATGACAACTCCTCTACCTTGTTCATGAGCAATGGCAGCCAACATCTCCGTTACTTGGTAAGCACGCTCAGTGTCTAGACTGGCTGTCGGCTCATCTGCAAGCACAATGCTTGGATTGTTATAGAGCGCTCTAGCTATCGCCGCACGTTGACGTTCGCCACCTGATAGGGCCTTGGGATAATGATCTTGGACCTTTTCCAAATCCAACAACTCAAAGAGCTCTTTTCGGTCACTTTTACTATTTTTTCCCTTATCCAGTCTGTCAATCAAATCCAGCTGTTCCTTGACCGTTAGAAAAGGAATTAAGTTTGAAGCCTGGAGAATGAAGCCAAACTCTCTAAAACGGAGGTCTGTTTTTTCCTTCTCCGTCAAACTGCCTGTTTCCTTCCCCTTTACTAGAATCTTTCCACTCGATGCTTCCTGAAGTTGTCCTAGAGTTGTTAGAAAGGTCGTCTTTCCAGATCCCGAAGGTCCAACGATAGCCACGAACTCTCCAGCATTTAGCTGAAAATTCGTCTCATGCAGGGCTACGACTTTCATCTTTCCTTCCCCGTAAGTTTTTGTCACTTGATTCATTTCAATCAATGCTGTCATACTATTCTCCTTATCACTCTGCAATCGCAGTAATCGGGTCCACCTTTAGCAAGCGTGGAAGTGAAATGACACCACCTAGAAGGGCCATCAAGCAAATTACCAAACTTAGGATAGTGTAGGCTATCCAACTTGGGTAGAAAAAGAAGGTAGCTGGTAAGACTAAAATCACTCCACCAATAGCCAGCAAGGCTAAAGCAATCCCCATACCAGCTAGGAGGAAGATTTGACAGAAAAGGGACCATACAATGGTTTTGGTCTGTATTCCCTGAGCCCGCATTATTCCATAAAGACCTAGTTTTTGGATAGTAATGATATAAACAAAAATACCCACAATCAAGCCTGTGATAACAATCATAGCGAGAATCATCCCTGAAAATACATTAACCTGAGGTGTGTAACCAGGAATTTTCGATATCATTCTTGGAATAGAAATCTGTTTCAGTCCATCCCCGACCACTTCTATATCATTTTTCAATACCAAGGCAGAGATAGAACGATTGGCTTTCAAGGTTCCTTGTAAGGTCCAGTAAGTTGTCAGACTCGTAAAGACAACAGGCTCAGTGAAAAATTTATTTCCTTGAGTCAGGCCTACAATCTTGTAACTTGCCTCGCTTCCATTGAGCTGAATGGCATCGCCTAGCTTAATCCCATAGTTTTCAAAAGACTGATCCACGACAACCTCATCATCTCCTTCAGGATAACGACCCTCCGTCAAACTAGGAGAGATAAAAGCGTCCCAGTCTTGAGCAAAAATGGAAACATTGACCTTTTCACTACCATCGACTAGATTGGTCACAGCGAACATATAGCCCAATGGAGCAGCCTCTTCAGAACTCTTATCCTTGTAGTCCTTTTCAGGAATAAAGGATGCTGTCAAATTATCATTTGCGTAGTCGGATAAAACGACACCCATTGCTTGCCAATTATCAATAGCGGCCCGGTTGTTCCGCACAAGCCCAAGAGCTAAACTGGTCATAAAAAAGACCATGAAAGCGATAAGAAAAATGGTAGTTAGAATCAAACTATATCGAAGTTTATTTCGTACTATTTCTTTGATAGCAAGATACATGCTTATCTCCTTTAACTTTTCCCCAGAGGTAGTTTAAAAGCCACCCAGACCAATAGACAGAATCGCTGTCCTTCCATCCATTCAAAACAACTTCTACCAAAACTCTTCAAAAGTATCCAGGTAGCAACTCAACAAATCATCTTAGGAAAAAGCCTCAGCTTGCTATCAATTTATATAAGTTATCCTTTCCTTTCTCAGTATATTTATAATAGAGAAGGTTAGGTCATCTGTTTTAAGTGTAACATCCATGCTATCACTTTCCCTAGTAGGTGTCAAGAAGAGTGACTTAGAAGATGATAAGAGACTTTAGTAGTTTTGTAACCATTCTGTAACAATTCTCTGCATAAAAAATGATAAAATAGTTAGGTACTGTTAAGGAGAGAATCATGCCCGCAAGAAAATTAGAAGCTTATGAGTTTGAACAAATTCCCGAATCGAAACAAACTCCGCTTTACCAAGATTACACACCTGAAGCCCCAGTCGGCCCTAACCTAAAAGAGATTTTATTTTTTGTAAATATCGCTTGTTTCTGTATTTTTATGGCACTTTTTAGCTTTATCTTTTTAGCCTTAAAATTAAATACAGCTTTATCTTTTATCGCTGCAATGGGAACAAGTTTCGTCCTCTTACAACTTCAACGAAAGATGATTAAACGAAAACTTTCAAAATAAAGGTTGGTACTACTACCAACCTCTTTTCTTGTTATCTAAAAAGACAGTTTCTCAAAACTGTCTTTTTTATTTATTCTTTCGTTTTGGAGGAGATTGGATAGCGATTTTAACTTCAAAAATCGTTCCTCTAGGCTTGTTATCTTTGACGCTAATCGTTCCTCGTAAAGCATCAACAATCTGCTTGGCCAAAGATAATCCAAGGCCAAAGCCACCTTTCTGACGGGTTCTCGCCTTGTCTACACGGTAAAAACGGTCAAAGATTTTCTTCTTGTCAGCAGCTGAGATTCCAATCCCATTATCCGCTACTGTTAGATAGAGGTGGCGATCTGTAGCATAAACCACAAACTCAATTTTTCCATCTTCTTCGGTATACTTGATGGCATTATCAAACAAGATGGTCATGAGTTGTTTTAAGAGCAACTGATCGGTCATGAAGGGACGATAAATCCGATTTTCATAGTCAAAAACTCGATCATTTTCAGAAGCAATTAACTCATAGTTTGTAAAGGTGGTTTTAAAGAATTGTGGAGAAACTTCTGCTATTTCTGGCTTAAGTCCATCATCTCGACGTGCTAAATTGAGAAGGTTGGTTGTAAGGAAGCGCATGTTGCGAACTTCTTCGAGGCTAGAAGCAATACTTTCGCTGGATTCCATGATCGTCGCTTCTGGTTTTCGAAAGAGATTTTCTAAACGATTTTGTAAAACAGCCAAAGGCGTTCTCAGTTCGTGGCTCGCATTTTCAACAAAGGACTTCTGCTTTTGCATACTTTCCAGCAAGGGTTTGACACTGACACGGGCAAGGTAAACACTAGCAATTAAAGACAGAAGCCAGAAACTGGCCATGACCACTACGATTAAATGCTCATGGTTTTGGCTGATTTGCTCAAGCTGACTGGTATTGATTAAAACCGCCGCATATTTGACGTTGCTTGAAACAGTGGACGAATTTGTTTCCATCAAGATCATCCGGTAGGTTTCTTCCTGACCGTAGCTATTGACAACTTGGATTTGCCGAATATGATTCAACTCTTTCTTGTCCAGCTTGATCTTGTCCAAGCCTAAAAAGCGATTGCCCAATAAGAGCTGGTTAAAATCCTTGTCAAAGAGCAAGACTTCCGTATTGGAGCTGACATTGGGCTTGATTTCAGCCTTGCTTGCATCCGCTGTTGCTGGTTGAATATCCTTGACCTCTTCGGTTGCCCGATTAAGGGCTAACTGGATAACCGCTTGGGGACTACTACTAAGGGCTTGTAGTTTTTCATCTACAGAAGTGTAGAGACTCGAGTGCATGACCTGAAGGATAATCAAGGTCATAGCAGAGAAGATCAGGGTGAACACTCCAAAGTTTCGAATGAAATAGCTAAAATCATCCGCATACCATGTTTTTTTTAGTTTATTGAACATCTTTTAAAATATACCCGACACTACGCAAGGTTTGAAGATTTTCAGCAAAGGCTGTTCCCTTCAATTTCTTACGAACTTTTGAGACATAGACTTCTACAACGGAAATAGTCGTATCGCTATCAAATCCCCATAGACGATCAAAAATTTGTGTCTTGGGAAGAATGACATTTTGATTTTGAAGGAAGTAAACCAATAACTCAAACTCTTTTCCGAGCAGTTCCACAGGAGTGTCTTCCACCTTAACTTCATTCGTTGAAAGGTTGACGACAATATCTCCATAGGTCAAGGTGTTTTCGTTAAACTTACCTGAACGTTTGAGAAGAGCTTGAATCCGCATTTTGAGTTCTTCTAGGTAGAAAGGTTTGGTGAGGTAGTCATCCGCTCCCAACTCAAAACCATGTCCCTTGTCATCCAAACTTTCCTTAGCAGTCATGATCAGGACTGGTGTCGTAATTCCTTTTTCGCGCAACTCTTTCAAGACTTGGAATCCATTTTTTTCAGGCAACATCAGGTCAAGCAAAATCAAGTCATAGACGCCACTTTCAGCTTCGTAGAGACCTTCTTCTCCATCAAAGACCTGCATGACATCTGCAAAATCATCTAAAAAGTCAAATACTGAGTTTGACAGACCTAGGTCATCTTCTACTAATAAGATTTTTATCATCAGAAACTCCTCCTTGTTATAATTATTATACCAAAATTGCCTTAAAAAAAACTCAACTCTCTCTTGTTTTCAGATAGAAAGTTGAGTTTTTATTTACATTTCGAACGAATTAAGCTTTAGCATATTGTGCTACAACAGCTTCTACTGCTGCTTTCTCACGCTTAATCAAGTCAACACGCGCTGCGATATCCTTGATCCCCATGCGAATGTTACGGCTAAGAGCAAGGTCAGAGAGCTGTGGCTCAAAGAATTCCTTGTACTCTGCCAAGCGTTGCTCTGTCTTAAATACATGGGCAGGTAGGATAACAAAGCTATCAAAGCTCATATCTCCTCCAAGAGCTGCCTTGATCCAATCCCAGTTTTCACGCGCCCAGACCCAAACAGTTTCTTGAGTTGTTTGATGATCTAGGAACTGGTAATACCAAGCAGACAAGTCTTGTGGTTTCACAACAAACTTATCCTTCCATGAACGAATCAAGGTTTGGATATTGTCAGCATCTGTACTGTATGCTAGAGCTCCTGCCAACTGGCGTTTGAAAACAGCATCTGTCGCATGAGTGTAGAGGTCCAGATAAGTTGCGACCAAGTCCTTGGTCTCATGGTGTTTCATTTCATTGATGAGAACTTGTGCACGGATGGCTGCTGGAAGTCCTGCAAGATTTTCCTTGTGAGCTGCAAAGATTTGGCTAGCGACTTGACTAGCTCCTGCATCATTGGAGCGAATCATCATGGAAATAGTTAACTGACGAACCAATTCATCCTCATCTGATTCACCATCTTTGGCTTTAAAACCAAGACGATCATAGTTGTGACGAGCCAATTTAGCAACCAGACAGTTAAAGGCTTTCTCAGTTTCTGTTCCTTCATCGATAAAGCGCTCAAGGGCAGAAATAACTTGAGAAACAGCTGAAACGACAAGGTAAGACTCTTCCTTAGCAAGTTTATCAAGGACTGGGAGCAAGTCAGCATAAGAAATGTGCCCTGCTTCAGCCAACAAACGACGTTCTTGAACGATTTGCAGTTTGCTTGTGTTATCAAGTGTCTCTAGCTCAGCAAGAACAGCTTCTAACAAGTCTCCTTGATAGTCGGTAATGTAGTGGGCTGTATTTTCAGTGTTGAGACGAAGGGCTCCTTTATTTTCAGCAAGAAGAGCTGCGTAGCCAGGGATTTCAATACTTTCAGTTTCGAGTGTATCTGGCAAACCTTTCCAGTTGCTGTTCAGTGGCACCACCCAGAGACGGTTCTTGTCTTCGTGCTCACCGATAAAGAATTGTTTTTGTGAAATCTTCAAGACATCATTTTCAACTTTGACAGTGAGAACTGGATAACCAGGCTGTTCCAACCAAGAGTCCATGAAGGCTGCAACATCACGTCCTGACGCTTGTCCGAGAGCATTCCATAGATCACGACCAATGGTATTTCCATATTGGTGCTTTTCAAAGTAAGCATGCAAACCTTTAGCAAAATCAGCATCACCTAGCCAACGACGAAGCATGTGCATGAGACGGCTTCCTTTGGCATAGACGATAGCTCCGTCAAAGAGGGTATTGATTTCATCTGGGTGTTTGACTTCGACGTGGACAGACTGAACGCCATCAGTCGCATCACGTTTAAGTGCTCCCGGCACACCACCTGTTTGGAAGTCTTCAAAGATATTCCAACTTGGCTCGATGGCATCGACACAGACGTATTCCATCATGTTAGCGAAGCTTTCATTGAGCCAGAGGTCATCCCACCATTTCATAGTAACGAGGTTACCAAACCATTGATGGGCAAGCTCGTGTGCGATGACAAGGGCTACCTGTTGACGGCTGGCAAAGGTCGAGTTCTCATCCACAACCAAGTAAACTTCACGGTAGGTTACCAGACCCCAGTTTTCCATGGCACCAGCTGAGAAGTCAGGAAGGGCGATGTGGAGTGATTGAGGAATTGGATATTTAACTCCGTAGTAATCTTCGTAGAACTCAATCGAGCGAACGGCGATGTCCAATGAGAAATCAAGGTTAGAAAGTGGATGTGCTTTGGTTGAGTATACTCCTACGAGGGTACCATTTTTAGTTTTAGCGGTCACCCCTTGCAAGTCACCAGCAACAAAAGCCAACAAGTAGGAAGACATACGAGGTGTTGTCGCAAACTTCCAGATACCTGTTTCCTTGCGGTTTTCAACATCAATTTCAGGCATGTTTGACAAGGCCAACTCACCTTCTGCCTGATCAAAACGAAGAGCGAGATCAAAGGTTGCTTTGGCTTCTGGCTCATCTACACACGGAAAGGCTTCACGCGCAAAATGGCTCTCAAACTGAGTAGACAAGACTTCCTTCTTGACACCATCTACTGTGTAGTAAGAAGGGTAAATCCCTGTCATGTTGTCTGTGATTTTTCCTGAAAAAGCAATGACTAATTCAACTTGACCAGCCTCAGCTAATTCGATATGAAGTGCTTCATTGTCATGATCAACTGTAAATGGACGAGCCCGACCCGCGACTTCTACAGAAGTGATTTCCAAGTCTTTTTGGTGAAGGGAAATACGGTCACTCTGTGCTTGACCAGTAATGGTCACCTTACCAGAAAACGTTTTGGTCTCACGACTCAAGTCTAAAAATAAATCATAGTGTTCAGGAACAAATTGCGTAATAAAATGTTCAACTGCTTGCATAGTTTTCTCCTATTCTAAGTTTAAGAGTTTTACTCTTCTTCAAACAAACTTATTATATCATGTTTTGCTTAAGAAAAAAGGATTGGACGGTGATTTCCAAAACTTTCTTCCTCCTAGCGGTCTACAGTGGGTAGACCTTGCGAAATTCTTCTAAAACAACCTTGCTGTCAGGTGTAAAAGTCAGTCCAGCCTCCCTCAACCACTCAGTGAAAAATTCCTCATGAACCTGACGCCAATAGGCCAGAGATTTGTCTCCTTCCCCTTCCTTATAGGCATGGTTGGCTGACACTTGATGAAAAGGCTGAACGGAAACCTTTGTAATTTCGATAATACAGACAGCCCGATCTTGGCTATCTAAAATGATGTCAAAGGTCCCTTCTTGTGGTAGAGATTCGCCTTCTAATGCGTAGAGATCGTAGGCTGAGGCGGTTGCTGTCTTTTCGCCTTTTAAAACCAAATCTGCCAAGAGATCGGCATCTACTCCAAAAGCCCAGGCATCTATCTCATCGCCGATAGAGGGGTTGATTTGCTTGTATGCTTTCCACATTTCTTGCGGTGTCATAGGTTACTCCTTTGTAATTTTTTACTTACTTCTTTTACACGTTTGAGGTGGTCTGGATGGTCAATCTCTAAATTAAAAATCTCTGGAATAGAACTGTAGTGGATAATGCACTTGATACCCAACTGATTCATTTTTTCTATGAAAGAAGCATTCAGATAGCCTGCTACAGCAAAGTCAATCTTTTTTATCCTTGCTTTATTCTGCATATCTCTTAGCATATCTAACATTATTGGACTTTCCACATCATGCCATTGACTGTTTCTCACAGTTGCAAAAACAAAAGAAGTCAAATCATTCATTCCAACTATAATCTTTGAAATACCAGTTTCCATTATCCTGTCCAAGTCAAAATAAGCTGACGGTAATTCAACCATTGTGCCGATTTTCCCAGTAAAACCATGCTCACGCAATACTGTAATAGCTTGCTTTAACTGCTCAGCATCATTCACAAAAGGAAAAATAACAGACAGATTGGGATTGGTTTGATAAACTTTTGTAACGACACGTGCCTCAGCCTGAAATTCATTCGGACACGCCAATAAACGCCTAGTTCCTCTATATCCAAATAAGGGATGATTTTCATCAAAATACTCTTTAGTCCCCTTTAGATAATTAGCTTCTGTATTCGTTAATTCTGAAAAACGATACCAGACCTCCTCATCTGAGTATAGGGAACAGATAGTATCTAGATAATCTTTTATAAATTGCTGACAACTTGGTAACAGGATGTTTTGGTTAAGCTCTCTCAACAAGTATTCCCCACGAATCATACCGACGTGGTGCAATAACTGAGGATAAACTTTTTTAATAATTTTTTCTCCACTAAGAGCCAGTTGGTTTTGCATGTCCATTCACCTCGTCTTAAAAGATACAATATCAGATATTATTATATAAAACTTTCTTCCAGTTCAAAAGCTTCATAAGGTTCAACTAACTCATATCCTAAAAATTCTGCTACTTTTTTGGAAGCCTCGTTATGAGCATCCCAAAGAGGAAACATATCTCTATTTAAACTCTCTAGAATCATTGCAGCACCAAGCTTTTTAGCAAAGCCATTTCCTTGTTCGTTTGGTCTAGTTGCAACTTCCACTTCAACTGCTCCACGGTAAACTAACCCTGAGGAAATCCCAGCAATCAGTTCATTATTTTTAAGAACCACAAAGCCAAATCCACCTTTTAAAGCAAAATCCTGATAGGACTCAAAATCTCCCTTTAAATCTTGTGACCATTCTTCCTCAGAAAAGCAGGTATAAATATGATTATCAATAGGCACAATATTGTAACCTTCCTCTAAATGACTAACTAGATCATTTAGAAATTCAACTTGAAAATTTGTCTTATCTTTAAAAGAATAGCGAGTAAAAGAATTTAGCCCCACTTTCCGATGCAGAAAATCTTGCCAATTGGTATTTTCTGAAATAATAATCTTATAATCTAAACCATATTTTCTAACAAAAATCTTCCCAAAATCTGGAATCCAACTTCCCTGCTAGGTATAGAAAATTCCCAACATCATAAAAACTTGTTGTCCTATCACTGTTTCGGTAGACAGTTCCGATTTGGGATTTAAGACCATAGAGAACCATATTTTTCTTCCATGTTTTAAATAGTTCCATTATCCCCCTACTTCACCTTCCAATTTCTATAGCTTGTCATATCTAATTCTGGAAATCCTAGTAACTCTGCCTTAACCTGCAACACTAAAGGAGAAGCATTATCGGCAGTAATTTCTTCCAAATTCAACCAAAGTGCATTTGCTGAATCATTACTTCCATCAAGAACTTCATGAGGAAGTGATTTTTGATAGCGTTCGAAATCAAGTACTATATCATAAAATGCCATGATATGGTGTACTGCAAAGTCTTGCCCATCTTCTTGAACCAGCACATCATAAATCCTAGGATTAGCGTAACCTTTAAGCTTATATCCTGTCTCTTCCAGAACTTCTCTCTTAAGGGTTTCTGTCAGCCCTTCACCTACTTCCTGGCTACCACCAGGTAGATCAAAACGATGTCGATAAGGACCTCTCGTTTTCTCAATGCAGAGTAACTTCCCATTTTCAAAGCAAACGCCATAAACACCAAAGTGATTTTTGATTTCCATCAGATTCCCCTACTTCAAACTCCAGCCACCATCCACTGTCAGGATTTGTCCTTGCATGGCAGATGCCTGACCGCTAGCCAAGAAAAGGCTAACTTGAGCAATCTCACTTGGTTCAATCCAACGCTTGATAGGCGTTTCACTAGCTACCCAGTCCGCCAATCCACCTAGTTCAAAGTCTGCAGCAGTCATACCTGTCTTGACTGCTCCGGGAGAAATCCCAAAGACCTGAATCCCAGCTTCTGCATAGTCTAGAGCCAACTGCTTGGTAAAGCCAGCCAAGGCATGCTTAGAGGAAGTATAGGCGTGACCACCTCCACCAGCTAGACTTGAGGCAATCGAACACATATTGATGATGATTCCCTTTTTACTTTCCAGCATTTGCGTCAAATAATGTCGTGTCATCTCAACTGGAGTCACATAGTTGATTTCAAAGATTTCTTGAATTTCCTGCGCTGTCTGTTCCAAAAGTGGTTTGTAAGCATCCAAAACTCCAGCAGTATTGCACAAAACATCCACCTGAGGGCACCAGTCAAAAATTGGCTCCAAGTCAAGAGTTAAATCTCTCTGTAAAAAGTGGAAATCACCATCTAAAACTGGATTTTCTCCTTGATCCACACCATAAACTTGATAACCCTTCTCTAAAAAGAGGCGAGCTTGAGCTAGACCAATTCCTGAACTCACTCCCGTGATCAATACACGTCTAGTCATGCACTTCTACCCAATCCGTCGCCAAAACATCACATGGTGTCGGGCTCCACATGGAAAAACCTTCTCCTTCTCCAAACACGTTGATTAGGAAATAAGGTGTCACTTCAAGGGCAACCCCGTTTTGCTCGATAGTGTCAAAAAGTTGGACATAGTTTTCAGCACCTCCCCAACCAGTACGTACGTATTTTTTCTTAGCCTTTAATCCAGGCAGGATCTCTTCAAATGTCATGTTTTTCTCCTTTAATATCAATAATTCTCCCCTTCATTATAACAAAAAAACCGCTTTACAACGGCTTTTTGACTGTGATTTATTTAAATCTGCTTCTACTTACGGCAAATTATTCCCTGCTGCAAGATAAATTTCATACCATTCTTTTCTTGTTAAGCTAAAGTTTGCCGCTTGGCTAACTTCTCTCAAATGCTTAGGATTTGTTGTACCTACGACTGCCTGCATTTTTGCTGGATAACGCAATATCCAAGAAATGGCAATAGTTGAAGGGGTTACTCCATATTTAAAAGCTAGACGATCAAGTACTTGATTCAAAGCTTGAAATTTCTCATTACCAACAAAGTTCCCTTTAAAATACCCGAATTGTAAGACAGACCATGCTTGAATGACCACATCGTGTAATTTGCAATATTCAAAAACGCTGCCATCTCGCATAGTTGCTTGACTATCTTCCATATTAACATGAAAACCTGATTCGAATCCTGGAGTAAAAGCCGCACTCAATTGTAGTTGATTAACAGCTAACGGCTGCTTGACATCTTTTTTAAGCAACTCCATCATCATAGGATTTTGATTAGAAACTCCAAAATCTCGGACCTTACCTTGTTTATAAAGAAGATCAAAGGCTTCTGCTACTTGGTCAGATTCCATCAAAGCATCTGGTCGATGAAGAAGCAAGCTATCTAGATGATCAATCTTCAATCTTTGCAAAATTCCGTCAACTGATTTTATAATATAGTCCTTAGAAAAATCAAAATAGGTAAATTCTTCAATGCGAATGCCACATTTGGACTGAATCCACATCTTTTCTCTTAAATCTGAACGATTTTTTAGGACAATACCTAACAGTTCTTCACAACGACCACGACCATAAATATCAGCCAAGTCAAAAGCATTGATTCCAACAGAAAGTGCTGTTTCTACAAGCTCTTCAACTTCTTTTACAGACTTATCTTTTATTCTCATCATTCCGAGAACAATTTCTGATAATTCTTTGTCATCTTGACCAAGAGTTATGTATCTCATCAAGTTTTTCTCCTTTAATGCTAAATTCTTCATTTAATTAATTATAACAAAAAACCGTTTTCCAACGGCTTTTTGACTGTATATCTACTAAATTCTTCCTACCACTGCAATCCCGCTTCTCTAATTTCTTTCTTAGAAGCAAATTTACCATTTGGTCTGTGCCATCTTCCGTTTTTATCTCTAAAGTAGCCACCTGAATTAGTTGATTGCGAGTTTGATTCTTGGCTTTCTTCCTTTTCTTGTGCGGCCTGACGTGCTTTTTCCTGTTCTTCTTCTTTTGCTTTCTTTTCAGCTGCTTCTTTTTCTTCAGCCTCTTTCTTGGCTTTTTCCTCAGCTTCCTTCTTGGCCTTTTCTTCAGCTTCTTTTTTAGCTTTTTCTTCTTTGTTTTCAACTGTATTTTTAGCCGTACCGTCCAAGTAATTGATTTCCGCATTAGCTGAAACATTGTCTAAAACGACATGCGTCACAGAATACTGATCAATCTTTTCCTTACTACCACCCAACTTGATTTCCAAGAGTTTGCCATTTTCATCAATTCCCACATACTGCAATTCAATTTGTCTCGGAATCAATTCATCTTTCTGATAGATTGGGGTCACCTTGTAGTCAAGATAGTAGTTCGGATGATTGGCCAACCAAGAGTCCAATCGATTTTCGTAATAAAGCATGCTTTCTTGATTTGTGTTATCTGTACCATAATATGTACCAGCATTGAGCCAGTTAGTCATAGGAACCAAGTTTTTCTTTTCATCGTTCAATCCGCTAAACTGGTACCCAATCAAATGACCACGATTCATCAACCAAGCCTTTTTAGAGCCATCTCCATAATAAAAATTATAATTGTGCCAACCAACTGGGTTATAACTTATCTTAGGCTCTCTCTTCTCAGTTGGTTCATCGCTGTCCTTGAGTTGAATATGAGCACCCGTCGCGCGTGATTTAGAATCCAATTCCCCAAGTTCTAGTTGCTTTTCATTTTTAAAAGGCAAGAGTCCAGCTTCTTTAAATAACTTTTCATCGAACTTAATTTGCTTCTGTTCAATTTTTTCTTCTGGAACCTTTGATTCTACCTTATGTCCAGAACATGCAACTAGTGTTGTAATCGAAAGCAAGGCAATTGAGAAGGATAGTAACTTTTTCATGAAAGTCTCCTTTGTTTTCATATAGTAATTAGATTAACATCTCCTCTTTCATTCTACTATCATTTTGTTAATTATTCAAGAATAAAGAGGCCGTTATTATACTATTTTTCTTCCAATGTCCAAAACAAAAACGATAACCACTTTTCAGTAGTTACCGTTGATTTCTTTTGATTAGTCTTTCCCACCAAGTTTGCTGTTAATGGTCATCATGATGCTGGCTATTTTCTCACCCCAGTATGGATCAGAAGCATAGCGAACATTCATTCCTGTCGCTTTGTTTCCAAGGTGGTCTCTGCCATAGTCAATGTAATTTTCACGAATCCACTTGGCCGCTCCGAGAATTCCCTTGTCCACATCGTCAAATTTTTTGGCTGAGGCATATGGGCTCGAATCATAAGCCGCAATTCCAAAGAAGTTATTCTTATCCTTGGCAATCTGGCTCCGCCCCCAAGCACTCTCAAGTGCACTATGAGCCATTAGGTAAAGAGCATTTACACCATATCGTTCCTCAGCTTCCTTAAAAACAGCTCCCTTACCAGCGAGGCGACTATCCCGAATATTCATCAAAGAATAAATTTTATCCAATTCAGCTGCGCTGTAATTACTTGGTTTAGTTAAATTTCTAAAGAGGAAGGGATTTTCAATGGTGAAACCATCAAAATGAATTCCATCAGTTGAATAATATTTCTTACCAATAGTCATAGCTGAGCTATGTGGCGCAACACGGAGACTTACATAAGGTGATAACTCATGGTAAAAATACTTGCCATCACTTGTATAATGAGGGACAAATTCACTATCTTTATCAATAGCTACTAAATCACTTTTATTCATGAAGCCGGATAAACCAGAAATATTGACTGGTATTTGACTATCTTTTTTAGATTGGGCATCTCCAAGCGAGACGATGGTTCCCTGTGATACATAACTCAATCTTTCACCAGAAGCACTATAAACATAAGCAGTAATCGGTTTTACTTTGTAATATTTTGCCTCTGAGATCCACTTCCCATTATTCTGAAAGGAATACTCTTTACCTTTGATCTTAAAAGTACCTGTTACATATCGACCATCATCTTTTAGATAGTACCAAGCATCGTAATCTTTGTCAAAAATCCATTCATTTTTGGCCATATAGCCACCAGATTTAAGGTAGTATGAGCCAATCCATTCACGGGAAGCGTAGGCCCCACCTGACTTCAAGTAGAACCAGCTATTGTAGGATTTATCAAAAATCCACTCTTTTTCCGCCATAGCGCCACTATCTTTCAGAAAGTAGTCACTTTTCCACTGGCTACTTGCCATCACACCATCGCTATTAAAATAGTACCATGTTCCTTTGATTTTTTCCCATTTATTGCGAGAAATCTTGCCCGAAGCTGTTGCATAGTACCACTTGTCAGATATTTTTACCCAATCATTTTCTGCCATTGCGCCACTACCTTGGAAGAGATAGTCATTATAGATGGTGCGACTAAGCATGACACCATCTTTATCAAAGTAATACCAAGAACCTTCAATCTTTTCCCACTTATTGCGAGAAATCTTGCCCGAAGCTGTTGCATAGTACCACTTGTCAGATATTTTTACCCAATCATTTTCTGCCATTGCGCCACTACCTTGGAAGAGATAGTCATTATAGATGGTGCGACTAAGCATGATTCCGTTTTTATCAAAATAGTACCAGCTACCTTCAATATTTTCCCATTTGTCGCGAGAAATCTTTCCCGAAGCTGTAGCATAGTACCACTTGTCAGATATTTTCACCCAAACATTTTCTGCCATAGTACCGTTACCTTTGATAAGGTAACCATCAACTATAGTATTGCTGAGCATAATACCGTTTTTGTCAAAGTAATACCAAGTACCACTAATTTTTTTCCAGTTTACGACAGGCTGGTTATTTTCATAAAAACGCCAGTTTCCTTGCTCTTTTTTCCAACCTTCCTTAATAACTTCCTCTTTTTTTTCCTTTTTGGAAGGATTTTCCTCTTTTACAGCTGGCTCTTTCTTCGCCTCGACTTTAGGAACTTCTTTCTTGGGAGCAGCTTCCTCTTTTTTCTCGACTACATCTGTGGTCTGAGTTTTTTTCGTAACCTGAGATTCTTCAGCATGTACAGATGTCTTTGCAAATCCTGCCATAGAAAGAACAACAGTACTTGCAAGTAGTATCTTCTTCATTTTATTCTCCTCAGTAGAAAACTATCTACACTATTACTATTTTATAAAACCTATTGTAACATAGTTGACTAACGAAAATATTACAAATTGATGAAGATTCTATGTCTTGTTGACGATAAGGAAGACCTAGTTTATCTCAGACTGGCTTTAACTTCTCGACGGAGATCTTCCAAACTGCTAATGCCATATTTGTCCATGACTTTTGGCAGATGTTCGATGATATCAGGACAAGCATAAGGGTTGGTAAAATTGGCTGTTCCAACACCAATAGCAGATGCTCCTGCCAAATACATTTCTAGGGCTGCTTCAGCCGAATCCACTCCCCCCATTCCAATGATGGGAAGGCCTGTTGTTTGGGCGACTTGGCGGATGAGTTTGAGGGCTACTGGAAAGACTGCTGGACCTGACATTCCACCTGTTCCATTGGCTAGGATTGGTTTTCTAGTTTTGAGGTCAAAGCGCATACCAACAAGGGTATTGATCATGGTTAAGCCACTTGCTCCTGCATCTTCTGCGGCTTTGGCAATGGTGACAACATCCGTCACACTAGGGGTTAACTTGACATAAACTGGCACATGGGAAGCTTCCACAGCTGCCTTTACCACTTCATAAGCCAAGTCAGGATCTTGCCCAATCAAAAGTCCATGATTGCCGTGATCCACATTCGGACAAGAGATATTGAGCTCGATAGCTTTTACATTTGTAGCCTTGGAAATTCCTCGAGAAACAGCAGCGTACTCTTGTTTTGAAAAGCCTGCAACATTTGCGATGATAGGAAGATTTGGGTATTCTCTTTCCAACCAAGGCAACTTTTCAGCTAAAACAGCTTCTAAACCAGGATTTTGCAAGCCGATTGCATTGAGCATACCAGCAGTTGTTTCTGCCACCCTAGGAGTAGGATTGCCAAAACGGGGTTCAAGTGTCGTCGCCTTGATCATAATAGAGCCTAAAAGGTCTAAATCATAATACTTGGCATATTCTTGACCAAAACCAAAACAGCCTGATGCTGGTATGATAGGATTTTTCAAGTCCAAGCCTGGTAGAGAAACTTGTAAGCGATTTGTAGTCATGACTTTCTCCTTATAATACAACTGTTCCTGTGCGGAAAACAGGGCCATCTTCACAGACGCGTTGACTGACAGTCTCACTATCTGGAACTTTTAGGACGCAGGCATAGCAAGCCCCCATCCCACAAGCCATACGAGATTCCAGAGATAGGTAGGCTCTTGGATGATCATAAAATCTTTGATTGATGTACTTCATCATTCCCGGAGCCCCACATGAGTAAACAGCATCAAATTGACCGTCTAAATCATTGATGACGACTGACACATTTCCCTTGATGCCATACGAACCATCATCTGTCGTTACAAAGACCTGACCATATTGGGACAATTCGGTTTCGAGAATAACAGCATCCTTGTTGGCAAAACCGAGGACTGTCACTACTTTCACCCCACGCGCATGCAATTCCTTGGCTACCTCGAGCAAGGGTGGAACACCAATCCCACCACCAACGAGGAGAACTCGGTTCTGGTCGTCCAAGTCAGACAAGTCAAAACCATTTCCCTGAGGCCCCATCACATCAAGAGTATCACCCTGACTTAATGTTGAAAAAATGGCGGTCCCAGCACCCTCAATCCGATAAATGAGATGACACTGCTTCTTATCCTTATTGATAGACGAAATTGAAATAGGACGGCGCAAGAGATGGGCATCATCAGGCACGCGCAGATGTAGAAATTGACCTGCTCGCATGGTTTCAACCATCTCCCCTTCTAGGACTAATTCAAAGATTGCTGGCGCAATTTCCTCTTGTGCGACCACCTTCATGGTTTCCAAACGAATGGCACCCAAACGCTTCTTACATGTGGGATTCATGACTTTTCCTCCTTAAATTTTAAGGGGACCAGATAAAGAAAAGGCCTTGCTAATGCAAGGCCTCAGTTGGGTTAGGCTAGAACTCATGCGCACACTTAAAAAGTCCCCACAGAGAACCCCCTATCCCTTTTATCTGACACCTTGTGAGTCTCTCTGGACTCCCCTTAAAGGTTAAATTTGTATTAGTATACTCTTTCAAAGTAAAAAAGTCAAGTAGAAAACGAACATTCTACTTGACTGTACGGGATTATTTTTCACGAATGACTTCAACCTTGTAGCCATCAGGATCCTTGACAAAGTAATAGTTTGGTGGGGTTCCTGGTAGGCCTTTTGGCTCTGTAACCTCATAGCCTTTCGCGCTATGTTCTTGATGAAGTGCTTCAAGGTCAGGTGTACTGAGGGCGATATGGGCGAATCCATCTCCTACCACGTAAGGGCCGTGGTCATAGTTATAGGTCAATTCCAACTCGTAGTCGTCACCATCAAGTCCTAGATAGACAATGGTGAAGGCATAATCTGGAAAATCCTTGCGACGTAATTCTTTAAAACCAAAAGCGTCTTGATAAAATGCGATTGATTTTTCAAGGTTTTCTACTCGCAAGCAAGTGTGTAGCATTTTTGAAGCCATAGCTTTCTCCTTTATTTCTAAAAAGACTGGGACAATTCTGTTCCAGTCTTATCAATTATTATTTACCAAGTTTTGCTTTAGCTGCATCTGCAAGAGCTGTGAAAGCTGCTGCATCGTTAACAGCCAAGTCAGCAAGCATTTTACGGTTAACTTCGATTTCAGCCAATTTCAAACCATGCATCAATTGTGAGTATGAAAGTCCGTTCAAACGAGCTGCCGCATTGATACGAGTGATCCACAATTTACGGAAGTCACGTTTTTTCTGACGACGGTCACGGTATGCATAATAGTAAGAGTTCATTACTTGTTCTTTTGCAGTACGGAACAAGATGTGTTTAGCTCCATAGTAACCTTTTGCTAATTTAAGAATACGTTTACGACGTTTGCGTGATACAACGCCACCTTTAACACGTGCCATGTTTTATTTCCTCCAAATATTTCCTAGAATTGTTTACTTACTATTAGGCTATTATTTCAAGCGAGTAAGCATTGCTTTGATACGTTTGAAATCTCCTGAATGCACCATAGATGCTTTACGAAGATGACGACGTTGTTTCTTAGTTTTTCCGTGGAAACGGTGAGAAGTGTAAGCACGGAAACGTTTAAGTCCACCAGAACCTGTACGTTTGAAACGTTTAGCTGATGCGCGGTGTGTTTTTTGTTTTGGCATGATTTTTTCTCCTTTATTTAACTTTCTGACAATTATTTTTTGTCAGTTGCTGGCGCCAACTGCATGAACATTTGGCGTCCATCCATCTTAGCTCGTTGTTCGATGATCGCAATATCTTGTGTTGCTTCAGCAAACTCGGCTAAAACTTTTGCACCAATCTCTTTATGGGTGATCATACGCCCTTTAAAGCGAATAGATACCTTAACTTTATTTCCTTTTTCAAGGAATTTACGTGCATTGCGAAGTTTTGTGTCAAAGTCTCCCTTGTCAATAGTTGGACTCAGACGAACTTCTTTCACAGTAACAACACTTTGTTTTTTACGTTGTTCTTTTTGCTTTTTCTGGTACTCAAATTTGAACTTGCCGTAGTCCATAATTTTAGCAACAGGCGGTTTGGCTTGGGGTTGAATCAATACTAAGTCAACATTTGCACTATCAGCCAATGCTTGCGCTTCACTGAGTGGCTTGATGCCTAGCTGTTCTCCCTCAAGACCGATCAAGCGAACTTCACGTACACGAATTTCATCATTGATGAATAAGTCTTGCTTTGCTATGGTTTTCACCTCTTTTTTATTATTAGAGAAAAACAAGAGCGGGCTCGTAATAATACAAGCCCGCACGTTATGATAGCGTTTCTTAGAAACTTTTCATCCGTAGGGCCAGGCAACTTGATGTCACAAGGCGAGAAGCTCTCACTTCTGCTTTTCTCAACTTTTATATGATACCAAGTTTTCTATCCCTTGTCAAGATAAAAAGTTATTTTTTAAAAAAACTTTCTGTTTTCTTCTTGATGTCCGCATCAAAAAGAGAGAACCTAGTTGGTTCCCTCCCTGTGTTAGTTTTTTCCTCACCTTCAGTATAGAAACGCTAAGACCTATTAAAAACTTCCTTTTTACGTGAACTTCCCAATCTTTCGATAAATAGAATCCCCGCTAACAAAAGGATAATCAGGCAAGGAAGTAAGACTAGCCCCATGCTCCAATTTAGATTGACATTATCAATTTGCTTAGGTAATCTTCCAGATAAAATCTCCACTGAACGCAAGTAAGTAAA
This sequence comes from Streptococcus sp. NLAE-zl-C503, assembly GCF_900104285.1. Lineage (NCBI taxonomy): Bacteria > Bacillati > Bacillota > Bacilli > Lactobacillales > Streptococcaceae > Streptococcus > Streptococcus sp. NLAE-zl-C503. The sequence goes on along the minus strand of NZ_FNJT01000001.1, from coordinate 256,703 downwards.
GGGAATCAGATGTGCAATCCTTTGAAGAGGCTGGATCGTTTGGATACCAAACAACAAGCCAACAATCCCAATGAGGGAAAGAAAGAGGACAGGCATTTTTTGCTTGAAAAAGTAAGCAATCAAGTAGACGACTTCCACAATGACGATAAAGGCTAAGAAAGCTAAGAGCAAGCTAGGAAATAACACATCTTGTATCTTCCCAATAGTTACCTCTTGATTGGTTAAGCTATAGAACGGGTAGGGATAGTCTAACTGTCCAAAACCACTTATCAGACTTCCCACTAGAAAAGAAAATCCACAGATTCCGATAAACAGCACGGTTACATAACTCACCCCAACTCCAAGAGAGGACATGGCAAATGTCACTTTTGAAAAAGGATATAACTGAGCTGTATCGAGATTATTTTGATATCTTTCTGCGAACAGTTGTGTTAGCATAAAAATAATACCAATCACAAATAAGGTTGGGATGATAACCTCTAAAATCCAGACAATCTGATCAATCCCGTGGGTCGGAAACTCCAAAGTATGTGCTTTTATGTTCAGGGGATACAGGGCTTGATAAATCTTCCGTTGGCGGTCAACCGCCATTTTAAAGTCAGAGCTAGAAGTCGGTTGCTTCGATACAATTTCATAACTCTTTTCCTCAGCTTGCCACTGCAAATAGTAGGCTTCTTTCCAGCGTCCTTCTTTTAACAAAGCCAGAATTTCTTTCTTTTGAGTCAAAAGATTTTTTTGCGATTCTAAATTAATTTTAGCAATCTGGTATTCCTCCGAGTTGGTATCAGATATTTGGGAGAGTTTCTCTTCATATTCATTGATGACTCTCTCATTTTTTACAAGACGGGTTTCCAACTCGCTCTCCAAGCTGACGGAGTTTGCAGTCTGACTATTAAGATAAAAGGTAACACCGAGTCCAGATACAAATAAAGCTAAGATAATCCAGTTTAAGCGACTTTTGAAAACTTTTTTTAATAAAAATAGGCTAATATCTTTCATAACGGAACCTCTTCTATCTGCCCCTGATGAATGGTTACCATGCTATCGCAAATCTCCACTAACTCCTCTTTGTAGTGGGAACTCAAAAGAACCAGCTGTTCTTTTCTATTGATTTGTGCCAGTCTATCAAAAAACTTCTGTCGATAATACTCGTCTAAGCCATTTGTAATCTCATCCATGAGCCAGCATTTCGCCTGACTAAGGAAATACATAGCAATCACCAAGCGTTGCTTCATCCCTAAGGAATACTTGCGGATGGGAAGGTTGATATAGTCAGACATTTCCCAATAGGCGATTTCGTCCCCCAAGTTTAGATCTGACTTCCAGATGTTTTTTATGAGACGAAGGTAGTCCATCCCACTTAAGTTTCCATCCAGCCATTCAACGCTCTCATAATAAAACAAAGAAGGAGAGGCTGCGATATGTCCACTACTAAGGGGAAGCAGCTTGCTAATAGCTCGGAACAGTGTCGTCTTTCCAGAGCCATTGATAGCAAGAAGGCCATAAATCCTACCTTTTTTAAAGGTGAAATCAACATCTTGCAAGATGACTTGTCGCGTTTTTAAGGTAACATGAGTAAGAGTTATCATATCCAGCCCTCCTTTTTCTAACTCTTTAACGATTAATAGTATTTTATGACCTCATAACGATCGTAATTCCAGCCAGAATCAACTTTATATTCATCGTAGCTGTCATAACGAGACCATGACGGAATCCAAGCATATTGATGGTTGTGATAGTTGGTACTATATCCCCCAACAGTGTTCCAATCATACCGATAACTCTTAGTGACTGTCACAGCAGATACACTGGACTGAAAAAGACCAATAGAGAACAAACTAGCTAATAAAACGACTTTTTCTGATTTTTCATGTTTTCATTGCATTTATATCATTACTCTTGAAAGCACTCTCATTATATCGTTTTTCTCGGTATTATGCAACAGATTTTTAGTTTATTTCACTAATATATAACATTTTTCTTCCTAACGAACGCTTTCAATTCGCCAACTATTCCATCCTTTAAAGCGAATAGCTCCGTTCTGGTCTGTTCGGTAAACTTTGCTATTGATACCTTCCAGTCGGGTCAGGGTTTCCTGATGGGGGAGTTTAGCACGATTGTTCTTTCCAACTGAGATGAGTGTAATTTCTGGTTTGAGTTTTTCTAGGAAAACTGGATTTGATGATGCTTTAGAACCATGTTGACCGACTTTCAAGACATCTACTTTCAAGTCTGGATAGTGCTTCATCAACTCCTTCTCTCCTTTTTCATCCAAATTTCCTGTGAAGAGAAAGTGCTTATCCAAAAGTCTCCCATAAAGAACCAGGGAATCATCACGATCCCCATATCCAATCTTCCTTGGAGATAGGACTTCTAAGTAACCGCCAAAAATCGGTAAATTCTCCCCTGCTGTCACACTGCGCACCTTGGTTTGGCTTGCTTCTAGTTCTGCCACAAATTCCTTCTGTGTCAAACTTCCTTTTGATACTAAAATCTCTCCGACATGGAAAGCCTTGGTCACCTCCAACAAATCTCCAACATGTTCCTTGTCTGTGTTGGTCAAAACAAGCTGGTCAATCTTGGCTACTCCTCGACTTTTAAGATAAGGAATTAAAGTTCGCTGGGCATTGCTGGTTGTCGACTTTTCTTGCCAATCCTCAACTTTCTTATTAGATTCTGCCTTGCCTCCTACATCTATGAGAATGGTTTTACCTGTTACATCCCATAGGAAAATACTTTCCCCCTGTCCAACATCCAGCATGGTGATTTCATTTTCCAGCGGATGCTTGGTCAAGAAAAAGAGACCCACGACAAACAAGCCTAGTATTGCTAGTCTTTTGACATTTTTCCTAAAGTCATAGACCAAGGCCAATGAAACTAAGAGAAGAATCAAAAGCCATGCGCTGGGTTGTCCAAAGACTAATGGCCTACTTGCCATCTGCGATACCAAGCGAATGATGCTCTCCAACCATTCAAAGACAAGGTTAAGCTGAGTGACCGGATAAACAAAAGACAGAATGAATAAGATAGACAAAAGCGGTAAGAAGACCAAGTCAAAAAGAAAGGAAAAGACAAAGGTCAAAAGGATAGACCAAGGTTGAAATTCTGCAAAATAAAAGGAAAGAATGGGCAATATTCCCAAGGAAATGACAAGACTTTCTCTGGCAACAGCCTTGAGCCCCTCCCCTTCTTTGCTTGTCATAGTCAAGATAAAAGCGTAGGCACAGGACAAGACACCTCCTGCCGTCAGGAAAAAGTTGGGCATGATGATAAAGAGGACAAGAACCGTCAAGGCAAAATTGTCCAAGCCCTTAACACCATGTTGGGCTAGTAACTTTTGCAAAAGACTGCGAATGACTGAAGCTGAAAACCCTGTCAGACCTGCATAGATAAGAGAAAAAGGATAGGTCAGCCATTGCAACTTTTCTTGGGTCAAGCCCAATCGCAAAAGGAGTTTCTTAAAGGCATCCATGAAAAAGCCCACCTGCATACCCGACAAGGCAAAGAGATGGATAATTCCAAGACTGGAATAGAGCTCATTCATCTCCTCAAAGTCCGTGTCCAAATGTCCCAGCAAGAGCCCCGTCATGTAGTTACGCATAGGGTCGGGAAAATGGCTCTTAATCCAAACAATAGCCTTTCTACGTAGACTCGATAGGTTTTCACCTATATCCCAACTGTTAATCTTTTTAAGTGACTGGATGCTCTTGATAGTCAGTATCTGGTAAATTCCCTGAGTCTTCAGATAGGCTTGGTAGTCAAATCCACCAAAATTTCTCTGTCCTTCTGGCTCGGAAAGTTTTCCTTCTAGTTCAATCTCATGAAGATCTGTTAAGGCCTGAAAGTGCTCTTTCTCCTCCTCGGACTGGAGTTTATAGTAAATTTGGAAGGTACGGCCGTCAGCCTTGCCCCGAAATGACAGACTATCTCCATTAACCTTAATGGTATCTGGTAAAATCCTCACCTTTTCAACATAAGCGACTAAGTCTTGACTAGCTTGACTCTGCTGCCAAGTTTGAAACAAAAACCAGAAGCCAAAGAAGCCACAAAGCGCTAAAACTTTGCCAGCAGATTTCCAAGGAAATTGGAAAAAGAGGCAGACCAGCAAAAAAACAAAACCTAGCAGTGCGAGATAGGACGCTCCAAAAATAGCATAGTAAAGCCAAAGCAACAAAAAGCTCAGATAGATTAGGGGGATAGGGAAGTTCTTAATCCACGGTAACATAATCTTTTAGCTTTTCTATAGTCTTAGCCCCAATGCCAGAGACTTTCTTGAGTTCATCTACCGACTTGAATTTGCCATTTGCCTCACGATGGTCGATAATGTCCTGAGCTCGTTTTCCTCCCAAGCCTTTGACCTGTTTGAGTTCTTCCAGACTGGCTTTGTTGAGGTTGACTTTCTTATCTTTACTTGTCGAAGCAGTCGTTCCAGAACCAGTCTGCTGACTCACTGCTTCTTCTCCCTTACTCGGGACGTAGACCAGAGCCTCGTCACTAACTTTCTGAGCTAGATTGAGCGACTTGCTATCTGCTTCCTCTGTCAAGCCACCAGCTTTCTGAACGGCATCATGAATCCGACTCCCTACTGGCAAATCATAAATCCCTGGCGATTTGACAGCACCTTTTACATCCACTGTGATCTGATCTTGTTCCAGAGGCTCTTCCTTTTCCTCCTTTTTCACTTCTTTTTCTGTAGATGAATCCTTTGAAACAGCTGCAACTTCAGCCTGCAAATTTGTTTCTGTGACGGGTTTTTGTGTAGATGGCTTTAGCAGGAGAAATCCGCCCAGGGCCAAACCCAAACAAGCACAGATGACAATGATTTTATACTCTTTTATTTTCTCGATAATTGCTTCCATATTTTCTCCTCTCTTAAGTTATTCGCAAGAGGAAGAAAAAACAGCTGAAAAATCTTTTCAACTGCTTATTTATTTGCAAAATAGTCTTCCTTGGTCAAGACATAATGAACTCTTGTAACGATTCGTCCTTCTTCATGCTGGTCCATACAAGCATATGGTTCTGCATGTGAAAAACGCATGCCTGATTTCTCCATGACCTTTCCAGATGCAGGATTGTCCTTATCGTGAAGGGCGGTCAACTTATTCATTCCAATTTTCTCAAAAGCTAGCTCAATCACAGCACGATTGGCTTCTGTCGTTAATCCTTGATTCCAATACTTTTTATTGATAATGTAGCCAATAGACGCCTTCTTAAGAACAGGATCAATCTTGTGCAAATCAATGGTTCCAATAAACTGACCATTGCTTTTTAATTCTATTCCCCACCGTCCCAAGGGATTGGCCAAGTAGAACTGAGCAATATTATTTTGAGTTTCTTCCAAGCTTTGATTGGTTGGAAAAGTGTAACGCGTATTTTCTCTGTCTGAGGCATACTCAAACATAGCTTCCGCATCATCCAAGGTTACAGGTCGGAGCAATAAACGCTCCGTTTCTATAGATGGATACTGGGCAAATTTCACAAATATTGATTCCATACACACTTCCCCCTATTTACAAGTATTTTCCTACTAGCTTATCAAAAAAAGCTCATCAAAGCAAAAGTTTTTCTTGATTTTCGAAACAGATTTATATAAAATAAAAACATCACGATAATCGGGTTTCTCTGTGATGTTTGATTTTAAAGACCCGAATTTAGAAAATGGAGTAAACCTATATGTTAATCGGAATTCCAAAAGAAATTAAAAATAATGAAAACCGTGTCGCCCTCACACCTGCTGGTGTCCATAGCTTAGTTTCTCGTGGACATCGTGTCCTCATCGAAACAAATGCTGGTCTCGGTTCAGGATTTACTGATGCAGACTATCAAAAGCAAGGAGCTGAGATTGTCGCTACTGCTGACGAAGCTTGGGCAGCTGAGTTAGTCGTGAAAGTAAAGGAACCACTAGCTTCTGAATATGGCTACTTGCGCGACGACCTTCTCCTCTTCACCTACTTGCACATGGCCGCTGCTCCAGAATTAGCAGATGCTATGTTAGCAGCAAAAACAACAGGAATTGCCTATGAAACTGTCCGTGACAGCCAAGGTCACCTGCCACTCCTCGTTCCTATGAGTGAAGTTGCTGGTCGTATGGCGGTTCAAATCGGAGCTCACTTCCTTACCAAACAAGCTGGTGGCTCTGGTGTCCTACTTGGTGGCGTACCGGGTGTTCCAAAAGGAAAAGTAACCATCATCGGTGGTGGTGTCGTCGGTACACATGCTGCCCGCATCGCCCTTGGTCTTGGTGCTCAAGTGACTATTTTAGATATCAGTGCTAAGCGTCTCTCGGTTCTAGAAGAAGTCTTTGGGAACCAAATCCAAACTCTTATGTCAAATTCTTTCAACATTGAAGCAAGTGTGAGAGATGCTGATGTGGTTATTGGAGCGGTTCTCATCCCTGGTGCCAAAGCACCGAAATTGGTGACAGATGAGATGGTCAAACAAATGCGTCCAGGCTCTGTCATCGTTGACGTTGCTGTTGACCAAGGTGGCGTCATCGAAACAGCTGACCGTGTGACCACGCACGATGAGCCTATTTATGAAAAACACGGTGTTCTCCACTATGCCGTTGCCAATATTCCTGGTGCGGTTGCTCGTACTTCAACCATCGCCCTAACCAATGTCACCCTTCCTTATATCGAGGCTTTGGCCGGGAAAGGATTTAAGAAAGCAATCTCTGAAGATGAAGGCTTACGTCAAGGTGTGACCACTTATCAAGGTTACTTAACTAGCCTACCAGTTGCCGAAGGACTCGATAAAGATCATACGTCTATCGACGAACTTGTTTAAAGTTAGACACTCATAAAAAAGCAAAAAGAGCAGTTCAGATGTGAACTGCTTTTTTTGCTATTCTGTTTCTTGGTTCTTCTCTTCATTTTTAACTGGAGCTGGTTCATAGGCTCGGATAATTTGAGCGACAACTGGATGGCGAACCACATCCTTAGCTGAAAAATGAACAAAGTCAATTTGATGAATGTTCTTGAGCTTTTCTTGAGCATCAATCAAACCTGATTTGACATTTCGCGGCAGGTCAATTTGGCTGATATCTCCATTGACAATCATCTTAGAATTAAAACCTAAACGAGTCAGGAACATCTTCATCTGCATGATGGTCGTATTTTGCGCCTCATCCAGAATGACAAAGGCATCGTCCAAGGTCCGACCACGCATGTAGGCAAGGGGAGCGATTTCGATAATTTCACGCTCCATGAGACGAGTCGTCTGGTCTTTCCCCAGAATCTGATACAAGGCATCATAAACTGGTCGAAGGTAAGGATCCACCTTCTCTTTGAGATCACCCGGAAGAAATCCTAGACTCTCACCTGCTTCCACTGCTGGACGAGTTAGGATAATTCGCTTGACCTGCCCACGTTTAAGAGCTGTCACTGCCAAGGTCACTGCAAGAAAGGTCTTCCCTGTCCCTGCTGGCCCAATTCCAAAGGTCACATCGTGCTGTTTGACACTATCCACATAAAGTTTTTGACCCAGTGTTTTGACACGGATAGGCTTCCCAGTATTATCCTTGATGATTTCTTCTTCGTAAAGGGCGACAAACTTGTCGATTTCATCGTTTTTAACCATATTAATCGCTGTCACCACATCTGGCGTACCAACGGTCATTCCACGATTCACCAAGACCATCAAGGCTTGGATAACCTGACGAGCTTCCTTGCAAGCAGACTCTTCTCCCAAAACCTGGACAATCTCCGTACGGGCATGAATCACCACATCGAGCTCTTCTTCCATCAAACGAAGATGGCGCTCATTGGATCCAAAAAGATGAAACAGGTCATCCGGATGACTAAGTTGAATGTCTATTGAATGTTCCTTCAAATAAAGAACCTCTCTAATCCTTTTATTTCTTTTTATTATAGCAAAGAGAACAATAAAATACTAGCATCATCTCATTGTCTCTAGTGTTCTAAGTATTCTTGCCAGATAGAGTCAAAGTCTCCTAAGTTAAAAGAGAAACTGGCATGCTCCTCCAAAAAGCGACTCACCTCATCAAAATCATCTGTGTGTTTTGGAAAAGCCGACTCTTCAAAAGCGAGGTCTGCTAGGATGGCTTTGGGACTGTTACTTTTAGGATTGCGCTCGGTCATGAGCCATGTGTAAAATGATTTTCTCAATTTTTTCTCCTATCAAGACTTTTTGGATGACACTTTTCTGATTCTTGAAAATTCCTGGACTTAGCCTCTGATACATAGTGATTTATAAAATCTGTTTTCGCATCTGTATAGGCATCTCGATTATGTTCAAATTTTTTCCACAAACCTAGTTTTAATTCCTGATACGCTTGGGCGATATCTGGATGCTGACAGAGATAATCTCTAAAATAAATCTCGTCATGATCTCCCGTCATTCTCAAATGTAGATGAAAAATTTTCTCAGCAAATCCCTTCTCTGTATAGCCTTTATTTAGCGAAATCCTGTTAGGACTCTCCGACATCACTAGCCAACCATTCTTCACCAATAGATCCCTAACTCTTGCTAAATCCTCTATTCTACCTACTTCTAATAAAATATCAACGATGTTCTTAGCCCAAATATTAGGAATAGCAGTGCTACCGATATGTTCTATTCTTTTAATAAGATTTGCGCCCAATATTTTTTTCAGATTTGCTTTTTCCGATTCATACCAGTCTTTCCACTCTGACTTGTGCTCTACCAGAAAAATAGGAAAAAGTTGCCAGAGTTCCTCTAAACTCATTTCTTCAAGTTTCTTTTTCATGTCTATAAGGCTTAAATCAACTCTGTCCCAAACTGGTCCTGCTTAATTTTGTCAGCCTTCATCAAGCCACCGAGTGCTTTCTTGAACTGACCTTTAGAGATACCAAAGGTTGCTTTGATGTCCTCAGGGGATGACTTATCATTTAAGGTCATGAAACCGCCATTGCTTTCCAAGTAGGTCAAAATCATCTGGGCATCATTTTCCAACATTTCAAAAGAACGTGGTTTGAGGGATAGGTTCAAGGTACGGTCCACTTCACGGAAACCGATGACACGCGCATCTAGAACTTGGCCCAAACGTGGCTCTGCATAGCGCTCACTTGGGTGAATGAAACCAAGCATATTATTCTCTGGCAGATAGACAAAGGTCCCTGACAGCTTGAGACGGTAAACAATGGCTGGCCAGTTTTGGTTCTGCATGTTGTTGTAGGCAGGACGAGCCAGACGTTGGAAATCTTCTTGATAAGCCAAGAGTCCCCAGATTCGGTCTTTTTTGTCCACTTCAAGACGGATGTAGAGTTTGTCACCCTTCTTAGGCCAGAGTTCCTTGAGCTCAGGGAGGATATCGAGTGACACAACGATTTCTTTATCAGGTAGACCGGTATCGACAAAAACACCCAAGTCCTTACGAACTTCTGTTACCGTTCCCCACCCAAATTGGTCCTGAGTGGCAGTCACTTCTAAGGTTGTCAAACGTAGTTTTTGCTTCATATCCGTGTAGGCAAAACCTTTGACCGTATCCCCTACTGTATGCTGACCTTCTTCCTTAGCAAGGGCATAAGTTTGACCATCCTTTTGCACAAAGTAAAAACGGTCATTTTCATCGATGATGAGTCCAACGATAAAACTTGCAAGATTTGTATTCATATTTCCTTCTTTCGAATAAAACTCAGCCAGCAATGCCAACTGAGTTTTTCTGTTTATTTTTAGACTTCCAAAAGTTCTTTTTCCTTATTGGCAGTCATGTCGTCGATGTGTTTAACAGCATCGTCTGTTACTTTTTGAATATCTTTTTCAAGAGTCTTCAATTCGTCTTCAGTGATTTCTTTTGCTTTTTCTTGTTTTTTAGCTTCGTCCATAGCGTCGCGGCGGATGTTACGGACAGCCACTTTAGCATTTTCACCGACCTTCTTCACTTCTTTAGCAAGGTCACGACGAGTTTCTTCTGTAAGAGCTGGGATAACCAAGCGGATCACAGAGCCGTCGTTAGCTGGTGTAATACCAAGGTCTGAAGCGTTCAAGGCGCGTTCGATGTCTTTCAATGAAGACTTGTCAAATGGTGTTACCAACAAAACACGCGCTTCTGGAATAGTGATAGATGCGATTTGATTTAGTGGAGTTTCTACTCCATAGTATTCTACATGTATACGGTCTAGCAAGCTTGCATTGGCACGACCTGCACGGATACCTCCAAATTCACGTGCAAGTGAGTGGTGAGACTGAGTCATTCTCTCTTTCGCTTTTTCAATAATTGCGTTAGCCATAATCTTTCTTATTCCTTTTCTTCGATATTGTTTGAAACTGTTGTTCCGATATTTTCACCAAATACGACACGTTTGATGTTGCCTGGTTGGTTCATGTTGAAGACCACCAAGTCAATGTCGTTGTCCATAGAGAGAGTTGAAGCTGTTGAATCCATGATACGAAGACCTTTATTGATAACATCACGGTGAGTCAATTCTTCAAACTTAACGGCTGTCTTGTCTTTCTTAGGATCGGCATTGTAAACACCATCGACACCATTTTTAGCCATAAGAATGGCATCTGCTTCGATTTCAGCCGCACGAAGAGCTGCTGTTGTATCTGTTGAGAAGTAAGGTGAACCAATTCCGGCACCAAAGATAACGATTCGACCTTTTTCAAGATGACGAAGGGCACGTCCACGTACATAAGGCTCAGCCACTTGTTGCATAGAAATAGCTGTCTGCACACGCGTATCAACACCAACTTGTTGCAATGAATCTGCCATCACAAGAGCATTCATAACGGTCCCAAGCATTCCAGTGTAATCTGCCTGAACGCGGTCCATTCCTGCTTCTGCTGCAGGTTCACCACGCCAGAGATTTCCTCCACCAATAACAAGGGCAATTTCGATCCCTAGACTATGAACCTCTTGAATCTCTTTTGCGATTTTTTGAACTGTTTGGATATCAATCCCTACGCCACGTTCGCCTGCAAGGGCCTCACCTGATAACTTGATTAAAATACGTTTATACTTGGGGTTCGCCATTTTTACTCTCCTTTTTTCATCCTACCTATTTTATCACAATTTCTTAGATTTTTATAGTATCATGAGCAATTCTTTCAAAAAAATTAGACAGTCAAAAATTCCTCTAAGTCAGTAAGAGCACGCTCTGCAATTTTTTCATAACGAGCCTTCTTATCACGGATACGCTCGCCTTCTAACTCCTTGATAATCCCAAAATTGACATTCATTGGTTGGAAGTGTTTGCTGTCAGCATGAGTGATGTAATGAGCCAGACTTCCAATCGCTGTGGTCTCTGGGAAAATAGCCTCACTTTCTCCCTTGAAGAGTCGAGCCGCGTTAATACCCGCAACTAAGCCTGACGCTGCTGACTCGACATAGCCTTCCACACCCGTCATCTGGCCAGCAAAGAATAGATTTGGCTGTTTCTTAGAACGATAGGTCTGCTCAAGAAGATTTGGGGAATCCATGTAAGAATTTCTGTGCATGACACCATAACGGACGAACTCCGCATTTTCAAGACCTGGGATCATTTGGAAGACACGCTTTTGTTCTCCCCATTTAAGATGGGTCTGGAATCCAACGATATTGTAGAGACTACCAGCCGCATTGTCCTGACGGAGCTGGACAACTGCATAAGGTGTTTTGAATTCTCCATCACGAGGTCCTGTATAGTCGTCTGGATACTCAAGACCGACTGGCTTCATAGGACCATAAAGCATGGTTTTAATGCCACGCTTAGCCATGACTTCGATTGGCATACAACCCTCAAAGTACTTTTCTTTTTCAAAAGAATTGAGCGGTGCTTCTTCCGCATTGACCAAGGCTTCATGGAAATCCATAAATTCTTGCTTGGTCATGGGAGCGTTGAGATAGGCTGCTTCTCCCTTATCGTATCGAGACTTGAGATAGACCTTGCTCATATCAATGGTGTTGACATCGATGATAGGCGCTGCAGCATCATAGAAATAAAAACCGTCTCCGCCATTAAGAGCATGAATCTTCTCAGCTAGAGAGTCACTAGTCAAAGGACCAGTAGCGACAACCGTAATAACATCAGTCGGCAATTCTGTAATTTCATCACGAACCACTTCAATCAAGGGATGGTTGGCTACTTTTTCGGTCACCATTTGGGAGAAACCGTCTCTGTCCACTGCAAGGGCTCCACCAGCAGGAACTCGTGTTGCCTCAGCAGATTCCAAGATAACAGAACCCAAACGACGCATTTCTTCCTTGAGAAGCCCAACAGCATTTGTCAGAGCATCTCCACGCAAGGAATTGGAACAAACCAACTCAGCAAAATTGTCTGTTTTGTGCTGGGGCGTTGACTTGATGCCTCGCATTTCATAGAGTTTAACTGGAATACCACGCTCTGCGATTCGGTAGGCTGCTTCAGAACCAGCCAATCCCGCTCCGATAACATTGATATAAGATTGAGACATAAGACTTTTTTTACCATTATGGGAGAAAAATCCGTTCTTCCTTTTTCAGGCTTTTAGTAACAGCCTCCCATAAACTTTCTATAAATAATCACTCCTACTAGTATAACAAAAAAGGTAGACAGAAAGAACTAAAAAGGCCTATAGATTAAAAATAAGTCCACAAATAAACCCCAGATAGCCTAAGGCTATCTGGGGTTCTTGTTTCAATCGCTAGAATGGGAACAAGCATTCCATTTTAGACAGTTCCTGAAACTTAATCCTCTAGGTCCATTTCAGAAGCTGCTGATTTCTTCTTCTTGCCAAGAAGAGAGGCAGTTGCCAAGGCAGCTACTCCTAATCCAAGACCAGCAAATTGGTTACTTGCAGTTCCTGTATTTGGAAGTTTTCTACCGTTTGAACGTCCTGGTCCAGCAGGTTGTTGTGCAGGAGCTTGTGAGTGGTTCAATGCACTTGAGATTGAAGCACTGTCAGACAAGCTAGCTGAGGTGCTTGCGCTGTTGCTCAAGCTTGTGCTTGTTGAACCTGAACCACTACCTGAGTTGTTGCTTGCACTGATTGATGCAGAAATGCTGTCACTCAAGCTTGTGCTTGTTGAGACTGACTCACTTGCGCTGATTGATGCTGAAGTACTATCGCTCAATGACACACTTACTGATTTGCTGAGTGAAACTGATTCACTTGCACTTACAGATTCAAGGTAGCTAGGAAGGTTAAACTCTGGCTTAGATTCGCTTGTTGGCTCACCCTTACTATAGCTGAATGAGTTAGATTGTTGTGACGCACTTGTACTCAAACTACTTGAAACGCTATTGCTAAGTGATGTAGATGTGCTTACGCTGTTACTCAAGCTTACTGAAGTACTTGTTGAAACTGAAGTACTACTTGAGTTGTTGCTTGCTGATTCAGATGCACTGATTGAAGCAGATACGCT
>NZ_FNJT01000001.1:0-242676 GCF_900104285.1 Streptococcus sp. NLAE-zl-C503 | reverse complement strand
GATACTGATGTGCTTGCTGATTGGCTTGCTGATACTGATGCTGAGGTGCTTGCGCTTACTAAAACAGATTGACTCAAGCTTACTGAAGCGGATGTGCTAGCTGAGACAGATTGGCTACTACTTACTAAAACTGAAGTGCTCGCACTCACCGAGCTGGAAACACTCTTGCTCGCTGAAAGCGAACGACTTGTGCTCAGCGAAACTGAAACACTCTTGCTCAATGAAACGGATTGACTGCCACTCAAGGAAGTTGATGCACTCTTACTCAACGAAATTGATTGACTTGTACTTACAGACTGACTACCGCTTACTGAGGCCGAAGCACTATTTCTCGCTGAAACCGAGCGGCTGGCGCTCATCGATGCCGATTGGCTATTGCGCAAGGAAGTAGACAAGCTCTGGCTAGCAGAAACTGAACGGCTGGCGCTCGTTGAAGCCGACGCACTCGCTGATGTACTAGCACTTACTGAGGCACTGGTTGAGGCAGACGCACTTGCTGACATTCTTGCAGAAACGGATGCTCTCGTTGAGGCAGATGCGCTCGCTGAAGTGCTGGCGCTTACCGATGCACTCGCTGAGGCACTGGTTGACTGTCTTTGACTTAGACTAGTTGAAGCACTGCTACTCTTATACTCACTATCAGAAAGTTTTACAGTGAACGTATCCGTAGTCTTATCTTTATAGATAATGGTAACTGTTCCATTGTTACTAATAGTAAAGGAATCAATACGTTTTTCCTGCTTATTGTTTAGTTTCTCAACAGCCGCCAATATACGAGTTTTTTCTTGAGGTTTTAATTGAGAAACATTCTCTACCTGGAAGGTTTCAGTCGGTGCTACCCCTTCCATAATATCTGTCAGCCTACCTTGCACAATACGGACATTGCCCGGTGAATCATTTCCTGCACTATTACTATTACCAGCCTTATCCGTTGCTACTGCATTGCGTTGCCAACTATTTCTACCATTTTTATCATACTCTAGATTATCATTCAAATGAGCTCTTACAGTAATACGGGCTGGACTAGCAGTAGTCGCTGTGATATTCCCCGTTAAATGCTCTACAGTTCCCGTCCCATATTTATTATCTTCAAAGAAATTACTTCCAAGGGCTGAGCCATTTGCATCTGCATTTGAAACGATCTTAAATTCTGATAATTGCCCGCTATTATCTGTAGCAGTGAAATTAATTTGAATATCGTCTCCTGCGTACACAACATAGTTGCCGTTTACAGGTGTTAGAGTTTGACCGTTACGAGTCACCGTCGCACTTGGAACTGGAACAGCATCCACATTAGCTGGGATAACAGTTGTAGTATTATCACGGTAGGTAATGGTAATATTCCCATTTTCAGCTACCGCAATCGTTCCGGTTACGCCATCTTTCGTAAAATCACTACCAGATAAAAGCGACTGGTTTTTTTCTTTAAATTTTTCAAGTACTTGATCGCGTTCACTTAGAGTCAAAGAAGAGGGATTCTTAACAATAACAGTATCCCCACTAACTGGGTTGTGGCGTTCGTTGAAGCCTTTGATATTGAAATTCGTACGTGCTGTCGCAGTCAGACCATGAATATCTCTTACTGTATATTCCAGAACATAGGTACCAGGCTTATAGGGTTTCCAAGTTCCGTTTTCACGACCCACCGTCCCTATTATGTTAATAGTGTATGTGGTTTGCGCACCTGATTTATTCCCCCATTGATCATAGGTGGATAGATCTCCAAATCCCCCTTTCTTGCTAGTTGGATAGTTCGGTGCATGTAAACCTGTAATAATAGCATTGGATGGGGAAGCCGTGATTTTATCCATCCCTTTATCATCATTCAGCCTTATCTGGAAATTAACTGATTCATCATTATAAATTGTGATATTAGATGGCATAGAGATTGTAGGTGGATTAGAAGCTGCACGTAGGTGTGTCCCTCTAGTAATCACTGTCCCATTTCGTACATCGTGTACACCAGAATTAGCCGCCAACACAGCATTGACAATCGAATTACGCGCTGAAGTAGCTTTTTGCAATACTGTTGTTAAATCACTAGTTGGATCAGTCAGGGCTTTTTCAATTTCTGTTACTGCAGCATTGGCCTTAGCAAGAGCTGAATCCGTATTTGGTAAATCAACCGCTTTTGCTAGATAGTCACCTATTTCAGCCGAAAGATTGGTCAACTTCCTACGGTTTTCTTCTTGTTGTTTAGCAGTGACTTCTGAAGATGCTATTGCAACCGCAGCAGCTTCAATTAAGCTAGTTGTGACAGAAGTTGATTGAACTCCACTAACACTATTCTTACCAGTAATTTCAGTTATTTTTAATTCAGCTGAGTCAATTTCAAGGTTCTTTGCTTCTTTTGAAGTAGAAGGTTGCTGGTCAATTGCTGTCGTCGATCCACTCTGTTCAACAGACAAACTTGACACTACAGAAACATTCGATCCACTTGTTGATTGACTGGCACTAGCAGAAGCACTGACAGACTCTTTTGGTGAAGTGGTCACGGTCTTATCTACCGTTTGACTCTTCTCAGCTTGTTTGAGCGCATCCTTGCCTTGGGCTTGATTCTTATCAGCGATCACACCAGCGGCTAGGTTATTGCTAGTTGTTGCCACTTGGCTGCTGAGTTGGGTTGTGCTTGACAAGGCGTCACCTAGCTTGCTGGTCGCAAGGCTCTCAGCAGGAGCAGTCTTGACATCAAGGGATGCTGAGGTCGAAGTTGAGACAGAGGTTTGAACTTCTGACTCGCTAACAGAGCTAGTGCTTTCAGCTAGAGATGCTGAAGTTTGGACACTTACTGAAGGAGCAGGTTGAGCGCTAGCAGATGCTGACTCAGAGACAGGAGTTGAGGCAGATGCTTGCACACTCGCTGATTGCGATGGAGTTTCACTAACAGAGGCTGACTCAGAAGCAGGACTTACAGCTGACTGGCTGGTAGTAACTGAACTGCTAGCTGACGCACTTGCTGATAGACTAGCTGATACAGAAACGCTTGTCGAAAGAGAAGCACTTACAGATTGACTGACTGACTCAGAAACAGATACAGAGTCTTGCTCTGCTTGTTCCTTCACTTCTGCTTGTGCTTGGGCAATGATAGAGTTATTGCTGGCTTCAGTTGTCGCATCAGCTTGGGGCTCAGTTGCGATGACTGCCTTACCAGTTTCCTTGTACTCAGATGTCTCATCTGCATATACAGTTTGCTCTTGAGTTACAACAAAACCTGCGGCCCCGGCGGCTAAGATGGCCCCTATACCTGCAAGCGTGTTGGCATTCAAGTGAGCGTGGTCAAGTTCTTCAGTGTCAGATAGGCTAGTCGAGACAACTTCTCCCATCCCACCGATACGGAAGAGATCCAGTTGGGAATTCGAGGCTTTTACCCAGTTTTTCCCCGATTTGTAAAGCTTATAGCGCTTTTTCTCATCTACGATCTCGAAATCTTTGTTAAATTTTTTACTTCGAAACATTCTATTCCTTTCCTTTTTTAAAAATTCCACTCTTTGTTAACCTCATGATCATTAACAAAGCGTGATACTTAAGTAAGAATTTCACGGAAACACAAGCATCAAGCCTAGTCAGTCAATGGCTTTTCAAGAGTTTTTTGATAAAATTCGATGGTTAATTAGTATAAAAGAGATGCACTTTTATATATGTTTTACTCCAGTATATACCAGCCTCAATTCTATCAAATTTGAAGCTTCTTTTCAAGATTTTTAATTTCAATATAGCAAATTTATTTCTGCAATAGAAAAGCAGTGTAAAAGGATTACACTGTTCTTTATAAATACTGATTTTTTCTTAAACTGAGGTCTCAGAATTGATTAAAACTGGACTCATTTCCCTATCGTTAAGATTGATTTTCTTCCCAATCGTGGTAGGCAGCGTAGAGCTGACTTTTATTCCACTGGTAGAGTTTTGCAACTTCCTTAATGGCTTGATTTTTCTTCATTCCTTGCTGGATACGAGATTGGATTTCTGAAAACAAATCCTCCTCGTCCTTTTCCTCCACATCCTGACTAGCACCTTCAACGATGAGAAGGCATTCCCCCTTGAGTGGCGTTTCAGCGATACTTTCTAGTAGCTCTGAAATCTTTCCTCGTTGGTATTCTTCATAGATTTTAGTCAATTCCCTGACCAAGACTACCGAGCGGTCGCCGTAAACTGCTAGCATATTTTCCAGCGTATCCGCTACACGATGAGGAGATTCGTAGAAAATCTGAGTTTCTGGATACTCTTTTTTGGCTTGAAAAAATTGCTTTTGCTGGCCTGATTTTCTCGGTAAGAAACCGTAAAAGATATGTGGCTGTGGCGCTAAACCACTGGCAATCAAGGCAGAAATCCCTGCAGAGGCACCCGGAACTGTGACAACTGCAATCTCTTCCTCAATCGCTGCCTTGACTAAATCATGACCAGGGTCCGAGATGCTAGGCAGACCCGCATCGGAGACCTGAGCAATACTTTGTCCTGCTTTCAGAAAACTAATCAAATCAGGAATTTTTTCCTTGGCATTATGCTCATGAAAACTGATCTGCTTAGTGGAAATATCAAAATGCTTGAGCAAAAGTCCTGTATTGCGCGTGTCCTCAGCCGCAATCCAGTCCACCTCTTTCAAAGTCTGGATGGCACGAAAGGTCATATCATCTAGATTGCCAATCGGCGTTGCTACTAGGTAAAGCTTGCCATAGGGAGTTTGCCCCTTAAAACTTTTTTGAATCTGCATGCTTACTCCCTGTATAACAACTCATCACAGAACATACATTCCTCGTCCTGCTCTCGGCGTTGTCCATAAAAATCATTACATACGTGAAACCCGTCTTTATAGATCCGACGGACGCTTTCACGAACATGCTTGGCCTTAACAGGTGTATCTGCTTCTACCTCGCCTAAGCGTTCGCGCAACTTACTATTTTCCAAACGAAGAGCTGTATTTTCTTCTACCAGGCTCTTGAGATTTTTCTTGATGGCTTCCACATCGGCCAAGGTCACCAATAACTGTTGGGAAAAATCGTCCAGCGCATCAAATAATTCTTTCTTGTCCATAAACCAGCCCTTTCCTTTCTTTATTCTTAATTGAGTTTACATTTCTTTCAAGACCAGATATTCCATGGCATTTTGAAAGCTGACATTAGCCTGCCACATTTTTCTAGCTTCTAGCAAATCTTGTAAAATCTGTCGAATCCTTGCTTGCAAGAGATCCTGCCCACAGAGGACTTCGAGGATTCGCAAGACCTGATCTTGTTTTTCCTTGTCATCTGCCAAGTTGGCTAATTTAGCAACCTGCAAATAACTTTCTTTTTTCTTGGCTAATAACCAGGTCAGCAAACGTTCGCTCTCATCAACCAAGGTCCAAAAACTTGCCTGATTTACCAACTTTTCAGCTTCAGCTCGTGATTGACAAAACTGGGCTAAGAGAGTCGCTTTTTTCTTGACCAGACCTGCTTGTTCTAATTGATGGATGAGCTTTTCTTCTTGCTTTTTAAAGTGGAAAATCTGGGTCCGACTACGGATTGTCGGCAAGATTTTTTCCTCATCACTAGTTAAGAAGAAAATGTACACTTCACTCTGAGGTTCTTCGATGACTTTGAGCAGAGAGTTAGCTGCGTTGGGATGCATCTTTTCCGCCTGCTCGATAATAAAGACCTGTTGCTGGCTTTCAATCCCTGCTTGAGAAAACTGTCCCACCAATTCTCGAATACGTTCTGTCTTGATGATCTGATTGACAGGCTTAATCAAGGTGACATCGGGAAATTCTTCCTGTTCAATCAGCTTACAATTTCGGCATTTCTCACATGGTAAAAGGCCTACCTTATCCCTACAAAAGAGGCTCTTAGCTAAAAATTGCGCCATTTCCAAACTTCCAAAGAAACCTGAAAAAAGGTAGGCGTGATTGAGCTGCCCTTGTTCTAGGATACGGACAAAGCGGTCAAACTGGTCTGGTTGCCAAGCCTTGAGTTGATCTTGTTTCATTTGGCTAATCCCATTCTATCAAACAAGACTGTCTGGGTAGCTTCCACAACTTGTTCCAAAGGAAGACTGGCATCAATCTTGGCAATACGATTTCTTTCTTTTTCCAGAAGAGAGAGGTAGCCTTGACGGACTTTTTTGTGCAAGTCCAAACCTTCCAAGTCCAAACGATTGACCTCGCGATCACTGTTAGCTGCTATGCGAGCCAGTCCTTCTTCCACTTCAATGTCAAAATAGAGTGTCAAGTCAGGTTTGAGGCCATCTGTCGCAAAGTGATTGAGCCAATCAATGGCATCAATATCCAAGCCACGACCAAATCCCTGATAAGCAACGGAACTATCGATGAAGCGGTCCATAATGACCAACTTACCAGCTTCAAGAGCAGGCAGAACTTTTTCCACCAAGTGCTGTCTGCGACTAGCGATATAGAGAAGGAGCTCTGTTTTAGGATCCATCTGAGTATGACTTGGATCCAAAATCACTTGACGAATCTTCTCCCCAATCAAGACTCCGCCTGGCTCACGAGTTGTCAGCACCTCTACTCCTTTTTCCTCTAAAATTGGGAGTAAAGCCTCTAAAACACTGGTCTTTCCTGCTCCCTCTGGTCCCTCAAGAGAGACTAAAAATCCTTTTGACATGTCTAACTCATTTCTTTTTTTCTACCTTCTATTCTATCAAAAAAATAGGTTTTTGTGACAATCTTTTTGCGTCTTCTCCATTCAATCAACCATAAAAGAGGCTGGGAGTCATCCAACCTCTTATTTACCTAATTCTTGTGTTCGTCTATAGGCTTGATGAACTGCATCCATGACTGTTCCTCTAAAGGCATGTTCTTCCAGACTTGCCACACCAGCGATAGTCGAACCTCCTGGGCTACAAACTTGGTCTTTCAATACTCCAGGATGTTGTTGACTTTCGAGGACCATTTGTCCAGCGCCGACTACTGTTTGGGCTGCCATTTTCAAAGCCGTTTCTCGTGGCAATCCTATCTGTACACCCGCGTCTGCCAAAGCCTCGATAAAGAGGTAGACAAAAGCTGGTCCACAGCCTGCAAGACCTGTCGCAGCGTCGATTAAGCCATCTCCCAGCTCAATCAAGAGACCAGCCTTGGCCAATAATTGACAAAAGAGTTCACCGTCCTCAGCAAGACAGTTTGCTGACATGGCATAACTAATCACTCCTTGTCCGATAGCCACTGGAGTATTGGGCATAATGCGAACAATCCGGTGTTGACTTGGCAGAAGACTTGCCAGTTTTTCCAAGGTCAATCCAGCCGCCATGGAAATCAAAAGAAGACTCTCTCGTTTTTCAAGGATAGTCTGATATTGAGAAAGTAAGTCTGAAAACTGAGCAGGTTTAACTCCTAGAAAAATCACATCTGCTTCTGCAAAAATTTCTTCATTGCTGGAAGCCTGACCGCCGAAGTTTGCGATGAAAGCATCTACTTTTGCTTGACTGCGATTGGCAAGGAGAATCTGTTCACCCGTCTTGGCCTGCCAGACAGCCTTAGCCAAGCTAGCTCCCATATTTCCCAAACCGATAAATCCAATCTTCATCTCTTACTCCCTTATCTGTCCGTCACCAGTAACCACATACTTGTAGCTAGTTAATTCCTTCAAGCCCATTGGACCACGCGCGTGCAGTTTCTGAGTCGAAATCCCCATCTCACATCCAAGACCAAATTGACCTCCATCAGTGAAACGTGTTGAAGCATTGACATAAACCGCTGCAGAGTCTACTTGATTTGTAAAGTAAGCCGCAGCTTCAGCATTTTCTGTCACAATGGCATCCGAATGATGGGTACTGTGGGTTTCAATATGCGCAACTGCTTCTTCTAAACTGCTCACAACCTTAACCGCTAGGATATAATCTAAAAACTCGGTGTCAAAGTCTTGGGCCTCAGCTGATCGACCTGAAACAAACTGACTTGCTTTGCTATCCAGACGGAATTGAATTGGTTCCAGTCCAGCTTCTTTTCGATCTGCAACCAGCACTTTCTCCAAGCGAGGAAGGAAACTTGCTGCCTTGTCTTCATGAACCAGCAAAACCTCCATAGCATTGCAGACAGAAGGGCGACTAGTTTTAGCATTGTTGATGATAGACAAAGCCTTGTCTTCGTCTGCATCCTTATCCACATAGACATGGACAATTCCAGTTCCTGTCTCGATAACAGGTACGATAGCATTTTCAACCACAGCATTGATCAAGCCAGCTCCTCCACGAGGAATGAGAAGGTCTAGATAGCCCTTGGCCTTCATCATAGCATAGCTACTTTCACGGCTGGTATCTTCCACCAGTTGAATCACATCAGGATGAATAGTAGTTGTCTCCAAGCCCTTTTTCAAGGCTGTGACAATAGCATGGGCAGTTTGATAGGCATCCTTACCACTACGAAGAACGACCGCATTCCCACTCTTGAGAGCCAAGGCAGCCGCGTCAGAAGTCACATTTGGACGGCTTTCGTAGATAATACCAATAACCCCCATGGCCACACGTTTCTTGGTAATAATCAAGCCATTTTCAAGCTGGCTTGTTTCTAGGACTTCACCGATAGGATCTAGTAAAGCAACAACTTCACGAATCCCAGTTGCCATCGCTTCTATACGTCCCGCATCCAAATAAAGACGATCCAGCATGACATCTGAAATTTTCCCCTTGGCAACTGCCATATCGCGAGCATTAGCCGCTAAAATCTCCTCAGTAGCTGCCAATAAATGATCTGCCATGGCTAGCAAGGCTTGGTTTTTCACAGTTTCACTAGCAGTGTTGATTGACTTTTTAACAGCCTTTACTTGTTCAAATTGTTCTTGTGTCCTTACCATCGTTCACCTCTAAAATTCTGTAAAGAGTAGCTGGATTTCAGGAGTAATGGAAATCCAGTCATCACGGTGAATCAAGACTCCCTTAGCTTTTTGAGAACGGAGCATATCTTCTAGGGCTGAGACGCCAAATTGGACACGTCCCTTTCCAAGAGATTGACCTGTTTCTTTATCTGCTACTGTGACAATATCGTGGTAAGAGAAGTTCCCTTCCACTTCTACCACGCCTGATAAAAGGAGACTTTTTCCGTTTTTTGAAAGTGCTTCTGCTGCTCCACCATCTACCCAAATCGTTCCTTGACTTTGAGCATAGAAAGCCAGCCATTGTTTCTGGGTACGAAGGCCCTTCTCTTGCGCAACAAAGAAGGAACCATCCTTGGTCTCCTCCGCTGCCTCAATCAAGGCATCAGATTTCATGGAAGAGCAGATATAGACTGGCACACCTGATTCCGTCGCAATAGTTGCAGCCTTGATTTTTGTCAGCATACCACCTGTCCCATTAGACGAACCTGCTCCACCAGCCATATCAATAATCTCACGATTGATAGTCTCGATTTTCTCAAGACGTTTAGCTGTTGGATCTGAGTTGGGATTTCCAGTATAGAGACCGTCCACATCCGTCAAGAGAACCAAAAGGTCTGCTTGAACCATAGCCGCTACCTGAGCACTCAGAGTGTCATTATCACCCACCTTGAGTTCGTCAATGACGACACTGTCATTTTCATTGATGATGGGAATTGCACCACGATGAAGCAATACAGACAAGGCCTGATGGGCGTTCTTATAACGACGTTTATCTACAAAATCATCCTGTGTCAGCAAAATTTGCGCGGAAACGATTTGACGCATGAGGAGGTTGGTTGTGTACTCTTCTAGCAGCAATCCTTGGCCTACTGCAGCCGAAGCTTGTTTATCTGCAATCTTGGTCGGCCGTTTTTTAAAACCCAAAGCTCCAAATCCAGCCGCTACTGCTCCAGATGAAACCAAAATCAACTCATGCCCAGCCTCATGCAGCATAGCCAATTGCTGGGTAATTACCTTTACTTTACTTCTTGATAAACTCCCGTCTTCATTTGTCAAGGACGAAGTCCCCACCTTAAAGACGATTCGTTTGTAGTTCATATTCTCACTCCGATTCTTCATATTTATCCATTATAACATGAATGCTTTAAAATAGAAAAGACTTGAAATAAAAAAGGTTGAGACAAGGCATCTCAACTCTTTTATCTATTCTCAGTTTTACGCAATCTTTCCAGCGTTTCTTTAAAAATCTCTGGAATATCTGCTGTGAATTCCAAGGTTTCGCCTGTTCTCGGATGGGTAAATCCTAGAGTTTTAGCATGGAGAAATTGTCCATGTCCTTTCAAGGTTTTGCGTGGACCATAGACCTCATCCCCAGCGACCGGATGGCCAATATAAGCCATGTGGACACGGATTTGATGGGTACGCCCTGTCTCCAGTTGCAACTCTAACAAACTATAATCGCCAAAGCGTTCCAAGACCTGAAAACGGGTCACTGCTGGCTTCCCTTTAGCAGTTACAGCCTGTTTCTTACGATCTTTTTCGCTCCGACCAATCGGAGCTTCAATCACACCACGGTCATTTGGCAGATTGCCGTGAACAATCGCCCAGTATTTGCGTAGAGACTTTTTATCCTTGAGCTCTTGGGCAAGTGCCAAGTGGGCCTCATCATTTTTAGCAATCATGAGCAGACCTGACGTGTCCTTGTCAATGCGGTGAACGATTCCTGGGCGGAGAACCCCATTGATACCTGACAGGTCCTTGATATGGTACATGAGGGCATTGACCAAGGTTCCGCTAGTATGACCGGCACTCGGATGGACCACCATACCTTGAGGTTTGTTGACGACAGCCACATCCTCATCTTGGTAGATGATGTCTAGCGGAATATCTTCAGCCACATACTCTAAAACCTCTGGTTCTGGCACATGGTAGGTGACGATATCCCCCTCTTGGACAGTGTATTTTGCTTTCTTGGCTTGCCCATTAACCAAAACTTGTCCAGCCTTGATTTGTTCATTAGCGAGGCTGCGTGACAATTCTGTCAGTTCTGACAAGGCCTTGTCTAGACGTTGCCCACCAGTTTCAATTTTTATTTCCATTTACTTCCTCTTTAAGCATTGCAATCAATAAAACAATGACACCAACTGTCAAATAGCTGTCAGCCACATTGAAAATCGCAAAGTTGATAAAGTCTAGGTGAAACATATCCACCACAAAACCTTGACTCATTCTGTCGATAAAGTTGCCAAGACCTCCCGCGATAATCAAAGTCAGTCCAAAGACCAGCCAGAGAGAGTCCTCCATGTGTTTATGTAGATACCATATGGCACCTGCCATGACAACCAAGGTAATGATAGCAAATAACCACTGCTGATCTTGCAGCATGGAGAAGGCTGCTCCTCTATTTTGCAGATAGGTCAAGCTAACAAGATTGGGTATCCACGAACGCACTTCTCCCAGTGGAATCTGTTGGACAACATAATTTTTGACCAACTGATCCAACCCAATCAAAAGCAGTATAATGACTGCTACTATTCCTCTTTTTTTCATGATTTCCTCTTTTGATCAAAATATTCTTGCATGACTTCTACGAAAAGAGTCCCAGCTTGACTAAGCTCCACTTCTTCCCGTTTGACATAGACCATGCGGTTATCTAGATTATCCTTGAGACGAATAACTGTGATCCCATTAACACTGTCACTATCCAAAAACCCAGATCCAGTCGCATAGGCATCCGTCCGCTCCAAAATACCATTCAAAGTAGCACGGTCCGTCACATTAAACATCTGCGAGCTCGCGCTGGTGTCGACAAAGTTCTCTGAATAGTAAAGGTACTCATCCTTTTCCTGAGTAAACCGAACGGTTGGTAAATCAGCTAAATCCTCCATGACTAGTTCTTCTTTCTGTGCTAAAGGATGCCCTTCACGAAGATAAATGTGAGTCTGGAAAGGAATTAGTTCAATAACTTCTAAACCAAGCTTTTCAACCCGTTGTATGATGCCCTTTTTATTTTGATTGTTGAGGTAGATAATCCCAATCTCACTATGCCCTTGGGCTACTTCGTCTAAGATTTGAACTGTAGTAGACTCAAAAATACGAAAGTTCTTATAATCAGGATAACGTTCTGAAAAGGCCGTAATGGTTGGTGGCAAGAAGTCATAGTGCTGACTGGCAATGGAAAATTCATCCTTTTCTTCTTCAGGATTGGCATACTGATTTTGAAAAACATCAAAGCCTTTGACCAATTCTTGCGCTTTCTCATAAAATTCCATTCCACGACGAGTCAAAAACGTTCCTGAACTCGTCCGACGGAAAATCTTAAAACCCAGCTCTTTTTCCAAATCGCGCACAGAAATAGACAGACTTGGCTGACTAACATACATCTTTTCTGCAGCTTCACGGAAAGTACCACTATTGGCAATGGCCACAACATAACGTAATTGTTGAATGTTCATCTTTTCCCCCCAACTTCTCTATCTGTTCATTATACCATATTTTAGAAGTTTTCCACCTAGGAAAAATAATGTCACTCATAAAATTCATCTACACTAGTAACAAAGAATTATGGGTATCAAAACAAAAAAATAGGCTCTCCGAAAAACTCGGAAAGCCTTATTTAATGCTACTTCTAGCTTCCTCGCCTTTTCATTTCAAGGCTTGGGATAAAAAGGTTCACTGAACCTTTTTATTTTGCGATTGGGTAAACAGAAACTTGTTTTTTATCGCGTCCTTTACGTTCAAAGCGTACTACGCCTTCAACTTTAGCGAACAAAGTATCGTCTCCACCACGTCCAACGTTTACACCTGGGTAGATGTGTGTACCACGTTGACGGTAAAGGATTGATCCACCTGTTACAGTTTGTCCGTCAGCTGCTTTAGCTCCAAGACGTTTCGCTTGTGAATCACGTCCGTTTGATGTAGAACCTCCACCTTTTTTGTGGGCGAAAAGTTGCAAGTTGTTAAGAGTCATTTTTAACATAATGTTTTCCTCCGTGTTAGTTTTCTGTGATAACTCTGGTTTGGACGAACTCAGAAGAGTTCTCCGATAAGTTTGCCATACCTAAGAAAAATGATTCAAAGAATAACTGCGTCATTTCTCTCTGGTGCGAAGGAAGATCCGCTGGTATTTCAACCTTTAGATAGCCACCTTCATCTTCGTTTAATTCTAAGATTGGTTCATAGCCTGCAAATTTCTCAATGGAATTGACAAAGTTAATGGCAAGCGTAGAAACCGATGCACACACGACATCTAAGCCGTATTCGCCACTTTCGGCGTGTCCAGTAATTTCCGCACTCCTCAGCTCGCCATCTTCGGCTCTCTCAAAGACTGCTTGTATCATGTGTTCTCCTTAAAAATTAAGCGTTGATCGCGTTGATGACAACTTTTGTATATGGTTGACGGTGACCTTGTTTGCGGTGGCTACCTTTTTTAGGTTTGTACTTGTAAGTAACAACTTTCTTTTGTTTTCCTTGTTTTTCAACAGTTCCAACTACAGTAGCTCCAGCAACAAGTGGAGTTCCGACAACAGTGTTTTCACCACCAACAAGAACAACTTCGTTAAAAGTAACTTCTTGACCAGCTTCAACGTTCAATTTTTCAACGTAAACTGCTTGACCAACTTCAACTTTAACTTGTTTTCCGCCAGTTTTGATAATTGCGTATGTGCTCATTATGCACCTCCTATGATTTTTAGGGTTTCCCCATATTTTTGTGAAGACTCGCCTAGCATCGTGGGACGAACCACTTAAAAGAAGAGCTCCAAGTATAACAAAATTTAACTTTTGTATACGACAAGCAAACGATGTTCGTGCGGTTGCACAGGATTGTGCATAGTCAACTCTTCAAGTATAGCATATCTTCTTTTTTCTTACAAGTAAAATCAATCAAATTTAAGTTTTTCTTTCCCTTTTTTCCTCCAAGAAGCAAAAAGCATACTGATGTAAAAGATGCTCATCATCAGAGGAATACCTAAAATTGTCTTCTCCTGATAATAAATCGTCAAATAAGCTGAAAAAACAACTCCGAAGACAAAACTGCTGAGCAAGCTAACAAAAATCAAGCCCTCTCGTAGGAAAGGCGTATGCTTGGTCCGGAAATAATCTCCAAAAGCCAACATGGTACGTTTAATATTCCCTGTCATAAAAGCATTATTATAGGCAATACCTGACACTTCTCCAAAAGCAGTTGTCACCAGTCCCATACAAAAGGCCAATGGCGGTACGAGATAGATATTGTCAACCGTTTGCGGCACAAAGCCTATAATTAGGGACAGGACTGCAAGAGGAATCAAGGACAAAATCGGCTTTTTAACAATTCGAAGTTTTTCCTTATATAATGTCAGAAAAAAGACACCCATCATAAAGGACAACAAGGTCATTACTTTAGCACTGGCATCCGAGACATTCTGCTGAATGAGTCCTACAGAAAGAAAAACGACATTCCCAGTCTGTCCAGCGACAAGGGTATTCCCTCGCACGATAAAAGTATAAGCATCGACATATCCTGCACAAAAAGTCAAAAAAAGCGCTAGTCGCTTAGACTGACGTGATATTTTCCTTATTGGTAATAATCTCATTTTCTCCCCCTTCTCATTTCATCTACTTATCTAAATATTGTACCACTTTCTCCAAGAAATTCGTAGCCCATTTGAAAATTTTTACCATCTGTTGGATAGTCCTTCTTTTCTATGTTATAATGAAGGGAGGATTTGAAGTCGGAAAAGGAGTATCTATGCTTAAATTAGGTGTTATCGGAACAGGCGCTATCAGCCATCATTTCATAGAAGCAGCCCA
Source organism: Streptococcus sp. NLAE-zl-C503 (assembly GCF_900104285.1). Lineage (NCBI taxonomy): Bacteria > Bacillati > Bacillota > Bacilli > Lactobacillales > Streptococcaceae > Streptococcus > Streptococcus sp. NLAE-zl-C503. The sequence goes on along the minus strand of NZ_FNJT01000001.1, from coordinate 228,088 downwards.
TGCCAGTGGAGAATATCAGCTGGTCGCTGTCTATTCTAGAAAACTAAAAACTGCTGCAACCTTTGCTTCTCAGTATCAGGATATCCAACTCTTTGATCAATTAGAAGACTTCTTTAAGTCTTCCTTTGATGTGGTCTATATCGCCAGTCCAAACTCCTTGCATTTTGTTCAAGCCAAGGCTGCCTTGTCTGCTGGTAAGCACGTCATTCTTGAAAAACCAGCTGTCACTCAGCCACAAGAATGGCTGAATTTGACACAGACAGCTGAGAAAAATCACTGTTTTATCTTTGAAGCTGCTCGTAATTACCACGAGGAAGCTTTTACTACTATCAAAAAATTTTTAGCAGACAAGCAAGTGTTGGGAGCAGATTTCAACTATGCCAAGTATTCTTCCAAGATGCCTGACTTATTGGCTGGGCAGACGCCAAATGTTTTTTCAGATCGTTTTGCTGGTGGAGCACTTATGGACTTGGGGATTTATCCTCTCTATGCTGCCGTTCGCCTCTTTGGAAAGGCTCAAGACGCGACTTATCAGGCTCAACAGCTTGACAATAGCATTGACCTAAATGGAGACGGTATCCTCTTCTACCCTGACTTTCAAGTTCATATCAAGGCTGGGAAAAACATCACTTCCAATCTTCCTTGTGAAATTTACACAGCAGATGGAACCTTGACCCTCAACACGATTGAACATGTCCGCTCAGCTATTTTTAGCGACCACCAAGGAAATCAAATCCAGCTCCCTATCCAACAAGCTCCCCATACGATGACTGAGGAAGTTGCTGCATTTGCACAGATGATCCAGCAACCAGACCAGACGCTCTACAAGAACTGGCTGGATGATGCAAGCTCTGTTCATGAGCTACTATATACCATGCGCCAGACTGCTGGCATTAGATTTGAGGCAGAAAAATGAAAACCAAACTACCGACTGAATGGCAGGAACTAAGCGACCAGCTCGGTTTCCAAGAATTCACGCCCATTCAAACTCAACTATTTGAACCCATCCTCGCTGGAGAAAACCTCCTGGGAGTGAGCCCAACAGGAACAGGTAAGACCCTCGCTTACCTCTTGCCAAGTCTTCTCAGACTACAAAAGAAAAAAGCCCAACAACTCTTGATCCTAGCACCAAATACAGAACTGGCTGGGCAGATTTTTGACGTGTGTAAAACGTGGGCAGAAGCTATCGGCTTGACTGCTCAGCTCTTCCTATCAGGTTCCAGTCAAAAACGCCAGATTGAACGCCTCAAAAAAGGACCAGAAATTCTGATTGGAACTCCTGGCCGTATCTTTGAGTTGATTAAATTGAAAAAAATCAAGATGATGAATGTGGAAACCATCATCCTGGATGAATTTGACCAATTGCTAGATGATTCTCAGATTCACTTTGTTGAGAAAATCACTCACTACGCACCTCGTGACCACCAACTCATCTACATGAGTGCGACGACCAAGTTTGACCAAAAAAAGATTGCACCAAACACGCGCACCATTGATCTCTCTGACCAAAAATTGGATAACATCCAGCATTTCTACATGCAGGTAGACCAACGTCACCGAGTGGACATGCTACGAAAACTAGCACATGTAGAGGATTTCCGTGGTCTGGTCTTCTTTAACAGCTTGTCAGACCTTGGAAGTGCAGAGGAAAAACTACAGTATCGCGATATCTTGGCCGTTTCCCTCGCTAGTGATGTCAATGTTAAATTTCGAAAAGTCATCTTAGAAAAGTTTAAAGATAAGCAACTAACCCTGCTTCTTGCGACTGACCTTTTGGCACGTGGAATTGATATCGATAGCCTAGAATGTGTCGTAAACTTCGACGTCCCTAGAGATATGGAAACTTACACCCACCGCGCTGGCCGTACAGGTCGCATGGGTAAAGAGGGCTATGTCATCACTCTCGTAACCCATCCTGAAGAACTTAAAAAACTCAAGAAGTTTACAAGTGTACGTGAAATTGTTCTAAAAAATCAAGAACTCTATATCAAATAAGGTTGGCATTCGCCAACCTTTTTCTTATCCCCAAGTAATTTCTAATTGATAGCTGGCAAAGGGTTGTCCCTCTTGATTTTGCAGTTGATAGGCTAGCTCAATCTTTTGCCCATCCAATTTGTAGTGATTCGTTTGAATGATAAACTCCTGCATCCCCATTGGAGTCGGAATATAGGCTAAACTATCACTATCCTTTAGAAAACGCATAATGGTTTTGGGACTCGAGAAACGGGTCATCACCAGTTCTTGACCATGGAATTTAATGACTACTTTTTCTTTTTCCTCATTATAAAAGAGTAAATAGCTAAAATCCCCTTTTTCATGCACTTCAACGTCATAAAGCTGGTCAATCACTTCCAACTGCTCATCAAACTGAATCGTATTTCGCATCCGAATCTTCACATCAGGTCCTCTTTCTTGTATCTTGTCCTACTATTTTACCAAAAAGAGCAGGATTTTGCTATAATGGTCATATGAACGAAAAAGTATTCCGTGACCCAGTTCACAACTACATCCATGTCAATAATCAGGTCATCTATGACTTGATCAATACAAAAGAATTTCAACGTCTGCGCCGTATCAAACAGCTAGGGACTTCCAGCTATACTTTCCATGGTGGGGAGCACAGTCGCTTTTCCCACTGTTTGGGGGTCTATGAGATTGCACGACGCATCACAGAGATTTTTGAAGAAAAATATCCTGAAGAATGGGATCCTGCTGAGTCTCTCTTGACCATGACCGCTGCGCTCCTTCATGACCTCGGGCATGGTGCCTACTCTCATACTTTTGAACATCTCTTTGATACAGATCATGAGGCCATTACTCAGGAAATCATCCAAAGTCCTGAGACAGAGATTCACCAAGTTCTGCTACAAGTAGCGCCTGATTTCCCCAAAAAGGTAGCCAGTGTCATTGACCATACCTACCCTAACAAGCAGGTCGTACAGCTCATTTCTAGTCAGATTGATGCAGACCGCATGGACTATCTTTTGCGCGACTCCTATTTTACAGGAGCTTCCTATGGGGAATTTGACCTAACTCGCATCCTTCGAGTCATTCGTCCTGTCGAAAATGGCATCGCCTTTCAGCGCAATGGCATGCACGCCATCGAAGACTATGTTCTCAGTCGCTACCAGATGTATATGCAGGTTTATTTCCACCCAGCAACACGCGCCATGGAGGTTCTCCTACAAAATCTCCTCAAACGCGCCAAGGAACTCTATCCTGAAGACAAGGACTTCTTTGCACGCACTTCTCCACATTTGCTACCTTTTTTTGAAAAGAAAGTTACTCTATCTGACTATCTGGCACTTGATGACGGCGTGATGAATACCTACTTCCAACTCTGGATGACCAGTCCTGACAAGATTCTCGCAGACCTGTCGCAACGCTTTGTCAACCGTAAGGTCTTTAAATCCATTACTTTTTCAGAAAAAGACCAAGACCAACTCGCAACCATGAGACAACTGGTTGAAGAAATCGGTTTTGATCCAGACTACTACACAGCTATTCATAAGAACTTTGACCTCCCTTATGATATCTATCGTCCCGAATCTGAAAATCCACGGACACAGATTGAGATTCTACAAAAAAATGGAGAACTGGCAGAACTCTCTAGCCTGTCCCCTATCGTCCAATCCCTTGCTGGCAGTCGCCACGGTGACAATCGTTTCTATTTTCCAAAAGAAATGTTGGACCAAAACAGTATCTTCGCAAGCATTACCCAGCAATTTTTACACTTGATTGAGAACGATCATTTTACCCCAAATAAGAACGAATAGAGGAAATTTATGAGTATTAAACTAATCGCCGTCGATATCGATGGTACCCTGGTTAACAGTAAAAAAGAAATCACTCCTGAAGTCTTTTCTGCCATCCAAGATGCCAAACAAGCCGGTGTCAAAGTCGTGATTGCAACAGGTCGTCCTATCGCAGGTGTTGCCAAACTTCTGGACGACTTGCAGTTGAGAGACGAGGGTGACTATGTCGTGACCTTCAACGGTGCCCTTGTCCAAGAGACTGCTACTGCCCATGAGATTATCAGCGAATCCTTGACCTATGAGGATTATCTGGATATGGAATTTCTCAGTCGCAAGCTCGGTGTCCACATGCACGCTATTACCAAGGACGGTATCTATACTGCCAATCGCAATATCGGAAAATACACGGTGCACGAATCAACCCTCGTCAGCATGCCCATCTTCTACCGCACACCTGAAGAAATGGCTGGCAAGGAAATCGTCAAGTGTATGTTTATCGATGAACCTGAGATTCTCGATGCTGCAATTGAAAAAATCCCAGCAGAATTTTACGAACGATACTCTATTAACAAATCTGCTCCTTTCTACCTCGAACTCCTTAAAAAGAATGTGGACAAGGGTTCAGCCATCACTCACTTAGCTGAAAAACTAGGATTGACCAAAGATAAAACTATGGCTATCGGGGACGAAGAAAATGACCGTGCCATGCTCGAAGTCGTTGGAAACCCCGTTGTTATGGAAAATGGAAATCCAGAACTCAAAAAAATCGCCAAATACATCACCAAAACAAATGATGAATCTGGCGTTGCCCATGCTATTCGTACGTGGGTATTGTAAAAAAGTAAGAATAGATAAAACCCGCTCAGCAGAGCGGTTTTTAGTATGAACATATCACAATGAGAATAAATTAATAAATTGAATTGCAGTTGTACAGTTACTTAAATCTTGAGAGTACAAAAATAGGTATTGCTTCCTTAATTGTGGTACTGAATTGTAATAAATCACCCTCTTTATTTCCATATTTTATCTCTTTATAATCTCTTTTAATTTTACGATAATTTCATATACAAAGTATAAATAGGAAAGTCTTTATATCTTTCTTTTGTCTCATTATCCAGTTTATTCCAAAACAAATCAGCTTGTGGTTTTGATTTTAATAACACTGATGAACCGAAACAAAGTTCATAGTTATCATTACTATTTACTAAAATGTTGCTCAGAATCTCCATTTCTTTGCTGTTTAATTTACGAACTCTAGATTTTATTTGAAGGTCATTTATTATAACTATCTCACTATTTTGGGAGTATTTTAAGTTCCAATTAGAAAGACATTGAGCCCAATTAAGTAACAACTCTCTTTTAGTCATATCTTCTGCCATGTCTGCAGCGATAACTATTTTTAAAATAGTACGGTCAGCGCCTTCATATTTCAGCTTATTATCTACTAATCTTTGATATGAGGCAATAACTGAATCAATTTTACAATTATCAATTTTTAGCCAATCGTTTGGTTCAAATACTTCAAAAATTGAAATGTCTAAATAATCTTCATCTTCAGTTTCTCCTTCTCGGCACCAAGGAGTTTCAGTAAAAATGTCTATCATAGTTCCATTTTTATCTGACAAAAAACTATATAAAGTTATAATGTGGATGTTAGCAATATTTAGGTGAAGTAATTTAGATTCATTATAATTTAAAGCAACTTTCTTTTTTAAGACAAGACCTGAATAAAGAATATTTAGATTTCTTTGAGATTGTTTATCAAAGCAAGATAAATCAACATCTTTTTGTATACCCATTTTTTTCATAAAGTTAGAAATTTTTAACAATCCCTTTATATCAGCCTCTAAATCAAGTGAAGAAATATCCTTTATTGACCGTTCATCTAACTCTATTTTATTACCATTAAGGGTAAAATATCCGATTTTTCCTAGCTCTTGAAATACCTGAGTACACTTTATAGCTTTTGACAGCAAATCCGGCCTAGTATAGTTAAATTTGAATTGTTTCTTCTTTATATCAAAAGACATTGTAAAGCTTTCACCAAAATGAAGCTGTACACTCCCATCAGGAAAACGATGTCTTTTTACGTCTTGAAAAACATAATCGCCTATTTTTATAATTAAATCCGTTTCTTCTTCAGTTTCTACAATCTTTATTGTGTTTTCAAGAGGTATTTCTATGCCAGTTATAGGAGATCTAAATAATAAATAAAGAGATCATGTTCTTCCTGATAGTTAAAAATTTCTTCTTTTTCCTGACCATAGAAGTAGAACTTTAGAGTTTTATCATCAGGAATGTCCTCAACTGAAATACTTTCGACATTTATGAAACTATACTGCTTCTGACTATTGTTTATGAAATCCACTAACATTGGATACATTTTTTTCTCATCCAGTTTAAAAATCTCTATGGAAAGTTTCTTCTTATTTGTAGATTTATTTTTTAGTTTACTCTTTTTGAGCAAATTCTTTATAGAAAGAGGAGGTAATGACTTATAGTAAATATCTCTTAAACCATTATCCTCATTCAACCAAACTACAAATAAAACTACTCCACCATTTGATTTATATAGTTCTAAATCTCTAGTATCTAATGAGAAGGATTTTAACACATCTTTTTTCTGTCTAGTGGTTTTAATCTGAACAGGTACTTTACCTAATATTTCGTCTTTCTTCTCACTCGGTGATTTAAGAACATGAATTTCTCCATCCCACACTGGAGTTTTATCATTTCTATCAAAATAAGATTGAAGTAACTCATGCTTATCTATAAATGTCGACAGATGTGAAACACCTAATGTCTCAATTTTTCTATTATTTGCCAAATCCGCACCTCGAAAAATAGCTCTATATACTTTATATTATAACATTAACAAAGAAAAACTTATATACTATAATCACAACTATTTAACTTAAACTGAATATTATAAACTTAAAAATACTGTTCATTAATAATTACAAAACAAAATAGACCAGTTTCCTGATCCACTTTATTCTATATTCATTGATTTTTTGGTCAAATTTTGGTCACACTTTGGTCAAAGATTCCAAAAATACTAACCTATTTTAAAAAGCTAACTTGTGATGATTGCCTTTAAACTAACACTTTGAATATTCTTTGTTTTTCTTTACACTTCCCAAAATGCCCCCTGCAGGAATCGAACCTGCAACTACTCCTTAGGAGGGAGTTGTTATATCCATTGAACTAAGGGAGCTAGAGAAAAACTCTGCTGATGAGCAGAGTTTTTTAGTCGAATTAACGACGGATTTCTTTGATACGAGCTGCCTTACCTTGAAGTGCACGCAAGTAGTACAATTTCGCACGACGTACTTTACCGTAACGAACAACTTCGATCTTTTCAACACGTGGAGTGTGGATTGGGAAGATACGCTCAACACCTACACCGTTAGAGATTTTACGAACTGTGTAGTTTTCTGAGATGCCAGCACCTTTACGTGCAATAACAACACCTTCAAAAATCTGGATACGTTCACGGTTTCCTTCGACAACTTTCGCGTGTACACGAACAGTGTCACCAGGACGGAATGATGGGATATCTGTACGAAGTTGACCTTCAGTCAAGCTTTGGATTAATGGATTCATTTTATTCTCCTATCTTTGTCAATCTTGAGGAACCTTCCTCAGCGGATAAACTGTATTTTTGTGCGTCCATTACACACAAGATACAGTTTACCAAATTTCCACCTAAAAGTAAAGAAATTTATAGCAGAAGTTTGTGTCTATTCTTTTGAGGTAGTAAAAAAATACATCAAAAACGGAAATATCAAAACAAGGCTAAACAATTTTACTTGCTCAGCCTTGACATCTACTAAAATTTCTGATAGTATTAATCTTACTGATAAACAAGCACCAATTGTTTATCTTTATGAGAGGTACGTTGCTGCGTGCCTCTTTTTAGTTATAAGAATATTATACACTATTTCTTCCTGTAAGTCAAGAGTTTAAACCGTTTTGAAGCATACTATCTATTTATTTTTTTCCCTACAAAACGTTGTTTATCTCTCTGCTTTCGCCCCTTCCAAGAAGCATTTACAATCGTTCCTAAACTCCTTGGAGCTTGATTAATCTTTTTTCGTACTTTTGCACTGCTCATTCCTTCTGAGTGGTATTTTTCATATTCATTTCTCCAATTACCAAAAAATAACTCTCGGAGTTCTTGATTGTAAGACAGCAAAATAAGATGGGACATCGCATCGGCATGGTTTAATGACCAATACATCCCTCTATTTTTCATCCGATAACTTATTTTGCGATGCTGACTTTCCATGATTCCTAAACTTGCTGTATCTAGATTCCTCTGTTCAGGTGGCTGCGTATATTTAAAATTTCCAAGAATTCTATTCTTAAAAACCGTAAAGGTATCAATCTTTTTTTCGTTCCGATTAAGCAGGACTAATGATTCTAGAGTATCAATAGCTGTTTTCAATTTCTGCTTGCAATGGCTATCTATAGCTTTCATAAATTGATCTAGTAGCTCTTCTGAATACGGCTTGACCAACTTTTTTATTTCTTTGTTTAGATGGTATCTATCCCAAAAATGTTGATGATGCTTAATTCCTAGATCATTTGATATCTCTTTAAATAAATGTGGAGTATATCCATGACCCATATCTGAATTTGTCACAAGTAGAGTATCTGATGTAATTTTAAAGTGATTATAAATATAATCTACTACTTTTTTCCTTGCTATTCGATTATTGGATGACACAATTTCCACCTTATTTTTTAAAATTTTCCTCTTTCCGTACTCCTCCGTTCCAGTATGGATGACAAAATGAGATAATTCTTTATTCTGTTGTTCTTTTTCACGTCCACTGACCTTTATCCAGACACCGTCCCCTTCAAGATAAATAACAGGAGCCTCAATTTTTTTGACAGATACTTCATCGCTATAGAAACGATAATTTTCTTTTTCATTTAACAATTGACTTGCTAGTTTAATCGCTTTTAACACCGTGTCTTTAGTGATACAAACCTGGTACATCAGTTCAATGACTTCCACTACTTTCCGATACGGTAACATTGTAGCTAGTTTAGTGATCTGATATAGCAATTCTTTAGAATAAGCAATACGTTTCTCCAGACCTAACTTCTCATCTACTGGAATCCTACATTTCCCATTCTTATACCAGCGCCTTCTTGAAAATGTTACCTGACCAAACGTAAAAATAACGGTTCTCTCTGCATAGTTTACAAATTTGTAACCTCTAGCTCTCATTGTGGGAGCAATATGGTTGTCATAGTCACTTACAAACTTATGAAATTCTTGTAGATTTTTATCTTTAAATTTCTCTACAAATTCCCTTTCATCAATAATTTTTGTATCCAAATTAAAAACACTCCCAACTAAAATCATAATAAAAAAGTATAAAGATTTTAGTTCAAGAGTTCAAATGTTTTTTGTCAGTAAAGATAAAAACCTTCCCTATAAGGAAAGGTTTTTTGATTGAAATTATAATTACAATTATGTTTATATTTATAGTGATAGGTTTTCAATCAGTTTATCAAGGTAATCTGATGCAGACTTTGCACCAGCCGCTTTAGCAATTTTATCCAATTTTTTCCGATTGCTTGGTTTCAAAGTAAACTGAAATTGTTTCTTACGTTCAAAACTTTCAAAGCTGGCTACATCTGAAATCTGCTCAGGTTGATGGGTTGCTTCGATAATCTGCGAAATCTCTTTTTCTTTTGGTGTGAATGCCATGACAATCTCCTTCTAATTATATTTATAATTGTATTTGTGTTTATAAATATAATTATATTGTATCATAAATTTTTGAAAAAGTCTGCTCCAGCTCAGTGAAAAACTTTTTGTGTTTTTGATAAAGCTCAGGATTCTCCTTCATATCTGCAATAGAGATCTTATCAATCGTGGAATGATTGAATAGCTCTTTTGCTGGTACGATGCCTAGAAGGTTGTCTGTTCCCTTCTCTTTAGCTTCAAGTCCCAGAGCTTCCAGTAACTCTCTTGATGATCCATAGTTCGGTCGGATCATATTTGCTAAGAAATATAGCTCAGCAGTAATGTATGATTCCCTTGTACGATAGTCAATTACATCCTTTCTGAATGCTTCTAACCGAGTTGATAGATTGAATTTGGCATTATAACCAAACTCTGAAGGAGTCAAGGGACTAATAATAGCGTGACTGACCGCAACAGCATTTTTAGTAGCTGTCGCAAAGTCCGGTCTACAATCAATCAAGATAAAGTCAAACTGATCTAACTTCTTCTTTTCGTAGTTATCCTCTAGCCAAAGATAAAGTAACATATTTTTCTTATCGCTGTTCTCCAGATCTCGTTCCACCGTGTCAAGCTGAACTGAACCTGGAATTAGACTGATATTTTCCTTGACTTGCTTAATATCCACATCGCCACCTTTAAAAGCATTAGCAATTGTATTCTTGCTCTCATAGATATTGTAACACTGAGTCAAATTACACTGATGGTCTAAGTCTATAAAGAGAACTTTATGCCCTTTCTTAGCCAGCCATTCCCCATAATTAAATGTTAAAGTTGTTTTTCCAACACCGCCTTTAATAGCAGCAAAAGTAATAATTTTCATTCTATTTCTCCATTCCATCCGTAATAGCAATGACTACACATTGTTTCTTCTTCATCTATCCACCAACAAGCTCCTTTGTCAGGAGTATAGCAAGCATTGTTCCAAGTGCAACCGCAAATTTTGCAATGAGATTTTTCTGCCATCTACCTATCTCCTTGTTATTTTCTATACTTCTATTATACCATTATAATTATATTTGTCAATATGTTTATAATTATATTTATATTTATTTTTGTAATGAAGTTTCTCTATCCTTACGCTGCTCCACATTTTTCTCAATGTCTTGATGTAGCTTATAATCTTTTGTAATTGCTTCTACTCGTTGATACAAAGCCTGGCGTTCAAAGGTAGCCTCTTTAACAAGTTTATCAATCTCAGCCTTGCGAGTGCTAGGATCTACTCTCAAGTCTTTCAGAATAGAAACAGCTAGTTTCACTTCCTGAGGATTGCTTGATTCCAATGCAAGAAATGCAGACTGAATTTTATTAAGCTCACCCAAGCGTTGATCTAATTTATCAAGCAAGTTATCTACTTCTTCTAGTTCTTCTTCAAAACGATTTAACAATTCATCAAATTGCTGTCCTTCTGTCACTCCATGAGCGGATAGATAATTATATTCACGAACAAGCTGATCCAAAGTTGAGATTTTAGGATTTTTTCGGATAATCATTTCTCCATTATCATACGACAACTGGGAAGCGACTGTTTCTCCCTTCATGTAACGATTCTTATCAGCGTGTTCAGGATTAACAAAATAGTAGAAGTCATTTTTTCTGATAAAAATTTCATAAGAGCCATCTTCTGCTTTTTCAATCTGATGAGCTGGAATAAGAATGGTTCCCTTATTTCTAATCCCAAATTCCATTTCAAGATAGATCCCATTTTTTGTTTCTTCCATCACCTGCCATTCTTCAACTGTGATTCTCATTTCAAAATCATCTTCTCGTTCCGCAACCATTTTTTCATATTCAAATTTAATTTCATCAACAGAGAAGGTCACCTCGTTACCAACCACTCTCTCAGAAATTTTCTCTAAAGAATAATTTCCTTTTTTGGACAGTGTACGATCCCTAACATTTCTTGTTTGTTCCTGATCAGTTAAACGATATTTTATTTCCTTTCCTGAAGTATCAACTACAAGATTTAATGCTTGAGCCTTCGATTTGAAATCTTCTAATGAGGTTGAATGTTTTAAAAGGAAATCTAAACGAGATTTAATCTCATAGCGAAAAGAATTTTTTTTGCGATAGGCATGATAGGTTTTTCGATTAGTCCATAATCTCTCTTTGAGAATTTTAGCTCCAGCTAAATCCGCATACTTATCTGAAATATTCTCTAAACTTTTTTTCGTTCCTTTCTGCCAGCGAAATTTATTTAAGGTTACAGAATTAGTAGAATTGAAAATGATGTGGTTATGAATGTGCCCCTTATCCATGTGTGTTGCAATGACAAATTCATGTTGACCACCAGTCAATTCTAAAATTGTTTTACGACCAATCTCATGAATTTCTTGTGGAGTCAAATCATCTTCAGGCGAAAATGATTGGATGATATGATGAGCCAAAACTCGATTCGGGTTTTGAATATCAGATAGTTCTTTTGTCCCTGCTCGTTGAGCCGCATTCTTTTTTGTCAAAAGAAATTCTTCTGTCGCTGTGCTGGCATCTGTAATTCCATAAGTAGATACCAGTTGCTTGACTACTCGACCATCTTTGACCACTGCTGGAAATTCAAGCTGTTCATCTTGTTCCAAGAAACTCGTTTTAGATGGATTCTCGATATAGCGTAAAGCATTATTCAAACTTTTTGTATCAGTCAGCTCGACCGTCTTGGCTTCATCCTCAATATATTTTGTAGATCGTCCTAATGAACCCACTCCTTTTATCTGGAGAACTTTTGTTACAACCATCGCTCTTGTTCCTTTGTTTGATTTTCCTGTTTTTGAATAAATTGATTGACAGTATCTTTCAAATGTTTCTGCAATTCAAGAATCTGACTCAATTCATTTAGATTGGCCTGATCATCTTCATTCACCTTTTTTGCGACCTGATTTATATTGACCCCTATTCGATTTATTTCCTTTCGCAATTCTTTCAATTCTTCAAAATTTAAGATTTTGACCTCCCCCATAATCAACATAATTCGGGCAAAGGCATTAAAATTTGTCATTCCAGATTCTGCAACCTTTGTTGAAATAAATCGTTCCTCTTCTTCCGTTAAACGAATTTTCTTCTGAATCATTCGTTTTCGTTTTTCTCTATTGTTCAAAAAAAATATCCCTTCTTCTTACTTTTTCGCTTGAGGGCCTAGGGCCCCTTTTCTTCTGGCAAGCATAGCACTTGGGTACCCAAATGCTGTTTTTAAAAAGGTCAAAGATGGTCAGCGTGCACGACCTGACCATTCTTGACTTTTTAAATTTTTGGGGAAATCCCCAATCCCCTAATCCCTGCAAGCAGGAATGTTGTTCTATCACGAGGGGAAAAGTTTGACTAAACTTTTAAGTCTTCCAATAGAAGCTCCATTGTATCAACCTGCTCCATTTTAAGAATTTCGTCTTTTAGTTGCTCAAATCTTTCATCACTCATCCCTTCAATTTCTTTAAGTGCAATGGGATACATTTCTACTTCTTCTAACTCATAGTTTGTTTTGATTCGCATATCTCTACGAAGAATGTAGAGGCATTCTTTACGAGAAATATGCTGGTTGACTTCATTCACTTTTGGCGAATCTGTAGCCTCATTCTCAAAAAATATCTCCATTAAAATATCAAAAGTTTCTTGTCTTAGATTTTCAATCATCTTCTGTTTCTCCTTTTTTGTTTTTCTTCCGACGGGTTAGTGCCTCCATTAGTGAGGGCTGCTCAGGAACTTTTTTTCTTCCACCTGCTTTACAGCCTCCGCCTTTTGATTACCCAACTGCTCAGATTTTTCTTTTGCCTGTTGGAGTTTATCAGAAAATTTATCTTTCGTTACGCTTTTATTTTTCACCAGTTCCAACTTAGCATCCATTCGATCAATCAAACTTTTTGCTTCCTTCTGGACAACCTGCAGTTGCTCTACCATATCTTCAAAACCATTTTTATCTTTTGCCCAAATAGCCAAATATCCAAAACTGTAGCTACTAGTATCAAAACCAAAATGATTAGCTACGACATAGGCCACACTTTCAGCTTGTAATTCTTGCTTACGGTATTGGTCATCACCATATTGTGCATTAGTTCCTCTGTGTAAATCTGAGTGAGCCATTTCATGAAAAATGGTTTTTAGAATATGTTCTTGCCCCTTTAATCCTTTTGAAATGACAATTCGATTTTCATCTGGAGAGTAATAACCATTTGCGCTCTCTCTTTTTATATCTTCAAAACTGATAGAAACCTGATTATCCATCGAAACTGCTTTGGCTGCTCGATATAAATCTTCATAATCTTTAACAGAACCAGTCAATTCATTAATTGCTTTTGGCAATTCTTTTCCTTCTGTTTGAGATATATCAAAGACATTCCCTAACTTGAATCGAGTAACTGTGACTTCCTTCTCTTCCATTTCATTCTCAGATGGAGAAAAACTCAACTCATTTTGATTAGCAGAAATCTTAGTTTTCACTTGATACGGAACCCAGATTTTCAGAGCTTTAGAACCCTTTTTAACTGTTCTTTCAAAATCCGTTTTCCATTTATTAAAACTTGCAACACGGGAAACATTAGGATTTTGCATCTTCAGCAAATGAATATTGTTGAGGGAGTAGTTATGAAACTTACTCATCGTATCCAAGAAAGATTTAAACTGTTCTGAATCCAAATAGTTCTTCATTCCCTCTTTCAAGTGTTCAGCTAAAGCTTTTGTATCTTTATTTGCGACCAACTGGGAAATGGTTTGTTCCGAATTTTTAGTAGCAACTTCTTCGATAATAATAGCACCTGCAGCTACTTCGGCATCTGTCCTTCTTTCTCGATCTTCCTGCTTTTTATGAAGGTTAGAAGCAGCATTGTATGGATCTGTTCCTTGCAACATCTCATCGGAGTTGGAAATACCATCACCATCCAAATCACGATCCCTCTCATCTTTTCGGTTATACTGATAAATTTTTTCGTATGGATTATCTGGTGTATTTTGCAAATTTTTGACTTGTGATTTCTCAAATTCTTCTCGAACTGTGGAGATCGTTTGTTCAACTTTTTCTGATAAACCCTTGATTTCTTTTTGCCATTTTTCAATAAGGGGCAATTGTTCCATAGGTGAGTCCTTGACTCCCAACTTCTCAAACCAAGCAGATAGATTTTCGACCTCAACACTATCCATTCCATCAAAAGAGATAAATCCAAGACGACCATCATGACTACTATCTGTAAATCCAATTGGACTATTTTCTAAATTTCCATAAGGGAGTTGGGATAGAAGTTGATCTGTGTAAGGAGTATCTTCCAAAGCGTAACTAAACTGAGAAATATCTAACTCACTCGCTAATCTCTCTAGATGATACGGAGTGAATAATGCCCCATCTATCTTCATCAACTCTGGATGCTCTCGCATTTCTCGTGTACCAAGTTTTTCTTTATGAGCGATTGGGTTAATCTCATCCCCAATATCATAACGGATGCCATCCTGAATCAGTTCGCCGTCAGGGCTGTATAAAGCAAATTGAACCTTTGTAAAAGGAGTATAGGAAGCACCTTCTACCTGGTTCATTCGATCACTTACACTCGCATGATGCTTTTCGTAATAGATATTATTCTGCTTATATAGCTCTGTTGCAAAAGACTGATAATCAATCAACTCTGTTTCACTAAAAGGTAAAATTGGCCCACCATCATGCTTTTCTGCCCATTGGAGGCGAATCATATAGTTATTCTTGTCAGTCTCATTAGTCCGTAGTTCCTCAAACAAGCCATTTTTCATAATGGATTGTAATTCTTTGCCCCCATCCTTGATGTAGTCCTCATTGATCGATAGCTGTTCAATGTGGCCATTACGTTCACGGAATACAGCGAGAATAGGCGTTTTATCTACAGTCTCCAGTTCTTTGACCAGTTTTGCTCTGGATTGAAATACTGATACTGGAATATAATTTTCTTCTTCCAGCTCTTTAAACAGTAAAATAATATCTTTATCATCAGATTTTATAAGGCTGTCAAAGCGCCCATTATATCGTCTAAGATTAGTTAAATCATCAAAATAGAAAGATGTACTTTCTGTTGCGACTGAAAGATCTGGCAAGACGTTGATTTTGTCAAAAGCTGCATCATTATTAGCCAAAAGAATATTATCAAAGTGCCCTTTTCCCTCTGCAAAATCACGTAAAGTTTTTTCAGGTGTCTGCCCTGGTGCAAGTGGCTTAATCCCTGTTAAGTGCATGAAGTGTTTCTCTTCAAAATTCACTTGTACAGTCTTATCAGGGGTGACATAATAAATCTTAGAGTTAGCCAATTCATCCAAATAATACTGCGCTGCATTCTGAATAGTTTGACTACGAATTGGACGATTCAATTTAGCTAATTCATTCGAGGAAATAGAATGATAATGTCCATCATTACTTGACTGAAACTCTTCATTTATGCTAAAATATAATAAATGAGAGGATAACGTAGGGCGACTGGTAACAGAGCGTTCAAAGGTACCAACTTCTGGTACGGGTGTGGGACTGCCTTCAGCCTTGGGCTGTAAAGACCCCTGACTACCATTGGTCCTCTCATTTTTTTGATACTCTGAATTCATATTTTGCTCCTGAGTACTCTCAGGAGCTTTTTCTGTGCTCTGAATTTGTTCCTGCGCTTCATAAGTATCTCCAAGAGGATTGGAAGGTTTTTCAAAGGTTACCGTTTTATCTGAATCAATAACCATCTGTTTTTTAGGCTCTACTGAGAAGCTGATATTATCCCAGTTCTGCTTCAGCCATTCTAAATCTTCTGGAGATAGATTACTAGTATCTGGAGTCAGAGCTGATTTTTGAGTCTCATCCTCACGTCTCTTCTGATTGGACAGCAACTTGTTCACCATCTCTTTTTCTTCATCCGTATTAGGGAGATATTTAGGAGATAGTTCAAATCTACCTTCCTCCGTCAATTCTAAAGCAACTCGACGTAGCCCTTTTACGAAGTAGATATTTGGCTGCTTAGCCCACTGCTTGACCTCTCCAGAATCAATTAAAGCTTGTGTCTCTAGTTGAATAACCAGTCCATCAACTTTATCTTGAATGGCTTCTAGGCGTTCTAATTCCTTTTTGTAACGCTTGATAGTTTCAGGCCTATAACTCGATTCCCCACGTTCTGCCTTCTCAATTTCTTCCCGAATACGGGGAATATTTTGGACACTCATCTCCAGACCATTCCCCTGCCGGTTGAGACCTGCTGCTTTTCGGTCTTCTCTTTCCTGGAGCCTTTCAATTCGCTCTTCTTGTTCCTTGATTTCATCCAATTTAGAGAAGACACGATTTTCAATTTGTTCTTGCTTCTGCATAAAACGGCCCCCTCCTCGTTTATTATTCATAGGCTGGCCATTCGTTAGGGATTGATGAGAATAGGCCGCATTGATTGCCTCATCAGCTTCTCCTTTGAGTCGCTCTAGCTTTCGTCTAGCTTGCGCCAAGCGACTATTATCTGGCTTTTCTGCTTCATACTCAGCCCCTGCTTCATGTACTTCCGACATAGTATGTTTCCTTTCTTTCTCTTGATTGACAATCCTTGTATATTCCTGATGGACTTCTTCCTTCGTCAGCTGCCTAGCTGAGACAAAGGCTTTTACATCATCTGCAGTTAGCTCTTGCGCTTTTGCAAGAGCTATTTCCTTCTCAAAAAAGCCCTGGTAATGCCAGGACTTTTCATCTGCTATGTAAACGTGCGCCAGATCCTTAGAAACTTCATTCCCTTTTTTCAGGAAATCATTCCAATCTTCCTTTTCCTGATTTTCCTGAACAATAGGAGGAATCGCAATCTGTACTGGAATCCCCTTTTCCTGCAATCGGGTGATAAAATTCTGTCCTGCAGCATCATTGTCTACAGCCAACGTAATCACATCTTGATACCGACCATCTTTGAAATAATCCGTTGTGTTGACGACAGTTTCTAGAGCTTTTCCAGTATTCTGATCTATTTGATAGAATTTACCGTTCATCTCTGCATACAATTCCATAAAACGTCGGCTAATGATGCCCTCTTTGACACCATCCATAGCCACTAAGCGGACATCCTGAAGCGTATACTTATGAAGCTCATAGTAGCTCATTAAATCAATTGGAGCTTCCGCAAAGACCAAACGTTTAGGGGTTCCAATATCAATTGAAAATCCCAGTTGTCCATCTGAATTTCTCATAATTTGTTTTAAGCGACCACGTTCTGGATAGTGCACTCGATTCTCTACTATTCCCTGGAGACTAGCGCCAGCTAAAAAGCCTGTGTTGTCTTTATATTTAAAGACAATCACAGGCTCAAAATAGTCTCCTTTTTTTCGGGTTGCCTCCGCCATACTCCCCTGACTCAAAAAGAAATTAATCGTGTCATCTGAAAGGCCTCTCTGAGTCTTCAGGTAGCTTCTAGAAGCCTTGAAATCCTGATGCTCATATTTTTCCAGATTATAGTAAAAGGGCTCTTTTGGGGCTATCTGAACCGCCAAATCCACTTTCTTAAATTCTCCTGTTTCCAAGAAGTGCATCGCTTCCTTGTAAGTAACACCCTGGATAGTTTGAACTAGTTGAATCACATCTCCAAATTCTGATCGAGAATTCCAATGAAAGTCATTCTTCTTTGCATCGATTACAAACGAATCATGCTCTGTCCACGTATAACTATAGGCTCCCGTGCGCTTTAGCCTCATTCCCAGCTGTTCCGCAACAGAAATGATAGATATATTTTTAGCTGCTTCTTTAGTTAATGCCATCTCTTGCCTCCTCTACAATGAAAATTCTGGCACTTCTTTTTCTAATACATCTTGTGTTCGCTCTTTTTCAAGCTCTTCTGCTTCTACAAAACGTTTTAAATCAGGAAAATGGAGTTGGGCTTGTTTTAGCTTATCATGAACTAACAAGTTCTCATCGATATGATAGACTGCTTCCTGATGGCCATTAAATCCTTTCTCTAAATCAATATCATCAAAGCGGATGACAGCCAACTCTGTCAAACTTCCCTTATACCAAGCTCCAATCTCACTTTCAAGATAGAACTGAACTGATTCTCTATCTTCCGTATTTGTATCTCGCAAATAGGCCAGTTCCCAGCTTTCACCCTGAGAATACCCAGTGACTTCTTGAACAATTAGCTCCTGATTGTTAGTGCTTAAAATCCGATTAATATCGTCTAAACGGGGGACTAAGATTTCCTGAGCTAGAGAGACTGCTTCTGTACGATAGTCGAAAAATTCATATTGTTCCCTATCTTCGACATAGTTCCTAACGAAATCTGAATAATGAGGGAAATGTTCCTGAAAGATAGGTGAAATCATCCCATAGATATAGGCTTGTCTTAATGTTTCAAACTGGGCTATTTGATAATATGATGGATCAAGCTTAGCTTCTTGATTCAACATTTCCTTGATACTTTCTGGAAGTTGTATTGGCTCCGAATCTGGCCAAGTTCTCTTGGAATAGTTGATTACTTCCTCGTAGAGAATAGTATCAATCTCTGAACTCTTCATTTCAAGTAAAACCTCTACAATTTGAGCTGATTCTGAAAGATTGGAACGATAATCAGTAATCAAGCCATCTTTACGAACTTCCCACTCCTCAACTTGAGCATTTTCTGAAGTTCGTAGTAACAATACCTCCTCAGCTTCCAGATCAACTCCAATGACCTGATCACCATTTGGTAGCTGATCCATCTCCAATTCCTGGATTTTAGCATCTAATTGATTATTAATCTGAAGCAAGTCTTGCTTCAAATGAAATAATTCTTCTGCATTAGCCTTTAATTCCTCAAAATACTCTCTGGAAATCTTCACTGGTCGAACCAATAAATCTTTCTCTCGTTGCTCTCGAGGGTAGGAAAATAAGTAGGGAGCAACTTCTTTGAAATCTTGATAATTCATCCATTTTATAGATTCTGTAACAATCATATTTTGGACATCGATGACATCTGTATGAGGAGTAATCCAGCCAGATAAAGCCAACTCTTTTACGGATTCAGATAGGGGGTAAGAAGGAATATGTTCTAAAATCCCCTCAAAATAACCAATCCCTCGAGCAGTTTCTTCCTCAACTTCACGCTTCATTCGTTTAAATTGTTTTTGTGGTAGTGTATTCATTCTATTTCGTTTCCTTTCTTTCCGTTATCTGGGCCGTAAAAGGTATCTACGATACCTGCGGAACGTAAAGCCGATTCCAATGCCGATCTAGCTAACTCAGAAGCCGCAATTGTTCTCACTTTCACTTCCCATAGCTCTTCTTCCTTCTCCTTAATTAAGTTATCCATCCACTGATTCTCTTTAACAAGCTCATCTCGTCGTTGCTTCAATTGCTCTAATTCCATTTGATTCTCCTCATCAAAAAAACAGCTCTGTTTTCAGAACTGTTTCATTACCTGCTATTTGTTATTTATTAAAAAGTCGTTGTAAGAACGAACGTTCTCGTAAAGACTTTGTCTCCTCTTGTGCTGCATTTTTCAGTTTACGTAAACGCTGTGATTCATTGGTTAGACGTTGATTTTCAGAGAGAATTTCTCCTTTTTCCTGCTTCAGTCTCTGATTAGCATCTTCCAGTTTTTGATTCTCCTTTTCTAACTTCTTGTAATACTCCTCCTTTTCGTGATACTTTCTCAAGCGTGTTTTAGCCTGTCCAATCGCCTCTGAAAGTTGCTTAACTTCCTTATTTTTTTCATTGTAGGATGACTCTAATTGAGCAATTTCTTCCTTGAGTTCCTTACACTGCTCCTCATAAGTTTTCAAAGTTTGGTACTTCCTTTCATTATCATCTAAAAAGACAAATGCCTCTA
This sequence comes from Streptococcus sp. NLAE-zl-C503, assembly GCF_900104285.1. Taxonomy (NCBI): domain Bacteria; kingdom Bacillati; phylum Bacillota; class Bacilli; order Lactobacillales; family Streptococcaceae; genus Streptococcus; species Streptococcus sp. NLAE-zl-C503. Next base: position 207,833 of record NZ_FNJT01000001.1, on the reverse strand, counting down.
AATGGTATTTATCAAAACTCCCATACAGTTTATAGTTTGTTTCCTGATAAACTTTCCTAACTCTATCAGCAACACTTTTAACCTGTTCAGGTGAAGTAAATTCTTTAGGTACAGAGATCTTAGTAGATTTAGGGAAATGAGCTTTAGCTTCAAACAAGGGAATACCTTCTTTAGCTAATTTTATCCGTTTAACAGGTTCTGGTCTACTCGTTTTATAAAATTCAATACCTAGTTGACCATTTAAACGGTAGTATTCAGAATAAGGATAAGTCTCATCGATATCAATCAAGAGCTTTAGAATAATAAAATCTTCATCTTCAAACACTATCCGTTGCATCAGAGAAATAGCTTTAGGAAAAATATAAGCCGTATGATTGTCATATTCAATCTGAAATTTCTCAATAGTCTTGAAAGCCTCGATAAAAGCATTCATCTCAGAGGAATACTCAAAGCTACTTTCTAATCCCTTTAACGGGCTCTCTTCACCTGGATAGTAACTAAAGTATGGTTGACCTACATAGCGACCATCTTTTTTCTGGCTACTTCTTGGATTAACCTTGAGCCCCGTTTCCAAATCAAAAAGAGTCGCCTGTTCTTTCGGCGTCGTGATAATTTGTGCTCGCCCCTTGAGAGCGAGTGCTTGAAAAGCATTCACAATCTCTTCTTCTCCTGATTTCTTGCGCCACACAGCATAAAATTTTGAAACTGCCATCTATGTCCTCCTTCAAAATTCTCCACTTATTATATCATAAAATACTAAGATATATTCTGCGCTCTGGTTCCTAGTTACCATCAACTTAAGTTCATCTGAAGAAAAGATAGTCAACTTATAGAAAGTGGTGTATCCAAAGATTCCTAACTCACTTTGAGAGGAACTTCCTCGACTTCCTTAATCCCAATATGAATAACATTTTCTTCCCCAACCTGGTCTTTCCACTCATCAATATCGCTTAGATAGCGCTTGTAACGATACCAGTTGTTATCGTTTGGGCCATTACTTAAGAGATAGGCTCTCGGATGCGTATCCAGGTTAAATTTTTGATCCCTAAAAACATTTTGTTTGGATAGGAAGAGTAGGGCTTCCGTTGTTCCAATTGTAGCAACTTCATGCGGTGTCAACAATTCCCGACCAATTTTGGAGTTCTGCTTGGAACTACTGCCATTTCTTCCCCTGCTCTCGCTATAGTTCTGATCATTCAAAGTCTGCTTACCAGATCGCTCAGATAAAGCTCTCAAAGTATCCGGATCATTTGTTCCCAGATAAAGAATAGCCCCACAGTTATTGATAATCGTTTTCGTGTTCTCTTTACCGTATAATACTTCAATCTGACTTTGAGATTGAACCATCATTTTAATAGAGATTTCTCGAGACCGAATAACAGAGATAATCGGTGGCAGATTAGGAATCTTGCCAATCTGTCCAAACTCATCCCCCTCTATCTGAACATGCAGTAAATCCTTTTTAGACTTTGTTGGATGCTCACCTAGCAAAATTGCATCTGCAGTCTTTATCAAGACATCAAAAATGGTACTAAAAAGAAGGGCAGACAAAAACTGATAAGCTGGGTCTACTTCTGGAATATGAATGAAGACAGCAGTCTTTTCTATATTCCATTTCTCAATCTCCAGCGTGTCTTTTTCAATAATCTTTCTCAGCTGTTCATGGTCAAACACTGAGAAAGTAGTCGCAAAAATGGCATAAACAGAAGCTCGTGTCTGACCATCAAAGTTTTTATTAAACAAGCTCCACTGCCTACAAGCATAATTCCCCGGCAATCTACGCTCCAAATCTTCAAACATTAATTCAACTGGACTTTCCGCCTCTGGATGATTCCGTCTCAATTCCCGAATCATATCCGTGACTTGACCTAGATTTGGCATATAATGATCAAGCCGGCTATCAAAATAAAGATAGCCAATAAGAGAACGCATCAGAAGCTTATTGGCCGCCGGCCAGAAAGGATCGCTTTCATGACCATTTCTATTCAGAGATTCCGTGATTGCCTCTGACACTCGGTCTATATCCATTTCATTATGAACATATCTAAAAACGTTGAAACCATCGGAATTCAGAAAGGTAATCAGATCAAAAATTTTCATCTCATAGTCTTTTCCCAGTAGAGATTTCCCAGTCTCATGAATGAGAAGTCCTTTGGTATCCGTTATCACAAAGCTAGAGTTCCCTTGTAATAAATTTGGCTTTACAAAACTCCGTGTCTTCCAGTCCCCCGTACCTCCATATACCAAGACATTTTTATTAATCTGATTTTCAAAGCTCAATCGGTTATTAAATAGTCCCATCTGGCTATTTTGAGTGAAAATCATATTCTTTTCAGGTTCTTCGTCTCGGAATCTCATCAACTCTTCTCTTGTCGCAAAGCGAGCTGATCCATGTTCCTCCCCATACCTGTACGTACCTGTATCCGTTACCCTCAAATACAGCAAAAAAGCAATCAGAAATCCACTCATACCAATCAATAAAGAAGTTGGTGTGAATTGAAAATCAAGCCAAGATTTATCGCTTAGATGGTCGCTCATCCAATTAAGCTTTCCAAGTCCAAATACATCCGTTACTGAATCGGTATCTGGTGCTAATAGCCACAGTTTAAAGAGCCAATGAAAGAGATAAAATAGACCTAATCCTAACAACAAATATGGTCTAAGTCTCCGTTTCTTCTTTTCTGTAATCACTTCATTTTCCCTCCAATCTGTGGTTCGATATTTTCCGGAAGAACAAATTCCTTGGTATGAATATTTACCTGTAGGGAAGCAATTTTCTCTTGTTCCATCGCTTTAAAATGCTTCATTTTCTCTTCAAATGAGCTTGTTTCTCCGTTGTTAAGGTTTCGCTCATTGAATCCTTTAGGATCTCTTGTGATGCCTTCTAGGACATCCTTAAAGGCTTGCTCTACAACTCCCTTATCTTTAGCGTTGAAAGCGAGAGTTGTCTTACCGTCCGGGTGGGTATAAAAAGAGAAGCCAATCCCATATTGGCCGAGTTCTTTTCGAACCGCCTCGAGATTGACTTCATTTTGTAGTAATTGCTGGACTTCTTTGGTATCTGCTGTTGCCATGAATTTATTCCAGTCTGTCTCACCAGTAAAGACTACATTCTCCCCCCTGGCTTGATAAATTTCAACTCCTTTAGAGCACACCAGGAAAAGACCTTTTAAAATTACTTCTCCTGTCACAAGAGTTGCCCGTCCTAACTGGGCTACTACCTGCTCTTGTTCCATTTTAGCTCACCTCTTCAATTTTGAAATAAAGATCTTTCAATTGAGTGGCTTGAGATTCTTTAGCCAAAATCTGTTCTTGCAACTCATCGATTCTACTTTGGCACTCAATAATTTCCTCGTTTGCTTCCTTGATAAAATCTTCGTTAGATTTGATTTTATTTTTAATAGATTGCTTATAAGTAATCGTCTGAGCCTCAAAGCTATCAATAACCTCTGAAGACAAATTTACTGTAGCCGCATGAGAAAGAGAAAAAGAAGATTCAACCTTTTTATCAGGAATCGTTGTATTTTCTTTCTGACTAAATTGTTCAACAACAGGTGCTACTTCTTCTGTAGGAATATCTTGTGAATCTTCTACTCGTTCTTCCTCTTTTTCGTCCAATCTACTGAAATTTTCTGTAGTCCATTCACTAGAAGAATAGGTAATTTTATCTTCCAAAGGCACTGCCTCTCCAACCTCATCTTGAGGCTTTTGAGACACTAGCTCAGCAATTCTTTGTCGAGCCATATCAGCCTCTTCCTTTAACGTTAGATCCTCTAATTCAGGATCTGTTTGAGGTTCTCGTTCGGCTGATGAGGAGGTCTTTTCTTTATGTTTTGCCCAAAAATGAAGAAAACCTCTTTTTTTCTTCCCAACACTCGTACCAAAATTTTCCAGTAACTGATCAATGATTCCAACAAAAGGCATTTCGAGACTAAGTTCTTGTAGGGTTTCACCTTCAGAATTGAGAGAATAGAGTAGATAAATTCCGTTCATTTTATTACTCTTCATTCGTTCGTTGATGATTTCTAGCTTTGAAAACAGCTCGTCTCGATGCTCAAATTTTTCCTCTTGTTTAGTCAGTTGATTGATAATTTTATACATGGTTCACTCCTTGGTTACTTGATTGTGCTGGAAGGATTAGATCCTTCATTTCCTGATAAGATAGCCCACTTTCTTCCGAAAGGGCAACGAAAAGTTGTGCCTCCACATCCTTTTCCTGGACTGTGTAGTTCTTGATTTTGTCAGTCGCTTCTTCTTTTTGTCGTTGCGCTTTCGCCTTGTCCCTCCTGATTTTTTCGAGTTTATTTTCAAGTTGATTTATTCTCTTGTTCATTCAATTCTCCTTATCGGCTACTACTGGATGAGGTCGTTTGTTCAGCAGAGGAAACTGAAGTCGAACTTGAACTGCTAGTATCTGAATAAGTTCCTATACTTTGCCCCTTTGCTTCAGTCAAGACGATCGGCTCAATTTTATTAATCAATAGCTTCCCTGATTGCTCCACATAGGTCAACCGAATTGTAGCCTTAGTGGTACCAGTAAGCCCCTTAGAATCTCGATTATCTTTTTCTGTTAAGGTTGTACTAATATATTTAATCTGAGCTAAAGCAACTTTATGTGTTTTATCAATGTAGATAGAGCCTGATTCATAAGATTGGTCAACCACATACCCCTTATAGGTCTGATTGACTGGCTTTTGTTCTTCTTGAACAGTTTCCTGATACATAGAATCAGTCATAAAAGGCTTATATCGCGGACGATTCTCTTCTAAATCCTTTTTGGTATAGTAAGCAATTAGAAAGTCCTCGACCTGCTGTTCAGTAAGAGATAGTTGTTCCTGTTGTTTCTCTTCTGGTTTTTGCTTCGCCTCTTCCTGAACTTGACTATTCTGTCTCAAATTCTGTTGTACTTGAGCAATAGAATAGCCCAGGACAATACATAAAACGGCGGCGGCTCCTATAAGGAGGCCCTTTACTATTTTGATTAACTTTTGATTATACATTCTTTTCCTTTCTTATTTAGGGGTAACAAAATAGATGCCTGATTGTGGTGTCAAGGTACGCCAAGTCGTTACATATAAACCACCAAAGTTCATTTCTGAAATCAAGAAACTACCATCGCTATTAACGTACTCACAGAATGCAACGTGACCATAGATTGGTGATGCTCCAGCTACACCATTCATGAATACAACTGCAGAACCTGGTTTTGGAGTCGTTGAAATTTCATATCCTTGAACTTGACCACTGTCAACCCACTGATTGGCATTACCCAGATATGGATAGATTCCAATCCCAATTTGAGCAAAGCGATTATAGACGTACCAGGTACAATTGCCTAGTTCATAAGCATTACCTGAATAACCTTGACCTTCTAAAATTGCTTGATCTGTAGGTAGTCCATAAGGGAGCTTATCTTTATATTCTGCTGGAACTTGCTGGCTAGATATACCTGTCGAACCACTTCCCTTATTTTTTAAGAAGTTCAACCATTGACGAGCCGCAGATTGCCGTTCTAAAAGCTTGTTCCCCGGAACTCCCAACCAAGCATTTAAAAAGTCCTCTGAAAGGGCTTCTACGGATCCAGTTGAAGTCACAATTCTTCTAAAGGCTGCCCGTCTAGTTGGATCATCTTCTTCTAGCAGAAATTTTGTTTGAACTTCTGCAGACCAAATATCTCCATTCACAGCTTTTGCAAAATTCCACAATGCAAGAGCACGAGGACCAGTAAATTGACCAATCCCAATCCCAATATAGTGCAATCCATTGACCAAGTAACCTCTTTCGTTTAAAGGTAAGGTAGGATACATAGCTTGAAAGGCTCCCCAGTTGCCAACTAGATTTTCTGCAGTAGGCTCTTTAGCAACCTTATCAAACTGATTATTGGTTAGGTAGTCCGTTTCATATCGTTTAAAAGTGATGGAGCTCTCAATATCAAATCCTCCCAAAACAGTTGCAATCCCTTCATTAGTCGCTTCTGGTATGTTCTTTTTGATTGCATCCGCAAAAGCTCTTGCACGTTTCCCTTTTTCTCCAGATGTTTCGATATCACTGACAACAGACGTTGCTTGTGTGTATTCTACACGCTGGAAGTAAAAACCGACATTGACATAGGTCCAACTCTTTTCAACCTTACCATCTTTGTCTTTCTTATTTGATCGATCAGGTTCTAGCTTTTGATAATAGACTGTTTGATTTCCTTCAGCAGCCACCTTTCCGATAATATCCCCAGACTTAACATGGTCTCCTGTTTTGTAACGAATCGTATCTACGTTCTTATACAGAAACTTAGAGTCTTGATCACTAATTTCTAGGTCATTCCCATTGACCTCAACTTCCCCATCTAAAACGGCTAATAGAGTCTGACCACCTGAGGCCTGCAGAACAGAACCATTAAAAATTTCCGTCTTAGTTTTATACCCAAACCGCTCAATAATTTGAAGTGGAGTTTGCGATTCAGGCTGATCATCCGTATAAAACGGATTATCCAACTCTTGAAGCAACATATATTTTCCGCTATCTCGAGCAATTTCTAAGAGTTCTTTATACCCTTCTAACTCATCCTCACTCAACTTGTAGAGGTCATTTTTAGTATAAAGATTTTCCATTGTTTTAAGATTATCTTTATCCCCATTCAAATTCTTCCATAAGGTATCTAAGTAAAGTTTCCCACGATTATTTTGCGAAAAATACTTGTTCCCGTCTATACGAAGTTTATCTGAAATATCATCATACTTATAATTCAAGTACAAAAGCGGATCATCAATTTTTGTCCAATAATCTACCTTATCATTAGATTTTTCACGATCCAATTTTGAAAGATACAACCAGGTATCATTCATATCAAACTCATCTTGACGGGTAATTCCTGAACTACCAATACCAAGAATTGCCAGAAACAAAAGCAAACCAAAAGAAATCAGATATGCCTTTAAGCTAAATGGATTTTTGATAATGCTTCTAATCGGTTTAGAACCTACACGGTAGACCTTCCTAGCCTTCTTGGCAGCTTTCCCAGCTTTAGAAGCGGCCAAACGTTTCTTATAGTCCTGGATACGACGTGATAGCCGTCCTTCCCAGGAAAACTCTCTTGGAGTTCGGGTGAAACCTCTCCCCTTAGCTTTATTATAGAATCTATTTCCTAGACTATAGCTTGATTTAACTACTCCTTGGCCAATCTTACCGCTATATTTCCCAATCGTTTTGGTACGTTTCCCTTGAATCTGAATATCCTGATACCGATATTTAGCTCGTGCTAAATCTGATAGCGTATCATCCTGATGCGCTGCAGAATTAGCTTGTTGACTCGCAGAACGTTCTAAAGCATGTTTAGTAGCACGATAAAACTTCTTCTTACGTGAACCACCGTTAGCCTCTTGAGCAACTTTGAAGACTTTTTTAGCAACTCTCTTCTCTAGTTTTGCCTTATTGAGCTCTTTCTTGAGTGACGCTAACTTTTTAGCACCTTCTGGAGTTAATGATTTTCCTTGTTTCTGTAAACTCTTATATGCCCTTTTTAGAGATTTTACCTTGGCCTTTGAAGCTCTAAATTGTTTACGACTCTTCTTCACTATATGGCGCTTAGAACGTGTTTGTTCTTTTAGCTCCTTCATTTGCTTAGCACTATCTTGTTGAACAGTTCGGTAATTATTCCGAGCCGTCTCCAGTTTTTGATCTAACTTATGACCGATTGTGTTTGGTCTGCCTTGATCCTGATTCATAATGAGACTCCTAAGCGTCTGTTGCGACTAAGTTATATAACTTAGTATTCTTAGGTATTGGATTCTCAAATGGCACTACAACTGGCCCTGCTACGATTAAGCCGGTACCTTTAGCTTTTGGTCGAGCCAAGTAGCGAATCTGTTTGTCAGTCAGATTGACAATCTCCTTTAAGATAGCCAAATCCTGGGGCTTTTGTTTGAGCAAAATCATGAACTCGCTATTTGAAAGCAACTTCCGACCTTCTTCAACAGCAGCCAGAGTTTCTACGTTCTGGGTGATTCCTGTTGGAATCGCACCGTATTTCCGAATCCGTGAATACAATGTAGTAAAGAAGTCTGCTTGAGCCTTATTTTTAAATAGAATCTGCATCTCATCATAGTAAACCCATGTAGTACATTTCCCTTGGTTCTCTACAATTTGCTTCCAGATATAATCCTGAACAACAATCAAAGCGAACGGCTTCAACTTGTGCGACAACTTCTTCAGATTAAAGATAACAAAGCGATGATTGAGATCCACATTTGTATTGTGAGCGAAAATATCTTGCGAACCAGTTGTATAGGTTTCTACCGCCAAAGCTAAATCTTGAGCTTCTGGCTCTGGTTGTTCCTTCAATACCTGGTGCCACTCTTTTAACGTTGGAGTGAAATCATCTGTCAAATAGCGCTCATAAGTCAAACCTGTTACCCGGTCAATAATCCCAATCTGTGCATCTGTCACCTCAGATAGAATCGATTCAAACAATCCCATCAATAAGTTTGCCTTATCTCCAATCGGATCGTCATCCTCATCGTCCAAACGATCCAAGTCTGGTAAATCCAAAAGATTGATATGTGTTTTAGAACCAATCGAAATATCCACCATCTGAGCACCGAAAGCTCGACCAATATCAGAATATTCATCATCGGGATCCACTATGAGCACTCGATCTTCTGGATATTTCAGTAAAGTTGGGATAACTTCTCCACCCTTGATTGTCGTAGATTTACCAGAACCAGAAGAACCAAGCACAACACCTGAACCCGTATTCAGATCACGTTTTCGATCCAATGTAATGATATTGTTTGATAACTGATTTTGGCCATAGTAGCGAGCAAGTGGGCTGTCAGACTTTAAATCCACGTTAGTAAAAGGGACTTGCGTAGCAATATTAGCTGTAGTCATCTTTCTCATGAAATTCTTCTTCACATTTACGAAGCACTCACCGATAGGTAAAACCGTATTTAGAGCCTCTTCTTGGTAATAATAGAGATCTTCAAATTCTACCCCTAGCTTCCGACCAGCACGCTTAATCTTCTGCTCATTACGTTGTAGTTCCTCCTGGTTATCCGCCTTAAAATACACTGCAATAAAGCCAGAGAAGATTTTCTGATCATACTCAGTAATCTCATCTCGCCACTTCTTGGTTGCTTCTGAGATTTCTTGGTCACGACCAGCAACGACCGCATCATCAAAGATACCAGATTGAGCGGCCTTACGTTTAGAACGTAATTTCCCAATTTCAGCATCTGTTTCTGCATCATCAATCTTCTCTAAGATTTCAACGTTCTCATAGGGTTCTGCATGGATAGTAATAGCAAGCTCCAGCCCCAGTGTCGTCAAATCTCGAATAAGCCGATCAGACATCCAGTTAGGATAGCGACGTGCATAGAGCACCTTGCACCAACGATCATCTATAACCATCCGTTTTTCCTGAAATTCAATCCGATTTGGAGCAATAAATGATTTCGTTGACAGACCAGATAAAGCAATTTCTTTGTAATCAAAATTAACATACGGGTTATCTCGTAACAGTTCAGAAAAGACCTTTAGACGATCCAAACCATTCATTTCCTTAAATGTAATATCAGATTCCTGAAATTGCGTTCCCAGAGAAACTCCTATATCTTGCAGTAACAACTGAGCCTGTTTTCGATCATCAGCGTTCGTTGAAATGGTCACATACTTATGTACCTCGAAGTTGTTAGCATGTGTTGTAAATCGCTCCTTAATCATCTCATTCAACTCCTCACGATAGTCATCATAGCCATCGTTTGTTTCTTCAAACAAGATATTCTGCAAGGAGTTATCCGATACTCGACGGTTGATTACTAAGAGTTGATAGTTACTGCCCTCATCCAGTGAATTAAGAGCATCCATCGTTGTATCGATGATACTCTCTTTTTCATCTTGTTGAGCTGTCGAGTAAGAAGCATCTCCCAACATAAAGCTACGAGAGTACTTCTCACGTGCAACGTGCATCAATCCATCTTCATGTAGATGTGTGTAATTGATCGTGTTTTGCGTTGTAGGTTTCATCTGGCGACGCAAACGATCAATTTTTTTCTTTTCTGCTTTTTCTAGTTTTTCTCTTTTGCTTTTGAATAAACTCATCTTTCGTATACATTCCTACCTTTCCAAATTCTGTCTCATAGGTTCTTTGTTGGATCCGGAAAAAGAAATCGATTTTTTCTTTAATCCGCATTCGCTTGGTCATGCCTGTACCGTACATTGCCCCAGGAACTACAAATAGAGCATCCCAAAGATAAATGTACCAATCAGGTAGACCAAAGAAATAAATAGCAGTTGTCCCTGAGACAGCTATTAGCAAACATACGTAGAGAACAATCATTCTACCTGTTAATCCAAATAAAATAGGTCTGTCCTCTGTTTCAAATTCTCTTAAAAATTCTGATCCAATTTTTTTCAATTATTTTCCTTTCATACAAAATCACATCAATTAATCCTAATTTTTCTAGATATGGATTATACTCCTAAAAGTTGTTTGGCTTTTCGACCAGTTCCAACAAGCGTAAAGATGTATATAACACCTTTGGCAATTGAAGCAAAGGCCGTTCCCCAGCTTCCATTAGAACCTGCTGCCACTTTTAACATATCTGTAGTGACTAAACCGTTATATACAACAGATACCACAATTAGAACAACTCCAATAAAGGCAGAAGCAGCAAAGTATTTCAGGAAGTTAATCGTAACAGAGCGTAAGGAATCCATCATAAAGAACGCCACTAATAATGGAGCCAAGGCTTTGAGCATATACAAATCTAAATATCGTAAGAAGATGATGATTCCCAGCGTAATATTAGCAATAAATTCAGTTAAACCGCCAACTAGACCAAAAATCAGTTTTTCAAACCAGCCTTTGACCGCCCCTTGCGCATATTGATATTTATCAAGTTGTGAGGGTACTACATGGGCAATTACCTTCACGACAATATTAAGCAATTCCAGAATGGCATCACAAATTTGGGATGAGGCTGAAATCAAGATGAAAGCAAATAAATACTTCATCAATGCCTCTAGCCAAATCTTCTGCGTTAGCGCACCTCCCCTCGACTTGACCATTTGTGACCATGATGCCATTTCAAACCAGAAAAAAAGACCTAAAAGGATATACCCAATAGGTCGGACAGCATTGGCCATCATGGTTACAGCTTGGTTAGTATCAAAACTGTAACTGGAAAGAGAGCTAGTCAACTCTCTAATATCTAAATTCATAGGCGACTCCTAAAATTTTAGCTGTGATAATGCTGCAACGATTGCGGCTGCAATTCCCGCAGAAGCTACGGCCAGATACGCACCATTAACCATAGAATCAGAACCATCATCCTGTCTCTGCTTGTCTTTATTCTTTCTTCCTTGAATAAAGTCAATTGCACCATTCCAAATCCAAATAAGACCTGTAATTGTTCCAACAACACCTAGACCAGTAATAATTTTTGTAATGATTTCCATTTATTTTACCTCTTTTAATTTCATTTTTTATAATAAAAAGCACTGTAGAGATTACCTACAGTGCTTAGCACGATTCTATTTTTATAGTTCATCAAATTCCTCACGATAAATCGTCCGAATAGTAGCTACCAGAAGAGCAAGTACAATCATAATAGGAATCTCAATATGTGGATATGGAATGAAATTAGTTCCGCCTGCAGGAATTGGAAATTCACGAACTGCGCCATCAATCCAAGCACGTTGAACAAAGCCCATAACATGAATTCCATACCACCGAAAAACATCATCCCCTACTGAAGGACTAACCCAATGTAAAATATCAATCAAAAGCCAGAATGGCAAAAACATGGCTAATCCAACACAGCATTTAGATACAATCCAAAATATAATAACTCCAAAAACTGATTTTACGAAATTAATACACCAAAGAATGATATAAAAGGGAGCCGTAAAAATTCTAATAATAGCTACCCATAACCAGGAAAAATCACTCCCAAATTTCATAATCCTACTCCTCCACGATTTATCATTATTATACCATAAAAATAGCTTATTTTAAAGATTCCTAGAGTATTCTAAGCCTCTTTTTTCTTGCGCTTGCTGTAGAGCAATCCTGCAGCAGCACCCCCCATTGCCAGACCAGCTAACAGCAATTCTGCAGAAGCCTGCTCACCTGTAGATGGCAGGCTTCGTTCTGGTTGTTGCGGATGTTCTTCAGGAGTTTTTGGCTCTGGTTTTGGTTCAGGTTTTGGTTCTGGCTTTGGAACATTATTGACTACTGTTTCAGTCACATAGGCCATACCAAAATCAATTTGGTAGGCTGTATTCTCATACTGACCACCTGTTTGACCCAATTCCTTCTTAACAGTCATTGGATTAGTAATCGTCAGAACTTCTCCAGTTTGCACGTAGGTCTTGTAGAATTCTTCTGGATTCTCCGCCTCAAATACTTGAATCGCTCCTTTGGGGATAAATCCTTGTTCTTTCAAAGATTTTTGAACTCCTACTGGAGCTTTGTCTAGACTTTCATATATAGTAGCTCTCAACCCCTTAACTACTTGACCTTTAGAATCAGTAACTTGAACACCATCTTGATTGATCGTAACAGCTTCTTCTGGGTAATCATCAACGATATAGAACCCTTTGCCAATACGATCTTTATCTACTTCAATGCCCTTGTATTGGCTATAATCTGCCGTTACCTTGTAGTAGTTGACAGAGCCTGCCAAGACCTGTTTCCCATCGATGTTAACACCTTCCTTGTTAAGATTCTTTTTGGTTGGTTTAACAGTAGGAACATTATTTACAACTGTATCAGTTTGATAGCCATTACCGAAATCAACTTGGTAAGCCGTATTCGCAAATGATTTTCCTGTATTTCGCAATTCTTCCTTAGTTACCATTGGATCAATAATTGTAACAGATTTTCCTGCCTTGATATATTGGTTAAAATAGGCTTCTGGATCATCCACTAAAAATACTTGGAAAGCTCCCTTAGGCTTAATTTTAGAACTTTCTAGAAAAGCTTTAACCTTATCATTATCAACAGATTCAATAGAATCGTACTGATACACTGAAATACCAGAAACTTCTTTTCCTTCGCTATCAATATAACGAATATCTGATTTATTAATAGTCACTGCCTCTTCTGGATAATCATCAATCGCACCAAAGCCTTTTAGAATAGCAGATGGAGCTGCCTTTATCCCTTTATACTGATCATAATCCAAGGTTATATGGTAGTAATTCGTTGAACCAGCTAGAACTGTTTTACCATCAATGATAACACCATCCTTGTTATGATTGTGTTTGAGAGGTTTGATTAAGTTGTTATTTGGATTGTCAGGATCATTCGGTTTACCTGGGGTTGTTACCTTAGCAATATTTGAATAAGACTCAAATTCATTATTCAAATTCAGGCGGAAGTTGTTCTTATAAGTTGCACCATCATTCGTTACTGTACCATACACTTTAAGAACAGGTGCGGTAAATACTTTAGTTAAATCCAAATTAACTTTAGCTAAACCTTCAGACTTCAATAACCCTTTTAACTGATGTTTAGCTTTATCATAAGTTATTGTAAAATATGAGTTTTGAGCTACAGTTTTTGCTAAATCAAGTTGATACCCTTGAGGTAAGTTATCTGTTAACTCATAAATTGTAGTTTTCTTACGATTAGCAGCAAGAGGTTTAGTTTTCAACTCCCAAACAACTTCTGATAACTTAGGTACTGACGAATTATTTACATTTGTACCTGCAGAGTTCTTAACTAACTTTTCTACAGTTGGAGTAGTTCTCAAGCGAGTGTATGTAACCTTAATTTCTCTTGGTGCGACCTCTTTTGGCACAGGTTTTAAGCCTGGTTTTGGAGGTTCACTCGGAATAGGAACGTGAGGTGTATCTGGTTCATCTTTTGGTGAGGCTAATAAAGGTTTCTCCGTAGGAGGTGTCAATGGAGTCTTATCCTTCTCCTTATATTTAGGTTCTAAAGGTCTTGGTTTTGTAGATTCACTTGGTTTAAGTGGCGGTTTTGGTTCCTCTAGTTGATTAATGATAGAACGACCACCCCATAGTTGGAACGCAAACCCTGATGAAAAGATTTCATCATCCGAATCAGCTGCTTTACCGTGATCTTTATTCCAATTATTCCAATACTCTCTATACGCAGACGACTGTGATTCTGTATAGGTACTGAAAGGCTTATCTCCGTGTTGTAAGTAAGTCAAGCGTTGAACAGAACCGTGACCAACACTTACAATAGAACCCTCTGGGATAGAGTTGTAATCATCTACATCGGTGTAGTATGGATCACCTGCCTTATAGCGGTTCAACCCACTTGGATCATCCTGCTTATACACACCATCAGCTTTTACACCCACCCAATAGGTTTTCCCATTAACTGTGGTTTCTTTAACTGACGAACCTGATGGGTTGACTACAATACCTGTACTATTATCTCCATAAGTATGTCTTACGGCTTGTCCAAAATCTAAGTCAGAGTAAATAGAGACTAAACCTAAGTCGATAGGTTTACCTGTTTTCTCATCATAATAATGAATATCCCACTCAACGTTAGTGTAATTGTAAGGATTAAAGTTTACAGAAGAAATATCCGTATCAGTTTTAGCTTTATTCCACCAAACATTCAAACGAGTATAAGTTGAAGGATTGCCTGCAATTTTATGCTCTGGTATAGGATTATTACGAGCCACAAATCTTGCAGAAATTGTTTTCCCCGTTTTTGTTTTACCAACATTATGTAAAGTGAAGGTAGAGCCTTGTTTGATACCTGTAATTACAGAACCACCATAAGTTCCTTTAGAATCAGAATGTCCATAAAAGTCTTTATTCTCTAAGCGATCATGTTGCAAATCTTTATCCAAAGTAAGAGTTGTGTTTTTATTCGCACCTAAAGCACCTTCTACAGTCTCAAGATTTGAATTACTTGAATCAAATACCGCAGTCAACTTAGAATAATAATCTAATGAGCCACGTTTAGACTGGTCGAATTCTCCATATAGTTTAACACCATTTGTACTACCTTGAACTCTCTGACCTCTTAGCTCAGCTAACTTACGATTGTACTCAGCTAAGTCTTTTTCATACTTAGCTAATTGCTCTTTGTATTTTGTTAAATCAGCCTCAGACTTACCTTTTTCAATAGTCCACTGGTTTAAAGCTTCTTCGTAAGCTTTCTTGGCATCTGCGTTTTCCTTATCAATAGCAGCGTCTTTCTTAGCTTTTTCTTCAACTGCTTTTTCATAAGTAGACTTAGCAAGAGCGTTTTCTTGTTTGATACGCTCATTCTCTTTTTCTACACGCTCTCTCTCAGCTTTTAAGCGCTCATTCTTTTCTTGATTTTTTTTATCAATCTGAGCGTTTTTAGTAGTAGCATCTGCTAAGTCTTTCTCATACTGAGCTTTAGCTTTGTCATAAGAGTCTTGCTTTTCCTTGTTCTCAGTAGTAATCGTTTTAATTTCTTCTTTACGAGTTTCTACTTCTTTTTTGTACTTCTCAGACTCGTCTACAATAGTAGTTGCTTGCTTGTCGTAACTAGACTCAATCTCAGCAGTTTTCTTAGCTAACTCTTCTGAATTAGCAATTAAACCACCATCAACCTCAGTCTCCTTAACAGTCAAACCAGCTTTCTTTGCAGTGGATACCGCAGACTCTACCTTAGCACGATCCACAGTCACCTCAACAGAACCTGTTGATTTCCCTGCACTACCTTGATCATTTTTAGACTCCGTAGTTGGAGAATCTTGCAAAGGTTTTGCATTTGTAGCAGGATTTGGATTTACTCGTTCATCTGCTCTAACTGGACTAGTTATCAAGCCCAGGGCAGCTAGACCAAGAATTACTCCACACGTTCCCCAACGTCTTGTTTTTCGGATTGATCCGAATGCTCTTGTTTCATTATTGAATTTCATGATTTCTCCTTTAACTTTTAATATAGTATTCAATATTATTCGCTTTCGATATAATTTGAAGGAGCTCTCGCCCTAAAATGTATAATTTTCATTTCTTTCTCCAATCAAAAAGTCACCAAGAAATCTTGATGACTTTAGCATGTTTAGTTTTCCTTAGATTCTCGTTTGATTTTCAACAAACTTAAAAGTGAAATAGTTACCATCCCCAAGAACCAAAGACTAGAAGTTTTTTCCCCTGTTTTAGGTAATTCGTATGTGGCAGCAGGTGCTTGATAGACTGGATTTTTCACTTCTGATGCTTGGTTTTCAACTTGATCTTGCACATACTTCACAATCTTACCATTTTGAAATACTGGAATCGGATGACCTCCAGCTAGTTCAATACTAGCTTTCTGAGCAGACAATTTTTCTTGACGCTCGATTTCCAGTTGTACTTCCAGATAATCACGATAAGCCGACAACAACTCTTTATGAGCCTCCAATACATTTCTTTGGTCTGCTTTCGCAGTTTCTAGTTTTGCTAGTGCTAACTCAAGAACTGATTTCTTTTCTTTCAAAACTTCTTGAGTAGCTTCTAGATTAACTTTAGCCTTTTCTAAGAGCTGAGGGGCACTCTTTAAAACTTCCACTCGCTCTTTTGATGCTTTCAAGGCTTCAGTTATTTCTGAAAGTAAGGCTTGACGATTGAGGATAAGTTCTTTAATTCGAGTAAGTTCACCTTGTTTAGTAATCAATGCCTCTTTCTCAGCAGTCAAAGCTTCATTCAGTGATTTCCATTCAGTTTGTTTTTCAGCTAGTTTATCTTTAGCTAACGCAAGTGCTTCACGTTTGTTTTGTACGTCTGCATTCAACTGTTCCAAAGCCTCTTGCGCTTGCTTGTTTTCTAAACCAGCTTTTTCAAGGTTTGCCACCGCCTTCTTTAACTTAGCTTCTGCTTCAGGAGTTTTTAAAGCAATATTCTGAATATCATTACGATTAGTCACTGCATTTTGCGCAGTAACTTCTGCTTGAGTATATTCTGTCTGTGCTTGTTCTTTTCTAGCTTGTGCATCCTTACGATTCGTTTCCGCAGTATCATAAGTATCCTGAGCCTGTGCCACAGAATTTCTAGCTACTTGAATTCTTTCCTGAAGACTAGCTAGATTGTTCTTAGTATCAATTTTAACATTTTGATGGAAACCATTTTTCAGAAAATCAATTGTTTTAGAATCTGTTCCAACATAGTGCATCGCAATCAAACCAAGATCTGTCTTTCGGGTTGCTACACCGATATACTGTAGCGTGACTGACTTACGATCAAGTCCTGCAAAGTTTAAAGCATGGCCCCAATCAGCGTGCTTATCATAAAACAGCATCATAACCATGTTGTTGTAAGCCTGTTGTTTCAGGTCAGCTAATGTTACTACATTATCTGCATTTTGGAAACCTATGTTTTCAGCAAGTAGACCTTGATTACCTTGATTCAAACCAACTTCTTTCGCAACTGTATTCAAAGCATCTAGGTCATGGCCGTACTGATTAGTAGATAGTTGAGTTGCTTTCTGTGCCACTTTCTGCATATCTCGATTCACTAAAACTGGAATATCATCTGTTCCCATCAATCGACGGAAATCATTAATCAAATGTGCATTGAAAATAGCAAGTTCATCTTGAACTTCAGCAGATAAATGATTGACATCAGCAATCACAGTCTTTTTATCTGCTTCACTCTGCTTAAATGGAGAAGTTGGATTTCCATAATAAGTTTCACCACCATCTGGCGAGCTAAATCCAGCAGCAGTCATTCCTTTCTTGGCAATTTCTTGTAACTTATTTGAATTTTCTTCAGTGGGGTTATTGAAGTAAGCCTTTAAAGCTTCTACATAGCCAGAAGGATAAGTGATAGAGGTCGTTGTCAAACTATCCAGGATACTTTGAGCCTTAGATAGATTCTCTTTAGCTACTCGATATTGACTTTCAACGTTAGTAGCGTGAGTGGTTGCTTGATCTAGTTCCTCCGCTTTCACTAATCTAGTTGCTTCTGTAGTCGTTACTTCATCTTCTGCTTGTTTCAGTTTAGAAGCACGTTGGTCATCTGCTTTTTTAGCTAGTTTCAAATCCTCTCGAGCTTGTGATTCAGCTTCTTCGCTCATTTCTAAGTTTCGCTTAGCTGCTTCAGCATTAGCAACAATACCCGCAACTCCAGTTCCGTCTAAAATCGCTTGTTTTTCAGCTACAATTTGTTCTGCATCTGTTACTTCTTCTTTTTTGTCATCAAGCTTTCTCGTAGCTTCTATGACATTTGCTTCCTGATCAGTAACATTCTTTTCAGCTAGCTTTTGTTGCTCCCCAGCAGAGGTCAGTTCTTCTTGAACCTTCTTCTCAGCAATTTCTTTTGCAGAGACAGCTTCTTTTGCATCCTGGATATTTTTAGGGGTAGCTTCCTTGACTACTTTCTCCGCTTGAGTAACAGCTTCTGTTGCTTCTTCAACTACTTTCTCAGCATCGTTCACCTCATTTTGAGCTGAGTTTACAATCTCCTCATGTTTTTTTACAACTGTGTTTGCCTGCTCCACATTTGCTTGGGAGATAGCAACATCAGTTTCTGTAACTGTTTTTTGAGTCGCTGTCTTCTGTTGGCTCCCTGAAATTGGCTCTATAGGCTTTACTTCTTCTGCGGAAGCCTGAGTCGTTACTCCAACCGCTACGGTTGCAATTGCGCTAGCCAACATAAATTTCTTAACTTCATTCATCATTTCCATTTGATTTCTCCTTTTTGATATTACTTAAAATAATGCTTATTTGAATAGTCTTTTAGTTCTCGTGAGATTTTATCAGACAATTTATTTGGGATAAAAGTCATAAATACTAGAATCCCTGAGGCTAAAAGAATAACTGTAAATATTATCTGTATAATACTCATTTCTTCACCTTTTCATAACATCACCTATCTGCTTTCAGCAACAAAGAAACAGTTCCTTGCTCCCCAAAACAGATAGATGAGGACTCTATCTGTTAAATTTTACCGCTAGGTCGGTGATAACCTTTACCGGTTAGCTGTAAGATAGTTTTATTTCCTTGCTTAATTCGTCTGGCAACTAAAATATCTCCACGTTTAATGGTGCGTATATCTCTATAGATTTTAGAGTATTCTGCAATCATTTCAACGGTTTGAAGTTTTCCCGCCACATATCCTTTTTTAGGAACAAGACCATACTTACTAGTTAATTTCATTTCTTCACCACTTGCAAGCCGTGCAGTGGCATCACCTTGCAAACCTAGTCGTCTTAAGTCAGTGAGTGTAACCTCACTAGTTGATTTTATTTGATTCATATTGTCCTCCTTTTTGAATCAAAGGCTGATTTACAGCCATGCCGAGTTGATGCCGTACATCTCTACTGTGTTTTTTACGCACGATTTATAGTTTAGGAATCGCAAACTCTTTCGTCTTACGGGACAAGTCAACCGTGACTTTACATAATGCAGTCAGCACTAGATATACTTTCTAGCTACACACCGCCCCTATTCTTCTTTTTATGCCTAGACTGCGCTAATCGGGACAGTGGGGATATTCAATTTTCAAAGGTCAAAAGTAGTTTTATGACTTGCTCAGGTCAAATATTTTAGAAATATGGGGCTATCTTAATTCCAGTCTTCACCTACTAAAGAATCGTAATCTTCTCCACAACACGGACAGAATCCGCATTCCTCAGCAGAATCGAACTCTGTATCACACATTGGACAATCTACTAGCATGGTAATCTCCTATCCTTATTTTGTCCGATAGGTTATCTTCTTCACCCATCTAGGGTTGATAGAAAACGGTGGAGTCGCTGATGTAAAATTCATACTCGCTCCTGTTCCAAATGAACTTGATACCAATTTTTCTAGTTCCTCCAAGTTGGAAGTGACGGAAATACTGTCTACCGTTTTATCAAAATACTCTACAATCATTTCAATTTCTTGAACTGGTTGGGAAGGTGTAGCTTTCATAGCTTGCCCTCTGTAAATTCTCTCTTGGCTATTAAACAATCCCATAAAGTCAACTCTCTTTCTTTTAGCAATTTGTTGTAATTCTTCTTAACTTGATATATTTCATTTTCAATTATTTCCCATACATTTCCTAGCATTACTATTATAAATTGCAAGTAAACCATTATAAACGTATTCAGCAATCACTTCTGATGAACGGGCAAATCGCATATTTTCTAAAGCATATCTATAACGTTCTTCAAATGGCATCATGATATAAGCCGCCATCGTATCTGAGTAATTTTCTTCTAACAGCTGAGAATAAACTAAATCATAGATATAATCCTTATCATACCTGCTAGCTTTATCAACTTTTCTGGAAAGACTGTCTTGTTTATTATTTTGGGAATTTTTAGGGAATCTCTCCTCGTCCTCCTCAGAAATAACTAATTCAGTGTCATTACTATTAGTCTCACTATATTCAGTATCGTTAGGGGCTAAATCTGACACCAGCCCCGTATAAATCTGACACCCCCCTGGTGTTTTTTTGACACCCCCCTGGTCTAAATCTGACACCCCCCTAGTGTCAGATTTGAAATCACCTGATTTATCAACCATTCTAGCAACTGTGTCATCTTGCAAGAGACCAAGGTAAATTCGATTAGCTAGATTTCCTGATTTACTTGTAGATTGTTGAACCTCATGAATTAATCCATACTCTGTGAGTTGCTTCTTAATTCTTAATAGGGTAGATTTTGAACAGTTAAGGATCTTCATCAAATTAGAGTTAGAATATACCAAATAGATATTTCCATCTTCATCAATCCAATTATTCTTGAAAGAAAGATCTAGTCTATCTTTAAGCATAGCATAAGCGACTTTTGCATCTAACCTCATATCTTCATAAATAGGATTTTCAAACAAAACCTTCGGTAAGGCATAAAAGCGATCAGATGTCTGATAATGGCTGGCACTAATGAACTGAATTTGTCTCATCAACTACACCTCTTTCAGTCTAAAGTCACCATTCACGTTAAATCCTATCAATCCAAAGGCCTCAAGTTCTTCTATACTTGCCATTATTTCTTGTCGTGTTGAACCTGTTTCCTTCATCAAAAATTGGATTATCATCTCTCTTGATATTCTCTCCTTACTTTTTTGTCTCATAATTTTACCTCCCAAAACACGAAAAAGAGCTAACGGAATTTTCCGTTAACTCAATATTTTCTATTTACCTCAAAACACTAGACACTTACATAGCAGAATTCCTAAAAAAATCGCTAGAAAACCGCCTATATAAGTTAAGAGAAAATAGCTATAAAATATCTTCTTGTCACTTAATAGTCTTTGCAGCTCGTCATTCAAGGTTGAAAAGGTCGTTAACCCTCCACAAAAACCTGTCGCTAGGATAGCATAGACTTCCTTGGACTCCACATGATTGTAGAGTAGGCCGATTAAAAAACAGCCTATAAGATTGGCTACGAGAGTCCCTAAAGGTAATTTTGAAGCTTGATTATAGCGGGAAAAGAAATAACGAACCAAGGCTCCGAACCCGCAGGCGATTGCAAGATAAACGATTACCATTTCTTCCTCCCTAGAACATAAGCCAAGAGCAGACCTCCACCAATGCTCAAAAATAAGTAGATCCCTAAACTAAGATAACGCCCGGTATCAAGCAGTTTTACTGCATCAAGCATTAGACTAGAAAAGGTTGTTAAACCACCACAAAAGCCTGTACCCAAGGCCAAAACCAAACCTTTACTGCTTCCCTTATAGACCAGATAGCCTTTTACCAGATAGACCAAGCAGAAAATTCCCAGATAATTGACAAGGAGGGTGCCCAAAGGAAAGTCTGGACTGGCTGGTAACCAAGTGGAAACCAGATAGCGGACAAGGCCTCCCAACATAGCAGCCAGAAAAATCCCGAGCGGATAAAATTGTTCTTTTTTCATTTGATATTTTGATCCTGATAGTCACGCGAACGTTTGAGAATGTCTGAAAAAGTCGCAACAATGGTCTCCTGATAGCGCTTATCTTCTACTCGATTTTTAACTTTCTCAAAAATAACTTCTTCTCTCTTAGTATCTAAAATAGGTTTTCCTGATGCTTTCTTATAAGCAACAACCCCTTCAACTAAGTGCATCCGTTCTTCTAGGAGCTTGACGATTTGATCGTCAATTTGATCAATTTCTTGCCGAATAATATCTAAGTTCATACAGTCTCCTCCTTTATTTGAATTATTGTATCAAAAAGCCTCTAAATAGGCTAGTAAAATCCAAAAAAACTAATAAAAAAACGCACCGACTTCTTCCAGTCAGCGCAGTTTGATTCTTATCCTACTTTTGCAGCCAATTCTTCTGCGAATTGTTCCAAACGTTCGATGTCTTCTTCTTCGGCAGAGAGGTCCACTTTAACACACTCTGAACCTTTTTCTGCTCCTGTCGCTACAAAAACACGATCAAAGTCATCAACAGCCTTACAGAATTCGTCGTAGAAGGTATCTCCTGAACCGACCACTCCGTAGATTTTGCCATTCAAGTTGAGATCTGCTAGGTCTTCGTAGAAGTCCATCATCTCATCGGGCAATTCTCCATCTCCGTAGGTGTAAGTCGCAACGATTGCGATGTCCGCTTCCAAGAAGTCTGAAGCGTCAACAGTTGTACATTCATCAACATCGACATCCAAGCCCAAGTCACGTAATTTGTCTGCTACAATATCTGCAATTTCTTCGGTATTACCGGTCATACTGGCAAATACAATTTTTGCTAATGCCATATCGTCCTCCTCAATTTATCTTTCTCCATTATATCATATCTTTTTCATTTTAAAAATAAAAATTCTTGTGCTACAATGAAATGAGAAAGAATTGAGGTTATTTATGGAAATTTGCCAGCAAATTTTAGAGAAAATCAAAGAATACGATACCATTATCATTCATCGTCATATGAAACCAGACCCTGATGCCTTGGGAAGTCAGGTAGGCTTGAAAGCTCTTCTCAAACACCATTTTCCAGAAAAGACCATCAAAGCAGTCGGTTTTAATGAACCGACTTTGACTTGGATGGCGGAAATGGATACTGTCCAAGATAGTGACTACCAAGGAGCCCTTGCTATTATTTGTGATACAGCGAATCGTCCTCGTATCGATGATAAACGCTATGAACAAGCTGCTTTCACCATCAAAATCGATCATCATCCTAATGATGATGTTTATGGCGACCTATCTTGGGTGGATACAAGTTCAAGCAGCGCCAGTGAGATGATTGCTCTATTTGCTCAAGAAAACCAACTAACTTTGTCTAGCGAAGCGGCACGACTTCTCTATGCAGGAATTGTCGGGGACACAGGGCGTTTTCTCTACCCATCAACTAGTGCTCGTACCTTTAGAATAGCTGGCCAGCTCCGAGAAATTGATTTTGACTTTGCTGGATTGTCTCGTCAAATGGATACCATGAGCTTCAAGATTGCAAAACTGCAAGGCTTTGTCTATGATCATTTAGAAGTTGATGAGAATGGAGCCGCACGCGTTCTGCTTACTCAAAACATCTTGGAAAAATATAAGGTTACGGATGCTGAAACAGCATCGATTGTTGGAGCACCTGGTCGAATCGATACCGTTAAGGCTTGGGCTATCTTTGTTGAACAAGCTGATGGTCACTTCCGTGTGCGAATGCGCAGTAAAATTATCCCTATCAATGAAATTGCCAAACAACACGACGGAGGAGGACATCCATTAGCCAGTGGTGCCAATTCCTATAGTCTAGAAGAAAACGAAATCATCTACCAAAAGTTAAAAAACTTGCTTAAAAACTGATAAAATACTTGCCAAACTTTTCAGAATCTGATAGACTAGTATGGTAACAATCTATGGCTCGCAAAGAGACCATGGCAGAAAGGAAATATTGCAAAATGAAAAAAGATATCCATCCAGAATATCGCCCAGTTGTCTTCATGGACACAACTACTGGTTACAAATTCCTTAGCGGTTCAACTAAACGCTCTAACGAAACTGTTGAGTTCGAAGGCGAAACTTACCCATTGATCCGTGTGGAAATTTCATCAGACTCACACCCATTCTACACTGGACGTCAAAAGTTCACTCAAGCAGATGGACGCGTGGATCGTTTCAACAAAAAATACGGTCTCAAATAATGATAAAAAAGAACAGTTTCAACTGTTCTTTTTTTACTTCTTTTTATGAATCAACTACGACTACTTCCTCTTTACCAATCTTCCCGATGCCGAGACTTGACTTCAAAACCACTCTTAAAAAATATCGAAAAGAAGCTTGATATTGAGAATGGTTAAGATAATGGAAACTGCGTAACCTAGGATTGTGTTCCACTTGGCATTGGTAAATTCTCCCATCAGTGACTTCTTAGAGGTC
Organism: Streptococcus sp. NLAE-zl-C503; assembly: GCF_900104285.1. Classification (NCBI taxonomy): domain Bacteria; kingdom Bacillati; phylum Bacillota; class Bacilli; order Lactobacillales; family Streptococcaceae; genus Streptococcus; species Streptococcus sp. NLAE-zl-C503. The sequence goes on along the minus strand of NZ_FNJT01000001.1, from coordinate 183,614 downwards.
AGATAAATCAAGGGGAAGATTGAAAACGGAAGAGCGATCGAAAGAAAGACCTGTGAATAGACCAATAACTGATCCAAGGTTTTTTCTTGATGCCCAAACAAAACGGCGACAATAATCACAGGTAGCAAGGCAAAAATACGTGTACCGATACGGATAATCCACTGAGGCAATTTCAGATGCAAGAAACCTTCCATAACGATCTGTCCAGTTAAGGTACCTGTAATAGTAGAATTTTGGCCACTTGCTAAGAGGGCCAAAGCAAATAAAGTTGACAGAGTTGAGCTGGCTATCGCTCCTGCTATTGCCGAATCCTGTAAAGCATTGTACATTTGGGAGAAAGCTGAAATTTCAGATGCGTGACCAAAAAAGAGAGAGGCCCCTAAAATGAGCAGCAAGGAATTGACAATAAAGGCTAGGGACAACTGAAGATTTGAATCCCAGGTCATAAAACGCACGGCTTTTCGAACATCCTTCTTATCTTTGTGATTGATTTTCCTTGTTTGGGATAGAGAGGAATGGAGATAGAGATTATGGGGCATGACTGTCGCTCCTACAATCCCTAGAGCCAAGGTCAATTGGCTTTCATGACCCGGCAATGGTGTTTCAAATAATGTTGGAGTCGGTAAATAACCACCAAAAATACCCTGAATACTTGGATTGGATAAGGCCACAAGATAGGTAAAGATAGCTAATATGGTTAAAATAAGGGTCGTAACAATAGCTTCAATTTTTTTGAAACCAAATTTCATCAATAAAAGTAACAAAAATACATCTAAAACAGTTAGAAGGATAGCGACCATAATCGGTATTTTAAACAAAAGATTTAAGGCAATCGCTGAACCTAAAACTTCAGCCAAATCTGTCGCCATTAAAGCTAATTCTAAAATCACCCATAAACTATAGCGAAGCCACTTGGGAGCATGATGAGCTGTGGCCTGCGCTAGGTCCATCCTAGTCACGATACCGATCTTTCCAGCCATCTGTTGTAGTTGCATGGCGATGATGGATGAAATCAAAATAACAAATAAGAGACTATACTTGTAGGACGCCCCACCAACCACACTGGTGATCCAGTTTCCTGGATCCATGTAGCCAACTGCCACAAGTGCACCAGGTCCTAAGAATGCTTTTAGATTTTGCCAAAAATGATTGTTATTTGGAGTCTCAATAGATTGATTGATCTCAGAAAGAGAGATTTTTTCATAAGAGGACATAGGGATTTCCCACTTTCTAATCTGTCTTTACATATTTTCTTAATGGAATTTTTGAAAATATAATGAAAATAGTTTTCCATTTCCAATTCTTCCTTATTATATCACATTTTGGAATGATTCTTAAGGAAAGAATGATGGTTGAAATAGGCAATTTCTGTATTGTAAAAGCCAGCGTTTTTTGACGCTGGCTTTAAAACTGTGAAAAATATTTCTCAACTAGATCGCTTCTGTGACAAAACTGCGACTTTCTAGTACCTTGAGCATGGCATCTGCTGTGTCTAGGGCTGTAAAGAGTGGCACACCGTGTTCAATGGCTGAACGACGGATTTGCTCACCATCTTCGTCAGCAGTTCGTTTGGTTCCGACAGTATTGATGATCGCTTGGATTTTTCCTTTGCGGACAAAGCTTGGAATATCCTTCTCATCGTCACCAATCTTACCAACAGGCTGGGCATGCAGTCCATGACTAGCAAAGAAGGCTGCAGTTCCTTCTGTCGCGAGGATACCGTAACCGATATTTTGGAAACGACGAGCCAAGTCCAAGGCTTCTTCTTTAGCATCATCTGCGATGGTAAAGACTACATTTCCAAAGGTTGGTAAGTGTAAGTAAGAAGCTTCAAAGGCTTTATAGAGAGCTTTTTCTAGAGTTGTATCAGAACCCATAACTTCACCTGTTGACTTCATTTCAGGACCAAGTAAGCTATCTACCTTAGCTAACTTGGTGAAGGAGAAGACTGGCGCCTTGATATGAACGCGTGTACTTTCAGGGTAAAGTCCATCTTGGTAGCCAAGTTCTCCAAGGTTTTGACCAAGAATCAGCTTAGTTGCTACCTGAGCCATAGGGATATTGGTTACCTTAGAAAGGAATGGAACCGTACGGCTGGCACGTGGATTGACCTCAATGACATAGACTTTTTCATCCTTGATGACAAACTGGATGTTCATCATACCAAGACAGTTAAGGCCAATTGCTAGGCGTTTAGTATAGTCAGCGATTGTTTCTTGCACCTTTTGCGACAAGGTTTGTGGTGGGTAAACGGCCATTGAGTCACCTGAGTGGACACCAGCACGTTCGATATGCTCCATGATACCAGGGATGAGGACATTTTTTCCATCTGAGATGGCATCAACTTCACATTCTTGCCCAACGATGTAAGAATCAACAAGGACTGGATGATCTGGACTTGCCTTAACAGCGGTACGCATGTAAGAACGAAGATCTTCTTCGTTTTCAACGATTTCCATGGCACGTCCACCCAAGACATAAGATGGACGAACCAGGACTGGGAAACCAATTTTGCGAGCTGCAAGCACAGCTTCTTCTTCATTAGTCGCTGTTTGTCCTGGTGGCTGTGGAATATCTAAATCTTTGAGTGCTTGTTCAAAGAGATCACGGTCTTCGGCACGGTCTAGGTCAGCAACTTGTGTACCAAGAATGGTCACACCTGCTTTTGCCAAGGGCTCTGCAAGGTTGATGGCTGTTTGACCACCGAACTGAACGATAACCCCTTTTGGTTGCTCAAGGTCAATGACATTCATGACATCTTCAAAAGTTAATGGCTCAAAGTAGAGCTTGTCAGACACAGAGAAGTCTGTTGAAACAGTCTCTGGGTTTGAGTTCATGATGATAGCTTCATAACCAGCTGCCTGGATAGCCTTAACCGAGTGAACGGTTGCGTAGTCAAACTCAACCCCTTGACCGATACGGATTGGACCTGAACCTAGGACAAGGACAGATTCCTTATCCGACTTGATAGACTCATTTTCCCATCCATAGGTTGAATAGAAGTATGGTGTTTCAGAGTCAAACTCTGCCGCACAGGTATCGACCATCTTGTATACTGGGACAATCTTATTTCCCAGACGAAGTTGACGAACTTGATCAGCTGTCGTTTCCCAGAGTTCAGCAATCTTGCGGTCTGAGAAACCATTAAGTTTAGCAGTTTTCAAGACTTCTAAATCTTGTGGATGGGCACCCAATTCCTGCTCAATTTCAAAGATGTGCAAGAGTTTATCTAGATAGAAGATATCAATCTTGGTCAATTCAGCAATTTCTTCTGGTGTGTAACCACGGCGAATGGCTTCTGATACGTAGAAGAGACGGTCATCTTGGGCTTTCACAACTTTTTCAATCAAGGCATCATCCGAAACTGTTGTAAGTTCAGGCATTTCATTGTGGTGAACCCCAATTTCAAGGGAGCGACAAGCTTTAAGAAGAGATTCCTCGATATTACGACCAATCGCCATGACTTCTCCAGTCGCCTTCATCTGGGTACCAAGACGACGCTCCCCTTTTTCAAACTTATCAAATGGGAAACGTGGAATCTTAGCAACGACGTAGTCAAGGGCTGGTTCAAACATGGCATAGGTTGAACCTGTAACTGGGTTGATAACCTCATCTAGGGTCAAACCGACGGCAATCTTGGCAGCCAATTTGGCAATCGGATAACCTGTTGCCTTAGAAGCAAGAGCTGACGAACGCGATACACGAGGGTTTACTTCGATAACATAGTATTTAAAGCTATGCGGATCAAGAGCCAACTGAACGTTACATCCACCTTCAATTTTGAGGGCACGAATGATGCTCAAGCTCGCGTCACGTAGCATTTGGTTTTCATAGTCTGACATGGTTTGCGCAGGAGCAAATACAATAGAATCCCCTGTATGAATCCCAACTGGGTCAAAGTTTTCCATGTTACAAACAACCAAGGCATTGTCAGCTGAGTCGCGCATCACTTCGTATTCGATTTCCTTGAAACCTGCAATGGAACGCTCAATCAAACATTGGGTAACAGGTGACAGTTTCAACCCATTTTCAGCGATTTCACGCAATTCTTCCTCATTGGCACACATACCACCACCAGTACCACCAAGTGTGAAAGCTGGACGAACGATAACTGGGTAGCCGATTGATGCCGCAAAGGAAACAGCTTCTTCCACTGTGTTGACAATTTCAGATTCAGGGATCGGTTGCTCAAGCTCTTCCATCAATTGTTTAAAGAGGTCACGGTCCTCCGCTTGGTCGATGGCAGATAATTTAGTACCTAAAAGCTCTACCCCAAGCTCATCTAGAATACCATTTTTAGACAATTCCATGGCCATATTAAGCCCTGTTTGACCACCAAGAGTTGGAAGCAAGGCATCTGGACGTTCCTTACGGAGAATACGTGTCACAAACTCAAGTGTAATCGGTTCAATATAAACCTTGTCTGCAATCTCCTTGTCCGTCATGATAGTGGCAGGGTTTGAGTTCACCAAGACAACTTCATAACCTTCCTCTTTCAAAGACAAGCAGGCCTGGGTTCCCGCGTAGTCAAACTCAGCAGCCTGACCAATAATAATCGGACCAGAACCAATCACCATAATTTTTTGAATATCAGTACGTTTAGGCATAGTTTATGATACAAAGCCCGTCAAGAACAAAGTGAAAATAGGAAACTCGGTGCAGATGCCTTCAGCATCAAGACGATGTTTATCTTTTTCACACAGTTCTTAGGGCGTGTTCACTTCCGCGAACAATGTATCTTCTCCTTTCTATTCGTCGCCTCACAGAGCGACATTAAATAAATTCTCCGACGATTTTTTAGCGAAACGATACTTTTCGATAAAAAATCTAGTGCAGGGAGTTTTTAGTTCGCCTAATAGCGACTAAAAGAAACGACCTGCCTTTCTATTCGGCAACTCTCAGGTTGCCATTAAATAAATTCTCCGATGATTTTTCAATAATAAATCGAGTGTAAAAATTTTCAGCATCTCATTGCTCAACTAAAAGAAAGGACTTGCCTTTTTATTCGACAAGCCTCTGACAGAGTTTCCTATATCAGCGATTAGCAGATTTAAACGACTCCATCATTTCGATAAATTCATCAAAGAGATAGCTTGCATCATGCGGTCCTGGAGCTGCATCTGGGTGGAATTGCACAGAGAAACCTGGTTGGTATCTGTGACGCACACCTTCAACTGACTTGTCATTGATTTCTTCGTGGGTAATAATCAAATGCTCTGGCAAATCCTCACGGCTAACCGCATAACCATGGTTCTGGCTAGTAAAGTCTACTCGGCCTGTTGCAATTTCACGCACCGCATGGTTAAATCCACGGTGACCAAACTTCATCTTGTAGGTCTTAGCACCATTTGCCATAGCAAAAAGTTGATGTCCCATACAGATACCAAAGATCGGAATTTTCCCTTGCACACCACGAATCATATCGAGCGCCTGGGGAACATCTTCTGGGTTACCTGGACCGTTTGACAACATGATCCCGTCAGGATGGAGATGGAGAATCTCTTCTGCTGTTGTTGTGTATGGAACAACGGTCACGTTACAGTTACGCTTAGATAGTTCGCGTAAGATGGAGTGTTTGAGACCAAAGTCTACCAATACGACACTCAATCCAACTCCAGGAGCAGGATAAGCTGTCTTAGTAGAGACTTGCTTGATATTATCTGTCGGTAGAACTGTCGCTTGGAGCTGGTCTATGATATGGTCCATCGTATCACCAACATGCGTAAGGGTTGCACGCATGGTACCATGCTTACGGATAATTTTTGTCAAAGCCCGGGTATCAATTCCTGAGATACCTGGGATTTTCTTCGCTTTCAAGAATTCATCCAAGGTCATTTGATTACGCCAGTTGCTGGCTCTACGCGCTTCTTCAAAAACTACTACTCCCTTACAGGTAGGATTGATAGATTCGTAGTCGTCACGGTTAATTCCATAATTTCCCACCAAAGGGTAGGTAAAGGTTAAGATTTGTCCATTGTAAGACTGGTCTGTTATAGACTCTTGGTAACCAGTCATCCCTGTATTAAAGACGATTTCCCCTGTTACATCAATATCTGCTCCGAAGGCCTTGCCTTCAAATACTGTACCATCTTCTAATACTAGAAGTCGTTTTTTCATCTACTCACCTCTCGTTGATGCTCTCAGACATCTTTTAACGCTTTGTGCCTTATTTTGCTTTTCTATAGGCCAGCACAGATTCTAAAATTGCCATTCTGACAAAGACACCGTTGGTCATTTGCTGAACAATACGTGATTTCGGTGCTTCTACCAAGTGATCAGCGATTTCCACATCACGATTGACTGGAGCTGGGTGCATAAGGATTGCTTTTTCTTTCAAGCGGTCATAGCGTTCTTGTGTCAATCCATGCTGGTTATGATAGTCTTCTTTTGAAAATCCTGTCACAATTTCATGACGTTCATGTTGCACACGAAGAAACATCATAACATCTACTTGATCAATTACCTCATCAATTGATACAAAGCGACCGTAATGCTCAAACTCCTCACTTCTCCATTCCTCAGGACCCGCAAAGTAAAGCTCCGCTCCTAAGCGTTTAAGAATTTGCATATTAGACTTAGCTACTCGAGAGTGGTTTAGGTCGCCAGCGATGGCCACCTTAAGACCTTCAAAATGTCCAAATTCTTCATAAATTGTCATCAAATCAAGCAAACTTTGGCTAGGGTGTTGCCCTGAACCGTCCCCACCATTGATAATCGAAGTTGTGATGGTCGGGCTAGCAATCAATTCTCTATAGTAGTCCACCTCTGGGTGACGAATGACACAGGCATCCACTCCAAGTGCAGACAGCGTCAAGATTGTGTCATAGAGTGTTTCACCCTTATTCACTGAACTGGTCTTCACATCGAAATCCAAAAGATCAAGTCCAAGTTTCAGTTCTGCTACCTCAAAGGATTTGTGGGTACGAGTTGAACTTTCAAAGAAAAGGTTGGAAACGATATGTTGTTCCTCATAAGAAGCACTCGCTCCGTTTTTAAATTCGATTCCTCGTTTAATCAATTTCATTACTTGTTCTACAGTAAGGTCTTCCATAGAAACGACATGTTGCAAAGCTTGTTGATTTTCTGACATTTTTTTACTCCTTTTGGTGTTTAGGCTTGTTCTGTGATTAGTACTCTGTCTTGTCCATCCAGTTCTGTCATCTCTACGATGATTTCTTCAGAACGACTGGTTGGGATATTTTTCCCAACATAGTCCGGACGGATTGGAAGTTCTCTGTGGCCACGATCAACCAAGACTGCCAAACTCACGCGAGCAGGACGACCATGGCTGACGATGTTGTCAATAGCTGCACGAATAGTACGACCTGTATAGAGCACATCATCCACCAAAATGACTTCCCGATCTGTCACATCAACAGAGATTACAGAGGTATCTTCCCCACTTTTGACATCGTCACGGAAAGGTTTGGTATCCAATTCTACTACGGGAACAGAGACATTTTCTAGCTGTTCCAAACGTTCTTGAATACGATGGGCGATAAAAACTCCACGTGTTTTAATCCCAGCCAGAACGATTCTATTTAAATCTTTGTTGCGTTCGATAATCTCGTAGGTAATCCGAGTGATCGCTCGTTTGACGGTCAATTCGTCTACAACTTCTTTTGTCCTCATGACAAACCTCCAAAAAGAAAAGTCTCCTTAACAAGGAGACTTCAGAATGTATAGCCAAGCCAGCCCTACTGTAAAGAGTATAGACTTCTGCTATCTATTGATCCGACTCCTTGCCTGCCTCACGGGACAGGTTTAAAGGAATATTTTATTGTTATTACTATATCACAAAGAATGGATCAATGCAAGAAAAAAACATAAAATTTTTATCTTATAACGAACTAAAATCATATAATTGGGGATAGTGATCGCATTCTGGGTTCTTTGGATGACAGATAGCCCGTCCAAAGTAAATCATGGCTTGATGGGCTGCCAACCATTTCTCTGGTGGCAGAATATCCATGACACGTTTTTCTACTTCAAGGGGTGTGGCTGATTTTTTAACAATATCATGGTGCTTGCAGATACGTTCAACATGGGTATCCACTGCAAAGGCTGGAATTCCAAAGCCCACACTCATAACGACATTTGCTGTTTTACGTCCAACACCTGCTAGACTTTCTAATTCCTCGCGAGTCTGAGGGACTTGACCATCAAAATCGTCTAGTAGCTGTTGGGCACATTTTTTTAGAAACTTGGCCTTATTTCGATAAAGTCCTAGGCGGGAAATGTGTGAGGCAATTTCACTTTCAGTCGCGACAGACATGGCTTGAGGCGTTGGAAAAGCTGCAAAGAGGGCTGGCGTAGCCTTGTTGACTGCAGCATCTGTTGTCTGAGCTGACAACATCACCGCAACCAGTAGTTCAAAATGATTGGTAAAATCAAGGCTGGGTTTGGCGTCTGGGAAGAGGGCAATGATTTCTTCTAGCACCTTTCGTGCTCGTTTTTTTGACAAGACCATTATTCGTCTCCGTCAAATAGTCCTTGCAAGCCAGCAAATGGACTGTTTTCTTCTTTCTTGACTGCTTGTTGGGCTTGGTATTCTTCCTCAGTCATGATTTGCCAGTCATTTCCAGACACAAAACCTTGACCAGCTTCTTCTTCTGCTGTTAAGACTTTGATTGGAATGTTTAGCAAGATATTATCGGAAACGCTCTCAGCAAGGTCGATTTCCCCATTTTCGATAGGCAAGACCAAGTCATCATCTAGAACTTCCTGGTCTAGTTGATTGGTTGCTCCTTCCATGAAGACCTCTGTCACTGGATAAGACTCAGCCAACTCAACTGGCTCCATACTGCGGCTGGAAGCAAGGACAATGGTATAAGATAGCTGATAGTCTAAGAAATACAGACGATCTTCGTACTGCACCTTCCCCACAGCAAGGATATCTTTGACATCTAAAATCTCTTGATTTCGTTTACGCAAGTCTGCTGCCAGGTCTAAAGCTTGTTCAAAGTGTAGACCTTCAGGCTGCTTACGAATTTCTTGAATATTTAACTTCATATTTCCTCCATAAAGATGTACTCACTTGATTATACCATGAAAAGGCTATAAGTCAGCCTCCCAAACCTTGATATTAAAATCTCGTTTTTAACATATTTACTATGACATATTTTCTGTTTAGTGCTATACTATAGGCAAGAATACATCAGAGCAAGGAGGATGCTCATATGGAAGACAAAATACTAATCAACGAAGCTTACCAACTCCTATCCGAGTTAAATAAAAGCTACCAAAACTGCAAACAAAGTACAGCCGATGATTTCCGTCTACAAGAACTGCTGAACAGCACTCTCAAGGAACTTAAAAAAGCGGAAAAGCTTGACAATAGTATCTTAATCGACCTTGAGAAATTTTACCAACGTACCAGTCTTCTGATTGGACTGGGGAGCCTAAAACTAAACGACCAAGCACGCACCGCTTGGCGCAACTATGATAAGTTCCATTACGAGCATGTCAAACACGTACTGACTCTCTATGGACCTGTTTTTGGATTTTAGATCTTGAAATTACTTGTTTTCTATTGACAAAATTTCCTGAAAGGTATAGGATAGAGGTACTAATACTCGGAGGTAAGGGAGACATGAACAACTAAGTCTATCAAATAAAGAAACTTTATTTAGTAGATCGTGTTTTTGTCTCTTTTTGTGTGCTCTTTTTGTACTAGATCTTCTGGTACTTTATCCTCTTTGAAAATCAAAAAACTAGAAAGCTAACCATCTGCTCCTCTTGGCTTGGATAGGGTTAGACTGACCTAGCTTGACGGGATTTTTTTACATGGATAATGGAGTTTTTGACAGTGACTTTGGGCTCTACTAGGTAAAGTAGAGCTTTTTGTTATGCACTATGGACATTCTAGAAAGGGCAACAATATGATAAAAATCAATCATCTGACCATCACACAAAACAAAGATCTACGAGAGCTTGTTTCTAACCTAACCATGACTATCCAAGACGGGGAAAAGGTTGCTATTATTGGTGAAGAAGGAAATGGCAAATCAACCTTGCTACGAGCTTTAATGGGGGAAGCATTACCTGATTTCACTATCAAGGGAGACATCCAGTCTGACCTTCAGTCACTGGCCTACATTCCTCAAAAGTTACCTGAGGAGCTAAAAAATAGAACTCTACACGATTACTTCTTTTTAGAGTCTACTGATTTAGACTACAGTATCCTCTATCGTTTGGCTGAGGAGTTGCATTTTAATAGTGATCGCTTCGCTAGTGAGCAAAAGATTGGCAGTCTATCGGGGGGCGAAGCTTTAAAAATTCAGCTCATCCACGAGTTAGCAAAACCTTTTGAAATTCTATTTTTAGATGAACCTTCAAATGACCTAGACCTTGAGACGGTTGATTGGCTAAAAGGTCAGATTCAAAAGATTAGGCAAACTGTTATTTTCATTTCCCATGATGAAGACTTTCTCTCTCAAACGGCAGATACTATTGTCCACTTGCGACTGGTCAAGCATCGGAAAGAAGCGGAAACGCTTGTAGAGCATTTAGACTACGATAGCTATAGTGACCAGAGGAAGGCTAGTTTTGCCAGACAAAGCCAGCAAGCTGCTAACGACCAACGAGCCTATGACAAAACCATGGAAAAGCATCGCCGCGTCAAGCAAAATGTAGAAAATGCCTTACGTAACACTAAAAATGATGTTGCCGGTCGCCTATTGGCTAAAAAGATGAAAAATGTTCTCTCTCAAGAAAAACGCTACGAAAAGGCAGCTCAGTCCATGACACAAAAGCCACTTGAAGAGGAACAAATCCAACTCTTCTTCTCAGATATCCAACCATTAGCGGCTTCTAAAGTCTTAATCCAACTAGAAAAGGAAAAGTTGTCCATTGGCGAGCGCATTTTAGCTCAGGAGTTGCAACTCACTGTCCGTGGCCAAGAAAAAATCGGTATCATCGGGCCTAATGGTATTGGGAAATCGACCCTGTTAGACAAGTTACAGCAACTGCTAAGCGACAAAAGAGAAATTTCCCTTGGTTTTATGCCACAAGATTACCATAAAAAACTGCAATTGGATTTATCTCCAGTAGCCTACCTCAGCCAAACTGGACAAAAAGAGGAACTACAGAAAATCCAATCCCACTTAGCCAGTCTCAATTTCAGCTATCCAGAGATGCAACACCAGATTCGTTCCTTATCTGGTGGTCAACAGGGAAAACTGCTTCTTTTGGATTTAGTTCTACGAAGACCAAACTTTCTCCTTCTCGATGAACCCACACGAAACTTTTCTCCTACTTCTCAACCCGAAATCAGAAAACTCTTTGCCTCTTATCCCGGCGGTCTGATCACTGTTTCGCATGACAGACGCTTCTTAAAGGAGGTCTGTACGAGTATCTATCGTTTGACAGAAAATGGTTTGGAAGTCGTCGATTTACAAGATTTATAATTTTTGAACATAGCAAAAATCCAGAGCCGGTCTCTGGATTTTGTTTACATTTGTTTCAAGCGTTCGATTCGTTCTGAGATAGGTGGGTGGGTGTAAAATAGTTTTTGTAGTCCGCCACCTTTCTTGGGATCATTGATGTACAGAGCACTGCTGGCATCATCAACGTGGTGATGCATGGGCTCGCTATTGTCCAACTTGCGCAGTGCATTGATCATCCCTTGAGGATTGCGAGTCAGCTCCACACTGGATGCATCCGCCAGAAATTCCCTCTGACGGGAAATGGCAAGTTGCACCAAGGTTGCTGCGAGAGGTGCTAGAACAATGGCTAAGAGAGAGATAACAAGCATGATAATCTCTAAACCATTTCCATCACGATCATTATCACTCCGTCTGCGACCAGCGCCTCCCCACCACATCATCCGTCCTGCCATACTAGACAGAAGGGTAATGGCACTGGCGAGGGCGACAGCAATGGTCGAAATGCGGATATCGTAGTTTCGGATATGACTGACTTCGTGACCCATAACAGCTTCTAGCTCCTCACGATTCATGATAGCCAGAAGACCTGACGTTGCTGCGACTGCTGCATTATGCGGATTCGAACCTGTTGCAAAGGCATTTAAAGAAGAATCCTCAATGATGAAAACACGTGGCATGGGGATCTGAGCGACCATGGCCATATCTTCCACAACATGGTAGAGGTCTGGTGCCGTTTGCTCATCAACCTCACGCGCTCCATTCATAGACATGACAATCTCTGTTGATTGAAAAATCATGGTTAAGGCATAGACAAAACCGATGATTAGGGCTATGATCATGCCCCCAAGACCTGATCGCATGAAGAGATAGCCAACTGCATAACCAACCAAGGCCAAGAGTAGGAAGAAAACCAGCAATAAAATCCAAGTTTTTCGTTTATTGCTCGTAATTTGATCAAACAACATCTTAGTCACCTAAACCGCTAAAGTCAACTTTAGGAACTGCCTTTTCCTCTTCAGGTGTTTGAAGGAAGTCTGCAGATTTAAAGCCAAATAGTCCTGCGATGATGTTACTTGGGAAGCTTTCAAGTTTTACATTGTAGTTGCTGACAACACTGTTGTAGAGTTGGCGTGAGTAGGAAATTTTATTTTCAGTATTGGTCAACTCTTCTTGCAATTTGATAAAGTTAGCACTAGCCTTCAAGTCTGGGTAATTCTCTGCTACTGCAAAGATACCAGAAATTTGGCGAGTAAGGGCATCACTGGCCTTCATAGCTTCAGCTGGCGAGGTTGCTGCGGCTACCTGTCTACGAAGTTCTGTCACTTTTTCCAAGGTAGAACCTTCATATTTGGCATAGCCTTTGACTGTTTCAATCAAGTTTGGGAGGAGATCATTACGACGCTTCAACTGAACATCGATCTGGCTCCAAGCCTCCTTGGTTTGCATACGATTTTTAACCAAACCGTTATAGCTAACAATCACAAAAATAACAATCAGAGCCAAAACTCCAAGAATAATCCAAGTCATAATCTTATTCCTTTCTGCTTTTAGATTAATACCAGTATATCAAAATTTTAATGATTGTGGTAAAATAAGATGATACTAGAGAAGGAAACTACTATGAAACCAGAAACATTTTACAACTTGCTTGCCGAGCAAAATCTTCCACTTTCGGACCAGCAAAAAGGGCAATTTAAACGTTATTTTGAGCTCTTGGTCGAGTGGAATGAAAAGATTAACCTGACCGCTATTACAGACAAAGAAGAAGTCTACCTTAAACACTTTTATGATTCGATTGCACCCATCCTGCAAGGTTTGATTTCAAATGAAACTATCAAACTTCTTGATATCGGGGCTGGGGCAGGATTTCCTAGTTTTCCTATGAAAATCCTCTATCCTCAGTTAGATGTGACCATCATTGATTCGCTCAATAAGCGCATCAACTTCCTTCAGCTTTTGGCTCAGGAGTTGGATTTGGATGGTGTTCACTTCTACCATGGGCGTGCAGAAGATTTTGCCCAAGACAAGAATTTCCGTGCCCAGTTTGATATAGTGACGGCTCGTGCGGTGGCCCGCATGCAGGTCTTGTCTGAATTGACCATTCCCTACCTTAAAGTTGGTGGAAAACTACTGGCTCTCAAGGCCAGCAATGCGCCCGAGGAATTGCTAGAAGCCAAGAACGCTCTCAACCTCCTCTTTAGCAAGGTAGAGGACAACCTCAGCTATACCCTGCCAAATGGAGATCCGCGCTACATCACTGTGGTCGAAAAGAAAAAGGAGACGCCTAACAAGTACCCAAGAAAGGCTGGCATGCCCAACAAACGCCCGCTTTAATTTTTTTAGTAAAAAAATTTACAAAATCAACCTCGCTCTTACATTTTTAGGCTCGGGAAAAAATGATTTACAAAATCATTTTTTTCTGCTATACTATCCTAAGCAAAGGTTTTTAATGTCATCCCGTGAGGTGACGAAGACGCAGAAATATATGAAGTTCTTTAAGAATGGAATAATCTTTTTTAAAGAAGTCTTACTCTGAGAGCCTATTGCTGTAAAATAATGGGCTCTTTTTTGATGCCTAAAAGTGAGGTTTATATGAAACAAGAATCAACTATTGATTTGTTACTAGACGTTGACCAACGTCCTTCAGCTGGTAAAGGGATTCTTTTAAGCTTCCAGCACGTTTTTGCCATGTTTGGTGCAACCATTCTCGTTCCCTTAATTTTGGGAATGCCTGTATCTGTTGCCCTTTTTGCATCAGGCGTTGGGACACTCATCTACATGATTTCGACTGGTTTTAAAGTTCCAGTCTATCTCGGATCATCCTTCGCCTTTATCACGGCCATGTCTCTAGCTATGAAAGAGATGGGTGGCGATGTATCGGCCGCTCAAACTGGGGTTATCCTGACTGGTTTGGTTTATGTCCTTGTGGCTGCAAGTGTTCGTTTTGCAGGTACAAAATGGATCGATAAACTCTTACCACCAATCATTATCGGACCTATGATCATCGTTATCGGTCTTGGTCTTGCTGGTTCTGCTGTAACGAATGCTGGACTTGTAGCAGATGGAAATTGGAAAAATGCACTTGTAGCTGTTGTTACATTCTTGATCGCTGCTTTTATCAATACAAAAGGAAAAGGCTTCCTACGCATTATTCCTTTCCTCTTTGCCATCATCGGTGGTTACATCTTCGCAGTAACACTTGGCTTGGTTGACTTTACACCAGTCCTAGAAGCTAACTGGTTTGAAATCCCTGGTTTCTACTTACCATTTAGTACAGGCGGAGCCTTCAAAGAGTATAACCTCTACTTCGGTCCTGAAACAATCGCCATCTTGCCAATCGCTATCGTAACCATTTCAGAACACATCGGTGACCATACCGTCCTAAGCCAAATCTGTGGACGTCAGTTCCTGAAAGAGCCAGGTCTTCACCGTACACTTCTCGGTGACGGTATTGCAACATCTGTATCTGCCTTTCTCGGTGGACCAGCCAATACGACTTACGGTGAAAATACAGGGGTTATCGGGATGACTCGTATCGCTTCTGTCTCCGTTATCCGTAACGCTGCCTTTATTGCCATCGCTCTTAGTTTCCTTGGTAAATTCACTGCCTTGATCTCAACAATCCCTAGTGCTGTACTTGGTGGGATGTCTATCCTTCTCTACGGAGTTATCGCCAGCAACGGTTTGAAAGTCTTGATCAAGGAGCGCGTTGATTTCAGTCAAATGCGTAACCTCATCATTGCTAGTGCTATGTTGGTTCTTGGGCTTGGTGGAGCCATCCTCAAAGTAGGACCAGTTACCCTTTCAGGTACTGCCCTATCAGCTATGACAGGTATCATCTTAAACTTGATCTTACCATACGAAAACAAAGACTAGTCATCTATATACACAAAATCCACTCAGTTGAGTGGATTTTTCTGATTCTTACCTTCCCCACGCAATCAAGAGATACAGGAGGCTAGAACCAAACATATCTGTCAGAGCATGCATAAGGAAAAATGGCAAAAGATTTTTAACCTTATACTTGTATAGAAAATAATAGAATAAACCATAAACTACACCAATAACCAGTGCCCACACCAATCCTTGATAAGTGTGAAAAGAAATCCGAATGAGGGTAGAATAAAGCAAAACCCGCCACTTTTGCTTTTCTTTCACTGAGGTCAACAACCCTAGAAAGAAAAACTCTTCATAGAAGCCATTTAACAAGGCATAGGCAATTGCCATGGGACTAAGCGCTAGGAATTTCCGTATAACTTCCATGGGATCTATGTGGGCAAAAAGAGCTGGATTTAAGTAATTGTATTCACCAGTTAGTGTCGTCACCAAGTCTCCAAACAAACCCACAATGGCAAATATAGAAGGAACCCAAAAGAGAAGGGACCAGGTCCAACGAATGGGAAGTTGTTTGAAATCATAATTCCGAATCAAAAGGTAAAGCAAGGCTAAGGTAAGAAGTATCACTTGCAGGGTGAAGTTGCTCAAATAGCCTACTCCCTCGCCGACAGTATTACTTACCGTATCCATTGTAGTTGACAGACCTGTCGGAAACATACTTGCTAAAAAGAGCTCCGTTGACCGAATGATAAACTGGCCAAACATCAAAACTGTAATAATCAGAATGTCAAACCATCTCAAGTAGCGCAGGGGCTTAGTTGGGTGAATGCTTTGTAAAATTTTCATATCTCCTCCTTCTAGCAGTTAAAGATTGGTTTATTGTAAGAAAAGAAACTTAAAATTTTATAAAATTCCACTCCCATTCCTTAGCCGTAATCAATATTTAGATAGGATATTTAAACCAACCACTTTTTACGAGTAACTAGTTTCTCATTCAACCTTCCGTTTATTTTCTATCAGCAAATCTTTCAAAGAAATGATGGTTACCGCAAGTAAAATCATAGCCATACCGACAAAATCAATCGCATAGAATTGCTCTTTCATAATCAGAAAAGCAAAGAAAACAGCAGAGATGGGCTCTATGGAAGCCAATAAACTGGACTTAACTGGGCCTATCATACTAGCTCCTTTTAGGAAAGCTGTATAGGCAAAAACCGTGCCAATGATGATAATGCCAGCAAATGCAAAAAGAAAATCCAAGCTGGTCGGTATACTGGCCTGCAAAACCCCTGTGAAGGGAATAGCCACCACTCCAGAAATAACCATGCCCACACCAATCACCAACATGCTTCCCCATTTCTTAATCAAAGTGATAGGAAGAATGATATAAAGGGCATAGGTCAAGGCAGAAAAGAGTCCCCAGAAAAGTCCAGCAGGTGTGACAGACAACTGGTCAAGTTCCCCATGCGTCGCGATAAGAACAGTTCCTCCAATTGCTAAAACAATCGAAATAATCTCAGCCAGAGTCGGTGCCACCTTGTCCTTGATACAAGTATAAATCAAGATTCCAACAGGACATACATACTGGAGAACCGTAGCCGTTCCAGCATTGGTTTCCTGAATGGCAGAAAGATAGGCAAACTGGTTTAAGAAAAGTCCAAACAAGGCAAATAGCAGTAGAGAGAGTAAGCTTTTTCTGTCTTTTAAAAAAGCTAGGAGTTTATCCCTTGCAGTTACATAGGATAAGAAAACCAGTGCCAATCCTGCAATGATAAGCCGCAGATTGGTCAAGACTAAAGCGGAAATCCCGTGTGCCATCAGGTATTGGCCACTGGTTCCAGACAAGCCCCAAGCAATGCCTGCAACTACTGTGAATAGCGTTCCTTTTACGGTTTTTGACATGCTTTCTCCCTACTCTTCCCTACGAATCATATCCATGACTTGGTTTCGATCGATTATCCACTGGGCACGCTCATCCTTCTCATACGTTCGATTGGATAAAAAAATAGCAGCTTCCTGTTTCTCTCGATTCCACATGATGAAGGTACCTGTATAGCCCGTATGGTCGAGCCAGGCCCCCTCCAGATTCCAGGCTAACGAACGCTCCTTATCATCTAAGGGAGAGTAATTTCGGCTCAAATCTGCTGCAAAATCATCTTTCAAGTAATGCTCCAAAAAGTTTTGCAAATCCTTAACAGTTGAAAATAAACCAGCACTTCCAGCATGTTTGCCCAAAAGACGAGCTTTGGGATCGTGGATCTTTCCAGCCTCTACTCCTCTCTCTGTTGGTACAGCAACCTCAACGGGACCAAACATCGTTTCCTTCATCCCCCATGGTTCCAAAACTTGTTCTTCTATAATCTGATCCAAATCTTGGTCAAAGATTTTTTCCAAAAGAAAGCCCAGGAGTAAAAAGTGAACATCCGAATATAGAAAAGTAGGCTGACTACGTCTATTCAGATGAAACATGGCTTCTTTTAATTCAGGGGCTGTCAAGAGATCCCGATTTGGAATAAAGGGGTCCAGGTCTGTTGCGTGGGTCAAAAGTTGACGGATAGTGATATCTGGGTAATCACACTCAGGCAAAAAATCCGTCACTGGTCGATCAATATCTAATGTGCCCTGCTGCCACAAGAAGGTGTAGATTGTCCCAACTCCCACAACCTTACTCACACTGGCTAGGTCATAGACCAGCCCTGACTCGGTTTTCAAACCTTTCTCAGGATCACTCAATCCTAGGTAAGATTCTCTCCATTCTCCGTCCTTAAAATACGCAAAAGAGGCCCCGGGATAGACCCCTGCCTCGATTTGTTCTTCTATTTTTCTTAGAATTTTTGTCCACTTCATGCTTCTTCAAACCACAATTCGATATTATTGGTGTCTTTACCAAGGAAGAATTTTTCAGACTTGGGAACAAAATAGCCTGTCTTTTCAAATTTCTGACGAAGACTAGTTAAATCTAGATCCTTTACCAAAAATTTCAGCATAGATAAGTCCCAGGTAACATTGTTTTCAACAGTCAAATCTGGACCTTGCCCTTCCGTAAAGGTGACAACTGTCCCAACTTTTTCAGGATCGAGTATACTCTCCGTCCCCTCAGGAAAACGCAACTCCATAGAAATCTCAAATTGACTCAAGTATTTTATACCTGTATTTGAAGAAAATTCAGGAACAGTTTCCAGTGGAACCAAATCCCTTATATCATTTTCCGCATGAACAAGAATCACATCCTGTTCAGGAGAAACAATCTCAAAAGCATAACCACGGCTTCCTTTAAGCAGGCGAGGAAGGGACTCCATCTGATAGAGAAGAGCCTCTATTTCTGAAGGATTTTCTACTTTGATCAAGAGTCTAGCTAGTTTCTTAAGCCCTTCAACTCTCCGAGTTCGCATACTGGGAGCCTCTTCGAGAATCAATTTCTCAACACCTGATTGGTCACCAAGTGAAAGGAAGGCAGATTCTTCTAATAAGGGCTTCATCCCAAGAGTTTCAATGTAAAATTTTTCATTTAATTTTCGGTTATTGACCTTCAAAGTCGGAACAATTTGTATCATTTGATTTGCATTCATAGCTTCCTCCAACTCTTTTATTTTAAAGGATTTTAGGATTTTTTACAAGCTATTCCACTTAAATTCTAGAATTTTTTACAAAAATTTCCGATAAAAAAACTGGGGTTCCCCAGTTTCATTTTATTATAGGTAAAGTAGTTTAAAGACTGCTACTGCTGCAATACCAGCTGCGATTGGTGCTACAACTGGAACCCATGCATACCACCATTTTGAATCACCCTTGTGCTGACCAAGAACTGATTTTGGAAGGAGTTCGTGAAGAAGACGTGGTCCGAAGTCACGAGCCGGGTTCAAACCAGGTCCAGTAGGTCCACCAAGTGAAGTTACCAAAGCCATCACTAGGAAACCAAGTGCCAAGTGAGCAACTGAAAGTCCAGCAGCTGTGTGTGGCGCTACTTGAGCTTTTACTGCCAATTCACCTAAGTCAACAGTTTGACCAGCTTGAGTAGCCATTTGTTTCATGTATTGAAGAACCTCAGCACCGAAGAAGTTTTTAGTCAAACCAAGCGCTGCAAAGAAAAGAACAAATGAACCTACAAACTCATTTAGGAAACCGTTAACCGTTGCTGCGAAACGTGATTCTTTTGTACCGTGGTCGATGCTTGAAATCGTTGAGAAGGTACCTAAGATATTGTTTGGGTTTTCTGTTTTCAAGTAGTATGGACGGTGAGTCGCTACAACCAAAGCTTGACCAAAAATTGCCCCCAAAACTTGCGCAAGGATGTAAAACGGTACTTGATCCCAAGAGAAAAGTCCGCTAACAGCAAGTCCAAGAGTGAAAGCTGGGTTGATGTGGTTACCAGAAACGTTACCGAACATCAAGGCTGGGATCATAACCCCCATACCATAACCAACAGCGATAACGAGCCAGCCACTTTGGTGACCTTTCGTACCTTTAAGTTCAACGTTGGCAACTGCACCATTTCCAAGAATGATCAAAATAGCAGTTCCCAAAAATTCAGTGGCATATTTAATAGCCCATGCAAAATCCATTTGATAGATTCTCCTTAATTTTTTTTAGACAATCCTTATTCTATCAATTTTTGGGCCTTTTAGCAACCGATTTTCTAAAAGAATCTCTGGAAAACGCTTTATTTAACTTATCTTTAAGAAAAGGACAAAAGGAGTCAAACTCCCTTCATCCTTTTCATTAGTCTTGACGTTGACCAAAGTCTGCAATCATCTGCTCCATCTCTTGGCGACTTGAAGTGGTCAGCATATAAAGGTAGTCTCCTTGTAGCTCTGCGAAAGCTGCTGGCATGATTTTCTTGACCTTGAATTGCTGGCTGTATTTGGCAAGAAGGTCCTCTTCTGAATAAACATAGTTGGCATTGGCACGACGTGATGTAGCTAAACAGTATTGAGGTTCAAACTCTGATGTTGGAAACTCCTCACCTGCGACGATAGCTGCATAGCCACGATAGAGGTCCAAGGAATGAGCAAAGTTATAAACATCAATGGTAAAACCACCTGCAGGACGATTGTTGTACTCAATGGCGATATAGTCATCTCCCTCACGGAAGAATTCAATATGGAAAAAACGCTCCTTCACGCCAAATTCTTTGACTATGGCCTCACCATACTTGCGTAGTTTGGGATCCATATCCTTAAGCACATAGTAGGAATTGTCCATCTTATAAATCATCAGATCAAGTGGTGTATGGGCATAATCGAAAGTCGTTGAAAAGACGATGTTGCCATCCTTGTCCACAAGTCCGTCAAAGGTACAGATTTCGCTAGAAGTGACAAATTTCTCAAAGAAATAAACGGTTGAATGGTCCCATTCAGCCTTGAAGTGATTTACATCTTCTTCTGTCTCAAGCTTAAAGGTGGCTGCCGCTCCCACTCCATTATCAGGTTTGGCAATCATTGGTAAGCCAATCGTCTCGACTGCTTTATCCACATCTGCTTCTGTCTGGATAACAGCTCCAGGTACCACAGGGACACCTGCTTTTTTGAAAAGTTTCTTCATCTCAGACTTATATTTGGTCTTTTTGAGATCCTCTGGTTTGGCACCAAAGACATTAAATTGCTCACGAAGTGTTGCGTCCAGCTCAAGCCAGTATTCATTGTGGGACTCGATGCGGTCGATTGGTCCATGCTTGTAGAACAGAAAGGCAACAGCACGTTTGACTTCGTCTATGTTCTCAAGATTGTCTACACGGAAATACTCGGTTAGGCTATTACGCAAAGGTTCATCTAGTTGTTCGTAAGGCTCCTGACCAATTCCCAAAACGGTGATGCCTTTATTGGCTAGCTCGATTGTAAACTGTTGAAAGTTTTGCGGATAGTAGGGAGAAATAACAAGGTAATTCATAGGCAACTCCTTTTATAGATACAGGTGTCCAAGAAAATAGGGCATTTGTCTACGCCACCATTCCCAGTCGTGGGCGACATCGTGTCCCCATTCAGCAAACCAGGCTGGAATTTGTTTCTGGTCAAAGGCTTCTTTGAGCTTGTAGAAAGATGGTAGACCGTCTTGTTCCCAGGCACCGAGGCCCGTACAGACGACAATCTCCGCCTGACGGTAACGATCGATAAACCAGCCGTCATTCTGATTCCAGATATAATCTACTGGCGAGTTTTGGTAAATGGCATCGTCATTGTAGTAATCTCCAACGAAGAAACGTGCGTCATAAACACCGCTGAGAGCAATCACCTTGGTAAAGACATCTGGATGCTGGAGGAAGAAATTGAGTGCATGGTAGGCCCCCATCGAGCAACCCGTCGTCATCATACCGTCAAACCAACCTGTCTTATGCTTGATAAAAGGAATGCCCTCCTCAATCACATAGCGTTCGTAGGCACGATGCATCTCCGCTTGGTCATGACCATTTTTCCAAGTAGCCAACCAGCTCTCACTGTCAACACTGGATAGGGTAAAGAACTGAACACGCCCTTCCTCGATAAAGGGAGCGCAGGCATCAATCATGCCAAAATCATAGTATTCATTGTGACTGCCACCAGATGAAGCAAAAACCACAACTGGAATCCCAGCATGCCCATAACGATTGAGATACATTTCACGGTTGAGGTGGCCACTCCAGTGGCTAAGGTTTTCAATATGCATTGGCTTTCTCCTTTCCTAACTTACCATTTCTCTGCAAAAAATCGGAGACAGTCTGGTAAATTTTCCGACCAAGGTATTTCACTATGGATAGCACCAGACTGAACTTTCAAGACAAGATTATCCAAGCCTACTCCACCTGCAATCAAATCATGATAATAACGAAGCGATGAGTCGATATAGGCTTGCTTGATATTGCCAGCCATCAAGGTCTTGTCCGTATCATCCGCCTCTTCCGTTCCAACATAGATAAAGATGCGCTGTTCAGGCGACAATTTCTTGCGCTCGATATAGCGGTTAAAGGCTTCTTGGTGGAGCCAGTTGGCAGATGAAAAGACACCTAGACAACCAATTCGGTCTTGGTACTCTAGTCCGATAAACTGGGTAATATTGCCTCCTAATGAGGAGCCAATCATGGCCGTATGCTGGCGATCAGCTTTAGTACGGTAGGTTTCGTCGATAAAGGGCTTGACCACCTCCATAACAAACTCGGCATACTCCACGCCCTTACCGCCAAACTGTTGGCCTGGAATAGGGGATTCTTGGAACTTCCAAGCCGCGTACTCATGCATCCGCCCCAAACCATCATTGTCGATGGCTACAACAATCATGCGACTGATGTCAGGGTTTCGCTTAATGGCTGGAATAATTTTCCAAGAGTGTCCGATATAGGATTCCTTGCTGTAAAAGACATTTTGCCCATCATGAAAGTAAACAACAGGGTAAAAACGGTCTGTGTCTTTCTCGTAGTCCTTAGGCAGTAGAACACGCACTCGACGCTCCTTTCCTGTATAAGGAACCTTGAGTTTGTGTTCTTTCATTTTTAAATAAAAGTAGGAATGATTCATTGTCAGAAAACTCTCTATATTCAAAATTTTATCTCATTATACCATAAAAATAGAAAAAAAGTCAGTTAATGTCCATTTTAAGGATAAATAACTAACTTTTTTCATTTATTTTTCTGAATTCTTCTGGATTTTCTGATTAGAGGAGATTGTCAATTAACTCATCGACAGCATCTTTTTCAGCCTGAGGTGTAATCTCAGTGATCATGATACCAGCCACTGCTCGCTCAACCAAGCCTTCAACATCCATGCGTTTTTCATACTGCTCTGCATTCTCTATCTTAGGATTGGTCTTAGGACGATCAGGCGCAAAAATAGTACAGCAGTCCTCAAAAGGCTGGATAGAAATTTCAAAGGTATCGATTTCCTGCGCGATGTCAATGATTTCCAACTTGTCCATAGTAACCACGGGACGAATGATGGGAGTGTTGGTCACAGCGTTGATAGCCTGCATACTTTCCAAGGTCTGGCTCGCTACTTGACCTAGACTCTCCCCGTTGATGATGACCAGACCCTTTCTCACCTCACGGATACGGTCAGTAATCCGCATCATAAAGCGACGCGTCAAGGTCATGAGGTAGGCTTCTGGCGCCTTGGCCTTGATTTCCTCTTGAATCTCAGTGAAAGGCACTTCGATAAACTGGATATTGCCACCAAACTTAGTCAATTTACGGGTCAAATCTTGGGCCTTCTTGAGAGCTCCTGGACTCGTGTAAGGTGGGCTAGCAAAGTGAACCGCCTCGATATCTACCCCACGTTTAAGAGCTAGATAACCTGCTACAGGTGAGTCAATCCCTCCTGACAACATGAGCATGCCCTTACCAGAAGTACCCACTGGTAAACCACCTGCTCCACGAATGGTTTCATAGGAAAGATAAGCAGCTTCCTCACGAATCTCCACCTGAAGAGTGATATCAGGGTTTTTCATTTGGGCTTGAATAGTTGGAATTACGTCAAAAACAGCACCACCAAGGGTTTGGTTAAGTTCACGACTGTCCAATTCAAAGCTGTGGTCGCTACGTCTACTAGAGATTTTAAAGGTCATGCCCTTCTTGTAGATGTCTTGCATAATCTTTTGCACGGCAGCTTTGAGAGTTTCAACAGACTTTTCAACTTTGTAAACTGGAGAAAAGTTTTGAATCCCGAAGACTTGCTTGAGAGATGTTGCTACTGCTGTGTAATCGGCTCCATTGAGGTAAACGTGGGCACGGTCACGATCAGCGGTTACCTTAACTTGAGGATAGATGGACAAAACGTCTGAAATATTATTACGAAGTTTATTGATGAACCGCATACGGTTTTTGCCCTTGGTTGACAACTCTCCGTAGCGAATCATAATTTCTGAATACTGCATGAATGCTCCTATCTTACTTTTCTAGTTTGATTGTAAATTAATTTTAGCTTGGTCAAAAACTGCTCAACCTGACTCATATCATTTTCCAGATCTAGACTTAGGCGCACAGCTGACTGCGCCTTATCTTTGTCCACTCCCATGGCAATCAAGGTGCCTGCAGGTTTTCCAGCCTTGGACGAACAAGCAGAGGTCGTTGAAATGAAAATATCATAGTCTTCAAAGGCATGGACGATGACTTCTCCACGAACACCCTTAATCCCAAAAGTCAGAATATGAGGGGCGAAGTCATCCTCATCTGAAAAGACAAAAATATCTGGATAATCCAGAAGAGCTTGGCGAATGACTGCTTTCATCTGGCTTGTCTTAGATATAAACAGGTCTAGCTTTTCCATAGCCAATCGGAGAGCTTTGGCAGTCGCTGCAATCCCTGCCACATTTTCAGTTGTCGAGCGATAATCGCGCTCTTGACCACCACCTGTTAAAAGAGGCGTGATTTTCTTGCCTGACTTGATATAGATAAATCCAACACCTCGAACTCCGTGAAACTTGTGACTAGAGAAAGTCGCAAAATCCACTCGTTCTGTCAGATATTTTTCAGTCGGAATCTTGGCAAGCGCCTGAACCGCATCCACGTGGAAGGAAATGGTCGGCTTGTCTGCCAAAAGTTCTGAGATAGCCTCAATAGGTTGGATAGACCCAATTTCATTGTTAACTGCCATGATGGAAACGAGGGTCGTATCAGGTCGAATCAAACTTGCTAGAGCCTTGACATCTACAAATCCTTTCTCATCAACTGGGGCAATATCCACCTCAAAACCTTGACTTTTCAGCCAGAGTGCTGACTCCTTGACTGCTGGATGCTCAATAGCTGATACGATGATGTGCTTGCCAAACTGGGCTTTTTCAAAGGCTACACCCTTGATGATCCAGTTATCTCCTTCTGTTCCACCAGAGGTAAAGAAGATTTCGTCACTTTTCTTACCAATCAAATCTGCAATTTGCTGCCGAGAAGCATCTAAGATTCGTGTTGCCTGGTCTCCCAAACGATGGAGACTAGACGGATTTCCTACAATTTTCGAAGCGACCTGCATATAGGTCTCTAGAGCTTCAGTATAAGGCTTAGTTGTCGCCGAATTATCAAAGTAGATCATATTTTCTCACGCTTTCTAAAATCACTCCCTCTATTGTATCACGAAAAGAGACCTGCGACAAGAAAGGGAAGTTTCTCTTTTTTTAAGATTTTTTTAAAGAAATGAGGTATAATAAATCATAATCAAAGGAGAGTATCATGTCTAACTATCGTAGAACTTCAAAACCAAAAACAGAACATATCAAAAAGGGATTCACTGTCTTTCAAAAAACGATTGCTACCATCGGTAGTATCCTTGGTCTGATCACCGCTAGTATCACCATCATGAACGCTATGGATAATAATAAAAACAATAAGAAAGAGCCTACAACAACCCAAACAACTGTTGTCAAGGAAATTCAAAAGGAATCCCCTCAGGAAAATACTACACCTAACAAGGACAACACTTCTACTAAAGAAAATAGCCCACAAGAAGAAACTTCTCAATCCAACAAGAAAGAGGAGAAAAAAGAAGAACAGAAAACAACAACTCAGGACTCTTCTACACCTGCTACAAATAAAGAAACAAGCGATAACAAAGCACAGTCAAATACGACGAGTTCTGAAACTAAAACGAACCAGTAATCACAAAAATAGCTTCTTTCCAAATTTGGAAAGAAGCTATTTTTTTATTGTTGCAATACTTTTCGTGGTTTGGTTCCCTCAGCTGGACCGATAACACCTGCCATTTCGAGTTCTTCCATAAGGCGGGTCGCACGGTTAAATCCAACCGACAAACGACGCTGAATCATCGAAGCGCTAGCTTTCTGGGTTTCGATAACCAAAGCCTTAGCTTCTTCAAAAAGCGGATCGCCACCAGCTTCACCGTCTGAGAAATCTCCTTCATTTTCAGGAACATCTCCTGGGTCAAAGCTTTCATCGTAGTCCGCATCCGCCTGAGCCTTGATGAAGTTTACGATGCGTTCAACATCATCATCTGAGATGAAGGATCCTTGCAGACGGACTGGATGATTTTCATCAATTGGTTTAAAGAGCATGTCTCCTCGACCAAGCAATTTTTCAGCTCCATTTTCATCCAAGATGGTTCGTGAATCTGTACCTGATGAAACTGCAAAAGCCACACGAGAGGGGACATTAGCCTTGATAAGACCAGAGATAACATCAACCGATGGCCGCTGCGTTGCGAGAATCATGTGAATCCCTGCAGCACGCGCCTTCTGTCCGAGACGAATGATGGCATCTTCCACTTCCTTGCTAGCCACCATCATGAGGTCTGCCAACTCGTCCACAATGACAACAATCAAAGGCAGGGGTACTTGTTTGTACTCAGATTGGCTATTAAATTCTTCGACCTTGGCATTGTAACCAGCGATATTTCGCACACCAACCTTAGCAAAGAGTTCATACCGGTTTTCCATCTCATCCACCACCTTTTGGAGAGCCTTGCTGGCCTTGCGTGGATTGGTCACAACTGGAATCAAGAGATGGGGAATATCATTGTAAACAGACAACTCAACCATCTTAGGATCGACCATCATAAACTTGACCTGGTCGGGTCTTGCCTTCATGAGAATGCTAGCGATAATGCCATTAACTGCGACTGACTTCCCTGATCCCGTTGAACCTGCAACAAGTAAGTGGGGCATTTTGGAAAGGTCAAAGGTACGAGCAGTTCCATTGACAGCCTTACCTAGAGGAATTTCGAGGAGATTTTCTGGTTTAGTCTGAGACTGTTCCCAGAGTTCACGGAAGGAAACGGTCGCAATTTCAGAGTTAGGAACCTCAATTCCGACTAAGGATTTACCAGGTATTGGAGCCTCAATCCGAACATCCTTGGCTGCTAGAGCTAACGCTAAGTCGTCAGCCAGATTGGAAATGCGGTTAACCCGTACACCAACTGCTGGTTTGACTTCATACTTGGTCACTGATGGTCCAATTTCAGCCCGTTCAACTGTTACCTTAATACCAAAGCTGGCAAATGTTTCTTCTAGGATTTTGATATTTTCTCGAACAATCTTCTTTTCCTTGGACTGATCTTTGGGTTTATCTGGCGCAAAGAGTTGCAAGCTTGGTAGCTTGTATTCGAGGGCTTCCTTAGCAGAAAAATCAACCTGCACCTCTTCATCCTCAAAGTCTTCTTCCACATCTGAAACTTCTAAGTCAGCTTGAGGAAGGATAATCTCTGGTTCAATCCATTCTTCCTCAGGAATTGGTGGGAGATCGTAGACTGGTACCTCTGATAAGATTTCTCCCGTTTCAGTATCTACAGGAGGAAGCGGTAGGGCATCCTGTTCTTCTTGTTCTCTCTGAATTCTGGCTGCTTCTTCAGCTTCTTGACGAGCCTTTTCTTCTTCCCTCTTGATAAAGCGTTCCTGTTTTCTCTGTTCCTGTTTTTCCATGAAGGATCTGAACTGAGCTCCAATAAAGGCTGCAACATCATAAATAGACCAAGGACTAACCAAGAGTGCCCCAACTAGAATCAAGAGAACTCCAATAAAGTAGGAGCCGATATTTGAGAAAAGAAAGGCAATGGGGATATAAAGTCCAACACCAAGCAGGCCTCCACCAGCGAAGCTAGTCACCCGCATACCAGTCAGGTCCGTCATAACTTGAGACAAGGTTCCTTTTAAAACTGACTGCTCCAAGCCATATTTCCATACCAAGTAGGCCTCAAAAATCAAGAGCAAGCCAGCAAAGATACAAAGAAATCCTGACAGAAGCCCCTCCTTCTTGCGTATCCATTTAAAAAGAAAAAGATAGATGAGGAGGGCACCTATAGCCACGTAGGCCAAACTTCCGACCACCAGTCGAATGAGATTATAAAGAGTAATACCAGCCGCGCCGAGTTTGAGGGCTGCAATAATCAACAATAAGGCAATTCCTAAGGAAATCAACATCCTCTGAATAGCCTGTTTTCTTTCGAGTTCTGCTTTAGACGGTCTTCGTCTTGTTTTTGTAGTATTCTTGTTTGCCATTCTTTTATTATACCATATTTCACAGCCATTTCGAACAGAGAAAAAGATTGCACCAAATGGTAACAATCTTTCTATTCTGATCCTTTTTATGCTTGTGGTTTGCGTAGGTAACCATAAACCACACCACTTACAATCGCACCAATCAAGACAAAGACAAGGTAAAGTAGAGCATTTGAAGTTAGGGCGATAACGAAGATTCCTCCGTGTGGTGCCATGAGTTTGATTCCAGCAAGACCAACGAGTCCGCCTGCTACTGCTGAACCAAGGATGAAACTTGGGATCGCACGAGCTGGGTCGGCTGCACCAAATGGAATCGCTCCCTCAGTGATAAATGACAAGCCCATGATGATGTTTGTCAAACCAGAGTTGCGTTCTTCTTTGGTAAATTTATCTTTGAAAAGAAGGGTTGCGACAAAGATAGCAAGAGGTGGCACCATTCCTCCAGCCATAACTGCTGCCATGGCTACAGAACCACCTGAAGAAACAGTCGCTGCAAGCGTACCTGTACCAAAGACATAAGCAGCTTTGTTGACTGGTCCACCCATGTCAACAGCCATCATTCCACCAAGAACGATGCCAAGAAGGACAGCTGAACCTCCTCCAAGACCGCCTAGAAAGTCATTCATAGCAGTGTTGATTGCTGCCATTGGAATGTTAACAGCCAACATAACAAATCCTGTCAAGATTGTTCCAAGAAGTGGCAAGAGAAGGATTGATTTAGCACCTTCAAGTGAACGAGGAACTTTAACGTATTTCTTGATAGCAAGAACCAAGGCACCTGCGATAAATCCACCAACAAGGGCACCTAGGAAACCAGATGATACACCTGCAAGAGTTGAAGTTGCTTCACCACCTGCGGCATAAGGAATTTTACCAAAGGCAAAACCTTCTTTAGCAATAGCACCTGCCACGAAACCTGCTACCAAACCTGGTTTTTCAGCAATAGAGTAGGCAACATATCCTGCAAAGACTGGGAGCATCAAACCAAAGGCCGCTCCACCAATTTTCATGAACATAGAAGCTAGCTCATGGTAGGATCCGAGATTGCCAAGACTATCTTGTGGCACACCCAAAGCACCATCAATCAAGAAAGCAAGGGCAATCATGATACCACCACCGATAACGAATGGCAACATTTGAGATACACCACTCATCAAGTGTTTGTAGAAGGCACCACCGATGCTTTGTTTTTCAGTAGTTGTTTCTGACGCTTTTGCTCCATTAGCAGCATGGTAAACTTCAGCATCTCCTGAAAGAGCCAAGTTGATCAATTCTTCTGTCTTACGGATACCGTCTGCAACTGGACGATTAACCAATGGTTTGCCGTCGAAACGATCCATCTCAACAGCCTTATCTGCTGCGATGATAACTGCTTTAGCCTTACGGATGTCCTCTGATGTTAGTTGGTTCCCAACACCGCTGGCACCGTTGGTTTCTACCTTGATCCCAACACCCATTTCGGCGGCTACTTTTTGAAGGGCTTCTTGGGCCATGTAAGTGTGGGCAATACCTGTCGTACAAGCTGTAACAGCTACGATAAAGTCACCAGATTCATTGGCAGGTGCTTGAACAGGTTCCTCAGCTTTTTCTGAAGCTTGGTTAAATAGTTCGATAACTTGATCTGCAGATGTTACTTGACGAAGTTTGTCAGCGAAACCGTCTTTCATCAAGTATTGAGACAATTCTGCCAAGGCTGCCAAGTGAGTATCATTGGCACCTTCCGGAGCTGCAATCATGAAGAAGAGGTCTGTTGGTTGCCCATCCAAACTCTCATAGTCAACCCCCTTGTTTGACTTGGCAAAAAGAACCGTTGCTTCTTTTACAGCAGAGTTCTTGCTGTGGGGCATAGCAATTCCGTCACCCAAACCAGTGGAAGTGAGAGCTTCACGCGCTAAAATTCCCTCTTTAAAGGTTTCAACATCCGTCACATAACCATGATCTACTAAGCTATGAATCATCTCTTCGATAGCTGCTGTTTTTTCAGTCGCCTGCAAATCCAGCAACATGACATCTTTTCTCAATAGGTCTTGAATTTTCATCGTTTTTCTACCTCAACTTTTTCATATGTTTCTTTAATAAATTCCGCTGTTGCCAAGTCATCCGAAAAGGTAGTTGCCGTTCCACAAGCCACTCCCCATTTGAAGGCTTCTACTGCGTCTTTAGATTTGACAAACTCACCTGTAAATCCAGCAACCATAGAGTCGCCAGCTCCGACTGAATTTTTGACTGTTCCCTTGATAGGTTTGGCAAAGTAAGCTCCCTCAGATGTGACAAGGAGGGCACCATCCCCAGCCATGGAGATAATGACGTTTTGAGCTCCTTTGGCCAGTAACTGACGAGCATAGTTCTCGATTTGGTCCAAACTTTCGAGTTTCACTCCAAAGATAGCTCCAAGCTCGTGATTGTTTGGTTTAACCAAAAGTGGCTGGTAGTCCAAACTATCAATCAATGTCTGTCCTTCAAAGTCACAAACCACTTGCGCACCAGTCTTGCGTGTCAAGGCAATCAAATCCTTGTAGATGACATTTCCTAGATTTTTAGCACTCGAACCCGCAAATACAACCGTATCTTCTGCTGTCAGACTTGAAAGAATGGCTTTTAACTCTTCAAGTTGTTCGGGCTCAACATTTGGACCAGTCCCATTGATTTCTGTTTCTTGGTCTGCTTTAATCTTGACATTGATACGAGTATCTTCTGCTACTTGGACAAAACGTGTCTCGATTTCTTCCTCTGCAAGGGTATCTGTGATAAATTTACCAGTAAAGCCTCCGATAAATCCAGTTGCTGTATTGGGAATATCTAAACGTTTCAAGACACGACTGACATTGATTCCTTTCCCACCAGCAAACTTATCATCACTGTCCATACGATTGACACTGCCGACTTGAACTTGGTCCAAGCGCACGATATAGTCTATGGATGGATTAAGTGTGACTGTATAAATCATACTTCTATTACCTCCGTTTTCTTCTTAATAGCCTGCAAGAGCTCATGCCCTTGACTTGTGATGATAATAGCGCGTTTGAGAGGTGCTACCTTGGCAAAGCAAGTTTGACCAATCTTTGACGAATCCACCAAGACATAGGTTTGTTTGGCATTCTCCAAAATAGCACGCTTCACGGCTCCCTCCTCCATATCTGGAGTCGTATAATAACCATCGTCTACACCATTCATCCCGATAAAGGCACGGTCAAAGTGCAATTGATTGATTTGGTTAAGAGCAACGCCCCCGATACATGCATCTGTTGCCATCTTGACACTTCCTCCAACCATGACAGTCGAAATCTGTTTTTCAACCAACTGAACCGCATGGTGAATGGAGTTGGTCACAACTGTGATATTCTTATTAACCAATTCCTTGATTAAAAAAGCAGTTGTCGTTCCAGCATCAATAAAGATAACATCTTGTTCCTTGATAAGAGAGGCTGCTTTTTGAGCCAGTAGCTTCTTCTCTTGAAGGTTTTTGACAGATTTTTCTTGAATGGTCTCTTCTTCCTGCAAGGAGTGTGGCAATTCTGCTCCTCCATGCACACGGCGAAGCTTGTTTTCCGCCTCCAACTCATCCAAATCTCTTCGTACCGTTGATTCTGATGTTTCTAATAGACTAACCAACTTTTCTAGGGAAACTACATGATGTTGATTTAACTCCTCTAAAATCAGTTGCTTCCGCTCAGTTTTTAACACCTAATCACCTCCTGTTATCGTTTACACTATTCATTCTAGCACAATTTCTATCAAAGTCAAGCATTTTTTATCATTTTCTTTCAAATTCTATCATTTTTCTCATTTCCAAAATTTTTATTGCAAGATAAGAGCCTTTATGGTAGACTATTTGAGTAAGTATTGGAAGATTACTCAAGAGGCTTAAGAGGCCGTGTTGGAAACGCGGTAGGCGTGTAACAGCGTGCGTGGGTTCGAATCCCATGTCTTCCGTAGAAAAGAAAAATTATTTTGGGGATACGACAAAAATGTTGTATCCTTTGTTGTATCCTTTTTTAAAAAAGAGGGTCTGTTTTAGGGTCTGCCTTTTCTGCAAAAGAATGCCAAGGAATACCAAAGACAAAAATAAAAAACGTTGATTTATGATCTGCACCCCAAAAGTTAGACAGAAAAATCTAACTTTTGGGGTGTTTTATTATGAAATTGAGCTATGAGGATAAAGTTCAAATCTATGAACTAAGAAAACAAGGACAAAGCTTCAACCAGCTTTCAAATAAATTTGGGATAAACAATTCTAATCTTAGGTACATGATTCTAGTCTTTTAGAAATGATTTCTACATCTGAGTCGTCCAGTTTCAACTGGTCGGCTTTTTGATTTAAACGAGCTTCGACGGCTTGGTTAATTTCGTGCCATTCTCGTTTTGTAAACTGGCCTCTGAATTTTAGAAATTCATATTAGTTTTTCTTTCATGGTTTACCTCCTTATCTAAATTCATCTAAGCTGATTTCCAGTGCATCAGCGATTTTGCACATATTTGTCCACGACATTTCTTTTAATCTTTCAGCCTTAAGGTTTGAAAAATTGGATGGATGGACACCCGATTCCTTAGCCAAGCGATACATCGACCAGCCTTTTATTTTTAATTGTTTTTCAATTTTATTCCACATTTAAAACACCATATGTTGTGTTTTTTAAACACATCAAATCCTTTTTCGTACTATATGTTGACAAATAAAAACATTTGCATTATAATATATTTTGACTAGGGCCTCTCACCGTTTTAGTCAAAAATTTAACAGAAAGAACGAAATAATAATTATGGACCTTAACCAATTTCAAGACTTCCTTCCTCTTGTTACAGGATTTTTAGGAGGAGCTACTTCAGCCGGTGCGTTCGCTGGACCTATTCAAACATTACAAGATTGGTGGTATATCAATTACGGCCACAACATTTCTAGCCGAGCAGCCTTGTTGAAAGCAACCCATGAAGCAAATGTAGAAAAGTTAAAGAACGATATCTTGCAAGAAGTGGCAACCATCCCCCCAGAGAATGTTCAAGACCCATCTATTAAGATATTAGGCCCGGCACTTGATGCTTCCAGATACTATATTGAAGAAGAAGAATTACGAAAAATGTTTGCCAAAATCATTGCTAGTTCGCTCGACAATCGCAAAAGTGAATCAATACACTCGTCCTTTGTAGAAATCATAAAACAATTGGATGTGTTGGATGCGAAGATACTAAGTTTCTTAAAAAAGGAACAAATAGGTGTACAAGCAGCAGTACCAACAATGCACATGTACAGAAAGTCAGAGAATGGCACCCGAACTGTTTTCCCTCTCATCTTTCTAACTGAAGAGTTCTATGATTTTCAAAAGAATTCTATTTCCTTGGTTAATCTAGAAAGACTTGGACTTATATCAATTAAAACTGATACTTGGCTATCACACGAAAGCAACTACGACTTCATAAGAAATCATCCTATAACCGTAGGCATATTAAAAGAATTTCCTGATATAATACTTGATAGATCATGTTTTACGATTACAGATTACGGGAAAAACTTTATTGACGTTTGTGTTGTTGAATAAGTTGCAAAGTTTCGCTTGCCGTTTTTCTATACAACAAATTAGTTTCAAATAAATACTTTTTTAGTATGGCATTCACTTGAAGTGAGTGCCATTTCATCATTGTATACGAAACTACAAACGACACAAGAAACGATGCTAGAATTAACTCTATCATATATTTTCTCCTTTCTCTGTTTGCTCTTGGTTTTTCTTATTTCCTTGAGCTCGATTATAGTTTAACACGTTAAACAAGAAATGTCAAGCGTGTTAAACAAAAAAAATTACTTTTTTTATTTAAAGGTGTATAATGGATTAAACAATATATAGAAAGGAACTTTTTATGAAGTTAGGAGAATTACTAAAATCATATAGAACGGAGCACAAGTTATCGATGGATGCTTTTTGTGAATTGTCCGACTTAACGAAGGGATATATTTCTATGCTTGAAAAGAATGAACATCCGAAGTCAAAAAAGCCCATTATCCCATCTTATGAGACGATAGAAAAAATTGCAAAAGGTATGCAAATTTCTGTAGAAGCTTTAATTGATAAGCTTGATGATGATCAAGAAATTCAAATCAATTCTACTCCTCCTCATCTAAAATCCATATCTATCACCCACCCCCTCCCAGATGCTCCAGATTCGCTCACACAGCAGATAACGGATAAGGTAGTGCAATTAACCACTCCAAACAAAAAAATCGTTCTACGGACGTCTGAGGAACTTTTGGAAAATCAAAACGAAGAAAATACGAAGATAAACGAAGTATCGGAGATCATTCAGTTATATAGTTACGACTACTACGACCATCCAGCTTCTGCAGGTACAGGCCAGTATTTGAACGATGTACGAGTTGAACAGATTGAGTTGCCAGTGGATGTTGATGCCGACTTTGTTATTCCAATCAAAGGGGACTCTATGGAGCCAGACTATCAGGACGGTGATTTGGTATTCATTCGGACAAGTGTAGAGTTGAATGACGGTGTTATCGGAGTATTCAACTATAACGGTGATGCTTATATCAAGCAACTTGTTATTGATGAAGAACAGGCTTACCTACATAGCTTGAACCCTGCGTACAAGGATATGCCAATCACACCAGAGACCGACTTCCGAATTATCGGCGAAGTCGTGGATATTTATAAGGTTTAAAAAGATGTGCAATCACTGAATCACATTAGAGAGGTTTTTAATATGGGAATATTTAATTTTTTATTTGGAAGTAAAAAACAAAAAGAGTCGCGACAAATTTCTGTTATCATTCCCCAATCTAAGGAGTTTGACTACTATCGGCCCGAATATTTCAGGATACTAAACTCAAGACCTAATATGCATGAAATTTATGGGAGGGGATTTGATTTCCCAAAATACAACGATAGATTTATAACTCAAGAGGGATATCCTCTTAGAGAGTTATTGCTCTTGGTTTGGTGGGGTAAAACAAAAAGTGGAAGAAAATCGACTATCTCAATCCCTCAATATTTTTTCTATGATTACAATTTGAACGCTGAAAAAATAACAAGAAAATTCAAAGATAAATCCTTACTTTATGATGATGACGGTAAAACGCTTTTGACCGAGGAAGGAAAGGTTATTGCTGACAAATACTCGTCACTATGGGAGATACACTCAGCTAAAGAATATCCAACAAATCTTGATATTGACTTTCCAACATGGGACAAAAATAAATTTGATTTAATGATGTGCCAAATGCAAATAAGATATCACAGCGAATACGCTAATTTTTGCAAAGAATTAGTTAATTATTTCAACTCCCTAAATGCGCCAACAAGCGCTTTAGAAATTCACAATGAAATAAATCGCTACATAAATGAAATGAATAGTAATTTAGCAAGAGTGAATGATCTGAAAGAAAAATTGATCATCTTACAAGATAGAGTAGACGAAATATGACAAAACAAAAAAGCCCCACGCTCTCAAAGTTTGGCGACTACGAGAGTGAGGCGATCTGTATAGTAAATGGCATTAAAAAGCCCTCTTTACTATACCCATTTTATCAAGAAATGAGGTAAAAATCAATGGAAATCAAGTCTTATAAAAAGAAAAACGGTGAGACGGCTTATGGTTTTAGAATATACATAGGAAAAGAAAACGGAAAAGACAAGTATATTAAACGTAAAGGATTTACCACAAAAGCAAAAGCAAGGGCAGCACTACTTCAACTTCAGGACGATATTGAGAGTGGCGAGCAAACCAGGAAAGAAATCACAGTTGAGGAGATTGCTAAAAAGTGGCTCAAAGATTATTCTGAAACTGTACAAGAAAGCACCTACATCAAAACATCTAGGAATTTCAAGAATCACATCTATCCAGCTTTCGGAAAACGAAAAATAGCTACGATAACACCGCTCCAAATGCAGGAACAAGCCAATGAGTGGTCGAAGAAACTAGTCTATGGTCGTAAGCTAAAGGGCTTGATGAATAATGTTTTCAAATACGCAATAAGGCATGGCTACATTGAAACAAATCCAGTCGATAGCGTGATTACATCAACAAGAAAGAAATCAGATAACAAGAGCGACTTTTACAGCAAAGACGAACTTCAAAAGTTCTTGAAACTTTTTGCTAAGACAAAGGATATAGAGAAGATAACTCTATTCCGTCTTCTAGCCTTCACAGGCGCTCGAAAAGGGGAGATTTTAGCCCTTGAATGGAGTGACTGGACAGATAATACTCTGGACATAAATAAGGCTATTACAAGGGGGTTTGGAGACGAAGAAATAGGTAATACCAAAACGGTCAGCAGCAATAGACTGATTAGCCTGGATAAAAAGACAAAAAATATTTTGAAAAAATGGAGAAAACAAAATCCAAATACCAAATATATTTTTGAAAATGAATTTAAGAAACCAATTCCAAGCACTCTTCCCAGAAAATGGCTTATCAAAATTGTTGAAGGAAGCGACCTGCGTCCAATCAAAATCCATGGATTCAGACACACGCATGCTAGCCTATGCTTTGATGCTGGTATGACCTTGAAGCAAGTCCAACATCGTCTAGGACACTCTGACTTAAAAACGACCATGAACGTTTATACTCACATAACCAAGCAAGCCAAGGACGATATCGGAGAACGATTTGCAAATTATATTGATTTTTAAATACGACAGACCTTCTTCAAAAAGAGGGTCTGTTTTAGGGTCTGCCTTTTCTGCAAAAGAATACCAAGGAATATCAAAGGCAAAAATAAAAAACGTTGATTTAACAACGTTTTACCAAGGAATGCGAAAGAATGCAAAG
This sequence comes from Streptococcus sp. NLAE-zl-C503, assembly GCF_900104285.1. NCBI lineage: Bacteria > Bacillati > Bacillota > Bacilli > Lactobacillales > Streptococcaceae > Streptococcus > Streptococcus sp. NLAE-zl-C503. Next base: position 146,715 of record NZ_FNJT01000001.1, on the reverse strand, counting down.
GAATAATGGAGCCGGTGGGAGTCGAACCCACGTCCAAACACCTGCCAACATATTTGTCTACAACCATAGGTTATGTATTGTTTTAACAGTCCCTCGACACATAACTCAAGCCTAGGAACTGCGAGTCTATCAATCTCTTATCAAACCACTAGACAAGGCTTGATCGTATCTCGCTAATCATAAGACCTGTCATTGAACACGAGCAATCCAAATCAGGTCACGCCTGCTGGTTTTTAGGCAGCTAAAGCGTAAGAAGTGTTATTTTTTGCAGTTATATTTAACTGAGCGTTTACGTCGCCACACGGGTTGCAAAATATGCCTCATAATGCCTGTCGAATCCGTAACGACCCCAAAAGACAATAAAACCATTATACCTTATCTAAATCAAAAATGCAAAATTAAGTCGATTCTTTAGAAAAGATATGTTTTCAAGGCTTCTGATAGGGCTTGATAACCAGCTACACTTAGATGAAGGCCATCCGTTGTATAGGCTGATTGAAGCTGTCCTTCTGAATCTGTCAAACTATCATAAACAGGCACAAAATCTACCTGCATATAGGCAGATGCCAGAGCCTCATAGGCTTGATTCCACTCCCTAATCTTTTCATTGGTACGAATATAAACTGTCTGCTTGTATTCTTTTCCTTCATTGACTGGCAGAATAGAAACAAGCTTTATTTGTGACAGCGGATAATCTCGGGCAATTGATTGAATCACACGCTCAAGATTATCCAAGGCTTCATTCATAGGAACATCTTTTCCAATATCATTTGTCCCAATTAGGAGAACAATTTGATCCACAGCGTCACCATAAAGATGGGCATCCAAATTCTCTAATAACAATCTCGTCTGGTAGCCTCGGATGCCCCGATTAACAATCGCCTTGGCAGCCCCAAACAACTCTTGAAGGGGGTAATACTCCACAATCGAATCACCAATAAAGATGATATCTGGCTCTAGAACAGAAACTTGATTCAATTCACGATACTTGGTTTGAATCTTTGCCTGCTCTTTTAGGAGCCAATTTTCTAATAACTGTACTGCCACCTTATCCCTCTTTCTCTAACCAATTTTCTAGGACCTGATAAACGCCCCTCTGGCTGTTAGCTGGTGCTAGAGCAGTCGCAACTTCCTTGGCCTCATCATCTGCATTTTCCATAGCATAGGCAATTCCAGCCAGTTCTAGCATTTCGACATCGTTTTCACTATCACCAAAAGCCATGATTTGTTCCGATGTCAAATCCCAGCGCTTGAGTAATTCTTCCAATCCCCATGCTTTATGAACACCAGCTTGCAGGATATCAATACAGCCATAACCACTGGAAACAGCTCTTACATGCCCATCAAAGAGATCATTGATTTCCCGCAAAACAGAACTCGATCGTTCTTCACCAACGACCATGCTCATTTTAAGCACTCCACCAAAGAGGTCAGCTTGTAACTCTTCCACAAAATTCATTCGTTGATAGAGTCTTTCAATCATCTCTGGAGTCATAAATTTATCAAGTTCTGTAAAAACAGTGCCTTTCTTGACAAAACCACCATTCATACCAGTTACGACGAACTGATCTCGGCACTCTCTCCCCTTAAAATGAGCTAAAGCCTTGTCAACCATAGCATCATCCCAGGTCTGAGCTTGAACCAGTTTATTGTTTTCAAAAATACGAGCACCATTGGCAACGACTAGGACAACTCTACTCGCCAAGTGTCCCAACAATTCTCTCATACGATGAATTTCATTCCCCGTCGCAATGACAAAACGGATATCCCTTTGATCCAGCTTATCTAAGATCTTTTCCAAGCGGGGCAGATCCAGCTGACCTCTCGGATCCAGCAAGGTTCCATCCATGTCTGTTGCAATTAATTTAATCGTCATCATATCTCCTTTAGGGCAAGCGTCTACCACTTCAACCCTACATGTTCATTCATTTCTTTATAAGCTGTGTCAATTCGTTCCTTGGTCGCTTCATCCAACTTATCACGGTGGCTGCCCCCCTCAATGAAGTCCTCTAGGATATAGGTCTGATAGAGGAAGAGCGGATAACCTTCTGGAGAGTATGTTCCTTTAGGCGTCCGATTTACCCAAGTCGGATGCGCTTTGGCAGTTTCAATCCTTGTCTTGCCATCTTTTTTCTTAATAGTCACATCCATGAGAACACCGCGCTCCGTCCACTTGGCATTTTCCTCATCTTGCATGGTTTCAATGCGCTGATTTGAGAGGAAATTCCCCATGGAATAGATAATCAGTTTTTTGTCACCATCTTTTTCAACTGTTTCAGCAGGTTCAACGACGTGAGGATGCCCTCCAAAGATAATATCAGCTCCCCAGTCAATCATCTTGTGGTACAGTGTTTTTTGTTCTTCCGTCGGTTCTAGCTGGTACTCAATTCCCATCTGAGGCATGATGACAGTAATATCTGCTTCCTTCTCAGCACGCTCGATTTCTGCCTTCATCTTATCTTCATTCAGATCAGAAAGATAGCGATTATAGTCCTCTTGGGAAATAGATTGCTCAATGCCATTAAAGCCATAGGAATAAGCCAAGAGAGCTACCTTGATACCATTGACTTCCTTAATAATAAGGGAAGACTTGTCCCGTGGTTCCTTTGTGTAAACTCCGATGGGTGTCATTCCTGCCTTTTCAATAGCTTCTGCTGTCGAAACCACCCCCTCTATCTGAGAATCCAAGATGTGGTTGTGAGCCAAGTCTAGAACTTGGTAGCCTGCATCCTTGATAGCATCCATGACTTCTCCAGGTGCATTAAAGAGAGGATAACCTGCCAAGTAGTGGTCCTTGTTCACCGTTCCTTCAAAGTCACCAATCACCAAATCCGCTTGCTTGAGCCATGGTTTGACATACTCAAAATTTTCATGGAAATCATAGGTCCCATCTTCTTTTAGAGCTGTTCGGTAGATGGGAATATGGTAGAGAAGATCACCATTTGCCATGATACGCGCCGTCTTTTCGCCAGTCTGATTTTCCTTGGATTGACTAGATGTTGTAGTCTGACTGTTAGAACTTGTTGTCTTGTTACCTTGTACTGCTCGAACCAGCAAGTTCAATCCCATGGACAAGGCAACTGCAAGTAGCAATACCGTAATAAACTGGGCATTGGTCCAAGATTTATAATTTCGAAAGAAACCAACACTAGTTCTCCACACCCCATAAAGAGAACCACGAGACCGTCTATCTTGTCGCTTTTCCATCTTTATTCCCCCCTTGCTTTTTACTGCAAGTCTTTTCTTTTATTATACCACAGACAAAAGGGGAATACCGTTTATTATATTATTTTTTAGGAACTTCTGTGACTTTCTTTCTCGTCTATTTTGTGTTATCATGTAGAGGTAATGAAAGGAGAGAAAATGTCTGCTATAGAACGTATTACAAAAGCTGCTCATTTGATTGATATGAAAGATATTATCCGTGAGGGAAACCCAACTCTACGCGCGGTTGCTGAGGAAGTGACTTTTCCATTGAGTGATCAAGATATCATCCTTGGTGAAAAAATGATGCAATTCCTTAAACATTCTCAGGATCCCGTTATGGCTGAAAAGATGGGGCTTCGAGGTGGGGTAGGTTTGGCTGCTCCTCAGTTGGATATCTCAAAACGCATTATCGCTGTTTTAGTGCCCAATATTGTGGAAGAAGGTGAAACTCCAGAGGAAGCCTACGATTTGCAAGCTGTTATGTACAATCCAAAAATCGTATCTCACTCTGTTCAAGATGCTGCTCTTGGCGAAGGAGAAGGTTGCCTTTCTGTTGACCGAAACGTGCCTGGCTATGTAGTCCGCCATGCCCGAGTCACTGTTGATTACTTTGACAAGGACGGCGAAAAACACCGTATCAAGCTTAAAGGATACAACTCCATCGTTGTCCAACATGAAATTGATCATCTAAACGGAATCATGTTTTACGATCGTATCAATGAAAAAGATCCATTTGCTGTTAAAGATGGACTCCTCATCCTCGAATAAAGAAAATCCCGTTGCAAGACGGGGTTTTGTGTTATAATAGAGGCATGAAAACAAATGATATTGTCTATGGCGTCCACGCCGTTACAGAAGCCCTCCTTGCAAACACTGGAAATAAACTTTACCTCCAAGAAGATCTTCGAGGTAAGAATGTTGAGAAAGTCAAGGAACTGGCTGCCGAAAAGAAGGTCTCCATCTCTTGGACTTCAAAAAAATCCCTGTCTGAGATGACCGAAGGCGCTGTTCACCAAGGTTTTGTTCTACGAGTGTCCGAATTTGCCTATAGCGAGCTGGATCACATCCTTGCAAAAACACGACAAGAAGAAAATCCTTTGCTATTGATTCTGGACGGATTAACTGACCCCCATAATCTTGGTTCTATCTTGAGAACTGCTGATGCTACCAATGTTTCAGGAGTCATCATTCCCAAGCACCGTGCTGTCGGTGTTACTCCTGTCGTTGCCAAAACGGCCACAGGCGCCATTGAGCACGTACCGATTGCCCGAGTGACCAATCTGAGTCAAACTCTAGACAAACTCAAGGATGAAGGTTTCTGGACCTTTGGAACAGATATGAATGGAACCTCTTGCCACAAGTGGAATACAAAAGGGAAAATCGCCCTCATCATCGGAAATGAAGGAAAAGGTATCTCTAGCAACATCAAAAAACAGGTCGATGAGATGATTACCATTCCCATGAATGGGCATGTTCAAAGCCTCAATGCCAGTGTTGCTGCAGCCATTCTCATGTACGAAGTTTTCCGAAACCGACTATAAAAAAGTTTCCGATCAGTTGATTGGAAACTTTTTTGCTTAACTATGTTCTGTAATAAATTTATAGGCTTCTTGACCTGCGATTGCCCCATCACCAACTGCTGTTGTCACTTGGCGAAGGTCTTTCTGACGAACATCCCCAACTGCAAAGATACCATCAACAGCAGTCTTCATGTGATTATCTGTTACAATCCAGCCTGACTGGTCTTGGATATTCAAATCGTTGACAAAATCACTAACAGGGTCCAGCCCAACATAGATAAAGACACCACCGAAAGCTTGTTCTGTCACTTGCCCTGTTTTAACATTTTCAAATACAACTGACTCTACTCTGTTTTCACCTTTGATTTCCTTGACTACAGAGTCCCAGATAAAGTTGACTTTCTCATTTGCAAAGGCACGGTCTTGCAAAACCTTTTGAGCACGAAGTTCATCTCGACGGTGAACTATAGTAACAGTCTTGGCAAAGCGAGTCAAGAATAGAGCTTCTTCTACCGCTGAATCTCCACCACCAACTACGAGCAAATCTTGATCACGGAAGAAAGCTCCATCACAGACTGCACAGTAAGAAACGCCTCGGCTATTTAGTTCTTCTTCTCCGGGAACTCCCAAGAGACGGTGTTTTGACCCAGTTGCCACGATGACAGTACGGGTTTCGTAAACTTGATCATCAGTGATTACCTTCTTATAGTCAGTATGATCTTCAATCTTTTCAACAAATCCATAAAGATGCTCTACTCCAAGATTTTCAAGTGGTTCAAACATCTTTTCAGCCAATTCAGGTCCACTGATGTTGGCATAACCTGGATAGTTTTCAATATCAGATGTGTTATTCATTTGCCCACCTGGCAGACCACCTTCAATCAAAGCCACTTTCAGATTGCTACGAGCAGCATATAAGGCAGCTGTCATTCCCGCAGGTCCAGCACCGATAATAATCGTATCGTACATTTCGATTCCTTCTTTCTTGTTGTAACTATCTATATTCTAACTGTTTGAAGTTTATTTAGCAAGCATTATGCTCTGAAAACTAAAATGAGACTCATGACGGCAAAGGATAATACTGGGATCACCAAAACCCCAATCATGATCATATCATAGAGATGAGCTTGACGGGCCTTGGCTGTCTTGTCCACACCAGACATGGCTCGCAATCCAATCCAAATCCCTAAAGAAATCACGACGAGAATGGTCGTTAAGATCAAACTCTCGAAATATAAAGAAAATAGTTGCAGCAGCATGATCTCTCTCGTTTCTATCTTTTTTAAAGAGTAAACTCAGCTAGTCCACCTAACTGAGTTTTCCTTTTACTATTATATCAAATATAAGTCCGTTTGTAACTAGCGAAGAATTCTTTTGTCCGTTCTTCTTTCGGATGATTGATAATTTCATCCGGTGTGCCTGACTCGATGATTTTCCCCTTATCTAGGAACAAAATCTTATCTGCCACTTGGGCTACAAAAGACATATCGTGACTAACCAAGATCATGGTCTGACCAGACTTAGCGGCATCTGCAATAGACTTTTCTACTTCTCCGACCAATTCTGGGTCCAGTGCCGACGTTGGTTCATCCAAGAGCAAGACATCTGGTTTCATAGCAAGCGCACGCGCGAGGGCAACCCGTTGCTTTTGTCCACCTGATAAATGGCGAGGGTAATGCTGCTCACGGTCAGAAAGACCAACCTTGGCCAACTCTTCCTTGGCGATTTTTGTTGCTTCCTCGTCCGATAATTTCTTAACAACAACCAAGCCTTCCTTGACATTGTCAAGGGCTGTTCGCCGTTCAAACAAATTGAACTGTTGAAAAACCATGGATAGCTTGCGACGAAGGGTCAAAATCTCTTCTTGGCTAATCTGAGAAAAATCAACTTTGAAATTGTCAATCTGAATCGTTCCACTATCTGGAGTTTCAAGGTAGTTCAAACTACGAAGAAAAGTTGATTTTCCAGCTCCAGATGAACCAATCAAGGCAACCACTTCTCCCTTTTGGATATCCAAGTCTAGATGATCCAAGACAGTCTGACCTGAAAAGGATTTGCTTAAATTCGAAATCTTAATCATTAACGAAGGTCTCCTTTCACATCTGTTTGCACTGTATCGGGTGCAGAAATAGCCATTTTTCTCTCGATGAAACGACCGAGGCTTTCAATTCCGATATTGACTACCCAATAAACAAGGGCTACGGAGATAAAGCGTTCAAAATAGCGGTAATCCGCTCCACCCAAAATCTGAGCCTGAGCAAAAACTTCGACAACACCCGCACTAAAGGCTAGAGAAGTTCCCTTGGTCAAACCGATGAGGGAATTGATCAAGGTTGGAGTAGCTACCACCGCTGCATTAGGAATAATCACACGACGATAAACTTGCGCTCGTGTCATACCCAAACTACGCGCCGCCTCAATTTCACCTGGATTAACAGAAAGGATGGCTGCACGAATCGTTTCACTTGCATAAGCCGCCTCATTAAAAGCAAAGGCCACAATCGCAAAAAGTGCCGCTGGAATCGCATTGATATTGAAACCAGTGCCCCATTGCTGGTTGATAGCTTTCAGTGCCAGAGGTATTCCGTAGTAGGTCAACATAAGTTGAACTAGGATTGGAGTACCTTTTAAGAAGCTGACGAAAAAGGCCTGCAAGGGATATAAGATCTTAACACGATTGATCTTAACAATGGCAAAAATCAAGGCAAGTATCAGACCAAAGAGTGCACCTCCAAGCGTCAACATCAAGGTTGTAGGCAGTTGCTGGACAATCCTTGGAATTCCATCAAAGACCGAACGCAAACTAAAGAGCTTACCATCCGGAATGAGTTGCATCAAACTTTGGTACCAATCTGATGCTAAAAATGTTGTAACAGTCATAAAAACATCCTCTCCTGATAATGATTCATTCTACCATACTTCTGCTCGCAAGCAAATTATTTGCTACGGGCTGATCAGACTTTGTCTATCTTCTAGTTTATCACACTTTAAAACAGGGAGGCTATATATTTTACCTATCAAGGAGATAGATAAAAACTATCTCAAACCTAAGTCCTCATAGGGTTTTCTATAGCCGATTTGTTTCACAGCACCGTTTTCCACCAGAATTGGACGTTTCAATAACATGCCATCACTCGCTAGAAGTTTAGCTGCTTCTTGTTTTGACAAACTCCCCACCTTATCTTTCAAGCCCAGTTCACGGTATTTGATCCCGCTGGTATTGAAAAATTGTTTCACTTCAAAACCGGAAGTTTCTAACCAGTTCAAAATCACTTCTTCACTTGGTGTTTCTTCTACAATATGGATATCTTGATAGTCAAGTCCGAGTTGGTCTAGTTCATTTTTTGCTTTCTTACAAGTTGAACATTTTGGGTATTCGATAAATTCTAACATCTTCTTTTCTTTCTATTTTTTATTTTCTTGAAATGTTGCGCCTTCATGCTTCAAGAGCCAGGCTTTCTTTTCGACTCCCGATGCATAGCCTGTCAAGCGATTCCCTGACCCCAGCACACGGTGACAGGGTACGAGGATGGACCAAGGATTACGCCCCACTGCTCCGCCGATCGCTTGGGCAGAAGCTACCCGCAAGTCTTTCGCTATTTGTCCATAAGTCACTGTTTGACCATAAGGAATGCTCTGCAAGTAGGTCCAGACCCGCTTTTCAAAATCCGTTCCAATAGGAGCCAAAGGTAAGTCAGATAGATCCTGAACCCTGCCTTCGAAATAGGTATCTAAATAGGAAATAACTTGCTCTAATACAGGATGATTAACAACTTCTTCTATTGTTTTATCTCCTAATCCCCTCTCAAAATGCTTCTGGTCCTGTACCCAAATTCCATACAGATATTGCTCGTCAGCAACTAAGGATAAGGTCCCAATTGGCGACGGGTAGAGCATTTTTACGTACTTATTCTGCTTCATTTTTTAAATTTCTGATAGGCCAAACGTTCCCCATCAACTGGAATCTTACCAACCTGTTGGAAGCCTAGCTTTTCAAAGATATGCTGCATGGCCTTGTTTTGTGCATGCGTATCTGAACGAAAATCTAGATAATCAAAACCTTCAATCAAGCCTTCTAGGAAAGTCTGAGCAACTCCTTGTCCTTGGACATCTGCTGCCACAGCGATACGGTGAAAGATCAGATATTCTGACTCTCCCCCCTGCCAACTTCCTTCATAAATCGCTTCATAGGCTTCCTCAGGACTCTTGGTCACAGCAGCATAGGCTAGCAGTTCTCCTTCTTCCAAGGCTACATAGGCTTGACCAGAGATAATATCATCAATAATGATATCAGCATTTGGATAGCCATTTTGCCACTGGTCACTACCAGACTTGGCTAAGCACTTTTTGGCATCCTCCATCACCTGCATAATCGCATCTACTTCGTTTGGAAAAGCTAAACGAATCTCCATCTCTTCCCCTCATTTCTAACTAGTTTCTCTCATCATAGCATAATTTAAAGCTTTCTACAAGCAGTTGAAACTTGACTTTTGTTTTTTATTATTTTATAATCTAGTTATTGAAACTAGATAAAAAGGAGTTGGAAATGAATTCTATCTTTTCCTACCCAAAATGGGAAGACATTCCAAACATTGACCTCTATCTGGATCAGGTTTTGCTTTATGTCAACCAAGTCTGTGCCCCCATCTCTCCAGATAAAGAAAAGGGGCTAACAGCATCCATGGTCAATAACTATGTCAAACATGGTTACCTGACAAAGCCTGACAAGAAGAAATACCAACGCAAACATATTGCTCGTTTGATTGCCATTACTACTCTCAAGTCTGTCTTTTCAATCCAAGAAATCGCTCAGACCCTCAATACTCTACAAACTCAAGCGAGTTCAGACCAGCTCTACGATGCTTTTGTGGACTACATGAACCATGGGATTGATCCAGAAAATCCTATTATCCAAACTAGCTGTCAAACGGTTAAACTCTATCATCAAACTCTAGACTTAATCCTTAGCAAAGAAGAGGAGGTATCCCAATGAATACTAGCCTAAAACTCAGTAAAAAACTCAGTTTTGGAGAAGAAATTGCCAACAGCGTGACCCATGCTGTCGGTGCCGTCATCATGCTCATCTTACTCCCCATTTCATCCACCTATAGTTATGAAGCACACGGATTTTTATCATCTTTTGGTGTCTCTATCTTTGTTATCAGTCTATTTCTCATGTTCCTCTCGTCAACCATTTACCACTCTATGGCCTATGGTTCGACCCACAAATACGTCTTGCGAATCATCGACCATTCTATGATTTATGTGGCTATTGCAGGCTCTTATACGCCGGTCGTATTGACTTTGATGAATAACTGGTTTGGCTATCTGATCATTGCCATTCAGTGGGGAACGACCATCTTTGGCATCCTCTATAAAATCTTTGCTAAAAAGGTCAATGAGAAATTCAGCCTTGCCCTTTATTTGATCATGGGTTGGTTGGTTCTAGCTATCATCCCTGCCATTATCAGCCAAACAACGCCAATTTTCTGGAGTCTCATGGTAACTGGCGGACTCTGTTATACAGTTGGAGCTGGATTTTATGCTAAGAAAAAACCTTATTTCCACATGATCTGGCATCTCTTTATCTTAGCTGCGTCTGCACTCCAATATATCGCGATTGTTTATTACATGTAAAAAAGTTGAGAATCTTTTCTCAACTTTTTGTTTTCATATCAAATAATGTTTCTATTATTTTTCAGCTGTAAGTGCAGCCATTGTAATGTAGTTGTATGGTTTGTTAAAGTGTGGCAAGAAGAATAGGTCTGTCAAAGCCAATTTATCAATTGTTACATGCTCTTGGATAGCAAGTGAGAACATGTGGATTCCCATACTGATAGCAGCATCATGTGAAACCATTTGTGCACCAAGGATTTCGCGACTATCTTTGTCAAAGACAATCTTGATGGCAACTTCGTGGTTGTCATGTTTGATAAATTCTGGTTTTTGAAGATCGTTAAATCCAGTTTCAGTTGCATTATAGCCTGCAGCTTTGGCTTTTTCAAGAGTCAAACCAGTTGAAACCATGTGAAGACCGTAGATTGAAATACCGTTTGATCCTTGAACTCCGATTCCTTCCAATTCATGTCCACAAGCGTTATAAGCACCAACGATACCAGTACGTACAGCGTTAGATGCAAGAGCGATGTAGCTTGTATCTTTACGAGCATTGTCATAAACAGTTGCGCAGTCACCAACAGCGTATACACCTGGGATAGATGTTTCTTGTTTCTTATCTACAAGGAAGGCACCATTGCGGAAAAGTTCAATCTTACCGTCAGCAAGAGCTGTGTTTGGACGGAAACCAACAGCAAGAACCACCATATCTACATCAAATGTTTCTTTGTCTGTTACCAAGCGTTCAACTTTTCCATCACCTTGGATGGCTTTAACTGTTTGACCAAGAGCCAAGCGGATGTTGTGGTCTTCCAAGTTCTTCGCCATCATTTGGGTAAAGTCTTTGTCATAGTAGCCGTTCAAGACAGTGTCTACGATATCGACAAGCACTACTTCTTTTCCAAGACGCTCGAAAGCTTCAGCAAGTTCTACACCGATATAACCACCACCAACAACGGCAAGGCGCTCAAGGTGTTTGCTCTTGTCTTCAAGTTTTTCAATAACTTCTTCAGCGTTTTGGTACAATTTAACAAATTGTACATTTTCAAGAGTCGCTTTGAATTCGCGGTTACCCTTAACGATTTCAACACCTTCGATTGGAGGCAAGATTGGAGTTGAACCAGTTGCAAAGATCAATTTATCATAAGACTCTTTGTGTTCTTTACCTTCAACTTCTGCAGTCACAACTTTGTTATCGTAGTCAATTGAAAGAACTGGTGAGTTCATGTAAACTTTAGCACCTTTTGCTTCCAATTTTTCTTTATCAGAGTAGAAGAGACCTTCTGGGCCATCAATTTGTTCCCCGATCCAAAGCGCCATTCCACAACCTAGGAATGAAATATTTGAGTTTTGGTCAAATACTACGATTTCGTTCTCATGTCCGAAGTTGTCCAACATGGTATTAATACAAGCTGTACCAGCGTGGTTAGCACCAACTACAACGATTTTACTCATAGAAAAATTCCTACCTTTAATTTTTGATTTACCTTTCTAGTATACCATTTACTGTTAGCGTTTACAAGGCATTTGCTCAGAATTCTCTTTTTTTCAGAAAAAATTATTCTTTACTATACTATTTGTTTCATTTTCTTCCAATTTTTGAGCATATTTCTTGACTTTTGTTAAAATTTATTTGTGAAAACGCTGACTTTATGGTATGCTAGATACATGGAAAGAAAATGTAAGGGGTTTAATTTCTCTAACTATCTTATATTGAATGATTTCCTAGTAAGAAGAAAGGAGTTGGTAGCTTGCCTCTTCGTTCGCACTCTGAACGGCTAATGGGAACAACTATCACCATTTCATTAGTATATGAGCGGGCAGAAACCCTGCTTCAGGGGGCTTTTGACTTGCTCAAAGAGCTCGAATACCGCTTCAACGCCAACAGTCAAGAATCCGAACTGATGGAAATCAACTACCAGGCTGGAATCGCACCTGTCAAGGTTCATCCTGACCTATTTGAACTGATTGCTCTTGGACTAGAGCATAGCCTAGCTCCCTCTAGCCATCTCAACATCAGTATTGGTCCCTTGATTCAAACCTGGCGAATTGGCTTTTCAGATGCTCGGCTTCCAAAGCCAAATGAAATCGAAGCCGTCTTGCCTCTAGTTGACCCACATTTTATCAAGTTAGATCCGACTAGCTCTACTGTCTTTTTAGAGAAGAAAGGAATGAAGCTCGATCTAGGTTGTTTGGCTAAGGGCTATAGTGCAGATAAGGTTGCCCAGTATTTAAAAACACACGGTGTCACCTCTGCCTTGATCAATCTGGGAGGAAATATCCTCACCATCGGGAATAACCAAGCTAAAGAAGGGAAAGACTGGCAGATCGGCATTCAGGATCCGCGAAATCCTCGTGGCAATCATCTCCTAACCATTCCTGCTTCTAACAAATCCGTTGTCACTTCAGGTATATATGAACGCCACCTGACAGTAGATGGAAAAGACTATCACCATATCTTTGATAGTGAGACAGGATTCCCTGTCGAAACCGAACTCGCTAGCCTAACGATTATCTCTGATAAATCCGTTGATGGTGAGATATGGACAACGCGCCTTTTCGGAGAACGAAGCGCTTCTATCCTCTGGCAAGTCGAAAGTTTAGATGGTATTGAAGCCATTCTCATCGACAAAGAGGGACGCCTTGCATGTTCTTCAGGCCTTCAAAATTGTATTATGTAAAAAGAGAAAGGAAATCTCATGCTAAAACTTATTGCCATTGTTGGAACGAACTCTAAACGTTCTACAAACCGCCAATTGCTCCAATACATGCAAAAACACTTTGCTGATAAAGCTGAAATTGAACTCGTTGAAATCAAGGATATCCCTGTTTTCAACAAACCAGCAGATAAACAACTTCCAGCTGAAATTCTTGAGATTGCAGCTAAAATTGAAGCATCTGACGGTGTGATTATCGGTACTCCTGAGTACGACCACTCTATCCCTGCAGTTTTGATGAGCGCTCTTGCTTGGCTATCTTATGGTATCTACCCACTTTTGAACAAACCAATCATGATCACTGGTGCTTCTTACGGTACACTTGGTTCATCTCGTGCCCAATTGCAACTTCGTCAAATCTTGAACGCTCCTGAAATCAAGGCAAATGTTCTACCAGATGAATTCTTGCTCTCACACTCTCTTCAAGCATTTAACCCAAGTGGCGACTTGGTTGACCTTGATGTCATCAAGAAATTGGATGCCATCTTCGATGACTTCCGTATCTTCGTGAAAATTACTGAAAAATTGCGCAATGCACAAGAATTGCTTCGCAAAGATGCTGAAGAATTTGACTGGGAAAATTTGTAAGATAGGAGACCGAAAGAATGAAATTTGTTGGACTTGTTGGATCAAACTACGATCAATCATATAACCGCAAACTCTTGGAATTTATCCGTCGCAATTTCAAATTTAAATTTGAATTAGAAGTTCTTGAAATCGACGAAGTTCCAATGTTTAACCAAGACGAAAAATGGGACGAAAGTTTCCAATTGCGCTTCTTGTATAACAAGATTACACGTGCTGATGGTGTCATTATCGCCACTCCTGAGCACAACCACACTATCTCAGCTTCTCTCAAATCTGTGCTCGAATGGCTTTCATACGAAGTTCATCCATTTGAAAATAAGCCTGTTATGATTGTGGGTGCATCATACTATGACCAAGGAACTTCACGTGCCCAAGTTCACCTTCGTAAGATCCTTGATGCTCCAGGTGTCAATGCCTACACACTTCCAGGTAACGAATTCCTTCTTGGCAAAGCTAAGGAAGCTTTTGATAACGACGGAAATATCACCAACGAAGGCACTGTTAAATTCCTTGAAACTTGCTTAGATAACTTTGTAAAATACGTAGGAGTCGTTTCGAAATTGAAAAAACCAAAACCAATCGAACCAGAAGACTTGGATTGTGGAAAACCAATCGCTACAACCATCACAGAAGTTGATCCTGACGATCCAGAATGGGTAGAAAAAGTTGCTGCAATCACTGGAGCTGTTTCTGGTGATACCTATGTCAAACTGGACCACGGTATCCTGACAGTTAACCAAATTGATATGTTCTTGAAAGCTATGCCATTTGAATTGACATACGCTGATGATAACAACCAATTCCTCTACTACAATAACGCTCACCAAGATCCAGACACTATGTTCGCTAAACGTGTACCACCTCAATCAGGTAGCCGTATGTCGACTGTTCATGGATCTCTTCCACCAGCACGTATGAAGAATGTAGAGTGGGTCATCGGAACACTTCGCAATGGAAACCAAGAATACGTCCGTACGATCGTTCCAGGTTCTCCTGCTGGTGTCATCAACACTCATAACTACCAAGCCATGTACTATCCTGATGGATCATACGCTGGAATCAATGAAATTGTCTTTAACTTCCAACCATGGCTTGACTGGTACCTAAAAGAGACTGGTCAACGTTTAGTAGGTGGTAGCGGACCATTTGCTCCTGCTGCCGGAGGTCATGGAGACGCAGATGCTACTTCTGGCGCTTCTGACTCAGGGGACGCTGGAGGCCATGGTGGTGACGCCGACGCCACTTCTGGTGCAAGCAACTAAGAAACCAAAAAGGAGCCAAATGGCTCCTTTTTTATTACAACAGAAAAGGGGCTTGTAAATCATCTACACCCCCTTTCATTTTATGAGTTAGGATCATCTAAACTACGGCCGTGTAAACCTTTTTCACGTTGTACCTGACGTAGTTTTTCTGGTGTGACGTCATTTCCTTCTTCGTCCACAATTTTGATTCCTTCAATGTGGTGACGAACAGAACGACGATAGCCTTCGATGTACTCCTCACGAAGTTTAGCTTGTTCCACTTTTTCAGAAGAAGTTAAGCCTTCTGTTTTTTTCTTTTTAGCAAGTTCGTTGATACGAGCGATTTTTTTCGGATCCATTTTTTCTCCTTTGTGATAAGATACAGTCCGTTTGACTCAGTTTATTTCGTATTGATTTGGTTGAAACGTGCAAGTTTAGCTGCTTTCTTGGTGAGTTGTGACAAGATTGCCAAACGATTTTGACGAATATCTTGATCATCGGTCATTACCATAGTATTCTCAAAGAAAGCATCAATAACTGGACTAAGCGCAAAGAGTTGTTCTAATTGCTGACTTGCAGTCCCTAATAAAACGAGTGACTCTACTGCTTCCGCCAAGGTTTTCTCTTCTTCATTCTCAAAGAGGGCAGGATCAACTGTTTCATATCCTTCTGCTTTTTCAGCCAAGTTGAAAGCACGTGAGAGAGATTCGACAGACGGTTTGAAGTTTTCTTCCTTGCTTGCTTCGACGAGAGCACTTGCTACTTCCAACATATCCGCCACGACAAAGTTCGAACTTGCAAGGACTGCTTCCTTGATGTCTTTCGGAGTAGAACCCATCATCTTATCAACACGAGCCTTGATAAAGTCCATAACCTCTGCTTTATTTTCATAAGTCAAGCTGTCAAATTTCAAACTGTAAAGGCTATCAATCAACTCATCCATAGCAATGTGCCAACCAAAAGCATCCAAGATACGAACCACACCTTGAGTCGCACGACGAAGGGCATAAGGGTCATTAGAACCTGATGGAATCAAACCTACTGAGAAGAAACTCAAAATTGTATCCAATTTATCTGCAATGGCAAGCACTGCCCCCACCTTGCTATCTGGAAGCTCTCCTTCGGCTGATGTAGGCATGTAGTGTTCACGAATAGCAGCTGCAACTGCTGGAGTTTCACCAGCAAGAAGAGCATATTTCTCACCCATAATACCTTGGAGCTCATCAAACTCACCAACCATCCCCGTCAACAAGTCAAACTTGTAAATAGCTGCTGCACGGGCTAGGTCAACCGTTTCATCCACTGACAAACCAGCTTTTTCTGCCAAGAGAATGGCAATCTGACCAGTACGAATCATGTGTTCACGAAGGGAACCAATCTTCTCATGGAAAGTCACGTTGGTCAATTTTTCAACAAGATCTGCAATGACCAATTTTTGGTCTTCACGCCAGAAAAATTCACCGTCCTCCAAGCGGGCAACTAAGACTTTTTCATTTCCCTTGATGACATTTTCCAAATGCTCTGCGTTTCCGTTACGAACTGAAATGAAGTTTGGCAAGAGTTTACCGTCTTGATCACGAACAACAAAGTAGCGTTGGTGTTCCTTCATCGAAGTCACCAAGACTTCTTCTGGAACTTCAAGGTATTTAGCATCAAAACTACCCATAAAGGCAGTTGGGTATTCAACCAAGTTCAAGACTTCGTTCAGCAAGTCAGCATCAATTTCGATACGTACACCATGTTTTGCCTCGATTTCTTTGATTTGATCAACAATCATTTGCTCACGTTCACGAGGATCCGCGATTACAAACTGTGCACGAAGGTCTTCTTCGTAGCTTAATGCTGACTGAATCTTGGTTTCTTGTCCCAAGAAACGATGACCACGGCTCACACGACCGCCCTTGATATCAAGGAAATCCAGATCAAACTCCTGCTCGTCCAGGAGAACTGTCAAAGTGTGCACAGGGCGGATATATTCAAAAGTATTGTTAGCCCAGTGCATGCTGACAGGGAAAGTCAAGGACTTCAAGACATCTACAACACCAGGAACAATGGCTTCAACTGGTTGACCCACTTCTTCCTTGGTAACATAGACATATTCTTCACCCTTGATTTCACGGAATTCAATATCTTCAACCGTCAAGCCCTTCCCACGGACAAATCCTTGGGCTGCTTTGGTGAAGTTTCCATCACTGTCCAAGGCGATTTTCTTAGCTGGTCCTTTGAAATCTTCTGTCAAATCAGACTGTTTGTCTGCAAGACCAGTCACACGAACAGCCAAACGACGTGGTGTTGAGAAGATTTGAATAGCTTCAAAGGAAAGGCGGTTTTCCTTGAGGAAGGCTGCCATTTTTTCACCTAGTTGTTTTTCACTAGGAGTTACTACGTAGGCTGGTAACTCTTCAAGACCGAGTTCTACTAATAAGTTTTTTGTCATATTTTTTCTCCGAAAAGTATCTTTTTATTTTCCAGTTTGCCTTATGTGATTGGCACGCAAGCAACCAACTTCGTCGTTTCATTGCTAAAATTGGAGCCAAAAGTCTCCAATTTTGCCTAGTATCCTTAGCATCACTAAGGATACCTTCATCACTGTGGCAACTGGCTCAAGGCTCACTCTGTTCGCCCATTTTCGTAAACGGTTACTCTCTTTATTCTGCGTCTTCTGCTAAGAGTTTAGCTCGCGTTTCTTCATCCAAAAGTGGGTAACCTAGGCGTTTGCGTTCTGCGACAAAGGTTTTAGCTACGACACGGGCCAGGTTACGGATACGGGCGATATAGCCCGCACGCTCAGTTACGGATACGGCACCACGCGCGTCAAGCAAGTTAAAGGTATGTGAACATTTGAGAACATAGTCATAGGCAGGGTGAACCAAGCCTTCTTCTAAGGCACGACCAGCTTCTTTTTCAAACTTATCAAAGTTTTCCAGCAACATTTCTTGATCCGAAATTTCAAATGAATATTTTGAATGCTCGTACTCAGGCTGGATGAAGATTTCTCCGTATTTTACACCATCAGCCCACTCAATATCATAGACAGAGTCTACTTCTTGGATGTAAGAAGCCAAACGCTCCAAACCATAGGTAACTTCCGCAGTCACAGGGCCAGTTGCCAATCCACCAACTTGTTGGAAATAAGTGAACTGAGTGATTTCCATCCCATCAAGCCAAACTTCCCAACCGAGACCTGCAGATCCAGTCGATGGATTTTCCCAGTTATCTTCAACGAAGCGGATATCATGTTCCAATGGATTGATACCCAATTTTTCCAAAGACTCAAGATAAAGTTCTTGGATATTTGATGGAGAAGGCTTCATGACCACTTGGAATTGGTGGTGTTGATAGAGACGGTTAGGATTTTCCCCGTAACGACCGTCAGCAGGACGACGTGATGGCTCTACATAAGCCGCATTCCATGGCTCAGGTCCAATAGCGCGAAGGAAAGTGTACGGACTCATCGTCCCCGCACCTTTTTCATTATCATAAGCCTGCATAAGCATACAACCTTGGTCATTCCAAAATTGTTGCAAAGTAAGGATGATTTCCTGGAAAGTCAATTTTTTAGACATTATTTACTCCTTTTTTTTATAAATTACTTGCGACACGAGTCTGCCTCGTCGATCATACGAGGCAAGACGAGTTAGTACTGCGTCTAGCTCAGGCACTCTAGTGCTGAGCGTGGGGCAGCCCGACTGTAAGGAGGTCTCTGCCACTGACGCAGTGAAATGTTAATTTCTTAGACATTGTTTACTCCTTTAGTTTATATTATCTTTTTAAATTTATTTATCAAGCAACCAAGAAAAAGCTGGGTCCTGAAAAATATGACGTTTAGGAACAGTTTGTAAATTCTGATTGCATTCATCTACTGTACCTAATTTTAAAGCACAAACTTCTGGTACATCTTCTTGAATAGTGAAAATTTGACTATGACAGTTCTGGCAGTAATAGCGTTGTTTCCCTGGAGATGAACTATAGGTAACCAAATTCTCTTCTCCATACAATACCAGATTTTTGCTGCTAACTTTGGCATTAACTGTATAGGCAGACGCAGTTGCTTTCCGACAGAATGAGCAATGACAAAAAACTAATTCTGACAATTCCTCATCTAAAGTGTAGGTGACTGCTTTACATAAACAAGATCCTTTAAGCATTATGCTCCTTTCTACTTAGGCATTAGATCAAATTCAAAAAGAACCGAATTTCAACACCCAAGCCTTGCGACTAGGGGCGTCAGAAACGCGGTTCCACCCTAATTTATTACTTCATTGTTTTTTAAAATACGACAGAAAGTGCCAGTTTCTTACCTTGTTCTACTTGGCTCCCACTATCCCAAGCTCGCTTAAAGAACGCCATAAGACTTTCTTTCTTGTTGATTATTATATCAGAAAGAGAGAAAATTTACAATTCTTTTTCTTACTTTCTAAAAATCCATCTCATCCACACGAGGTGCGCCAGAAGTCACTGAAATCGTCTTTAAGATCTCTCGCTCGTCTTTGCTGAGTTCAATCCCAAAACAGTCAAGATTGCTCTGGATGCGAGAGGCTGTTACTGACTTAGGTAGAGGTAAAAAACCTTCTGCCAAACTCCAAGCCAAGGCAATTTGAGCAACTGATTTCCCGTGCTTATCAGCAATTCCTTGGACTTCTTTCTGTTCAAACAGATCCCCTTGCCCAAAAGGTCCCCAAGCCTCTAGGAGAATTCCCTTCTCTCTACAGTAGTCAACCACTTCCTCTTGGTAAACTCCTGGCGCTAAGCGCACCTGATTAACCGCTGGAATGACTCTTGCTGTCTCAAGCAAAGCATCCAGATGATGAGGGAGAAAATTACTAACTCCGATAGCACGGATTTTGCCTTCTTGGTAAAGGTCCTCCATCGCTCTCCAGACTTCAGCATTGCGAGTTTTCCATCCGTCATTTTCCCTTAGTGGTTTTGGATTTGGCCAATGGATAAGGTACAAGTCTAGATAATCCAATCCCAGTTTTTCCATTGATTCCTCAAAAGCTTGGCGAGCTTCTTCGTAGCTGTGATTGGTATTCCAAAGTTTGGTCGTTACAAAGATTTCTTGTCGTGGAATACCGCTATCTCGAATAGCACGACCAACACTTTCCTCATTTTTATAGATAGCTGCAGTATCGATATGACGATAACCAGCCTTTAAGGCTTCTAAAACGGCTTGGTAGGCCACCTCTCCATTTTCAGCCTTCCATGTTCCAAATCCTAGAACAGGAATTGAAACTCCATTATTAAGGGTGTAAGATTTCATATTTTTTCCTTTCTATGTGAAGAAAATCTAAAGAAACAAAGTCCTGATTATCAGCACATTTGATCCTTTAGATTTTAACAATTATTGATCACGGTCATAATACATTTCGTGAGCTTTTAGACGTGAATTGAGCAATTCCGGAATAGTCACAAATGTATAACCTTGCTCTTTTAGATATTCTATAATCTTTGGAAGAACATTAACTGTAGCGCCATGAATATCATGCATAAGAACAATCGATCCATTACGAACTTGATGCTGAATCTCTGTTAAAATAGCAGTTTCATTCTTGCTCTTCCAGTCCAAACTATCTACATTCCACATGATAAAACTCAAATCCAGACTATTACGAATATCATCTGTAATCGCTCCGTAAGGGGGGCGCATAAGTTTAGAACTCGAACCTAAAACCTTGGTCAAGGCATCTTCCGTATCCGTGATTTGCTTTTTAGCATCTTCAAGAGTCAACTTTGAAAGAACGGGATGATCCCAGCTATGATTTCCCACAACATGTCCTTCTGATTTCATTCGTTTCAGAAGATCTTCATTACCAGCAATGTTTTTACCAAGTACAAAGAAGGTCGCCTTTACATTGTACTTAGCTAATGTATCCAAAGCCTGGGTAGTTGTAGATGGATTTGGACCATCATCAAAAGTCAAGGCTACAACTTTTTTATTTTTCTGAGCAAAGTAAGCCTGGTAAAGTTCAGCATCTTTCTCAAGCAGATAGGATGACTCAATAACGTCAAAGAAACTGGATATTGGTAAAGCAATTTCCTCCAGAACCTCCCCTAGGTCAGCAGGATAAAGGATGATTTGACTATCTTTATAATCAAAGCTCCATGACGACAAATCTTGGTCTGTAAAGGTTTTTAGCACCTGATCAATTTTTGTCTGGTCAAGTTTCTTATCTTCTAGGGTTGATTTGATTTGGCTCAGCAAGACTTCCTTAGCCTTGCTTGCATCTTTGAAGAGTTTACTGAGGTCAAAATCTTTCCCATCTTCAGTCAAGAAAACTTTTCCTAAAGATGTTTTTTCTTTTTCTTCAACCTTTGCTGCAGACAAATCGTAAACTTGCTTACTGATATTACGAGTAAGAACTCCCTTTAAAACAGGATCCAATTGCTCGGTATAATAAAAGACCAAATCTTCTTTATCTTCCAGCTTTTCTTTGATATCCTGGTTGATTTTTTCTCTAACAGGCGCAATGACCTCCTCCCCTTGAAGAGGATAGTAGGCAATCACCTCAGCTTGACCTTTTCGGAAATGGTCTTTCTGACTACCTGAGCTGAATTGTTGGTCCTTTTCACTCTTTAGCGCTTCAATTTTTTGTTCATAGGATTGCTTTTGTAGAATCTTATGGCCAATGGCACCACCTAGGCAGATCATAGCAAGACCTAAGATTCCAACAAGGAAAAGCAATCTACTTCTCTTTTTATCGTGGGAAACACGCTTCACTCTATTTTTCTTCATACCTCCATCATATCAAATCAGAACTATAATTTCAATGATAAATCGATATTCTTCTATTTTTGAAATAAATAATAAAAAGCCTAGATGATCTAAGCTTTTCAGGTATTAGAAGCGAATCGCTTCACGTGTTTTTTCATAAGAAGAAACAAAGCGATTTGTGACTCCAGGCTCTGCAACTTCCAAGGCTTGAGAAATCTTCTCAAATGATGCCTTGTAGTCAAATTCTTTTTCAAAAATTTCAAGTGCTTCATTGAAAGCTTGCTGGATACGTTCATCAAATGAACGGTAACGGTTTGAATACTGCAAGAGTTGCTCCGTCAAGGTCGCGTATTGAACAATATTGTAGGTTTCTGTTTCAAGAGCCTCCATGTCATGGGTCGCAATTTCAAGAATTCGTTTAACTGATTCAATATTAACTTGTGCTTGTTCTAACTCTGCCATCAGATCTTCTGTGTTATGGCTTGCAGTGAAGAAAAGTTTCAAAAAACTTTGAGGAATACCCGGCAAGTTTCTCTTCTCCATGTAACGTTTGATAGTATGCAAGCGATTCACATAGACATTGGCTTTCTGACGAGCATTGATGTCGTCTTTTTCGATTTGGGCTAGGCGTTCACTAACAGAAACTTGTTCGTCTTCAATGTCTTTTAGATTACTTTGAAGTGAATTAAACTGCTCCTCTAAAACAGAGTAGGCTTGAGTAGGTTCTGTCTGATCTTCGGTTGCCTCTGTGATCGCTGTATCAAGCCCTGACAATTCAGCTTGAAGACGGCGGACATGGTTCCCATCACTTTCTGGGAGAAGATAGGTTTTAGTCAAGCGTTCAAGGTCTTGAACCAAAACCTGATTATTTTCTTTCAAGTGATTTAGGTAGGTTGGAAGCGTTGAAAGGAGACTTTCAACGACTTTTTGGGCAGCTATTTCACGCGTGAAGATATCGTAAAGCGCATTAATCTCTTCTTGGATTTGTGTATTTTCATACTCTGCATTATCCAATTCCAACTGGCGGATGTTTTCTTGATTATTTTTCAAGGATTCATGTAAAAGTTGGAAGCGTGACTCGATGTCCGTTTCAGTGAAGTGATAATTAGCATCCAAGAGTTTACGGTAGCCTTCCTCCAAATCTTCCAATTGTTCTGGAAGTTCTGTTGACAAAGTCTTCACGAGAGATGGAACACGATCAACGATATGTGTCAAAGCGAGAATATGATTTTCAGTTGAATCAAGAATTGCTGCAGCTTCAACTGGGTCACCTGAAGAGTTCAAGGTTACAAATTGAGAAAACTCTGACTGGATATTTTCCAATTGTTTCTCAATTTCAGGAAGGGCTTTACCATACTGTTCCGAATTTTCTGCTACGGTATGTTGCAGATTTTCAAATAAGTCCAAAGCATGCAGAACACGTCCGCTATTCTTAGACTCTTGTTTTTCAAGCTCTGAAAGCGCATTGCGAATCGCCGCAATGTCTTCTTCAATTAAATCAATTTGACTTTCGATTTGATCGATTTGGTGAGTCGCTTTGAAAAAGCGAAAAGAATTATTATAGCCTTCAGCCTCAAACAGGTTATTTTCAATATCAGCAAATGAGTTAAGGGATAAATCAACCCATTTTTGATTCCATTCACGGAAGGTCACCTGACTTTGACCAATCAAATGCATGTTTTTAACCGCTTCAACCTCATCATTTACAGGAAGGTTGTAGAGTTCTTCTTTTCTTTCCTCGAGGGCCGTCAATCTACTTACATTACGCTTACGTAGGAAGATTGCCGCTACATAAGCTAGAATCAAAATGACTGCAATCGCAACCATTAGATAAATTAGTTGTCCATTAGACATATCAAACTCCTTTTATACTAGAAACAATCGTATTGATTATATCATATTTTTTAGGTCATGGGAACTATTTCCCACATTTTTTAGACGTCAAGGGTACTGTAAACGGCATTTTCTTCGATAAATTCACGGCGAGGTTCAACTCGGTCCCCCATCAACATATCAAAGATCTTATCTGCTTCGGCAGCATCATCTACCGAAACACGCGCCATCAAGCGATGTTCTGGATCCATGGTAGTTTCCCACAATTGGTGGTCGTCCATTTCTCCCAGACCTTTATAACGTTGGATGGTTGGTTTTGAGCGCCCTTCACTGTGACGCGCTAAGGCTTCTTGGAGTTTAATTTCTTGATCTGCACCAGGTTGAATGTATTCTTTGATCTCACTTCCAACTTTTACTCCGTAGATTGGCGGTTGGGCAATGTAGACATATCCAGCTTCTAGAATTGGTTTCATGTAGCGGTAAATCAAGGTTAGCAAGAGGGTCCGAATGTGGGCTCCATCGACATCGGCATCAGTCATCAAAACGAGTTTTTGGTAACGAGCCTTAGTGACATCAAATTCTGCACCAAATCCTGTTCCCATGGCAGTGAAAAGGCTCCGAATTTCTTCGTTGGCAAGGATTTTATCCATGCTAGCTTTTTCAACATTCAAGATCTTACCACGAATTGGCAAGATAGCTTGGAATTCACGGTTACGACCAGATTTAGCTGATCCACCAGCTGAGTCTCCTTCGACGATGAAGAGTTCTGTTTCCGCAGGGTTATTTGAAGAACAATCCGCTAGTTTTCCTGGCAGATTGGAAATTTCCAAGCCGGATTTCTTACGAGTGACTTCACGCGCTCGCTTAGCAGCTACACGAGCCTTGGCAGCCAAAATTCCTTTTTCCACGATGCGCTTGGCAATCTGTGGATTCTCCATGAGAAAATCAGAGAAGGCATCGCTGAAGAGGCGATTGGTGATCTTAACCACTTCACTATTGCCCAGCTTGGTCTTGGTTTGTCCTTCAAACTGTGGATTTGGATGTTTGACAGAGATAACAGCAGTCAAACCTTCACGAACATCTTCTCCTGTCAGGTTGTCTTCATTGTCTTTTAATAGCTTATTTTTGCGGGCATAATCATTGATAACACGCGTCAGTGCTGTACGAAAACCTTGCTCATGCGTTCCACCTTCATGGGTGTGAATATTATTGGCGAAACTCATGACATTTTCGTGATAACCGGTTGTGTACTGCATGGCTACTTCAACAGTAATGTCTTCCATTTCACCATCTGTATAGATTGGTTTTTCAAAGATCACATCTTTATTCTCGTTGATATATTCAACGTAGCTAGCAATTCCACCCTCATAGTGGTAATGTTTGCTTTGTTCAAGACCTTCACGCTTATCTGTTATTGAGATTCGAAGTCCTCGGTTCAAAAAGGCTAGTTCTTGAATACGTTTATTCAATTTGTCAAAATCAAAGGTCGTTGTTTCTGTAAAAATCTCTGGATCTGGTGTGAAGTGAACTGTTGTTCCAGTTTTATCCGTATCTCCAACCACCTCAAGGTCAGCAACAACATGACCACGACGGTATTCTTGGTAATGAATCTTACCGTTTTTGTGAACATGAACATCTAGTTGCGTTGAGAGGGCATTTACTACGGAAGAACCTACTCCGTGGAGACCACCTGAAACCTTATATCCGCCACCGCCGAATTTTCCTCCAGCATGAAGGACTGTAAAGACGGTCTCAACAGCGGGACGTCCTGTCTTTTCCTGAATGTCAACAGGAATTCCACGGCCGTCGTCCACAACGGTGATGGAATTATCAGGCTCGATAAAGACTTGGATGTGACTTGCAAATCCAGCTAAGGCTTCGTCAATTGAGTTATCAACAATTTCCCAGACTAGGTGGTGAAGACCTTCTTTTGAAGTCGATCCAATATACATACCTGGACGCATACGAACGGCTTCCAGCCCCTCCAAAACTTGAATTTGACTGGCATCATAATCCTGTGCCTGTTGATTTTTGATTTCTTCTGTCATTTTTTCCCTTTTCTTACATGTCTATTGCTTGTCTCAATGTCGCAACGTTTTTAAAAAGATAGGCATCTAAGCCAGCAGCTTCACCTGCTTCTATATCAATATTTCTGTCACCAATGACCAAACCGGATGTAATATGATATTTATCACGTAAATAAATCATGGACTCAGGATCTGGTTTTCGTTTGAAACCAGAACTGGCAGTCACGACTTCTGTGAAATAGTCAGCTATCTGAGTCTTTGCTAGAAGTTCTAGCACTTGGTCATTTCGATGAGAGACTAAGAAATGACGGCCACCCTTGTCAGAGATGTCTTTTAGTAACTCTGGAATCCCCTCAAACAAAACTGGGTACTCTAGCTCACGCGCTTCATTTTCTTTATAGTTCTCTAAAAAATCCTCGATGTCTGGGGCAAACTTCTCGATGGCAAAAGCTGTCGAAACTTTCAAGGCTTCGTAAACACGGTCGTGTTCTTGCTCAATACCATATTGGGCCAAGGTTTCTACAAAGGCTGCTGTAGAAGTCTCATAATTATCCAATAGGGTACCACCTAAATCCCATATATAGTCGTGATATTTCATACCCTTCATTATACCATTTTTTTATGAAAAAAGCGATGATTTCCTAGATTTTTCCAAGTAAAAAACGAGAGTTTAACCCTCGTTTTACTGTTGATTTTCAAAGACATCCCGATAGAGCATACCGACTCGTAAACTTTCTGCATCTCCTCCCAGTTGCTCCACTAATTCATAGGCGAAGGCAAGGGCAGTTGACGGTCCTCGGCTAGTTGTTAGATTACCATCCACAACTACTGTTTCCTTTCGGTAAATTCCATCACTGATGTTCTCCTGAACACCGTCATAACAGGTAAAGCGCTTGTCTTTCAGGACACCTGCTTGATGGAGGGTGATTGGAGCTGCACAGATAGCTGCAATTTTCTTTCCAGCTTGGTCAAAGGCTTTAATCTCAGAAATGAGGGCTGGATTATCCCGTAGGTGAGCTGAGCCTGGCATGCCACCTGGAAGAACTACCAAGTCATAGTCGGACAAATCGCCATCAAAAACACGATCAGCTTTTACCTGAATGCCATGTGATCCTGTCACCTGCTCTTCAAATCCTACCATATCACAGGAAATGTTTGCTCGACGCAAAACATCAACTACTGTCAAGGCTTCGATTTCTTCAAAGCCATTTGCTAAGATAACTGCTACTTTTGCCATAGTGGCCTCCTTATTTGATTTGTTTTAGAACGACTTTTTTTCGTTTGAATGGAATTTTACCACTCTTTTCTTCTGCTAGATTGGTCTGGTAACTCATAGACAAGAGGAGACCGACACCGATGAGGTTACTAATAATTGCGGATCCACCTTGCGAAATGAATGGCAGAGGAATCCCTGTCAAAGGAAGTAAGCCTGTTACGGCACCGATATTTTCAAAGATATGGAAGAGCAACATCATGATAAAGCCAGTTGAAATATAGGTGTAGAACTGGTTATTTGACCTGAGCGTAATCTTCAACATACGATATATAAGAAGCAAATACAAAGCAATGACAAAGACTGAACCAATGAAGCCAAAGTCTTCAGCAATCACTGTGAAAATCATATCACTTTCACGTACTGGAATGAGGAGATTGGACACATTGAAACCTTGCCCAAACAAACCACCACTTCCAATAGCAATTTGCCCCTGCGCCTGTTGATAAGTCGTTGTTTGCGCAAAGTCAAAGGGATTGAGCCAAGCCAAAATACGGTTAATCTGGTATGTTGGCATCCCAATCTGGTGCAAGAAGGCACGTCCATCCTTGCTTATAAAGATTGCCATGAAGCCTACAACTGCAGTCACTCCTGTCGCAAAAACAGGAATGATAATCTTCCACGAAACACCTGAAAGGAGGACCATGCCTGCAAAAATAGCTACGAAGACCAAGGCAGTCCCCAAGTCACTTTGTAGGGCTAGAAGGATCAAGACTGGGATGGTAAAGGCAATCATCCAACCAATCAATAGGAAATCCAAGGGAATAGTTCGTCGCCATTCCTTGTGTTTTTGAGTGAATTGTACAATGACTCGAGCCAATATCAAGATGTAGGAAATCTTCATGAACTCAGATGGTTGAAAGAGCGTGGTTCCCCCGATAGACACCCAGTTCTTGGCACCTGTTGACGCTACAAGATTTGGATTGTAGAAAACAAGAGGGAGGACCATCAAAGCTAGCCCTAGACCATAAAGATAAGGAGTCACCTTCCATAAAAACTCGGTATTGAAGAACATGACGACAAAGCCAATGACAAGCCCTAAAGCAATCCAGGCGATTTGCTGACCTAGAATTGGAAGTACATTATTGGGATAGTCATGGCTAACTGCTATATAAATAGCCACTACTCCAATCACCAGTAAACAAAACACTGGTAGGAGGAGGCTATAATCGACTCGAGAGTCGAAGGAACGTTTCATATTTTTTACCTTTTCTCTTTCTTGGATTTTTCTTTCATTCTATTGCGACGGGATTGGAGAAAATCAGCTACAGCAGGCTCTAGCTGTTCTCTAGAAAGAATCTGAACAGCCCTTTCTTTTGACAAGGTCTGGGCGATTTGTTTGCCGTAACGCTTGCTGACAACACGACGGTCTAAGATTACAGCAACCGAACCTTGGTTGGGCCGTCTAACAGTACGACCAAGGGCTTGTTTTAGCCGAATGATCGCCATTGGTAACTGATAATCATAGAAAGGATTTTTCCCTTCTTGACGCAGTTCTTGGTTTAACTTTTTGGTTAAGGGGTCTTGGGGATTTTGGAAAGGCAATCTCGGAATCACTTGGATTACGCAAGGATGGGTTGAAAAATCAACCCCTTCCCAGAAACTACCTGTTCCAAGCAAGATCTGGCGTTCACCTTTTTCAAAACGTTTTTTCAGTTGACTTGGTTCCCCATTTTTGTACTGAGCCAGATGAGGTTGGTCTAGCAAGTCTGAAACTGCCAGCAACATCTCTTTTGAGGTAAACAAAACCAATAAGGGTTCTTGAAAGG
The DNA here is from genome assembly GCF_900104285.1 of Streptococcus sp. NLAE-zl-C503. NCBI lineage: Bacteria > Bacillati > Bacillota > Bacilli > Lactobacillales > Streptococcaceae > Streptococcus > Streptococcus sp. NLAE-zl-C503. The sequence goes on along the minus strand of NZ_FNJT01000001.1, from coordinate 118,212 downwards.
CTTGTAACCTTCGGATAACAGAAGCCACTTCATTAGCATAGTCAAAAGGTGGAACTTCTGTCACAAGAGGAAAGTCATCGACTAGAAAGACTTCTTGTTGCTCCTGTTTTGTTACATCAAGCCTAACAAGTGGAGTATCTGGAAAACCCAATAGATCTGCTAAGGAAACCCGATTGCTGATTTCAAGAGTGGCAGATACTCCTAGGAGCCTACAATCTTCTGGCAATAAGTCTGCTAGTATAAAGCGACCGTTTTTGCTTGAACAAATCAGGACATCCTTACTAGATTTCTCTGCTGGAGCAAGCCAAAATTCACGGTCCGACGTGAAAAAGTTTGCAAGATCTCTATACTCTGGGAGAGCTAGCTCCGAAAAATGCTGGCGCAACTGTTCAAGAGAATCCAACCACTTTCCATTCTTAAGGCCCGACTGATAGTGCTCCATCAAGTAACGACATTCAAAACCAATACTCTCAAGCAAGCGTTTCTGAACCAAATCTTCCTCTATCTCTAAGGACTTATCAAGCTGGGTTACAAGATCCTCAAGTCGATAAGCCTGCTGGGCTAGATTTTCAAGAGCTAGCAGCATTTTTTGAGCTTCATCCAAGATCACCAAACGGTTGTCGACAAACTCTGGATTGTCTTCCAAACGAGTGACCAGATAGGCATGATTTGTCAAGAGAACACGACTGGTCTTGGCCTTTTCCTGCCCTCGTTTCCAAAAATCCTCTGTAGCAAATAAACTTTTCTTTGAAAGCTTGCCATCGTGGACTAGTCCAGGCAGAAAGTGCTGGTAGCGATAAAGCTGCCCGATTTCGTCCAAGTCACCAGTCTCTGTCTCTGTAAGCCAGATGAGCAGTTGCATTTTAAAGCGTGTAAAAAGGCGATTGGACTCCGATCGGTGGAGAACTCGGTGAAAGGCATCCAGTTTTAAATAATTTTGAGGACCCTTGAGACTATGAATCTCCAGATGAAAAACCTCTTTTAAACGCTGTCCTTCTTCTTGCATGATCTGATTTTGGAGAATTTTGGTCGGAACACTCACTAAAATCCCTGCATCACTCTTCAAATTCAAAGCTGGAAGGAGATAGCCGTAAGTCTTACCCAATCCCGTTTGAGCTTGGATAAAGGAAGTCTGGTGTTCTTCCAATAAGTGCTCAACCTTCTCCGCAAATTCCAACTGTTGCGGACGCTCCTCCAGCCCCAATAAAGAAATGTTTTTAGCAAAATCTTTCGATAACCTGCGTGGTACTAATGCTTGACTTTCCTTTCTCAGGAAAAGCCCATGGAGTTCTATCAATTCTGGAGAAGCAAGGAGAGATTGCTGCTGGTAAACCTCCTCAATCACCAAATAACTTTCGTAGAGAAGGTTGTCTGCAAGGTTTAACAAGCTTTCTAAGAGCCCTTTAGGTAGCTCAAAAAGCTTTTGACGCATGTAAAGCAAGAGTTCAGCTGTTGCTTGAGCATCTGACAGGGCAGTGTGGGCCTGTTCTAGTTCAATGCCCAACTCTTGACAAAGGATACCTAGATTGTATTTTTCAAACTGAGGATATAGAACTTGGGCTAGCTCAACAGTATCCACACGCGGTGTGCGCAACTCATATCCTTCAAAAAAGAGAAATTCTGCAAGAAGGTTGGCATCAAACTGTACATTGTGCGCAACAAAAATACCGTCCTTAACCAATTCAAAAATTTTTCCAGCCACCTGAGAAAACTCTGGCGCCGCAGCCAAACGCTGATCGGTCAGACCCGTTAATTCTTTGATATGAGAATCCAAGGGTTCGTGGGGATTGACATCAGTCGCATACTGATCGATGATTTCACCATTCTCAATCACCACAATGCCTACTTGAATAATTTTTGCCTTACTTCCGGTGCTGGTCGCCTCTAAATCAACGACCACATACCGATCATTTCTCGCATTCATCACTAAAAATTATATCAAAAAAAGCATGATTTGACACCCCTCAACTTTGATAACAATCTCGCTTTATTTGTAATTTTTAGTAAAAATCAAAACCTTAAAAGTGAGAATTCCTCGTAAGTTCAGCAGTTGATTGCTGGTTCTGAGGTATTTGAAAATCTTATCAACAAAGCTACATCAACATAAAAAGACAACCAAGGTATTAGTTGCCTTTTTGGGATATTTTTTTTATTGTTTTTGGGAGTAGCTTGCTAATTTCTGTTGGCAAGACAAGATAGTTTTCTTGAGCAAGTTCTTGCGCGATAGCCGAATGAAGGTGAGTCGCTACCACCACTCTCTCATAGAGACTGGCTTGGTGAAACTGACCTGCAAAACCTGCAATCATCCCAGCCAGAGTATCTCCCATGCCACCGGTTGCTTGATAGGGGCCTCCAACCTCCAGTTGATAGTATTCAGGTTTGCCTGCTTGCCATATACGAGTTACTGGGCCTTTCAAGACTAGAATCGTTCCTTGAGGAAAAGCTGAAAGAGCCCTAGAAGTCGTCTCTGTATTTTGATGGTCAAGAGCTATACCAGACAGTCTTTCCCATTCCTTTTGGTGGGGAGTTAGGATGAGCTGACTAGATGGGAATGGAAAATGAGCTTTTGCTAAGATGCCCAAAGCACCGCCATCTGCAATCAAAATCTGGTCACTTCTGAGGTTGTTAAAAACCCATTTTACGAGTTCTTCTCCAAATGCATCCTCTCGCAAACCCGGACCTAGCAAGATAACTTCTGCCTTTTCCAACTGTTCTTTTAACAATTGCTGGTCTTGAAGAGAAAATGCCATAGCTTCAGGTAAATGACTGTGCAGAGCTGGGATATTCTCCTTATCCGTGCCAACAGTCACCAACCCTGCCCCACTTTTGACAGCTGCAATGGCTGACATGATGATAGCTCCTCCATAAGGATAGGTCCCTCCCAGCAAGAGCAGGCGACCGTAATCTCCCTTATGACTGTGACGAGAACGTTCAATAATGATTTTTTCTAGTAAAGTTTGATCAATCACTTTCATCGTTTTTTCCTCAACTATCCTTTATCTGATTGTTTTAAAACAACTTGATAGACTTTCTTAGTCCACTCTTCTAAGTCTTCTCCATCATAGTCAAGATAATGCACTCTATCTTGTATTTTAGTTGGAATAATATTTTCAAATTGGCTCTTATTATGAGTTGGAATAATACAAATATACAACTCACTAAATAAATTCAATATGTCCTTAATTTTTGCAACATGGTAGCCATCAAAAATATAACCAGGAACTTTAATCAAATCTGTATAGATAAAATGAAAACTCACTCCAGGAATAAACTTTTCTTGTAATTCTTTATCTGAAGGAGCTCGACCTAATAAACGCTCCATCGCTAATCGATAACCAGAACTTGTATTTGACCACCCTAACATGACATAGTCAAAATAATCTATCGGATCCGATGCAGCATTTCTACTATCCAAAACCAACTCTTCAGCATCTCGCCCAAAGGCGTTCACAGCAGATAAGAGCTGACCTGTTTTAAAGATAGAAATCGCTGCATCTATAGTCGTAGTATGACTACAGTAGTCCGAAGTCACTAACCTCTTATGTAGATCATAAGTCAAGGCTACTCTTTTATCTGTAGGGGTAAATGGTGGCAGAAAGGGATGCTGACAGATGTAATCTAAAATTTCTTCTTTTAAACAAGAATCAGCACACTCAATACTTGTTTGACATTTATGAAGTTTTTCGTAAGCTATAAATTTAGCAATTTTTTCTAATTCCCACTCTTGAATATTTGGATAATCAATTAGTGCTAAGTAGTATATTCCATCCCATTGTAAACTATATTCCCCATTATAAATTTTTAAAATCATCTAATCACCTCACTCCATTATACAACAAAAAGGTACACACCTTGCAATTTGGATTACTATTTTTCTGTCTAACTTTTGGGGTACAATTCACCTCTCTTGCTTACACCTATATAAAACTGGAGAAGACCATGATTGTCTTCTCCAGTTTTTAGATGCCATCAACTTACAATAGTTGAAAAAGAAACCAATTTTTAATCATCGACTAATATCTACAAATAGGATGTCATTAGACGCTGAGACTAATCTTCTTTGAGTTTTGCAGTTAATAAAGCTGCTGACAAGGCCAAGGTAACACCTGCCAAGAAAACAGCTGTTTCTGACTGTTTTTCACCAGTTTCTGGCAATCTCTTGTCTTCCTTGGCAACTTGAACTGGTGTTTCTGGAGTCTGAGCTTTTTCTAACGAACTTAGTTTAAACTCTGGTTTTTCTACTGTCGGTGCTGGTTGATTACCTACTGTAGCTAGAATACCACGGTACTCTGGAAGTTTATGTTCTAGAGCCATTACAGCATTAACGCCACCCTTAAATTCAGGTTTCTCAACACTTGGTACTGCTTGATCTCCTACTGTGGCTAGAATTCCTGTGTATTCTGGAACTTCATTTACTGCTGCTTCTACAAAGTTAGCACCGCCTTTGAATTCTGGAACATCGTTCACTGCTGCTTCTACAAAGTTAGCACCGCCTTTGAATTCTGGAACATCGTTCACTGTTGCTTCTACAAAGTTAGCACCTCCTTTGAATTCTGGAACTTCATTGACTGGAGCAGGCTCCTCGCCTTTACTACTTGAAATAGATGCTTTCACTCCTACTTCAACAATGCGATCCTGAGCCTTTCTTTCTTCAGAATGAACAAGACTTCTAGTAGTACCCAAAACTTGAATATAGTCAACTTTTTCTCCATCTTGTCCTTCAGAAACGATACGACGTTGACCTTGAGCAAGTTCAGGGTTTTCACGAATAACTTCTTTAAACGGAAGCGGAGTCTTTTCAATTTCCAAACTTGGAGTTTCTACTACTAAGTTCTTAACGCCTTCTGTTGGTGTTGTTTGGAAGGTAGACTTAAAGTGTAAACGATATTCTTTCACCAGATTTCCATCTTTGGAAACAAGACGAACCAGTGTTGGAAGATTGGCATTTCCAGAATCCACAACTGTAACTACTCCATGTCCACTAGTTGTTGCAGTGACTTTTGGTTTTGAACCCATTGTTGTTAGAGTGTAATCTGTCACATTTGGATCAAAGTTTTCCAATGCTTTTCCGTCGATCGAAATAGTCGCTGATGGTGTTTCCACTTCTGCTCCCTTGCCTGCAGAGTAGGCTGTAAATTCTACAAGTGCAAGACCATTGGTAGTAGCCTTACGAGTCATGCGAGCACGAATTGCTGTCGTTTGAACCGGATCAAAATTAAACTCGATTGGTTTACCAGCTACTAATTCTCCAGAAGCTTTGTAAGGAATAGGTGCCCAATTTTCTGCCTTGTTGAATGGATGGTCAGCATTTTCTTCATAACGAGAAATCGTACTTGGTTCTGTAAAGGCAGGGCCAATATATCTTTCTAGAACCATTTTCTCTGGGGCATCTGTTCCACTATCTTTAAAGAACTGAATAGCTACTTTTCCAATAGATTGGGTGGCAATTTTACCGTCCTTCTTAAAGAGTAGTCCGACAGAAGTTTCTTCATTTTTCGGAGTACGAGACCAGTTTGTCCAACGTCCATCTTCATTGTATTTTCCATCATTGATATAGAAAATTCGATCATGTGAAGCTGCTTGTGTATCGTTCGTTGTCGAAGCAAAGGCTTTAGAATCCGTTTCATTGTTGCTTGGATTTTCTGAAATGACTTGATTTCCTTTAGAAACAACTGTCACCTGCATTTTAGTCGTTAGATTTGTACCAATGACATGACCGGTAATTTCAAATGTTCCCTCATGCTCTGTTGCATGTTCAGGAATAGCATCCCATTTCACTGCCAGTTTATCTGTAGTCCAAGTAGTTGAAGTTGGGTAATAAACAGTGACTTCTGAAGGAAGTTGAAGAGCATCTCCAACATTCAAGATTTTAGCACTATTTTCTGCAGCAAGAGGTTGACTAGTTTCTCTCTCATCATTGCGGAAGATTCTATATTCTTTCAATACCGTACCATCTTCTGCTTTTAAGATGAGACGTGTTGCACCTTTTGGACTGGTTGCAGGAACAACTGTTACCAAACCATTATTGCTAGCTGTTGCAGTGATTTCTTTGCTAGATTGAGGAATATAGTAATCGGTCTTAGATGGATTAAAGTGTTCAAGATCCTTGCCATCTACCTTGATAGAAATCTCTGAACTTGTAGAGCTTACTACCTTGTTTCCAAGGACAGTTAGCTCTGTCAGACCAACACCTGAAGTTCCATCAGCCTTCTTCATACGAATACGAACAGCATAGGTTTCTACCTTGTCAAATGTGAAGTGATTTGTTTGAGTTGCAGATAGCTGACTTGGAGCATGTAAGTTTTCAACTGCTTTCCAATTGTCTGGATTATTAAATGGATGATTGCTAGCTCGTTGCGCATGACTGACATCACTTGGTAAATCAGGAATTTCTTTACCTACATAATATTCAACTACATATTCTTTTGGAAGACCAATTGCTCCATCAGTATAGAAATCAACCGACAAATTGTTGACAAAACGTTTCGTCAAGTCTCCTGAATTACCAAATAAGATAGAAGCCCAGTCATTATCAGTATTTGTTCTCCAAGTTGTCCATCTATTTTTAGCATCTGATGGCGTTCTTGATACAGTCAAGTCGTTCAAGGTATTGGCTGAATCATCTCCACCTGTATTGGATACAATGGCAGCTGGTAATTGTGAACCTGTCCATTGTTTAGAGATATTATTTCCAGCAACCACTTGACTAGACACTCGAACATGAGCTTTAGTTGTCAGATTGCTACCTACTAAACGACCATTGATTTCATAGACCCCTTCAGTTTGACTAAAGTTAGCTGGAACCTGATCCCAAACAACATCTTTGTAGATAGTTGTTCCGTTAGAATGGTAAGCCCGGACATTGGCTGGCAATTGAACCGTCTCACCCTTAGGTACTGTGAGGCTGATTTCCTCTGCAACTTGCAATCCTTCAACCGTTACAGTCGCTTGTGCTTCGATATCTGTACCTTCCACATGTCCTTTAAGCGTAAAGCTATGATAGTGCCCCAACTCTTTTTCATCTACCTTATCCCAAGTTACAGATACTTTGCGTGGTAAGCCCTTATCAAATTCTGCTCCAACTTCTTTAGGTAGATTCGGTTGCTGATTGATGTCTGTAGAAACAGATACAGGATGCAGTTTCACAATCTTCTTGTTAACTTTATTTTCTTTAATCACTACTTCAGTAGTTACAGATTCTGTTTTCTCTGTTTGATTATCGATTCGAGGTGTCAAAGTCACTCTTCCCTTAGTATAGAGCAATAGATTCTGACCATTCACCTCAAGATGTCCCCCATCAGATGATTTAGCTTCTAAGTGAATATCTGAAGCCGAAAATTCTGTTTGTGAACCATCCTCATAACGACCAATGACGTGATAAGTTAATACTTGATCTTCAGTGGCAGTTTCTTTTCCTTCTACAACCACTTCCAAACGTTTCAAAGCAGGAGCTTCCTTCACAAACTGAATTAAGTAAGTTTGAACCAAGTCACCCTTTTGGTCACTCAAGAAGAGAGAAGCCTGATAACCATTATCAGCAGAAGCTTGCTGAACAGTTACTTGATATCCGGTAGTCTGAGCTCCAACACTTGGAATTGTTCCAGTGTAAGGAAGAGATACACGGTAATAGGTCTTGCCAGACTCAAAATTCTCAAGAGCTTTATCCCCAACAGTAAGTCCTGTAATGCTACTTGTTGTTTCCTTACTACTTGCGATAAAGGTTGCAGTCACTTCACGGTCGTCATCTACCAATTTACCAGTAGCCTCCGTACGTCCACCTTCCTTGTTCAAAGCAGCAGGGTCTTTCAAGGTCCAAGAAACAACATCAGTATCAATCAAGCTACCATCTGTCAGAACAGCAGTGACCGTTTTATCCAAATCAGCCGCATTCGTTCCAACTGGGACTGTAACAACTTTTGGTAACCATCTATCTAAAGCAATCACTTTAACAAGTGCCTCAGCTGGGGTTTCCAAACCTTCCACTCGTCCAGAGACTTTCTTTTCACCTGCACTTGTAAGCAAGTCTGATGGCACGTCCCATGTTACAGTCTTTTCCTCAACACTACCATCGCTATAAATAGCTGTTACTGTTTGAGGTAATTCAGGATTTGTTGTCACGTCAGTTGTTGCTTTTACAGGAGCAAAGGCTACAAAGTGACGGTTTTCTTTCTTACCAGACACAGTTGCGACTGTTGCGCTATCAGAAGTTAAACCAGCAGAATCTGCATAAAGAGTAAATTTACCTTCTTTTTCTGTTGATTTTACAATGACAACCCCTTTACCATTGAAAGCACGTCTTTGCCATGTTCCATCTGCTTGAGCTTTGTAGCGTTCACGACTAGCTTGTTCTCCATTATCCACACCAACGATTTGTCCCTGACCATGAAGATTGAAATGAACAAGATTGTTAGCTGTTGGAACCACATTCCCATCACCATCAACAATTTCGTAATGGATGTAGGATAGGTCTTTTCCATCTGCAGTGATAACATGCTCTTCTTTAGTCAGACGAACTCTTGCTGGCTCCCCAGCAGTTGTCACACTATCACGCGCAATTTCATTCCCATTTTCATCTCGAGCAATCGCAGTCAGTGTACCTGGTTGGTATTTCACAAGCCACTCAAGATACAATTCACTTGGTTTAGCCCCCTCATGATATGGACGTCCATCTTCTGTCGTTTTCTTAGTAAATTCCTTTTTACCAAGTGACCCTCCATTTAAGAACAATTCGACGCTTGCAGCATTTGAGAAGGTACGAACCGGAACCTTTCCATCAACCAGCATCTTGCGTTCCTTAAGGGTCTCTTCAGTCCAGTTCCAATGTGGTAAAATGCGAACAGTTGGCTTTTCTTTAGCACTATACCATTCACTACGGTAAAGGTAGAAATCATTCTTTGGTAAACCAGCCGTATCGATGATACCAAAGTAAGAACTTTTTACAGGTGTATTATCTTGGTTATGCCATGGAGTTGGTTCACCGATATAGTCAATTCCTGTCCAGATAAATTGTCCAGCATAGCCAGCACGATCACGGTCAAAAGTCCATGATTCAGTAGCTGTTCTTCCCCATCCAACACGGTCATTACCATAGTCAGATTGTTCATAGTGACGATTTGGACGATTGTCATGTCCAAGGATTTGAGCAGGGTTATAATAAGAATCACGCGTTCTAGTAGCTGAAGAGGTTTCAGAACCATAAATGAGCCAGTCTGGATGAGCACTACGAACCGCATCATAAAAACGTTCACCATAGTTCATACCGACAGCATCCATGATTTCTGCGAGTTTCAAGAAATCACCTGTCGCTGCACGACTAAATTTATTTTCACCCATGGTGACATAACGTTCAGTATCAATCGCCTTGATAATAGCCTTCAGACGTTTAGCTGTCTCGATAGAACGAGGACTACCATTTGCCTCTTCCACCTCATTTCCAAGAGACCACATTACGATAGACGGATTGTTCTTATCACGTTCTACCATTGTTCTAAGATCAAAATCAGACCACTTCTCACCCTTCTTAGCTTCAGGATGAGTTGCATCTTGATCAAAGAACCGTCCATAGTCGTAAGTCTTCTTGCCACCATACCAAGTATCAAAAGCTTCCTCTTGAACCAAGAGACCTAAACTAGCTGCAGCATCAAGCAACTGAGGACTCGCTGGATTGTGGGTTGTTCGAATAGAGTTAACTCCCATATCTTTCAAGAGTTTTAATTTACGATAGGTAGCCTTATAATTCTCTTCTGCCCCCAAAGCTCCATTGTCATGGTGAATACTTACCCCGTGGAATTTCATACGTTCACCATTCAGAGAGAAACCTTCCTTCGCAGTCCAATTGAAATAACGGTAACCAAATGTATCTTCTGTTACATCAACTAGTTGACCTTCTTTATAAACCTTTGTTTTCAGCACATACAGTTGTGGATGATAACTTTTTGTCGTCCAAAGAGTTGGTTTATTAACTAGGATTGTTTGTCTGAAATCTGCAGTTTCATTTTCTGCTAAATTCTTCGTTTCAGAGCGGACTAATTCTGAAACAACCTTACCTTCCTTAGTAAAAATTTGTTGTTCCACAAAGACTTTAGCAGCCTTCTTATCCGTATTTTTAATCTTACTTTGAACCTGTGTTTCAACATTCCCTTCTTTTTGCTCAGCAAGTTTTGGAGTAGTGATATGATTACCATTTTCGGCAACATGGACTTTATCACGATAACTAAGGGTTACATCACGATAAATCCCACTTCCTGAATACCAACGACTACTTGGTTGCTTATTGGTCACTTGAACAGTAATTGAATTTTCACTACCATCCTTGTTTAAAAATTCTGTGATATCATATGAAAAATGATTATAGCCACTTGGATAATGTCCGACAAATTTACCATTTACATAGACCTTTGAATCCATGTAAACCCCATCAAAATTGATACGAACATCCTTATTCTTGTCTGCTTCGTCTAATATGAAAGTCTTACGATACCAAGCTGTTCCACCATTTAACTGCCCACCTTCATTACGAGCGGGAGACTTGTGATCAAAGTCAAAATAAATACTCCAATCATGAGGAAGATTCAATTTAGACCAATCATGAACATCCACATCTTTTTTTGAAAAATCTCCTTGGGCATTTAGTTTAAAATACCAATCTTTATTAAAATCTTGTTTTCGTTCCGATAATAGCTGTTTTTCCTTTTCAACTTCGGCTTTGTTTGACTCTCTAGACAGCACTTGCGATTTTTCAGAAGAAGGTTTAATCTCTGTGTCTGCTTTCACTTGGTCCTTTTCAGAAGTTTTTTTAGAATCCTCTTTCACTTCTGTTCCAGCTGTTACTGCAGATTCAACAGGCTTTGGATTTGCCTCTTCAGATTTCTGTTTGTTATCAGCCTTGTTTCCTTCTTCTACTTTATTTGGAGTTTCCCCTTTAGGACTAACCAATTCACGACTACTCTCGTTAGTAGGTGTAGTAGGTTCTGTATCCTTAGTCACTTTGTCTTCTGCCGATTCAGCTTTTGGTTTTACAAACTCACGCCCACCATTCTCATCAGCCTTTGCAATAGCAGCTACCACATCATCGGGAAGCTTATCTAAAGGTTGAGCTTGATGAACAGTTGTTTCTTCTGTTTTAGCATTGGATGAATCCACCTCCTCAGCTTGTACAGCAGAAATACCAAATATACTAGCCCCAATCATCACAGATGCCGCACCTATTGCAAATTTACGAATGCTATAATGACAACGTTTATCAAAAAGTCTTTTGTTCATTAAAATCCTCATTTCTTTTTCTTGATACAAAGTAAGCGTTTACTTTATTTTTAAAAATAACCTCCTTCTGAATACACAAACAAGTACCAAGTTTTATAATATATTTTATATATTGAATATATCAAAACACACCTTATATTGCAATTATTTTCCATCAATTTGACCTAATAAAATATTATACAAGAAAAGTTCATTTAAAAGGAATAGTTGCAATGAAAATAGCTTTCGGTTCTAGACTCTTTCTACTACAAATTGAATTCCATTAATATCTTTTTCAAACTTCAAATTTATAGTTTATAGACTGCATTACTCTACATAAAAAGAAGGCGAACCTCCTTCTACACTATTTTCCCTTAAATTCCGCAAAGGTCTGTAAGATTTTAGCTGCCACTGCTGGAGAAGGTTCTCCTTTTAGCTCAAACGTTTCATCCGCATATGGAGTAAGGCCAGCAAAATCTCCTATCTGAACTGAATAGAGAGACGTCTTAAACAGTTCAATATCGTTTTGGTCATTTCCAAAAGCAATGAAATTCTCCCCACATAACTTTTCAACAGTTGTCGCCTTATGAGTATCCAAGGGATTAACATAAAGGCACTTTTCATGCGCATGATAAGACAGATGAGCCAGCTCCAGTCTTTCTAACTGACCAAGCAGGTCATCAAGCAAATCCTCATGGTCACCCATGTAAACGACTACCTTAATCGGAGTCCCCAAGTCCTCGAGTTTCTGATGACGAGCCACCTTTAGGGGGTCAACACTAGAAATAAATGGAATCTTCTCCACAATCTGACCACTATAATCAAAGCAATCATCTGCAAAGAAAGGGAGATTATAAGTCTGGCAATAATCCACTAGCGCCTGATAAACTCTAGCATCGAGATTTCTTTCATAGATGGCTTTCCCCAGATAGTAGGCTACACCACCATTCAACCCTATGACCAAGCGCTGACTAAGTTCAGTACCTAATAAGCCCAAGCAATCTCGATAAGATCGAGCTGAGGCAAATATAACCTCATGCCCATAATCGCTAGCCTTTAAAAGAACCTGCTTAATCTCCTCATCTATGGTCATATAATCAAAAGACAGCGTCCCATCCAGATCAAATACGAATTTCATTTTCCTAATCCTTGTTCAGTGTACGAAGCGCTGCTTCATAGGTTTGCTCCATTAGCATGGTAATGGTCATAGGGCCAACTCCACCAGGTACTGGCGTGATGTGACTTGCAAGTGGTGCAACGGCATCATAGCCAACATCTCCACAAAGCTTGCCATTTTCATCTCGGTTCATCCCCACATCAATGACAACTGCACCTGGTTTGACAAAGTCAGCAGTCACAAACTTGGCGCGACCGATAGCAACGACAAGAATATCCGCTTGCGATGCTACTTGAGCTAGATCTTTTGTACGGGAATGAGTTAGAGTAACAGTAGCATTCTTGTCTAAAAGAAGCTGAGCCATTGGCTTTCCAACAATATTTGAGCGACCGATAACAACCGCATTTTTACCTTCCAACTCAATCCCATATTCATGGAACATCTCCATAATTCCTGCAGATGTCGAAGGAATCATAACTGGATGACCAGACCATAGGCGACCCATGTTTAGCGGGTGGAAACCATCCACATCCTTTTCGGGGTCAATGGCTAATAAAACCACCTCTTCATCGATATGTTTGGGTAAAGGTAACTGAACCAAAATCCCATGCCAAGCTGAATCTTGATTGTAGTTAGCAATCAAGTCCAACAATTCCGCTTGGGTAATGGTATCTGGAACTCGCACAACTTCACTACGGAAGCCAGCAGCAAGAGCTGACCGTTCCTTGTTGCGAACGTAAACTTGACTGGCAGGATTGTCCCCCACCAAAATCACCACCAAGCCTGGAACTAGACCTGTTTCTTCTTTTAGTTTGGCAGTCTTTTCAGCCAACTGTCCTTGTAACTTAGCTGCAAGAGCCTTCCCATCAATAATCTGTGCCATATTTCTTCTCTTTTCTATCAAATATCTTCTATTATATCAAAAAATACCTTGGCATTCTAACACTTCTTGACTAATAGACCTTATAGTTTGAAACTATAAGAAAAAGCTCTTATCAAGCTTTTAGTGCCTATTTATCTTAGGCAAGTCTATCATGCTTTCTTTTTGACCTTGGGAACAGGCAAAACTTCGTACATCTCCTTGATTAGTCTCGCTAGAAATAACTTGTCTTCAAGGTCTTCTAGTAAAATCATCTCCTTGGCTCCTTCATAAGGACGTTCAAGTCTTGTCTGGCCCAGTTGATCTATGATCACCTTCACAGGCTTCAATAACAAACGATTATCATAGATTCCCCCAATAATCTTCCCACGATAATAAAGGATATACTCTCCCATCATTTGACGATAACTCATCTCCTCTAGCTCCGAAAACTGATCGAGAATAAAGTCTAAATATTCCTTACTTGAAGCCATGATTTCTACTCCACTTCTTCTAAAAATGAGGTCTTACAAAACCTTACTCAAAAAATCCTTGGTCCGTTGTTCTTGGGTTTGGTCAAAAATCTCCTCTGGCCTTCCATCTTCGACAACAACTCCATCCGCCATAAAGATGACACGGTCTGCTACCTCGCGGGCAAAGCCCATTTCATGAGTCACAATCACCATAGTCATCCCTGATTTAGCAAGGTCTTGCATCACAGCTAGAACTTCCCCAACCATCTCAGGGTCCAGGGCTGAAGTTGGTTCATCAAAAAGCAAAACATCTGGTTCCATAGCCAAACCACGTGCAATGGCAATCCGTTGTTGCTGGCCACCTGACAAACTCTGTGGATAGACCGTCGCCTTATATGGTAGGCCAACTTTTTCTAGCAGTTCTTGCGCTCTTTTCTCCGCTACTTCCTTGCTTTCCCCTTTGGTTTTGATTGGAGACAGGGTGATGTTTTCCATCACCGTCATATTTGGAAAGAGGTTGAATTGTTGGAATACCATGCCCATCTTTTCACGCATCGCAAAAAGGTCATTCTTCTTATCCGTAATATCGACACCTTCAAAGATAACCTTTCCCTTACTTGCTTCTTCGAGCAGATTCATCGAGCGAAGGAGGGTTGACTTCCCGCTCCCTGACGGACCGATAATTACCACAACTTCCCCTCTTTTGATCTCAAGGTCAATCCCTTTCAAGACTTCATTCTTCCCAAAAGACTTATGCAGTTCTTCAATTTTAATCAAGGTTTCTGTCATTATTTTTTGTCTCCTTGTCCAATATGTTTTTCAAATGCCTTCAAAGCCACTGTCAAAACAGAAGTCATAATCAAGTAATAAAAGGCTGCAAATAAGAGAGGCGTTAAAGGTAGATAGGTCGTCGTTGCTACCGTTGTAGCTCCATTCCAAAGTTCCATGACACCGATTGCTGACAAAAGCGAACTATCCTTGATAATGGTGATAAATTCATTTCCCAGCGCTGGTAAAATATTCTTGATTGCCTGTGGCAAAATAACATAACGCATAGCATTTTTGGGACGAATACCCAAGGAATAAGCCGCCTCTAACTGCCCTTTAGGAACCGCATTGATCCCTGCACGAACGGTTTCAGACACATAGGCACCACTGTTCATAGAAATAATCAGAATACCAGGAATCAAACGAGAAAGGTCCACACCTAAAATTCCCACTTGGATAGTCGGAGCGTTGATATGCATAAGGGCAAAGGCAATCATAATTTGCACCATCATCGGAGTTCCACGGAAAATCCATACATAGACATTCGCAAACCAAACAAGCGGTTTAAAGCGTGATCGCTGAGCAAAGGCCAATAAGACACCTAGAATGGTACCGAAAAAGACTACCAGAATTGAAATCACTACAGTGATAAGAGCACCATAATTAAAATAAGGTAAATACTTTGGTAAAAAGGAAAAATTCATATAAACTCAGCTTTCTAAATATCAGATTGTATGATTATAACATGTATTGAATTAAAATTCAATCTTTTCCCACTGATTTTCACCAATAATTTTATGCAAAAGAGAAATAGCGAGAAATCTTAGTTTTTTCTAGTCAAGTCCCCGTGGTTTATGGTAAAATAGTAACGATAAGAAATGGAGGAGAATCATAATGGAATCACATTTGGTTAGAATCATCAACCGCCTAGAAGCTATGACAAAAGATGGCGGAAATCTAAAACGTAATTTTGAACGTGAAGGAGTTGTTGTTGCAGAAGTTGCTTACAGCTATGACGAAGAAAACGGATCACTCTTCACCCTTCGCGATGTTGAAGCACGTGAAACCTATACCTTTGATAGTATTGACTTGATTGCAATGGAGATCTACGAACTCCTTTACTAATAAAAAATCAGCAGGGAAAACCTGACTGATGAACGAGAATCCTTTTTGTCCCTGCAAATGGGATTTTTTCTTGCCCTCAATGTCGCTTAATTCTCCTTGAATTCTTCTTTTAAAAACGACTACTTCCCAATCTTTTTACTTGCTTTACACCTTAATCATGCTATAATGAGAGTATAAAACTTTGACTATTTTTGACCTTTTTTCTTAGGCCAAAAATAAGAATGAAATGAGGTAGATGTATGCTCTGTCAAAACTGTAAAATTAACGACTCAACAATTCATCTGTATACCAATATCAATGGACAACAAAAGCAAATTGATCTCTGTCAAAATTGCTATAAAATTATCAAAACGGATCCAAACAATACCCTCTTTAAAGGAATGACTGACCTAAACAATCGAGACTTTGATCCTTTTGGAGACTTTTTCAATGATTTGAATAATTTCAGGGCTTCTTCTAATAACGTTCCCCCAACTCAATCAGGTGGAGGATATGGGGGTGATGGGGGATACGGACCTCAAAACCGTGGTCCACTTCAAACACCTCCTAGCCAAGAAAGAGGACTCCTAGAGGAATATGGTATCAACGTAACTGAGATTGCCCGTCGTGGGGATATTGACCCTGTTATCGGTCGAGATGAGGAGATTATCCGTGTTATCGAAATCCTCAACCGTCGAACAAAAAACAATCCTGTCCTCATCGGAGAACCAGGTGTTGGTAAAACAGCAGTTGTTGAAGGTCTGGCTCAAAAAATTGTCGATGGTGATGTTCCCCATAAACTCCAAGGCAAGCAAGTTATCCGTTTGGATGTGGTCAGTCTAGTTCAAGGAACGGGTATCCGAGGCCAATTTGAAGAGCGTATGCAAAAGCTCATGGAAGAGATACGCAAACGCGAGGACATCATTCTCTTTATCGATGAAATCCATGAAATTGTCGGTGCAGGATCTGCGGGCGATGGCAATATGGATGCAGGAAATATCCTCAAACCTGCCCTTGCTCGTGGTGAGTTGCAATTGGTTGGCGCTACTACTCTTAATGAATACCGCATCATTGAAAAAGATGCTGCTTTGGAGCGTCGGATGCAGCCTGTCAAGGTAGATGAACCAACTGTCGGAGAAACCATTACCATCCTCAAAGGGGTTCAAAAGAAATACGAAGACTACCATCACGTCAAGTATACTGATGCTGCTATCGAGGCAGCTGCTAATCTGTCCAATCGTTACATTCAAGACCGCTTCTTACCTGACAAGGCTATTGACCTGTTAGATGAAGCTGGTTCTAAGATGAATCTGACTCTGAACTTTGTTGATCCTAAAGTGATTGATCAGCGTTTAATTGAAGCTGAGAATCTCAAGACTCAAGCTACACGAGAGGAAGACTTTGAAAAAGCTGCCTACTTCCGTGATCAGATTTCCAAGTACAAGGAAATGCAGAAAAACAAGGTGACCGATCAGGATACTCCTATCATTAGCGAGAAAACCATTGAACATATCATTGAGCAGAAAACTAATATCCCTGTTGGGGAACTAAAAGAAAAAGAACAATCTCAACTCATCCATCTGGCAGACGACCTCAAGGCCCATGTTATCGGACAAGACGAGGCTGTTGATAAGATTGCCAAAGCCATCCGTCGTAATCGTGTTGGACTTGGTACTCCCAACCGCCCAATCGGAAGTTTCCTCTTTGTCGGACCAACTGGTGTCGGTAAGACAGAACTTTCCAAACAACTAGCCATTGAACTCTTTGGCTCTGCTGACAGCATGATTCGTTTTGATATGAGTGAATACATGGAAAAACACAGTGTGGCTAAATTAGTCGGTGCCCCTCCAGGTTATGTCGGCTACGATGAAGCTGGTCAATTAACAGAAAAAGTTCGTCGCAATCCCTACTCTCTCATCCTTCTCGATGAAGTTGAAAAAGCCCACCCAGATGTCATGCACATGTTCCTCCAAGTCTTGGACGATGGTCGTTTGACTGATGGGCAAGGACGTACAGTTAGCTTTAAGGATGCTATCATTATCATGACCTCAAATGCGGGTACTGGTAAGGCCGAAGCCAGTGTTGGTTTTGGGGCAGCTCGTGAAGGTCGAACCAACTCTGTTCTCGGTGAACTCGGCAATTTCTTTAGCCCAGAATTTATGAACCGTTTTGACGGCATCATCGAGTTCAAAGCTCTCAGCAAGGACAACCTCCTCCAAATCGTCGAACTCATGCTAGCAGATGTTAACAAACGTCTTTCTAGCAACGACATCCACCTCGAAGTGACAGACAAGGTCAAGGAAAAGTTGGTTGACTTGGGATATGATCCAAAAATGGGGGCACGGCCACTCCGTCGTACCATTCAAGACCATATCGAGGACGCCATCACTGACTACTACCTTGAAAATCCAAGTGAAAAAGACCTCAAGGCAGTTATGACAAGCAATGGTAAGATTCAAATCAAATCTGCCAAAAAAACTGAAAAAATAGAAGAGATTGCTTCTGAAAAAGAAGAATAAATCTCATAAAAAGAACAGGGAACAAGATTTCCTGTTCTCTTTTTTAATTCTCTTCTTGAACTTGATAGCGAAGAATTGTTTTCAATTTGCTTGGCTCCGTTCGATGAAGGTTATTGAGATAGATTTCTCGATGGATTTCCGAAGTTCTTTTGAGTTTATGAAGTTGACAAAAATGCTCCATCTCTGTAAAAGTCTCATTTTCAGTATCAAAAGGTCCTACATGAAGCATAGCAAGGCTTTGGCCTTCTTCTATTTTTTCAAAACGAATAGCCTCATAGAGAGGATTTGGTTTCTTGATTTTGACCTCATTCAGAGCTTCCTCAAATAGTTCTCTCGTAATAAAATCGGGTTGCCTAATCATAATACTATAAGAAAGCTCACTTTTTACCAGTTCTCCCTCCTTCTCCTTTTTCCATACACCTTCTAAAGGAAAGACAGTGAAATCAGTGTAAACCTCATTCATAGGAGCTTTTTTATACTTCATCTTTATCTCATAAGCTAAGGCATATAAAGCCCCTACGCGTTCTGAAAAATCTTCTTGATTTGGATCACCTTTACCATCAATCACGATATAGGATTGACCTGGTACCTGCAAGATACTGGGCCTAGCTTTCACTTGATAAAGATCTTTCGCTTCTTTTCTCCATTCGTATTTCATTTGGTTCTTCTCCTTTCTATCTCTAGTATAGCACCAAAACCCTGACATCTTTTGTCAAGTTTTATAAAGTTTTTGGATTTTTTCTAATCTAGAAAGCAATTCCTTCTTCAGATGATTGGGGGCGAGTATTTCCACCCCATCTAGATAAGATAGGAGGTAAGTATACAGACTTTCATGCTCTGGTAGGACTGTCTTTACATAATAACATCCATCTTTCCCCAAGCTAATCTCATCTTCTGAAAAATCTTCATAAACTCGGAAAGCAAGCTTGGGACTAAACTTCAAGAAAACTTCTATTTGATTTGCCACTTGATCTGAACTATCGACGCAATCCAGCACATTTTTCTGCTTCACAGTTTCAGTTGTTAGGTGATAATTCCTAATTCTGGATAATTTGAAAAAACGCCACTCTTCTTTCAAATAACAGTAGGCATAAAGATACCAATCTCTCTTTTTAAATATGAGTCTAAAGGGCTCGACTGTACGAATCGTTTTCTGACCACTCCCACCTAGATAAGTGATCACCAGTCGCCTTTTCTCTAAGATAGCATGTTTGATGTTATCAAATAATTCTTTTTGACCTTTTCGCTTTCTCCAGTCAGTTAAGTCTACCTCTATCCAAGGGCTGGTAGAAACTTGAAAAATAGATTCCAATTTTTCAAGTAACAGATCTTGCCTATCATCGGTCAGGGCTTGAATCCCTTGCAAAGCTGACAGAAGTTCTAATTTTTCATCCTCCGATACGAGAGTGCGATCCAGAACAAAGTCTTTCATTAAAAAGATTCCCCCCGCCTTTCCAGGAACTGAATAAAGGGGGATTCCCGCCATACTCAACCGCTCAATATCGCGATAAATCGTTCGTACAGATACTTCAAATAATCGGGCTAACTCAGGAGCCGTTGTACTGCCTTTTTCTAAAAGTAGATATAGGATACGAAATAGTCTAGATTCTGCCATAAAATCACCTCTCTTTTATTATACCAGTTAAAGAGCTAGGGTTGGAAAGTTTAGCTAGACAAATATTAATCCAAACAAAGTAGCTTTTTCTGCACAAGTTTGTTGGTTTATTCTTGACAGCTTGCCCCTCGTCCATTATGATAATAATAAAGATACTAGAGAATGAGGAAAGTTCTATGGCAAACCCAACTTTTGGAGAAAAAAAAGAAAATGTGACCTACCTGCCCCGCTACGGCGTTTACGTAGTTATTCCTGATCCAGAAAAAAAACAAATTGTCTTAGTTCAAGCTCCCAATGGTGCTTGGTTCTTGCCAGGCGGAGAAATCGAAGCAGGCGAAGACCATCAAGAAGCACTGAAGAGAGAACTAATCGAAGAACTTGGCTTTACAGCTGAAATCGGAAGCTATTTCGGACAAGCTGATGAGTATTTCTACTCTCGCCACCGTGACACCTACTACTATAATCCAGCTTATCTCTACGAAGCTATTTCTTTCGAGGAGGTACAAAAACCTTTAGAAGACTTTAATCATATTGCTTGGTTTCCTATTGACGAGGCAATAGAAAAACTTAAACGTGGTAGCCACAAATGGGGAATTGAAGCTTGGAAAAAACAGCATAGAATTGACTAAAATACACGATTTTATCCAAAAAGTGCTATAATAGAGTTAGAAAATCGGAGGAACTATTATGAAGCTTATCAACACGACTAATTCACACTCGCAACTTGTTAAAAGCCAATTAGAAAGTACTGACGCAACCCTTGTTGAGGTCTATTCTGCTGGAAACACTGATGTGATTTTCACACAAGCTCCGCTTCACTATGAAATCCTCATTTCCAACAAACACCGTGCTATTCGTGAACCAGAAATCGAAACCATTCAAGATTTCTTCATGAAACGCAAAATCGATAAAGATAAGATCGATGAAGCTAATATCAAGACCCTCTACTCTGATAAATTGATTGAAATTTCTATTCCTACAAAATAAGAAAGCCAGCTTAGAGCTGGTTTTCTTTTGCAAAAAGCTTGGTAACATTACCAAGCTTTTTCATTTTATTTCACAGCTTCTTTCAAAGCATCTACCTTATCCAAACGTTCCCACGGAAGGTCAATATCTGTACGTCCCATGTGTCCATAAGCCGCTGTTTGACGGTAAATTGGACGTTTGAGGTCCAGCATTTGGATAATTCCTGCTGGGCGAAGGTCAAAGATTTGACGCGCTGCTTTTTCAAGCTTGCTTTCAGTTACCGTTCCAGTACCAAAGGTATCGATACGGACAGAAACTGGCTGCGCAACACCGATAGCGTAGGCCAATTGCACTTCTGCCTTCTTAGCAAGGCCTGCTGCAACGATGTTCTTGGCAATGTAGCGAGCCGCATAAGAGGCTGAACGGTCCACCTTAGTTGCATCCTTACCAGAGAAGGCACCACCACCATGACGAGAGTAGCCACCATACGTATCCACGATGATCTTACGACCAGTCAAACCTGAGTCTCCTTGAGGTCCTCCGATTACAAAGCGACCAGTTGGATTGATGAAGAATTTTGTTTGCTCATCCAAGTAAGAGGCTGGGATAACCTCTTTGATAACCTTGTTAATCACATCATTGTGAATTTGTTCATTGCTGACTTCTGGGTCGTGCTGAGTTGAAATAACGACTGTGTCCACACGTACTGGACGATCATTTTCATCATACTCAACTGTAACTTGTGATTTAGCATCTGGACGGAGATAGCTGATTTCACCAGACTTACGAAGTTCTGCCAAACGACGAACTAGCTTGTGGCTGAGTGAGATTGGCAATGGCATGAGTTCTTCTGTCTCATCCACCGCAAATCCAAACATGAGCCCTTGGTCTCCAGCTCCAATCAAGTCAAGCGGATCTTGATCTGCATTTCCACGAACCTCCAAGGCTTCGTTAACCCCTTGGGCGATGTCTGGTGACTGCTCAACAAGCGATGGATGAACTCCAACTGTTTCCGCAGAAAAACCATATTCTGCATTCGTATAACCAATCTCTGCAATGGTATCACGAACCACACGGTTAATATCCACATAAGCATGTGTAGAGATTTCACCAAAAACGTGGACAGAACCAGTGTATACAGCTGTCTCAGCAGCAACGTGCGCCTCTGGATCCTTTGCTAAAATAGCATCCAAAATCGCATCTGAAATTTGGTCTGCAATCTTATCCGGATGCCCCTCAGATACAGATTCAGACGTGAATAATTTACGTTCTGACATAAAAATGTCCCCCCTTAAAAAAATATTGTTATAGAGTTACAAAGTACTGGTAGGTATTTCTATAGTCTAAGAGTTACTAGCTTCAGAAATAAAAACAATACTTTTTTATTTCTGAAGCTAGTAAGGCGCATAGGGTAACCGCATTATAGCGGTAACCGTAGAATGACGAGTGACTTTGGAGCCGTCATTCTTTGCGAGTTACAAAGTACTGATAGAAATTTCTACCATCTTATCGGGACTATATAACCTTATTATTATACCACTTTTTACTTTTTTTTGCAGTATTTTTGAAAATTCATAAAACGAAGTTAGAAAAAGGAGCCATTCTGAAAGTTCTATAATGAAGTTAGCCACCCAACTTTCCTAAAAATGAGCTGGTTCAACTAGTCAATATTGTCAAATGAAATCTAGTTATAGGCATAAGAAACCACCTCTGTGTTATACTTGTTGTTCGCCACAAACACAAGAAAGGCACAGAGATGCAAAACAATTATACTACAGAAGCTAAACACTTGACAATCCATAGCCGTCGTTTAATCGAACGATGGAAAAATGAAGGAAAATCAAATAGAGAAATCGCCTCTCTACTTGGAAAAGCTCCTCAGACCATCCACAATGAAATCAAGCGTGGTACAGTCCTACAATATCTAGCTACTACTGGATTCATCATAGGAAATTGGGACTAACCAAACAGAACCTCCTTTATCCTAGAAAAGGAAAAACTGTCAAGAAACAAGCTAGCCCCAACTTTAAACCTGCTGGTCAATCCATTGAACAGCATCCTAAAGCTATCAATCTTCGATTGGAGAATGGGCATTATGAGATTGATACGGTCCTACTGACAAGAGCGAAAAACTGCTGCTTGCTGGTCTTGACGGATAGAAGGAGCAGACACCAAATTATTCGATTAATTCCCAATAAAAGCGCTGAGTCTGTCAATCGGGTTCTAAAACTCATCTTAAGACAACACAAGATTCTTTCCATCACGGCAGATAATGGAACGGAATTCAACCGCCTGTCTAATGTGTTTTCTAAGGAGCATATCTACTATGCACACCCCTATGCCTCTTGGGAAAGGGGAACTAATGAGAATCACAATAGGCTCATTCGTAGATGGTTACCTAAAGGAACTAAGAAAACGACTCCTAAGGAGGTCGCCTTCATCGAAAATTGGATTAATAACTATCCTAAAAAATGCTTGGACTACAAGTCGCCCAGAAAAGACTGCTTGCTGGCTAACTTGAACTTGAAATTTAGCCTTTTTACTAGTTTACGGTTTAATTCGGTGCAACATACGTGGGAATGGAATGGCTTCACGGATATGTTTGGTCCCAGCTGCGAAGGTTACCATACGCTCGATACCGATACCAAATCCTCCGTGTGGTACAGTACCGTATTTACGAAGGTCAAGGTAGAATTCATATTCTGTACGATCCATACCAAGTTCTTCCATCTTGGAAACAAGGGCATCGTAGTCTTCCTCACGCATAGAACCACCGATGATTTCTCCATATCCTTCTGGAGCAAGTAAATCTGCACAAAGTACGCGCTCTGGATTTCCAGGAACTGGTTTCATGTAGAAGGCCTTGATAGCTGCTGGGTAGTTCATGACAAAGGTTGGGACACCAAAGTGGTTTGAAATCCACGTTTCGTGTGGTGAACCGAAGTCATCTCCATGTTCCAAATGCTCGTAGTCTGCATCAGCATCATTTTCATGCTCTTGCAAAAGGTCAATGGCTTGATCGTAAGTAATGCGTTTGAATGGCTCTGCAATGTAGCGTTTCAAAAGCTCTGTATCGCGTTCCAAAGTTTCCAAGGCTTGGGGAGCACGGTCAAGTACACCTTGAAGAAGGGCTTTAACATAAGCTTCTTGCAAGTCAAGTGATTCGTCATGTGTCAAGTAAGAATACTCCGCATCCATCATCCAGAACTCAGTTAAGTGGCGACGCGTTTTTGATTTTTCAGCACGGAATACTGGACCAAAGTCAAAGACACGGCCAAGAGCCATCGCACCTGCTTCAAGGTAAAGCTGACCTGATTGACTCAAGTAGGCTGGTGTTCCAAAGTAGTCTGTTTCAAAGAGTTCTGTTGAGTCTTCTGCCGCATTTCCTGAAAGGATTGGGCTATCAAACTTCATGAAGCCGTTCTTGTCAAAGAACTCATAGGTTGCATAGATGATTGCATTACGGATTTGCATAACCGCTACTTGCTTACGAGAGCGGAGCCACAAGTGACGGTTATCCATCAAAAAGTCTGTTCCGTGTTCTTTTGGAGTGATTGGGTAATCTTGTGATTCACCAATGACCTCGATGTCGGTGATATCGAGCTCATAACCAAACTTAGAACGCTCATCTTCTTTGACAATCCCTGTCACATAAACAGAAGTCTCTTGGCTCAAGTGTTTGATGGTTTCAAATTTTTCAAGACCTACCTCTTCACCAAATTTTTCAATAAAGTTTGGTTTGAAGGCAACTCCTTGGAAAAAGGCTGTTCCATCACGCAATTGCAAGAAGGCAATTTTCCCTTTTCCTGATTTGTTGGCAACCCAGGCTCCGATGGTCACTTCTTGACCAACATAATCTTTTACTTCGATGATTGTTACACGTTTTGTCATAATCTATCTTCCTTTTTTCGTTTAACTTGTCCGAAGACATCATTACCCACTATTTTACCATAAATAGACTGCGATAGCTAGGTTCGACTAGAGAAAAATCGCGAGATTTTGGTTACAAAAAATCTTCGCCAAAAAGGCGAAGATTTTGAGTTTTATTTTTCCATAAATTGATGCAAGCGACGAATAGCTTCTTTCAAAGTATCCAAGTCTGTAGCATAGCTGAGACGAACATTTTCTGGTGCTCCAAATCCTGCTCCTGTAATCAAGGCAAGACCGACTTCCTCAAGAATAGCCGTTGTAAAGTCCGTCACATCGGTATAGCCCTTCATCTCCATCGCTTTTTTAACATTTGGGAAAAGATAGAAGGCTCCTTGGGGTTTGACAACTTCAAATCCTGGTACTTGGCACAAGAGAGGATAAATGGTATTCAATCGTTCCTCAAATGCTTGGCGCATGATTTCGACAGAGTCTTGTGGTCCAGTTAGGGCTTCAATGGTAGCATATTGTGATACGGCAGTCAGGTTTGAGGTTGTTTGACCTGTTAGCTTGCTCATGGCAGCAATAATCTCAGGATTTCCTACTGCATAACCTACCCGCCAACCAGTCATGGCATAAGCCTTAGATACACCGTTGATAACAATGGTTTGCTTGCGAATAGCTTCTGACAGACTAGAGATTGGAACAAATTCATTTCCGTTATAAACTAGGCGACCATAGATATCATCTGCTAGGATAAGGACATCATGCGCAACAGCCCAATTTCCGATAGCCAGCAATTCCTCACGAGTGTAGATCATACCAGTCGGATTCGATGGCGAATTGAGAACCAAGACCTTGGTCTTATCTGTTCGGGCTGCTTCAAGCTGCTCGACTGTTACTTTAAAGTGATTGTCTTCCTTGGCTTGGACAAAAACCGGCACACCTTCTGCCATCTTGACTTGGTCTCCATAACTGACCCAGTATGGTGTAGGGATGATGACCTCATCACCTGGATTGACCACGGCCATAAAAAAGGTATAGAGAGAGAACTTGGCACCTGTGGCAAAGGTAACCTCGTTAGCTGCTACGGAATAGCCATAGTAGCGTTCAAAATAGGTATTAACCGCAGCCTTTAAGTCTGGTAGACCTGAAGCAACTGTATAAAAGGAAGCTCGTCCATCTCGAATCGCTTCTACCGCTGCATTCTGAATATTTTCAGGAGTATGAAAATCTGGCTGTCCCAAAGTTAAGAAAAGAACATCCTTTCCTTGAGCTTTTAATGCTTTGGCTCTTGCATCACTGGCTAGAGTGACGCTTTCTTCCATTTCTAGTACGCGTTTGGATAATTTCATATGCCCTCCTTTATTGGATCACTGCTCCAGTTTCAAAATCTATCAGATAGTAGTGATTTCCTGACTTAACTTCCCAAATTGGCTTGTCCTGATAGCGACCAAAGGTGACTTTGTCAATGTCGCTAGCTCCTTTTTCCCTCGAAATCGTCGCTGCCTTGTCTTGAGAAATCCCCTTATCTAGCTGATAAACGTAAATCTTATGTTCATTTTTTTCGATCAGCACGGCAATGGCTTCTTGTTTTTTATTATGCCCCAGAACGCTGTAATAAGCTTCTGAACCATTAAAAAAATCAACCTGATCTGCCTTTTCCAATTCTGCATACTGCTTGGCTAGTTTTTCTCCTTCAACCCTAGCATCTTGATAGGGTTTCATGCTGAGTGATATCAGATAAAGGAAGGAAGTCGTCATGACTAGTAGTACCAGAGCAATGCCGATTCCATACTGTATAAGTAGCTTGTTTTTTGCGTTTTTCTGTCTTAGTTTCACTCGTCTATTTTACCATCTCTCCTCCTTTATTACAAGTGAAGACAGGAACATTCTAAGATTCTTTTCCCCTTGAAATTAAATACAATATTTGTCTGTCTATCAAATACTGCTTTCTCAGAACTAAGTTTTTCCACCCCTAACAAGTAAACTTAGCTGAGCACATTTATTGCTAATTAGTATCATTTGTTGTAACATAGATAGTGACAAAAGAGTTCGCTCTTTAAATTTTAAACTAAAGGAGACACGTCATGTCTAAAAAAGTACTATTTATAGTCGGTTCACTACGCCAAGGTTCTTTCAACCACCAAATGGCCCTCGAAGCTGAGAAAGCACTTGCTGGCAAAGTGGAAGTTAGCTATCTTGATTATTCAGCTGTTCCTCTCTTCAGCCAAGATCTGGAAGTTCCAACTCATCCAGCTGTAGCTGCTGCTCGTGAGGCTGTCCTTGCTGCCGATGCCATCTGGATTTTCTCTCCAGTCTATAACTTCTCTATCCCTGGAACAGTGAAGAACTTGCTTGACTGGCTCTCCCGCGCCCTTGACTTGACAGATACACGTAGTGCTTCTGCCCTTCAAGACAAGTTTGTTACTGTCTCTTCTGTAGCCAATGCAGGTCACGAGCAACTCTTTGCGATTTACAAAGACCTCTTGCCATTTATCCGTACACAAGTCGTTGGCGACTTTACTGCCGCGCGTGTCAATGACTCTGCTTGGGCAGACGGAAAATTGGTGTTAGAAGAAGCAACTGCTTCATCACTTGCCAAACAAGCTGACGACCTTCTTACAGCAATCAACTAATCAAGCAAAAACCAGCTCGAATGAGCTGGTTTTATTCTTGTTTCACAAAGACGAGCTCTAAGTCACTTGATAAATCCGATCGGTAGTCAAAACCGGCAAAGCGGAGCTTGCGAGCTTGGTCAACTGTTTGAACTTGCCCTTCTATCAAGGCGGTCAAAAAGGCGCCACGGGCTTTTTTTGAAATGGTTGAATGGATTTTCAACTGACCTGCCTTATCCTCCATAAATTTGAAGGTCACCATCTTTTCTCTGATTTCCTTAGAAAATACAGTTTCAAACTCTGATGATAGGAGTGAGAATATCAAGTCCTCATCCTGAAGTGCCTCATCGTAGGCTGACTTCCAATGACTCTTTAGAGTTTTTCCAGCCACTTTTAACTTCATCAAGAAGTCCAAACGGTGAGGAGCCATGGGAGATAGGGCTGGAACAACGCCATACAAAGCTGAGGTAATCAGGACATGATTTTCCAGGTAGGTTTGTTCAGACTCGGTTAACTCATCTCGTTTGATGTGGCGATACATGAGACCATCAAAGAGTTTCAAGGCTGGATAATGTTTAGCCCTCTGATCTTTTAAAGCTTGAATATGAGCGTACTCTTCTTCTGCTTTCTCGGCAGATACCTTATAAAAGGTCTCTAATTCACTAGCTGAGTAGTGCGCCAGTGAATCAAGAACTGCCTGACTTTCTTCCCTCAAGGGGAGCGCTTCGATACAAGGAAGATCTGTGTTCATTTCTTTGGCTGTTGGGATTAAAATTTTCATATTGTTAGTGTAGCATATTTTTCAATCACGACCAAGAATTTCATCTTAAAAACCTCGGTTCATACCGAGGTTTCTTTTACTTGACTTTAAATGTTTTGAGATAGTTATCTTTTCCAACTTGACCTTCGAAGGATTGACCATTTTCGAGGTAAGGAAGGTCGTCTGACACTGAAGCCTTGACCTTGTATATCTTGCCATCAACTTTAAAGAAGTAGACGGTGTCACCCTTGATAACAGCTGATTTAAGGTCTGAGACGATTCCCTTAATGTTTTCTACCGTTTCATTATCCAGCTCGAGGTCATTTTTATTAGCATATTTGCTGAGGAGTTCATCTACCGTAGCTGCTACGATAACGTTTTGGTACTCCACGGCATCGACCAATGCATACTCCTTGACCAAGCCTGCATTGTCCTTCAAGCCCATGATGTAGAGCGGTTTGTCATTGAGATTGACCAGAATAGGGAAGGTAGCCTTGTAGGCCTTCTCCTGAACGGCTCCTTCAGCTGAAGCACGGGCAGATTCTTCGGTTGCAGAAGCTAGATTGTACTTGATGATTTCACCAGTGCGCATGTTTTCAAGGATAAATCCTAGATTACTTTCATCGGCGTTTGCTGAAGTCACCCCCGTGTAGAGATAAATGTCATTTCCGATAGAAAGATAGTTATAGCCTTCTGTCGTTTGGGTAACGTTTTTCTTAGAAATCAAGGCATTCCAGAAGCCGTCTTTATACTTACCGTTGTAGTTGATTTGTTCGATGGTTTCTTCTGCTGGATAGACACGATCCACCCATTCTGGGACTTCATCCAAGCTGTATTCCTTGGTTTCTCCATTGGTGGCGTCTAAGATAATAACAGACGAAGGACGAGGGACTCCTAGACCAAACTGTTTTTGATAAACGGTTGCTACATAGTAAGGATTGCCTTCATCATCCACCTCAAAGGAAGGCGTTTTAAAAATCTTGGTTGGGTACTTGATCCGAAGATGACGTTTGACGTCTCGGTTAAAATACTCAGAGTCTGAATACTTCATTGGCGTTTTTAAATCCACCAATTCCGCATTTCCTGTCACCATATCAACCTTGATATACTCGCCAATTCCCTTGGACTGATTATTAAACCATTTGATCGGGTCGGCATACTCCAAAGGTGTAACCCGATAGGGCTTGCCATCAACCGTCAACTGGGTATAAGTATCTGCTGCTACGTACTGGGAGACCTTATCCGTCAGAGAGCCTAGATAACGGTCTCCAATCTTTTCGGCGGTACTCCGATCTAGGATTGGAACCTTGCTGGTATCACTCTTGGGAAAATCTTTAAAATCTTTTTCTGTGATAGATACCACATTAGCATAATTTTTTGCTTGGAAAAAGCTAGAGGTTACCAGGCTTACCAGACCAGCAAGGGCAAAGATGATACCTGCAGCCAGAAACAATCCTCTACTAAGTTTGGTAAAAAGGAATCCTTCTAGATTGAGATCTTTGGTAGCCTTGCCATGGCGTAGGTGAACAGTTTTGAGGAGATTGGTATCCTTGCGGAAACTAAACAAAATCCCCATCACCACCAAATGCCCACAGAGAAAGAAGATGAATTCCCAACTAGTCAGATTGAAGGGTGGTAAAAAGATATACCAAGTCGTTGCGATAAAAACAAGTTCAAATAGTATGCGTTTCATCTGAATTCCTCCTAAATAATCCGTCCTTCCAAATGATCCAGTTCATGTTGGCATATCTGAGCTGGAAAGCCTGTTAACGTAATGGTCTGTTCCTGCCACTTGCTATCGCGATAGGAAACCGTAATCGTTTCATAACGAGTCGTCGTTCGAACCCCAGTCAAAGACAAACAACCTTCCTCTGTCTCGTAAGGTCCTTTATAGGAAAGGAGAATGGGGTTAAACATAACCATGGGAACTAGACCAAGATTAAAGATAATCACGCGCTTCTGCACACCAATCATATTAGCCGCCAGACCGACACAGGTCTCTCGATTAGCCAGCAGGGTATCCTGCAAATCCTTAGCCAGATAAAGGTCTTCTTGACTTGCAGCTTTCGAGACCTGCGACAAGAATAAGACATCTCGGACAATTCTCTTTTCCATTCTCTTACGCTCCTTACAACTTTACTTTATTATAGCACAAAAGGGGGCAACTTCTAGTCCTTTCCCTCAAATGCAAAAAAAGCCATCCGAAGATGACTTTCTTTTTAAATCGCGTTCTTATCAAGACCAAGTTTACGTTGAACAAACTTGACGATTTCGACGATGATAATCATTGAGAAGCTTCCAGCTAGAACAATGGCCCATTGTGACAAGTCTAGTTTGGTTACGTGGAAGATTCCTTCAAGCGGTTCTACAACGATGGTCGCCATCAGAAGGATGAAGGATACCAAGATGGACCAGTTAAAGGTCTTAGACTTGAATGGGCCAACTGTCAAGATGGATTGGTAAACAGACTTGACATTGTAGGCATGGAATAGTTGAATCAAACCAAGGGTTGCAAAGGCCATAGTAAGGGCATCCGCATGAATGGCATGATTGTCACCCACATGAACTGGGTAAGCAATTGCAAGTCCATAAACACTCATAACAATAGCTGCTTGGAGTACACCTTGATAGATGATAGAACTCAAAACACCACCTGAGAAGAAGCTTGACTTACGTCCACGAGGTTTGTGGGTCATAACACCTGGCTCAGCAGGTTCAACACCAAGAGCGATAGCTGGGAAGGTATCGGTTACCAAGTTGATCCACAAAAGATGAACTGGCTGCAAGACGTCCCAACCAAACAAGGTTGATAAGAAGATAGTTAATACTTCAGCAGTATTGGCAGAAAGTAAGTACTGAATAGTCTTTTGAATGTTTGAGAAGACCTTGCGTCCTTCTTCAACTGCGACGATAATGGTCGCAAAGTTATCATCTGCAAGAATCATGTCAGAAGCCCCCTTAGAAACCTCTGTACCAGTGATTCCCATACCGATACCGATATCGGCTGTTTTCAGAGCTGGCGCATCATTAACACCGTCACCTGTCATAGCAACAACCTTACCTTGTTTTTGCCAAGCCTTGACGATACGAACCTTGTGTTCTGGAGATACACGCGCGTAGACAGAGTATTGACCAACGACTTTTTCAAATTCTTCATCAGAAAGTTCGTTGAGTTCAGCACCAGTCAAGACATGGTCTTCCGAGTCATTTTCATCGATGATTCCCAAACGTTTAGCAATGGCTTCCGCTGTATCTTGGTGGTCACCAGTGATCATGATTGGACGGATTCCCGCTTCCTTAGCGACACGAACAGCTTCTGCTGCTTCGGCACGTTCAGGGTCAATCATTCCAATCAATCCAGTAAAGATCAAGTTGTTTTCAAGCTCTTCAGAAGTCAGGTTTTCTGGAATGCTGTCTACAATCTTATAAGCACCCGCAAGAACACGCAAGGCTTGGTGAGCCATTTCAGAGTTGTTTGTGTGAATTAAGTCATTAACTTTCTCATCAATCGGAGCAACATCTCCAGCCTTATCACGAGCAACACAACGTTTCAAAAGTTGGTCAGGGGCTCCCTTGACTGCTACGAGGAATTTACCATCTGGTAATGGATGAACCGTTGACATGAGTTTACGATCTGAGTCAAATGGTAACTCAGCTACACGAGGATATTGCTCTAAAAATCCTTTAACATCATAGCCCTTGTCCAAGGCATACTGGATGAAGGCTGTTTCCGTTGGATCCCCAATCAGGTTTCCTTCTGCATCAATCTTAGTATCATTAGCCAAAACAACAGAACGAAGAAGAGGCATTTCAAGACCTAGTTCAATATCATCAGCTGAATCATGTAGGACTGCATCATAGAAGACTTTTTCGACTGTCATCTTGTTCATGGTAAGCGTACCAGTCTTATCAGAAGCGATGATCTCAGTTGAACCAAGTGTTTCAACTGCTGGCAACTTACGAACGATAGAGTTTCGTTTTGCCAAAACTTGAGTACCAAGGGCAAGAACGATGGTCACGATAGCAGGAAGTCCTTCTGGGAT
Source organism: Streptococcus sp. NLAE-zl-C503 (assembly GCF_900104285.1). NCBI lineage: Bacteria > Bacillati > Bacillota > Bacilli > Lactobacillales > Streptococcaceae > Streptococcus > Streptococcus sp. NLAE-zl-C503. The sequence goes on along the minus strand of NZ_FNJT01000001.1, from coordinate 86,262 downwards.
GGCTGCAACAGCAAGCGCAACAGATGTCATCAACTCACCAAGTGGATTTTTACCTTGAATGAAGACTCCGACTACAAAAGTAACAAGGGCAATGACCAAAATTGCATAGGTCAAGACCTTAGAAAGGTTGTTCAAGTTTTGTTTGAGTGGTGTATCCGTCTCATCCGCATCTTGGAGCATGCCAGCGATATGACCCACTTCCGTGTACATACCTGTATTGACAACAACGCCAAGACCACGACCATAAGTCACATTTGAGTTTTGGAAGGCCATATTGACACGGTCACCAATACCAGCATCTGCAGAGAGCTCGACAGTCAAGTCTTTTTCGACTGGAACAGACTCACCTGTCAAGGCTGCTTCTTCAATTTTAAGAGAATTAGCTTCTAGCAAACGTAGGTCTGCTGGCACTACATCACCAGCTTCAAGGGCAACGATATCACCTGGTACCAATTCTTTGGAATCAATCTCAGCCATGTGCCCATCACGAATAACGCGAGCAGCTGGACTAGACATAGACTTGAGGGCTTCGATGGCTTCTTCTGCTTTTCCTTCTTGGTAAACACCAAAGGCAGCGTTGATGATAACCACGGCAAGGATAATGATGGCATCTGCGATATCTTCCCCACCAGAAGTTATGACGGACAAGATAGCCGCAGCAATTAGGATGATAATCATCAAATCCTTAAATTGCTCAATAAACTTGACTAGGAGAGATTTTTTCTCACCCTCTTCCAGTTCATTGCGTCCATATTCAGCTAGGCGTTTCTGCGCTTCGCTAGACGAGAGACCTTGTTCAGTTGCTTCAACTGACTTCAAGACCTCTTCAGGACTCTGAGTGTAAAACGCTTGGCGTTTTTGTTCTTTTGACATGTGTCTCCTCCTTGACATTGTGTGCAAAACAAGTTCTCTTTTAGTTTTATGACAAACAAAAAGAGACCTGTTAATCATAACAAGTCTCGCTGTTTAAGATAGTGCCGGAAAACATACTTTTCAGTATACAGTTCGGAATGACGACACTATCACAGGTTTCTGCCAGCTACTCCCTTGAGTAGTACTATTATATCAAAATTTGAACAATTTTCAAGGGTTTAAATCAGATGAAACAAGACTAAATTTGAATTTTCCCTTGAAAACCAGTATAATGGTAGAATACTATATGACTAGAAAGGAAGCCCGATGAACCAATCCATGTCAAATCTCAAATTGGCAGAACGTGGAGCCATTATCAGCATTTCAACCTACCTCCTCTTGTCTGCAGCAAAATTGGCAACTGGTCGCCTCCTGCATTCTTCCAGTTTGGTAGCAGATGGTTTCAACAACGTATCCGATATTATTGGAAATGTTGCTCTCTTGATTGGGATTCGGATGGCCCGCCAACCTGCAGACCGTGACCATAGCTTTGGTCACTGGAAGATTGAAGATTTGGCTAGCTTGATTACTTCCATCATCATGTTCTATGTTGGTTTTGATGTACTTCGGGACACCATTCAGAAAATCCTTAGTCGGGAACAAACACCCATTGATCCTCTGGGTGCAACTCTAGGAATCATTTCTGCAGCGATTATGTTTGTGGTCTATCTCTACAATACACGCCTCAGTAAGAAATCCAAATCCAAGGCTCTCAAAGCAGCTGCTAAGGACAATCTTTCCGATGCTGTCACCTCGCTTGGGACTTCCATTGCTATCTTAGCCAGCAGTTTCAATTACCCTATCGTGGATAAATTGGTCGCTATCATCATCACCTTCTTTATCTTAAAAACAGCCTATGATATCTTTATCGAGTCTTCCTTCAGTCTTTCAGATGGTTTTGATGACCGTCTGCTAGAGGACTACCAAAAGGCCATCATGGAGATTCCAAAGATTAGTAAGGTCAAGTCCCAAAGAGGGCGGACCTACGGTAGCAATATCTACCTTGATATCACCCTGGAAATGAATCCTGACCTATCAGTCTATGAAAGTCATGAGATTGCGGACCAGGTCGAGTCCATGCTGGAAGAGCGTTTTGGAGTCTTTGATACCGATGTCCATATCGAGCCAGCTCCCATACCTGAGGACGAGATTTTAGACAATGTCTATAAAAAACTGCTCATGCGTGAGCAATTGATTGACCAAGGAAATCAGCTAGAAGAACTCCTTGCTGAGGACTTTCTCTATATCCGTCAAGATGGAGAGCAGATGGATAAAGAGGCTTATAAGTCTGAAAAAGAACTTAGTGCTGCGATTAAGGACATTCAGATTACCTCCATTAGTCAGAAAACCAAACTCATTTGCTATGAGCTAGATGGTATCGTCCACACCAGTATCTGGCGTCGCCATGAAACTTGGCAAAATATCTTCCACCAGGAAACAAAAAAAGAATAGAGAAATCCTGTCGTTGAGACGGGATTTTTCTATTCTTCTAACTATCAAACTCACTTAGATACTCATAGCGTTCGTATTTTTCAAGGAGTTCTTCGTTTTTCTCGTCTAGTTCTTTCTGAAGGGTCGCTAGCTTACCAAAGTCAGAGCCATTTGCCTGCATCGCCTCTTCAATTATAGCGATACGATTTTCTAAGGCCTCAATATCCCCTTCAATGCTTGCCCACTCCTGCTTTTCTTGGTAGGTCATACGCTTCTTTTCTTCTCGAACTTTGACCGCTTTCTCTTTTTCGGCCTTTTGCACTCGATTCGCCATCTCTGTTTCAAAGGCTTTTTCATCAATATAGTCGGTATAATGACCAAAGAAAGTACGGATACTTCCATTCTCAAAGGCAAGAATCTTGGTCGCTACCTTATCAAGGAAATAACGGTCGTGGCTGACTGTCAAGACAGGGCCTGCAAAACCTTGCAAGAAATTCTCTAAGACTGTTAAGGTCGCAATATCTAGGTCATTTGTCGGCTCGTCCAAGAGAAGTACATTTGGTTTCTCAAGGAGAAGTTTGAGAAGATAAAGACGTTTTTTCTCTCCACCAGACAATTTCTCAATCAAGGTTCCATGCGTCGAACGTGGGAAGAGGAACTGCTCCAGCAGCTCAGCAATGGAAGTCGTAGAACCACCACTGGTCTTAACCTCTTCTGCTACTTCCTGCAGGTAATTGATAACCCGTTTGCTTTCATCCAAACCTTCAATTTGTTGAGAGAAATAGGCGATGCGAACCGTCTCACCGATGATCACTTGACCTTTAGTCGGCTCAAGACTTCCTGCGATGAGATTAAGCAGAGTTGACTTCCCCACACCATTATCCCCAACGATTCCGATACGGTCTTTGGCTTGCACCAATAGATTAAAATCTTGCAAAATGGGCTTGTTTTCATAGGCGAAGGAAACATTCTGAAACTCGATGACTTTCTTCCCAATCCGACTGGTTTCAAAGTTCATGGTCAAGTCTGTTTCAGCAACTCCACCTGAAACTTCTTTTTTCAAGTCGTGGAAACGATTGATCCGAGCCTGCTGCTTGGTCGCACGTGCCTGTGGTTGTCTGCGCATCCAGGCCAATTCTTGCTTATAAAGTTGTTCTTTTTTGTGAAGGAGAGCAGCGTCACGCTCATCTTGCTCCGCCTTAAGGCGAACATAGTCCTGATAATTACCCTGATACTCGGTCAAGCCTGCTCGGTCCAACTCGAAAATTCGTGTTGACAAAGCGTCTAAGAAATAACGATCGTGGGTGATGAAGAGAACGGTCTTCTTGGAATTTTTCAAAAAGAGGGTCAGCCACTCAATAGTCGCAATGTCCAGGTGGTTGGTCGGCTCGTCCAGAAGCAAGAGGTCGTGGTTTCCTAGGAGAACTTGCGCCAACTGGACTCGTCTTCTTAGACCACCTGACAGTTCCCCAACAGGAGTTGATAAGTCCTGAATACCCAACTTGCTGAGAACGGTCTTGACCTGACTCTCGATTTCCCAAGCTTGGAGAGAATCCATCTCCGCCATGACCCGTTCCAAACGAGCCTGCTTGTCCTCACTGTAGTTGAGCATGATCAACTCATACTCACGAATCAGCTGAATTTCTTTGAGGTCGCTGGACAGAACCGTATCCAAGACCGTCTTGCTATCGTCAAAATCTGGATCCTGGGTCAAATAGCCAATCTGATAATCATTCTTAGCCAAAAATGGACTGACATCCCCATCAAAGCCAGAAACACCTGAAAGAACATCTAAAAGGGTGGTCTTACCCGTTCCATTAACACCAATCAGACCGATTCTATCTAAATCATGGATGATAAAAGAAATATCTTTAAAAACGGTCTTGTCACCGACGGATTTGCTTAGTTTTTCAACGATAAAATCACTCATCTTTTCTCCCTCAGGTAAGCATGGATAGCTTGACGATTATTTTCCAATTCTCCATCGACAATGGCAAACTCAATCTCTGTTAAAACCTCTCCCAAGTCTGGCCCAGGCTGGTAACCATATTCCTTGATTAAAATACCACCGTTGATCTTGATTTCTTTCTTATCATGAATGGTCAAACTATGGTAAGTTTCTTTGATGGCTTGTGGATTGACTTCTTTTCCTTGAGCCTGACGAAGACTTTCAGCTTGTAGAAGGGAATCCAAGTCAAAGCGGTAACAATCGCGCTTGCTCAGCTCTCCTTCTTCTCGCAAAGCTAAAATGGTCAGCAAATCCTGTACTTGCTTGGCAAATTGACGTGAGGTCTTCCAATGTTTCAAAAATGGCTGTGCATCTTTAATCTCCAAAGTCCACAATAGAGCCGCCCAGGCTTGCTCAGAAGACTCAAAGGTGAAATCCGCCTCTAAATCAAACAATTTTTGAAGCTTTTCTCGACTGGCTGCCATATCAGGAAGATAATCATAAGCTTGACTCTCAATCATGGAAGACAGGCCAACTCGCCAAAAAGGTGCCAGCAAGAGTTTATCAAACTCAACGAAGGTGCGCTCCACAGAAATCTTCTCCAAGAGCGGCGTCAAGGATTTCATAGCTTCAAATGTTTCTCGCTCAAGTTCAAAACCAAGACTGGCCTGAAAGCGAAAACCACGCATAATACGCAGAGCATCTTCGTTGAAACGCTCACTAGCAATTCCAACTGCTCGCAAAACTTGATTTTCCAAATCTTCTAAACCATGGAACAAGTCAATGATTTCGCCTATCTCATCCAAGGCAAAGGCGTTGACTGTGAAATCACGACGTTTGAGGTCTTCTTCTAGCGAACGCACAAAAGAAACCGCACTCGGTCTGCGATAGTCCACATAGACATCCTCCGTCCGAAAGGTAGTTACTTCATACTCTTCATCGCCATCTAAGACCAAGACTGTTCCATGCTCAATTCCGATATCTACAGTTCTTGGAAAGATTTTCTTGGTTTCCTCTGGATAAGAAGAGGTCGCAATGTCCACATCATGGATGGGACGATGGAGAAGGGCATCTCGAACAGAGCCCCCAACAAAATAGGCCTCAAAGCCTGCTTCTTTAATTTTTTCTAATACTGGTAAAGCCTTCTGAAATTCAGAAGGCATTTGTGTTAATCTCATAATAAGTGTTCTAATCCATAGACAAGCTCATGACGCTTGACAACTTCTTTGATTCCCAAATTCACCCCTGTCATGAAGGAGCTGCGATCATAGGAGTCATGACGAAGGGTCAATCCTTCTCCCTGATTGCCAAAGATGACTTCCTGATGGGCTACCAAGCCTGGTAGACGGACTGAGTGGATGCGCATGCCATCAAAGTCTGCACCACGAGCACCCGCAATCAATTCTTCCTCATCAGGTGCACCTTGTTGGATAGACTTTCGAACTTCCGCCATCAGCTCAGCCGTTTTAATGGCTGTTCCACTCGGAGCATCTTTTTTCTTGTCATGATGGAGCTCGATAATCTCTACATTTGGGAAATATTTGACAGCCTGCGCCGCAAATTGCATGAGCAAGACAGCTCCCAAGGAAAAGTTAGGGGCAATCAAGCCACCCAAATCTTGTTCACGGGAAAATGCTTTTAGTTCTGTAATTTCTTCACTAGTAAAGCCTGTTGTTCCTACGACAGGAGCAAAGCCATTTTCAAGAGCAAAACGTGTATTTTCGTAGGCAACGGCTGGTGTAGTAAAATCTACCCAGACATCCGCTTCAAAACCAGCCAAGTCAGTCTTATCATTGAAGACAGGAATTCCCTGCCATTCTGACTCAGACTCAAAAGGATCCAAAACTGCGACCAAGTCCAAGTCTGGATCAGCCAAGACCATCTGACAAGCAGCTTGGCCCATCTTTCCCTTAAACCCGGCAATAATTACTCGAATACTCATCTCTACTCCTATCTAAGATACAAAGGACGTTAGCTGCCCGTGAAAAATAGGGAATGGCGCTGACTTTCCACGAAAGGCAAGACAGGCATCTTTTTTCAAGAGGCAGATAGTCTGTGTTCAATTTCTAAGATACAAAGCCTGTAAGAACAATCTAGACGATTGGTGTATAGCTCAAGGCAATACTGCCTTCTCCAAGGTGGGTTCCAATGACACTACCAAAGCTAACAATTGGAATCTCAGAAGTCACACCACTCTCAATCAAGAGTTGGCGCAAATCTGCCGCCTTTTGAGGTGCGTTACCATGAATGACTGTAATACGGTAGTCCCCATCTTTTGTCAACTCTTTGATGATTTCCACCAAACGTTTTGTTGCCTTCTTTTCCGTACGTACTTTTTCGTAAACTTCAATCACCCCTTGGTCATTAAAGTAGAGGATAGGCTTGATACTGAGGAGATTCCCTAAGACAGCAGCTCCATTTGACAAACGTCCTCCCTTAACCAAGTGGTCGAGGTCATCTACTATGATAAAGGCTGAATTATCAGCAATTTGGATAGCCAACTTCTCCTGAATCTGGGCAAAATCATCGCCCTGTTCTGCCCATTCAAAGGCACTCTCCACCATAAATCCTAGAGGGGAACTTGTGATATGGGTATCAGGAAAAGCAATGGTCAACCCTTCATACTCGTCCAACATGTATTGGATGTTCTGATAAAAGCCTGAAATTCCTGACGAAAGAAAGAGTCCCAAGACATGGGTATAGCCTTCATCTTTCAAGGAACTTAGAATCTCATCCAATTTGGCAATACTTGGTTGACTGGTCTTAGGCAATTCTGCAGACTGAGCCATTTTTTGATAAAATTCCTCAGCAGTCAGATTGACACCTTCAACATACTCCTCCCCATCAATATTGACAGGAATATCCAAGATAAATAGATTCTCTCTTTGCAGCGTCTTCTCCTCTAAATAGGCTGAAGAATCTGTAATGACAGCTAATTTCATGACTAAAACTCCAAATTGATCCCTGGAAGATCCAAGGCGATTTCTGTTACTTCATAAGTCAAACGATTAAGCATGTTCAAACATGGACGTGCCAAGGTTTCGACTTCTTCTTGGTTAAATTCGCTTGGTTCGTTGACAATACGACCTTCCACATGGTTAACTTGAGAAATTGTTCCACTGATGACAAATTTGTCAAAGACAATCATAAAGCTCAAGATAACAACAAGCGAAGTCACTTGGTTTTCTTGGTCATGTTGGAGTAGCTGAAAGTTCACGTCTACCTTGGTTTCAGGAGCTCCATTTTCATTTTCCCATTCAAAGTTACGAGCATCAAAGTGATACTGGCTAACAAATTCTTGTTCTCGTTTAAGATTCATTTTTCTCTCCCATTGCTACAATTTACTATGCAATTGTACCACATTTTTATCTTTTCATCTAGTTTTCTAGGCTTTAGTCAATCCCGATTTCAGCTTTCACAACAGCAGCAATCGTATCTACGTAGTAGTTAACTTCTTCTGTTGTAGGGGCTTCTGCCATGACACGCAAGAGGGGTTCTGTTCCACTCGGACGGACAAGGATACGACCGTTCCCTGCCATCTCTTCTTCCATCTTTTCGATGATTGTCTTGATAGCTGGTACTTCCATGGCCTTTTCTTTCATGGCATTTTCCACTCGGATATTGACCAGTTTTTGTGGGTAAATCGTCACTTCTGATGCTAGTTGAGACAAGCTCTTGCCTGTTTCTTTCATGATTTTAGTCAATTGAACAGCTGATAGTTGACCATCACCAGTTGTATTGTAGTCCATCAAGATAACGTGGCCTGATTGTTCACCACCAAGGTTGTAGCCTGATTTTCTCATTTCTTCAACAACATAGCGATCTCCAACTGCAGTGACTGCCTTGTTAATGCCAGCACTATCCAAAGCCTTATGGAAACCAAGGTTAGACATGACGGTTGTCACGATGGTGTTTTGAGCCAACTGGCCTTTTTCAGAAAGGTATTTCCCGATGATGTACATGATCTTGTCACCATCAACGATATCGCCATTTTCATCAACAGCAATCAAACGGTCACTATCACCGTCAAAGGCCAAACCAATAGCAGACTGGCTTTCTTTTACTAGTTCTTGGAGAGCTTCTGGGTGAGTTGAACCAACATTTAGGTTGATGTTAAGACCATCAGGTGTTTCCCCAATTACAGTCAACTGGGCACCCAGATCAGCGAAAATTTGACGGGCACTTGTAGACGCTGCACCGTTTGCTGTGTCCAAGGCCACTTTCATTCCCTCAAGAGGAGCTCCAGTTGAAACAAGATAGCCTTCATACTTACGCAAACCTTCTGGGTAATCCACTAAGGTTCCCAAGCCTTCTGCACTTGGACGAGGAAGAGTATCTTCAGCAGCATCCAGCAAGGCTTCAATTTCTGCTTCTTTTTCATCATCTAGTTTGAAGCCATCCCCACCAAAGAATTTAATTCCATTATCAAGGGCTGGGTTGTGACTCGCTGAAATCATGACACCCGCACTAGCTCCCTCAGTTTTAACCAAATAAGCTACTGCTGGTGTTGCAAGGACACCGAGTTTGTAGACGTGAATCCCTACTGATAGAAGACCTGCCACCAAGGCAGATTCTAGCATTTCTCCTGAGATACGTGTATCACGTCCTACAAAGACTTTAGGTGCTTCCGTTTCGTGTTGACTGAGGACATAACCTCCAAAACGACCCAATTTAAAGGCCAATTCTGGCGTCAATTCTACGTTTGCTTCTCCACGGACTCCATCAGTCCCAAAATATTTACCCATTTTATTTATCATCCTTTTCTATTATTTATTATTGTTTAGACGAATCTGATTTCGTTTCTGAACTCGTTGAAGACGAACTGCCCTCTGAGGAACTTGTTGACGAGTTACTCGAACTAGACGCTGCTGTTTTTGTTGTAATTTTCATTGTAGTGTCAAACGGCATAATGACGCTTGGCAAAACATTTCCATTTTTATCAACTGCTTGTAGAGGAACAGAAGCCGAGTAGTTACCTGTTATCCGTTCACTCGTCGGTAAGATGGCAATGACACGATCTACTTTAGAAAGAGTCTCCTCGTCACTAATAACCGTTACTTTTTCATCTGACACAGTGACTGTATCAATTTTCACACGAGAATCAATCTGACTAGGGTCAATCTCCGGCACAACGATTACATTATCACGTTTTGCTTTTTTACCAACCTTCACTGTTATCTTTTGCGGAGTTGCAACAGCGGTCAAACCACTCGGTAAATTTTCAATGGTTAGAGGAACTTCGATGGTTCCTACACTGGCATTTGTCAAGTCAGCTGTCACCTTGAATTTGCGCGTACTTTCCTGCATTTCGCTTGCCAAAGCAACTCGATTGGAACCTGTCAAGAAAACCGTTACTTCTGACGTGAAGCCACTGATAAAGTACTGGTCGCTATCATACTGAATATCTATTGGGACATTAAGGACCGTATTGGTGTAGGTTTCCGTCCGCACCTGTCTAGCACTATTGCTATTCTGATAGTTTGTTGAAGTCGCATAGATAAAAAGAATGCAGGCGAAAAAGAAGGAAGAAATAATATAAAGACTATTTTTTCTCATGTTTCAATCCTCCCAGCAAGCGCTCTTTCAGACCATGTTTTTCCTCTGATGTTGGAAGCAGGATTCTTCTCAGTTCAGATTCAAACTCTTCAAAGGTCAAATCGTGCTTAAAGACTCCATTATAGGTGATTGAGATTCCACCTGTTTCCTCCGAAACCACAAAGGTAAGAGCATCCGATACTTCCGACAAACCAATCGCCGCCCTATGCCGTGTTCCAAACTCTTTGGAAATCTCTGTATTTTCAGTAAGTGGCAAGTAGGCTGAAGTAACAGCAATCCGATCTTCTCGGATAATGACCGCTCCATCGTGCAAGGGAGTGTTAGGAATAAAAATATTGATGAGCAATTCAGCTGAAATCTTGGCATCTAGGGGAATCCCCGTCGAGATGTATTCCTGTAAAGTTCTCACTCGTTGAACTGCTACCAGAGCACCAATTTTACGCGGACTCATGTATTCGACTGATTTCACAAAGGCACGAATCATTTGCTCTTCTGCACTAATAGGTGCATTGGAGAAGAAATCAGTAGCCCGGCCCAACCGCTCTAAACCCGTCCGAATCTCCGGTGAAAAGATGACCACCGCTGCGATGACCCCGTAGGTGATGATCTGATTGATCAACCAAGAAATAGTCGTTAAACCAATCATATTGGAGAGAATTTGAGCTAGAATGAAGACCAAAACTCCCCGAACTAAGATCATGATTTTGGTACCTGCAATGGCCTTTGTAAAATGATACAAAATATAAGTCACAATGAGAATATCAATCAGATTGATGACTATAGTCCAAGGGCTTGAAAACAAACTCGTCCAGTATTGCAAGTTGGAAAATTGCTGAAAATTCATCTCTAGTTCCCTCCCTATCAAAACACGTTCCGTTCTATTATACCATTTTCTAACAATTTTTTCCCTATCCTGCTTCATTTTAATTTGATTAAAAATATGATAAAATAAACTGACTAGAAAAAACGAAGGAGAAATCATGTCTCAACTCTATGATATTACCATTGTAGGTGGCGGTCCTGTCGGCCTCTTTGCTGCCTTTTACGCCCACCTACGCCAAGCCAAAGTCCAAATCATCGACTCTCTTCCCCAGCTCGGTGGTCAACCAGCCATCCTCTACCCTGAGAAGCAAATCCTTGATGTGCCAGGTTTTCCAAACTTAACTGGAGAAGAGTTGACCAATCGCTTGATTGAACAGCTAAACGGCTTTGAAACACCTGTTCATCTCAACGAAACCGTTCTTGAGATTGAAAAACAAGATGAAGGATTTGCCATCACAACCAACAAGGGAAGCCACCTGACTAAAACAGTCATCATTGCCATGGGGGGAGGCGCCTTCAAACCACGGCCACTCGAATTAGACGGCGTTGAAAACTATGAAAATATCCACTACCACGTATCCAACATTCAACAATACGCAGGCAAGAAGGTGACCATCCTTGGTGGTGGGGACTCAGCTGTTGACTGGGCTCTAGCTTTTGAAAAAATTGCGCCAACTACTCTCGTTCACCGCAGAGATAATTTCCGCGCCTTGGAACATAGTGTGCAAGCCCTGCAAGAATCATCTGTAACCATCAAGACACCTTTCGTTCCTAGCCAACTCCTCGGAGATGGTAAAACACTCGACAAACTAGAAATCACCAAAGTCAAATCAGATGAAACCGAAACTATCGAAGTAGACCACCTCTTTGTCAACTACGGTTTCAAATCATCTGTCGGCAACCTTAAAAATTGGGGTCTGGAGCTTAGCCGTCACAAAATTATCGTTAACAGCAAACAAGAATCCAGTCAAGCAGGTATCTACGCCATTGGGGACTGCTGCTACTATGAAGGAAAGATTGACTTGATCGCTACAGGACTAGGTGAAGCTCCAACAGCTGTTAACAATGCCATCAACTACATCGACCCTGAACAAAAAGTTCAACCCAAACACTCGACCAGTTTATAAGAAAACAACCACGAATTGAATAATTCGTGGTTTTATAATTCATCTGCAATCTTGTTTATTTTTCTAAGTCTGTGATTGACGCCACTTTTGGTTAGGGGATTGCTCAGGCTATCTGCCAACTGCTGGATAGAGTAGTCTGGATGCTGGATCCGCAAGCGAGCTACCTCCTGCAAATCCACTGGTAAATTTTCCAAGCCCATTCTATCTTTGATTTTACTGATATTATTGATAGTCTTCATGCTGGCAGAAACCGTCCGAGCGATATTAGCTGTTTCGGCGTTATTGGCTCGATTGAGATCGTTACGGGTTTCACGCAAAATCTTAACTCGCTCGAAATCATCACGCGCCTGCATGGCCCCAATCACGATCAAGAAATCCATGATGTCCTCTGCACGCTGGAGATAGGTAACCGCACCTTTCTTGCGCTCAATGACCTTGGCGTCCAGCAAAAACTGCTGGAGAAGAGAGGCCAATCCTTGGGCATGGTCCAGATAAACGGAACTAATCTCCAACTGGTACTTGCCAGACTCAGGATCTCGGATGCTACCATTTGCCAGAAAGGCTCCACATAAGTAAGCACGACCAGCTTCTTCATCTGCTAAAATATCGGGATCGATACCTGTCTCCAAACCAAAGAAGGAATCCGCAAGTCGCAAGTCAGCTAAAAGCTCCTGCACTCTCTCATCGGTATAGACCGTGTAGACACGATTCTTGCGAAGATTGCTTCTCTGATGGTGTCGAATCTCAGACTTGATCTCATAAAAATGGAGAAAGGACTCATAAAGGTGACGAGCTAACTTGGCATTTTCGGTCACGACTGACAAGGTCAGGCCTGAAGTCGAGAGACCGATACTGCCAGACATCTTGATAATGGCAGACAATTCATGACGACTGAGATGATGTTGACCAAGAATTTCCTCTTTTACTGCAACTGTAAAACTCATTTTCTCACCTGTATGATGCGCATCAATTCATCCACAATCAAATCGCCATCATGGAAGGCTCCTCCATTTTCCAAACGAAGGAAGTTGGATGAAATCACACGAGGGACCTGTTTGCAAAGACCAGCAAAATCATGCTCTACCTGAACCAAATACTCATCAAAACGGTTAGTATCCATGTATTCTCTAGGAACCTTCTCGATATTGACCAAGACCGTATCAATAAAAGGCCGACCTAAGTGTCGATGGAGGACTTCCACGTGGTCACTGTCTGAAAAGTGCTCTGTTTCCCCACGCTGGGTCATGATATTGCAGACATAGGCGATCTCCGCTTTGGTCTCTAAGAGAGCCTGCCCAATCTCCTCAATGACAATATTTGGCAAAATCGATGTAAAGAGGGAACCAGGCCCCAAGACGATCATGTCACTCTCGAGAATGGTATTGACTACTCGACGGCTGGCTTGTGGTGTTTTATCATCCAGAGTATTGGTCACATAGACATGGTCGATCATGCCTGGATGATCTGCAATGTGGCTCTCACCTGCCACCTCAGAACCGTCTTTAAAGACTGCATGCAGTGTCAAAGGATGATCGCTTGAGGGGTAGATCTTTCCTGTTGTGTGAAAGAACTTACTGAGTAATTGCATAGCATTGTAGGTAGACCCTTGCATTTCAGAAAGCCCTGCTATGATGATATTTCCTAGTGGATGGCCAGCAAAAGCTCCAGCCTCTTCTGAAAATCGGTACTGAAAAACCTTCTCATAAAACTTAGGCATATCCGACATGGCTACCAGGACATTGCGAAGATCACCTGGTGGTGTCAGCTGTTGGATATTCTTTCTTAGCTCACCAGAAGATCCACCATCATCAGCTACTGTTACGATGGCCGCGATATCAACATCCTTTTCTCGCAAGCTTTTCAAAATGACGGGGATACCAGTCCCTCCACCAATCACCGTTATTTTTGGTTTTCTCATGAACGGTTTACCGTTTCCTTTCTTCTGTCTTTGTCACGATGGCTTTCATTGACAGGCCAGTTTTTAGCAAGGTCCTCAGCTATGCGCTTGGCAAAGGCAACACTACGGTGCTGTCCACCTGTACATCCTACTGCAATGGTCAAGACGGACTTGCCTTCTTTTTTGTAACTTGGCAAGATCGGCTCAATCAAGGCTAGCAAGTGCTGATAGAAATTTTCAGACTCTTCATGATTCATCACATAGTTGTAGACAGGCTCATCCAGCCCCGTTTGATTACGCAGCTCTGGTAGGTAATAGGGATTTGGTAAGAAACGGACATCAAAAACCAAGTCTGCATCAATAGGGATACCATACTTGAATCCAAAAGACATGACCTCAATACGGAAAGACTGGGCTTGTTCTTGGTCCGAAAATTGCTCAGCAATGGTTTTACGCAGTTCACGCGGAGTGAGTTCTGTCGTATCCACCACGTTTTGACTCATGTTTTTCAAAGGTGCCAAGAGTTCACGTTCTAGCTTGATGCCATCTAAAATCCGACCATCTGCTGCTAGAGGGTGACTTCTTCTAGTTTCCTTGTAACGAGCGACCAATTCCTTATCTGCTGCGTCTAAAAAGAGGATTTTGAAATCCAAATCGTCTTGGTTTTCCAATTCATCCAAAACAGCCTGAATCTCTGAAAAGAAAGAACGGCTCCGCATATCGACTACCAAGGCCAGTTTGTGGTCATCATCCTTGGTCTCGACCAACTGTAAAAACTTCGGCAAGAGGGCTGGTGGCATATTGTCAATAGTGAAATATCCCAAATCCTCGAAGGACTGAATGGCTACCGTTTTCCCTGCACCACTCATCCCTGTTACAATCACAAGGTGAAGTTGTTTTTTTGTCATCTATCTCTCCTTATATCAAAAAAAGTTTGGCAGAGCCAAACTTCAACTAGCTTATCCAATCTCTGCGATCACTTCAATTTCGACTTTTACATCACGAGGAAGACGTGCAACCTCTACAGCTGAACGAGCTGGAAATTCCTCTTTAAAGGCAGTCTGGTAAACCTCGTTAAAAGGAACAAAGTCGTTCATATCGCTCAAAAAGCAAGTTGTTTTGACAACGTGATCAAAGTCCGTTCCTGCTTCTGCCAAAATGGCACCGATATTTTTCAAGACTTGTTCTGTCTGTTCTTGGATGGTCTCTCCTACAATCTCCCCAGTTTCAGGAGAAAGAGGAACTTGCCCACTAGCAAATAAAAGATTGCCAACGATTTTCCCTTGAACATAGGGTCCGATTGCCTTTGGAGCCTTGTCTGTGTGAATAGTTTTTGCCATTATTTCCCTCATAATTTTTCTAAAATAGCATCCCAAGCTTCATTCATCCCTGCCTTGCTGATAGATGAAAAGAGGATGAAGTCGTCACTTGGATCAAAGTTTAATTTCTTTTTGATTGCAGATTCGTGCTTGTTCCACTTACCACGAGGAATCTTGTCCGCTTTGGTCGCAACGATGATAACCGGAATCTCATAATACTTGAGAAATTCGTACATCTGCACATCATCTGCTGATGGGTCGTGACGGAGGTCAACCAGACTGACCACTGCACGGAGATTTTCCCGAGTTGTTAGGTACTCCTCAATCATGCGACCCCACTTTTCTCGTTCCTTTTTGGAAACGCGAGCGTAGCCATACCCAGGAACATCCACAAAGCGCATCTTGTCATCGATGTTAAAAAAGTTAAGAAGCTGGGTTTTCCCAGGTTTTCCAGAGGTACGGGCAAGATTCTTGCGGTTGAGCATGGTGTTGATAAAGCTGGACTTCCCAACATTTGACCGCCCTGCAAGGGCAATCTCTGGCAGTCCATCCTGCGGATAGTGGGACTTGTTTGCAGCACTGAGCAAGATTTCAGCATTGTGTGTATTGATTTCCATAGTCACCTCTAGGCTGTTTCTAGGATTGGTTTTTCCGTTCCATCGACAGCTTCTTTGGTGATGCGGACCAGTTTCACATTTTCTTGACTCGGTACTTCAAACATAACGTCTAGCATGGTTTCTTCGATGATTGATCGAAGACCACGCGCCCCTGTCTTGCGTTCGATAGCCTTATTGGCGATTTCTTGAAGGGCTTCATCGTCAAATTCCAACTCAACGTCATCATAAGAAAGCAAGGTTTGGTATTGTTTCACCAAAGCATTTCTTGGTTCTTTCAAGATGCGAACCAAGTCATCGACCGTCAATTGCTCAAGAGCTGCAAAAACAGGCAAGCGTCCAATCAACTCTGGAATAATACCGAATTTTTGAATGTCTTCTGCGATGATTTCTTGCATGTAGGAGCTGTTTTCATCAATCGCTTTATTATTTTGGCCGAAACCAATAACTTTTTCACCCAAACGTTGTTTAACGATTTCTTCGATGCCGTCAAAAGCACCACCCACGATGAAGAGGATATTCTTGGTATCCACCTGAATCATCTCTTGTTGTGGATGTTTGCGTCCACCCTGAGGAGGTACGCTGGCTACAGTCCCCTCGATAATCTTGAGAAGAGCTTGTTGCACTCCTTCACCCGAAACGTCACGTGTGATAGACACATTCTCGCTCTTCTTGGCAATCTTGTCAATTTCATCCACGTAGATAATCCCACGCTCTGCACGTTCGATGTTAAAGTCAGCAGCCTGCAAGAGTTTGAGGAGGATGTTTTCCACGTCCTCACCCACATAACCGGCCTCAGTCAGAGCTGTCGCATCTGCGATAGCAAAAGGTACGTTCAAGCTCTTAGCCAAAGTCTGAGCCAAGAAAGTTTTCCCTGAACCAGTTGGACCAATCATCAAGATGTTTGACTTCTGCAAATCCACATCTTCTGACTCTTCACGCGTATCGTGAAAATTGATGCGTTTATAGTGATTGTATACAGCCACTGCCAAGGCACGTTTGGCACGATCCTGACCGATCACGTAGTGGTTCAAGATGTTGAGGAGTTCAATTGGTTTTGGTACTTCAGACAAGTCTGCCAAGACTTCCTCGGCCAACTCCTCCCGAATGATTTCCTGGGCCAACTCCACACATTCATTACAGATAAAGGCGTTGTTCCCAGCGATTATTTTCTTTACTTCTTCTTGGCTTTTGCCACAAAATGAGCAATAAACCATCATATCATTTTTCCTATTTGTAGGCATGATTTCCTTCCGTTCTATATTTTCATTCTATCTAAAATAAGGTCATATAAAAAGCATGGACACTGTTCACCAGATTGGTAAAAGCATTCAACCAGAGTAAGGCAGACAGTCCATAGCGCTTCTTACGAAAAGCCTGTGCTCCCGCCAAGATACAGATTACACACAAGAGTGCTGTAAAAAATCCAAATATACTGCGCTCCATTAGACTTCCTTTCTCTTTCGGTATTGGATGGTGAAATCATAGTCGTTTTTCTCATCTCGGGTGTAAGATTTGCTAGCAACTGTCTCAAAAAGAGACAAGTCAAAATCCTCAGGGAAATAGGTGTCTCCCTCCACCTGAGCATGAATCTGTGTCACGATGATTTCATCTAGATAGGGCTCAAAAGCCTGAAAAATCTGTTTCCCACCAATGATATAGAGATTTTTTTCCTGACTCTGATACCACGCTAAAACAGACTCCACATCTTGAAACACAAGCGCTCCATCCACGACTTCGTCACTGTTTCGTGTCAAAATCAAGGTTTGGCGTTTGGGAAGCAGACGACGCCCCATTCCATCAAAAGTCACTCGTCCCATCAAGATGGCGTGGTTCAAAGTTGTTTCCTTAAAATGTTGTAATTCTGCTGGCAAATGCCAAGGAAGACGGTCTTCTTTGCCAATCACACCTTTTTCATCTTGGGCCCAAATGGCTACGATTTTCTTTGTCATGCTTCCATCCTTTTCATTGATACTACTATTTTATCAAAAATCTCCCAAAAAGACTGTTTTCAAATGCTCCCAAAGAGAGAAAAGAAGCAGGCTAGCCTTAGCCTGCTTCACCTGTCACTCGGACATGCGTTTTTTTGCTTCTGATTTAATTTTTTCGACCACTTCTTGGATACTTAATCCAGTTGTGTCAAGGTAAACTGCATCCTCCGCTTGTTTGAGAGGAGATGTTTCGCGATGACTATCTTTGTAATCACGTGCCGCAATCTCTTCTTTCAGCGTTTCCAAGTCAGTCTCAATCCCTTTAGCAATATTTTCCTTGTAACGACGTTCTGCTCTTTCTTCAACAGAAGCCACTAGGAAAATCTTGAGTTCAGCTTGTGGTAAAACAACTGTCCCGATATCACGCCCATCCATGACGATACCACCTTGCTGGGCAATCTCCTGTTGGAGAGAAACCAGTTTCTCACGTACTTCAGGAATGGCAGCAATGCTTGAAACCTTGTTGGTCACTTCATTTTCACGAATCGGATGAGTAATATCAACATCCCCTACAAAAACAAGTTGTTCGCCTGCCTCCGAACGTCCAAAACTAATAGGGTGTTGGTTAAGAAGCTCAAGAAGTTGGTCTACATTTCCTGCATCCAACTGGTGTTTGAGAGCTATATAAGTCGCAGCACGGTACATAGCACCCGTATCAAGATAAGTGTAGCCAAAATCCTTGGCAACAATCTTTGCGACCGTACTCTTACCACTGGAAGCAGGACCATCAATAGCAATTTGAATTGTCTTCATTTCCGACTCCTATCTAGTCTTGATGACATCACCTGGGTTGGCAAACCAAGTTCCTGATGACATATGAGAAGGATTTAGAGCTTCTAGTTGGGCAATGGAAATCCCTGCACGCTGAGCGAGAGCTGCTTCTCCTTCTCCAGGTTGCACAGTAAGCGTTCCTTCCCCATCTGTGTGTTCTTCAGAACTACTTTCTGAAGGAGTTGATTCTTTCGTTTCTTGAGCTTTACTAGTAGTGGAAGAAGACGCTTCCACTTTAGAGGTTGACGATGGAGCTGAAGAATCATAAAAGTCCTTCAAGGCAGCTGTGCGGTTACTTCCTCCAGTAGAAAGGTAAATCAATACAACTACCATCGCTACAACGATTACAAAGAAGAGGCTAGCTAGAATGGTTAAGACACGATTGGCAACAACGCCTTTCCCTTTTTGTTTACGGCGACGACGATCTGTTCTTGATTCTTCCTCATTGTTTTCATAAATATCTTCTTGCCACGGTTCTTTTTCCATACCTTACTCCTTGTTTTTTTTGCATTTTCTTATTACAATATAAATATGAAAGTCACACTTATACTCGAACGGTGCATCGCCTGCGGGCTTTGCCAGACCTATTCTGAACTCTTTGATTACCATGATAATGGAATCGTTCGCTTTTACGATGATCCAGTTGAATTGCAAAGAGAAATCGCTGAGACCAGCGATGTTCTGGAGGCCATCAAAAATTGTCCTACACGTGCACTTCTAAAAGATCCGTCATAGTTTAAAAGGGAGATTGATATTGTAGATTCTTTTTATCACTTTAATCCCTTCATCTACTAGTTTAGCATATTTCTAGGTAAAATTATAGTCTTTTCTGGTTATTTTTCCCTTCGAAAATAGAAAGATCACTTTTTTCTTTGACGAGATAGAGTGGTCTTTTTTTGGTCTCTAGATAAATCTTGCTGATATACTTACCGAGAATCCCAATAGTCAGGAGTTGAATCCCTCCAAGGAAGAGAATGACAGCCATCAGTGAGGTCCAGCCAGATGTCGGATTCCCTAAGATAAGGGTCCGAAAAACCACAAAAACAGTCATCATAAAAGAAATAAAACAAGATAGGAGTCCCGCTACAAAGGCTATACTCAAGGGAAAATCTGAAAAGTTGAGAATCCCTTCAATCGAGTAAAAAAAGAGTTGCCTAAAACTCCAACTGGTCTTGCCAGCCTGTCTTTCGACATTTGGATAGTCCAGATAGTGCGTTCGAAAACCAACCCAGGCAAAGAGCCCCTTAGAAAAACGATTGGACTCGGTCAGGGTTAAAATAGCATCTACCACAGGCCTTCTCATCATCCGAAAATCACGGACGCCTGAGGGGAGAGCTACTGGGTTAATTTTTTGCATGAGGCGATAAAAAAGATCGGCACAGAAACTGCGAAAGAAGGGTTCTCCCTCCCGACTGGTTCTCCGTGTCCCAATACAGTCTAAATCTGCATTCTGATCTAGTAAGGCTTTCATTTCAAACAACATACTAGGAGGATCCTGGAGGTCTGCATCCATCACGACAACCAGGTCTCCAGTCGCATGCTGCAAGCCTGCATACAGAGCCGCTTCTTTCCCAAAATTTCTCGAGAAAGAGATATAATGTACCGCAGGATTTTGTACCCGATAGGTCTTCAAAAGCTCCAAAGTGCCATCGCTTGAACCATCATCCACAAAGACATACTCGATCTCTGCTCCCAATTCTGGAAGCAGTGCTTCAACAGACTGATAAAAAAGAGGAAGTACTTCCTCTTCGTTTAGACATGGGACAATGATTGAAATCATCATCTTAGTCTTCAAATCCATTTGGATGCTTGCTTTGCCAACGCCATGCGTCTTCACACATTTGGGTGATGTCAAGTTCCGCTTCCCAACCGAGTTCTGCTTTAGCTTTTGCTGGGTCTGAGTAGCAGGCAGCGATATCACCTGGGCGGCGTTCTACGATGCGGTAAGGAATAGGACGTCCCACCGCTTTTTCCATGTTTTGGATAATTTCAAGAACTGAGTAACCTTTACCAGTTCCAAGGTTATAAACATTAAGGCCTGAACCTTTTTGGAGTTTTTTCAAAGCTGCAACGTGACCTTTGGCTAGGTCTACAACGTGGATATAGTCACGAACCCCGGTTCCATCTTCTGTATCGTAATCATCTCCAAAAACTTGTACTTGCTCTAGTTTGCCAACTGCCACTTGTGAAACATAAGGTAAGAGGTTGTTTGGAATGCCGTTTGGATTTTCTCCAAGGTCTCCACTTTCATGAGCACCGATTGGGTTAAAGTAACGAAGCAAGACCACATTCCATTCTGAGTCTGCTTTGTAGATATCCGTCAAAATTTCCTCTAACATGAGCTTAGTACGACCGTATGGATTGGTCACTGAAAGTGGGAAATCTTCCAAGATCGGAACTGTATGAGGATCTCCGTAAACTGTCGCCGAAGAACTGAAGATGATGTTCTTACAGTTATTTTCTTCCATGGCTTTTAGAAGGCTGACAGTTCCTGCGATATTGTTGTCATAGTAGGCAAGAGGGATACGAGTTGATTCGCCAACAGCCTTCAAACCAGCAAAATGAATGACACCAGTCGGCTCTTCCTGCTTGAAAATATCTCTTAGGGTATCTGTGTCACGGATATCTGCCTCATAGAAAGGAATCTCAACTCCTGTAATTTTTTCAACAACTTCTAAACTTTTACGGTTGCTGTTGACAAGATTATCCACCACAACAACTTGATGACCTGCTTGGATCAATTCAATAACAGTGTGAGTTCCGATAAATCCGGCACCACCAGTTACCAAAATCTTTTCTTGCATCTTTTTTCCTCGATTCTCAGATTATTTTTTCTTATTTTACCATTTTTGACAGGGAATGTCATTTGCCATCCTAAACCACCTGCTAAAATTTCAGTAAAATTTTATTCACTTTTTACTCGTTTGACATAGTTTGCAATTGGATAATTTACTGGATCCAAGGTCAACTCCTTATCTTGGATCAGTTGAGCTAAGTGGTAACCAATGATAGGACCAGTTGTGAGGCCTGATGAACCTAGTCCACTGGCTGCATAGACACCTGATAATCCTGGCACCTGTCCAAAGAAAGGAGAAAAATCACTAGTATAGGCGCGGATTCCTACACGCTCACCTGATGATTTTGCTTCTGTCAAGGTTGGGTAGTGAGGCAAGGCCACATCCTCCATTTGTTGGAGCAAGGTTTCATCCACTGTCAAGTCAAATCCCATGTCATTTTCATGAGTAGCTCCTAGGGACAATTTCCCACCTGCAAAAGGAATTAAATCCCACTCCCCTTCTGGCATGACAACTGGGTAAGATTCTAGGTCTTGATAAATCTGATAGTCTCGAAGTTGTCCCTTTTGGGGACGAACATCTACCTCATAACCTAAAGGTTCCAAAACATCCCCCAACCAAGCTCCCATAGCCAAAATAACCCGATCAAACACATCTTCGCCAATCTGGTAACCTGATGTTAAAGGTGTCAGACTCACTTTTTCTTTGACCAGCTTGACCTGACTGGTTTCTAGCAGACAAGTCACTAAGAGCTGGCCATCCACCCGTGCCCCACCAGAAGCATAAAGCAGGCGGTCAAATCCCTGCAAACCAGGGAAAAACTCATTAGCTGAGGCTTGATCCATGATAGCTAACTGGCCTATTAAAGGAGAATCTTCTCTGCGCTGGAGGGCTAGTTCATAGAGCTCTTCCAACTTGGATTCATCCTTTTTCAGGAGAAAAACTCCCGAACGCTGGTAAAAATCGATTTCCTGACCAGACTTTTCTAAATCAGCCAACAAATCCACATAAAAGTCAGCTCCCAAGCGCGCCATCTTGTACCAAGCTTTATTGCGGCGTTTGGAGAACCAAGGACTGATAATTCCCGCTGCTGCCTTGGTAGCCTGACCTTGTCCATGGTCAAAAACGGTTATCTCTAAATCCGCTTCTTTAGAGAGGTAGTAGGCAGCAGTTGCCCCTACAATCCCTGCTCCAATAATGGCAACTTTTTTCATTGTTTTCACTTTCTAACTAGATATGGTGGAAAGGATTGGTCGATGCTTGACTAGACACAATATCAATGCCCCATCCCTTTTCTGCCTTCCATTGAGTAAGGAGCGCAGCGATTTTTTCGACAAAAAGGATTTCGATATAGTGGCCCGGGTCCAGCGCCAACAAGCCATCAGACAGCATGTCTTGGGCAGTATGGTAGTAGATATCCCCAGTGATATAGACATCTGCCCCCTTTGTCAAAGCATCCTTATAGAAAGATTGACCGCTACCACCACAGATGGCCACTCTTGAAATAGGCTTCTGCAAATCGCTCTCTTGATAATGCACCATTCGAAGACTATCCAGACCAAAGACTTGCTTGACATGCTGGGCCAATTCCCCAAATGTCTGAGTTTGAATATTTCCAATCCGACCAATCCCACGTTCTGGGCCTGTTTCCTGAAGATAGGTCGTCTCCTCAATGCCTAGCATCTGGCAAAACCAGTCATTGAGGCCATTTTCAACGATGTCAATATTGGTATGGCTGACATAAACTGCAATGTCATGCTTAATCAAATCAATGTAAATCTGATTTTGCGGACGGCTAGCAACCAAGTCCTTGATCGGACGAAAGATAGGAGCGTGCTTGACGATAATTAAATCTACACCCTTTTCAATGGCCTCCGCCACCGTTTCTTCACGAATATCCAGAGAAACCATGACACTTTGGATATCCTTGTCCAAAGTTCCAATTTGCAGGCCACGACTGTCTCCCTCCATAGAAAATTCCTGAGGGCAAAAGGCTTCATAAGCTTGTATTACTTCACTTGCTAGCATGGAGTGCCTCCTTGATGGCTTGAATTTTATGAGCTAGAACTTGACGTTCCTCCAGATTTTTTTCTGGGATTTGTCCGAGGGCGAACTCTAGCTTAACAGCTTCTTTTTGCCATTTTTGGACAAAGATTGGGCTGACTTCTTTGGACAAGAAAGGGCCAAAACGGACATCACTTGCTGATAGCTTCATTTGTCCTGCTTCCACCACCAAGATCTCATAAAACTTACCAGCTTCTTCTAGAATGCTTTCTGCTACAATATGAAAACCGTGGTCTTGCAACCAGATACGCAAGTCGTCTTCACGATTATTAGGCTGTAGGATTAATCGTTGGACACTAGCCAACTTGTCCAACCCTTCCTCCAAGATCGTAGCAATCAATCGCCCTCCCATACCTGCAATGGTGATAACCGATACCTGGTCTGCCTCTTCAAAAGCTGCCAAGCCATTGGCTAAACGAACTTGGATTTTCTCCTTTAGACCGTGAGCCTCAACATTTTTAACCGCTGACTGATAGGGACCTTCCACCACCTCACCTGCAATAGCGTTTCTGATCTGTCCTCTTTCGACCAAGTCGATCGGCAGATAAGCATGGTCACTCCCCACATCTAGTAAAACGGCCCCTTGTGGCACAAAGGAAGCAACCAATTCTAATCTCTTTGAAATCATCTTCTCTCGCTTTCCAAAACTCTATTACTTCTTATTATACCACATTTCAGCTAGCAATCTTACACCTAAAAAGACCGCAATCCACAGATTGCAGTCTTTCTTTATTTTCTAGCTTGATAACGACTGGTTAAGATAAATATCACAGTAAAGACAGCCATCATGACAAGGTAAACAGGGAATGTTTGTACTGTAAGTGTCGAAATTTCAAGCAGTTTCTGGATTCTTGGGAAAAGAGCTGTAGCCAGGAAGCCTCCTACTGACCAAACAATCAAGAGGACACGCCAGAGGGTAAATGGCATGCAGGCTCTAAATACGGATAAGAAACCGATAGACCCAAGGAGATAATAGAGGAGAGTTGAGATTTCTAACTCAGACCAACCTTGACTCGCTCCAAATATTTTCACAAAGAGAACGCTGAACACAACCATAAGTGCACTTGGTAGGGCACGAAGCATGGATCTTCTGAGGAAGTTTGGCTCAACAGGTTTGATATTTCGCTCAAAAGTTAGAACAAATGGTGGGAAACCTTCCACGAACTGGTCAATCATGGTAATCTGGATCGGAATGAAAGGGAAAATCAAGATCCATTCAGACCGTCCCAGAAGAACACTGGTGATACAGATAACTGCTAACAGGAAGGAATAGATGGTTTTAATCAAGAAAATCGGTGCGATATGGGCGATGTTATTGACCACACGCCGGCCTTCAAAGAGAATCTCAGGAACATCATTAAAGTCTGAGTTCAAGAGAACCAAATTGGCAATCTGACGTGTTGCCGGATCTCCCTCAGCCATCACGATGGAACAGTCTGCTTCACGAAGGGCCAGAATATCATTGACTCCGTCCCCCGTCATAGCCGTTGTATGCCCTGCTTTTTTCAGCGTTTGGATCAGTAGTTTCTTTTGATGAGGAGAAACACGTCCGAAAATCGCAGTCTCCTCAGCTATAGCAATCAATTCCTCATCCGTGATTTTTGAGCAATCTACATAGCTTTGATAGTCTGCAAATCCAGCTTTCTGGGCAATGCTGGATACAGTGACTGGATTGTCCCCAGAGATAATCTTGAGTCCCACTTCCTGAGAACGGAGGTAGTCTAGTGTCTCAGCTGCTCCTTCTCGAATGGGGTCCAAAATCTCCAGCAAGGCCAGAGCCTGAATATCAGATGGTTTTTGTGGCTTGTGGTGGTCTAGTTTTTCCTGACTGAGAGCCAAGACCAAGACACGAGAACCTCGCTCCAAGGCCTCTCTAGCTTCAGGGACTTCATTTTCCAGCAACATCTCAGGTGCACCTAAGAAAACAGTTCCCAAACCTTCTAACTCCATAGCTCCCCACTTGCGGTCGCTAGAGAAAGGCAGATTGGAAAGCATAGGATAAGCAACTTCTCCTTGGAAACGCTGGCGAATGGCTTGAGCTGTAGGATTTTTATCCTCACTATGGGCCATATAACTGGTCAGAATGCTAGTAATAGCCTCATCACTATAAGTTTCCGTCAGCGGAAGAACAGCCTCCACCTGCATCTTTCCTTGGGTGATAGTGCCCGTCTTGTCCAGACAGAGCATATCCACACGCGCCAAGGTTTCGACAGAGTACATCTCCTGCACCAAGACCTTTTTCAAGCCCAGCTTGATCACCGCAGTCAAGAGCGAAGTGATGGTCAAAAGGGCGATTCCCTTGGGCAACATACCCAAAAGGGCTGTTGACGAATTTACAACAGATGACTTGAGAGGCAAGCCTTTTAAAATCAAGGCTTCTAGCAAGAGAGCCAGACCAAAAGGAATGATAATCTTCCCAGTAAAACCTGCTAGCTTGTCCAGTGATTTCATGATACGAGAGTTGATGGGTTTCACTGTCTTAGCTTCCAGCATGAGCTTAGCAGCATAGTTGTCTGCTCCAACATGGTGAACTTTAGCCAAAACTGACCCACTGGCTAGGAAACTCCCAGACAAAAGCAAGGCATCCACTTCTTTTTGCACCAAATCACTCTCACCCGTCAACATGGCTTCATTGACTTCCGCAAATCCTTCTAAAACCCGCGCATCACTAGGAATCTGTTCTCCCGCAGACAAACGAATGACATCTCCTAGAACCAATTCTTCTGGATTGATGGCAATTTCCTGACCATCACGGATGGTTTTGACCTTTTCCTTGGTCATGAGATTGAGCTTGTCCACCATGTGTTTAGCCCGTAGCTCGGTCACAATCCCAGAAAAAGCGTTAAAGCAGATAACAGCAAAGAAGACCAAATTGCTCCAAGCCTGCACAAAGGCTAGTGCCAAAGCAATGGCAAAGTTTAAAGCGTTAAAAAGTGTAAAAACATTTCGTTTGATGATTTGCCAAGTACTGGTACTGGCTGATGCGGTAAAGTCATTGACCAAACCTTGAGCCTGTCTTTCCTCGACTTCTCTTTGGGTTAATCCCATTATCTTATTTTTATCCATAAATTCTATCATATCATTTTTTCTAGCAGAATTCTAATCCCATCTAAAACTGTTGGCTGATAACTGAAAAAGTTTGCCAGTAGTCTTTTGATAAGGTATAATAATAAAAGCAATACAATCGAAGGAGATCTCATGTTTTATACTTATTTGCGTGGACTAGTCATGCTGATCTTGTGGTCCATCAATGGCAATGCCCACTATCACAATACTGATAAAATCCCTAGCCAAGATGAAAACTATATCCTCGTCGCTCCTCATCGTACCTGGTGGGATCCAGTATACATGGCTTTTGCGACCAAGCCAAAACAGTTCATCTTTATGGCAAAAAAAGAGCTTTTTAACAACCGTATCTTTGGCTGGTGGATCCGTATGTGTGGCGCCTTTCCTATCGACCGGGAAAATCCTAGTGCTTCTGCCATCAAGTACCCTATCAATGTCCTCAAAAAAAGCGACCGTTCTCTCATTATGTTTCCAAGTGGAAGCCGTCACTCAAACGATGTCAAGGGGGGCGTAGCCTTGATTGCCAAAATGGCTAAGGTCCGTATCATGCCTGTCACCTACACAGGTCCCATGACCTTGAAAGGCTTAGTCAGCCGCGAACGTGTCGATATGAACTTTGGAAATCCAATCGATATCTCAGACATCAAGAAAATGAATGATGAAGGAATCGAAATGGTTGCAGATCGTATCCAAGCAGAATTCCAGCGTTTGGATGAAGAAACCAAACAATGGCACAACGATAAAAAACCAAACCCACTATGGTGGTTTGTCCGCATCCCTGCCCTCATTCTTGCTGTGATTGTTGGTATCCTAACGATTATCTTTACTTTCGTCGCAAGCTTTATCTGGAATCCAGATAAGAAGAGAGAAGCTCTTGGTTAAAAAATACAATTATCCCTTGGTTTTTGCCAAGGGATAATTCTTTTATTTATGTGACTATTAGTCCGTCTCGCTCCGTAAGGTGCGAGACAAATAAACCACCCGCTATGCGGGTGCGCGTCGAAAGTTATACCAAAAAAACTCCAAACGCGATACAATAAAGGTGTTCAAGCCAATTGTAAAGCGAAAGGAGAAAAATATGGCACAAAAGGCACATAGTTTATCACACACAAAGTGGATGTGTAAATATCACGTTGTGTTCACCCCTAAGTATAGACGAAAAGTTATCTATAATCAATATCGAAACAGTTTGGGAGAAATATTCCACCGATTATGTAGTTATAAAGGTGTTGAGATTATCGAAGGACACTTAATGCCTGATCATGTACATATGTTAGTCAGTATTCCACCGAGGATAAGTGTTTCAAGTTTCATGGGTTATTTAAAAGGTAAAAGTGCACTTATGATGTTTGACAAACACGCCAACCTCAAGTATAAGTTTGGGAATCGGCATTTCTGGGCAGAAGGCTATTATATGAGTACAGTAGGGCTCAATGAAGCCACAATTAGGAAATATATTCAAAATCAGGAAAAGCATGATATAGCACTAGATAAATTGAGTATAAAAGAATATGAGGATCCCTTTAGGGATAGTGGTAAGTAATACTAAAGCCTCTTTAAGAGGCAAGTGACGAGTCAAGAGCAATGAGGCTTGAACAACGTGAAAGCCAGCGTCTTTAGGCGCTGGCTGGTAATTTGGGCTTATAGCCCTAGTACAAACCACCCGTTAGACGGGTGGTTATGATTCAATCTCCCATTTCTTTGCCAACCAGTTAGAAAAAGCCACAAATCGCTCAGCCACTTGTTCATGATGCACATAAGGATCAAAAACAAACTGACCAGTCGGATAGCGCTTCTGAAGACTGGTATGAATCCGCTCAGCATAGACTGGTGCTTGGGCCAAGCGATTGGTATGATGGGCTCCTTCTGTTTGACCATTTAGTATATACAGCAAGCAGTCCAGATTCTTCAACTTTTGTTCCTTGCAGTAAGCCACAAAATCAGGATACCAAAAGGAACCACAGATAGAGAAGATACAGGAGAACTTGTCAAAATGGAAAAGACTGTATACAGCCGCCAAACCACCTAGTGAGTAACCTCCATAGGCAAGACGATCTTCGTCCAGATGATAAAGAGATCGCAACTTGTCTAAAAGACCTCCAAATAAATGACCATGATAGGCATTTGCCTGACCGCCAAAATCTGGAGCTCCATCCCTTAAAGCAGATGCCTTCCAGGGAGTGTAGTCATCTAGGCGATTTTTAGAGGTCAAACCAACTAAAATCACAGATTCAGAAAGGGAAGATAGGAAATCCAAGTCTCCATCATTCAAGAGAATCGCTGGATAGGTTTGATTGGGATCATAGATCGAAGGAAGGCTGACCTTAACTTGGATCCCTTCCCAATCAAACTCATTATTTATTGATAAAGTCATTAATTTTCTCAAGGGAATCAATCACTGCTGGACCATAGTCCATCAACTCATCGTAAGAGATAGTCATGATTTTTTGATTCTTAATAGCAGGAACATTTTCCAAAACAGCATTTTTCTTCATCAACTCTACTGCGTTGGCATCCAATTTTTTATTGCGGTCGCTGGTTACATAGATAATCAACTCAGGATCCATTGACACGAGATTTTCCAAGGTCAAGCCTGATGTTCCCGTTGCGACGTTGGTATAACCAAGTTGATTCAACAAGCTTTCTTGCAAAGCAGACTTGTATGCACCAAAGGTTTCTTCATTATAAGCAACCATAATCAAAGCCTTTTTCTTTTCACCTTGGCTTGCTGGGTTTGCTTTCTTAACAGCATCAATTTTAGCTTGTAATTGAGCTGCATATTCATTGGCCTTGTCCTGCACATTAAAAATCATTCCAAGATTTTTAACGTCTTCTACAATATTTCCCAAATCTTGCTGAATCGTTGAGAGAGAAGCTTTTTGCGTATAGACGGGGATTTTGTTTTCATTCCAAGTGCTGACTGTTCCCAAGGATTTTTCAGAAAACATCATGTTTCGACCCATCACAGCGTCTGGCTCATAAGAAAGGACTGTTTCTTGTGAGACTGTTTTTTTATCTCCAATTTGAGGAATCGTCGCAATCGCGTCCTTGTATTTGTCCGTCACAGCATTATCAGGGTTAAGCATGCCAGAAATTTTATCCTTCAAGCCTAGCTCCAATAAGATTTCAGTGGTTGACAGATTGTTGGTGATAACCTTTTCAGGTGCCTTGTCAAAGACTTGTTCGACTTCGTTTCCCTTAGCATCATATGTCTTGACCGTGAGTGGATAAGTCGTCTCTGTGCTCGCCTTTTGACTTGTTTCCGTGCTAGATTGTGTGGTTGCTTTTTCTGTAGTAGTATTGCCACAAGCTGCCATGGATAAGGTAGCTACTGTTACGAGTAAAATGCTTAGTGTTTTTTTCATCTTGTTTTCCTTTTCCTTTTTATAAATAGTGAATCATGGCTTGCTGATCCTCGGTCCAAGTAACCTGACTTTGAACTCCGTATACAGTTTGCAATGACTCAGGGGTGATGGTCTCCTTTGGAGTCCCTTGGTAAAGGATTTCCCCCTCTTTCATCAGATAGAGATAATCCGAATAGCGACAAGCAAGTTGAATATCATGCAGGACAGCTAGAACATTGACCTTGAGATTCTTCACAATGGCCAACAAGTCTAGCTGGTACTTGATATCCAGGTGATTGGTTGGCTCGTCCAGGAGCAAGAGAGTCGGTTCTTGCGCCAAGGCACGTGCTAACAAGACTCGCTGTTTCTCTCCTCCTGACAGAGAAGAATAGAGACGAGTTTTCTTCTCGAGCATATCTACCTTGACGAGAGCATCTTGAACGAGGACATAATCTCTTTCCTTTTCCTTCTGTAAAAAATAGAGGTGGGGAGTTCTTCCCAGCAAGACGATTTCCTCAACTGTACAATCAAACTGCAATTGATTAAACTGGGTTACAACTGCCATCTGCTTGGCTGTTTCTTTGAGTGACCAATGCTCCAGCGGCTTTCCATCTAAGCTTATCAAGCCTTTGTCCGCCTTTTCCTGACGATAGAGGAGTTTAAGCAGGCTGGTTTTCCCACTTCCATTTGGCCCAAGTATCGTATAAAATTGATGCCCCTCAACCTTAAGAGAAACTCCTTTGAGGATTTTTTTCTCTCCTAGTCCAAAGTGGACATCCTGACAAATCAAGTCCATATCAGGCCCTCACCTCCCTTCGCCTACCTCCAACAATGTAGATAAAGAAGGGAGCACCTACTAAGGCTGTGAAAATACCAATCGGCATCTCAGCATTTGGAATGATGACACGAGAAAGTACATCTGCCCAGACGACAAAGAGGGCGCCCAGTAAGGTCGCAACGGGAAAAAGTCTCCTGTAATTCGTTCCTACTAACCCTCGAGCTAAGTGAGGAGTAATCAGACCAACAAATCCAATAATTCCACAGGTTGCCACCAAGACTGCTGTCAGCACAGCTACCATGGTCACATAAAGATACCAATAAAAGCGTAAGGGAATCCCCAAAGTTAAAGCAGCCTCATCTCCCATCATCATCGCATTAAAAACACGATACTGAGTAGAGAAAAATAGAAAGGCCATTCCTACTACTATAGTTGGCAGGACTAAGTCAGACCAGGTAGTCCCAGCAAGCGAGCCCATGGTCCAAAACTTAATGGTCATCACACTGTCAGCATTAGCGCCAACAGAGATAATAAAGTTGGAAAATGCTAGAAAAAGAGCATTGACCACCGTTCCTGATAAGATCAGGCTAGAAGTCGTCATCCTTCCCTGCATAGAGGCAATGATGAGGACAGCGACTGTTGCCAAAATAGCTCCTAAAAAAGCTCCAAGGCTAATCATCACTTTCAAACCAAGAATGATGCTCAAGGTTGCCCCTAAAGTTGCGCCCGCAGAGATGCCTAAGACATAAGGCTCTGCGATGGGATTGTTCACTGTAGACTGCATCACGCTGCCACACATAGAAAGACCTGCCCCTACTATCAAGCCTAACAATACTCGGGGGAATCTCATGTTCCATACAATGGCAAGAGTAGACTTGGAAACCTCTCCTATCTCAAGAGGAAATCCCAATCTGCTCAAAATGATCCGATAGGTATCTCCTAGATCAATCGAAACGGATCCCATAGAAACTGCTAGAAAGAGGGAAATACCTAAAACAACTAGCAAAATACCTAAAAGTAACACAAATTGCAGGTCCCGTCGGCTTCCAGAAAATTTGGAAAGCATGCAAACCTCCTTTGATAGAATCTTAAAAATTTAGAAAATTCTCATAAAAAGTATACCATATTTCTATTAGATGAACAAGGATAGAGACATATATAGACAAGCCGAAGATTGTACAAAAATTTTAGTGAAACAAAAAATCTCCCCGAAGGGAGATCATTCTGGTTTATTTTACCTTACAGTGCTAGGAACCGTAACCGAAGATTATACTTGAGTATATCGGGGTAAGGTGACAACATAAAAATACCTCTAAAGTCCGAGAGCTGATTTGAGATTGGGATAAAATCCATACAAAAAAGCTACCCAATGGAGTAGCTTCATTATCAAGATATACTTAATTGAACACGGACTAAGTAAATTGATAAAACAAAAAAGCCCTCTGAGATCAGAGAGCTGATTTGAGCTCGGGCTAAAATCCTAGTGAAAAAGATGAAACTCCTTGTGTTCATCGAACACTGCGTCGTTTCCCTATTTTCATACGGTTTTTTAACGCCCTTAGCATCATGATTAACGACGAAGTCCTAGAGAGTTGATTAACTCACGGTAACGGTTAACGTCATTTTTACGCAAGTATGCAAGCAAGTTACGACGGCGACCGATTTTCTTCATCAATCCACGGTAAGTAGCGTGGTCTTTTTTGTGTTGTTTGATGTGTTCGTTAAGGTGGTTGATTTCCCAAGTAAGGACAGCAACTTGAACCTCTACTGAACCTGTATCACCTTCGTGACGTGCATATTGTGCGATGATTTCATTTTTTTTCTCTTTTGAGATTGCCATGATGTTTCTCCTTTTTATTTGGCTTCATCCGAGTGACAGGTTGGCATGCCTGTAACCAAGAAGAAGTTATTTGTCTTTACGACAGTTCTTATTCTACCAAGAAGCAGGGACTTTGTCAACTGATTTACTGTTTAAAACCGTGAATTACTCTACTGATTTCAGGGCTTCGAGCATATCCACTTTTCTCAAGTGGTGATTGACAAAGAGGCCCAGTAAGGCTAAGATTACAGTCACTGCGACGATTGGAAGAGCATAGACTTCCCAGCTGACTCGTGGATAAAAAAGTATAGTGGCAGGTGAAATCATTTGTATCAAAAATTGATGTAAATAATAGCCAGCTACCAAACCGAGAGCAATCCCCACAAGGGATAGCACCATGGTCTCGCGGTAGATATAGAGGGTCACTTCTTTATTGTGGAAACCGAGAACCTTGATAGTGGAAAGTTCACGGATACGTTCTGCGACATTGATATTGGTGAGATTGTAGAGAATGACAATGGCTAGTAAAACGGAAACAAGGACAAGGATTGCCATGGTTTTATTGAGCGAACTAGCCACGGATTCAAAGAGATGGATGGCCGTCGCATTTTGGACGACCCCAGAAACAGCTGCTTTTTCCATAAAGGTAGCAGCTTCTTTCTCCGTATTGGAAGGTGTTGGATCTTTTAATTTTACTAGGTAGGTACTGTCTTGTGGACTGCTGCCGTAGACTTGTTCGTATGTGTCTCGTTTGAGATAAACAAAGTGTCCAACATAGTTTTCAGAAATAGCCGCGACCCTGATTTCCTTCCCATCAAGCTCCAGCTTATCCCCAACCTTAACACCTACTAGTTGAGCTAGTTTTTGACTTAAGACCGCTCCATCAGTGATCTCCACCTCTTGCCCATTTTCCTCTAATGCGATAAAGGGCTTGAAATCTTCTCCACTAGTAACCATCATGGTGATAGTTTGAAGTCCTGCTTTTCCTTTGAAATCTTTTTCAATGGATTTAGAGTAAATCTTTTGATAAGCATGGATAGATTCAGCCTGCAAGGCACTTTCCAGATCTGCTTTTTCTTGCTCCGTCGCACTGCTCTTTTCCGCTACAATCATCTGGTATTGCTGGATTTGTTCAAATTGGCGCTCGGAAACTCCTCCCACAGATGACTGAATGCCAAGACCTGCAAATAGGAGAGCAACCGAACCCGCAACTCCAAAAATGGTCATCAACATTCGTTGCTTATAACGGAAAATATTTCGCGCTGTAACCTTATGAGTGAAGCTCAAACGACTCCAAATAAAGCTCAGGCGTTCCAGCAAAATCTTTGATCCCTTAACGGGTGGTTTGGGGAGCAAGAGTTGAGCTGCTTCATCGTGTAATTCCCTCCGCGCCACCAGATAAGCTGGCAAAACGCTGGATACCCAACTTAAAGCTAGGGCAAGGAGACTATAAGACCAGTAAAAATACTCCTGACTTTTACCAACAACCATTCCAGTTGTTATAACATCCGAAATCACGCCTGCAAGGAGATAATGTCCTAGAAGTGTTCCTAAGATAGTGCCTACAGTTCCTGCAAGAAAACCATAGAGAACAAACTTGGCAACTATATCTCGATTTCGGTAACCTAGAGCCTTAAAGATACCAGCATTGGTACGTTCTTCATCTACAAAGCGAGTCATAGTAGTAAAGGTCACCATTGCAGAGACCATATAAAGCACCACTGGGAAGATATTCCCGACAGAACGAATGCTTGCTGAAGCGTTACTGTACATGAGATAGCCTTGACCACCTGGCATGGTTTGGCGGTTGTATACATGGTAAGCCGGCTCTGCCAGTTCATCAAGCTCTTTCTGGCGCTGTTCAAGCTTCTCTTTTTCCTTAGTTAGAGCACTCTCTGTCTGAGCCAGTTTTTCTTTTTCTGTAGCCAATTCTTCCTTAGCTTTTGTCAATTGCTCCTTGGCTTGACTCTTTTGAGGCTCTGGCAAAGCGGTAGCTTGTTCTTCTTGCATTTTCAAGCGAATTTCAGCCTGCTCTAACTGACTCTTGCCATTTTGAAGGTTACTTTCAGCTGTTTGGAGCTGTTCTTTCCCATCTTCCAAGCTCTTCTGTCCATTTTCCTTGATACTTGCCAATCTTTTTTGACCATTATCAGCAAGCAATTCTTGCAAGTCTTCCTGATGTTGAGCTCGTTTGGTCTTATAGTCTGATGAAAAAGCATCCAGATTTTTTAAATCATCATAGCGCACACGCGCAATGCTATAAACATCTGAGTCAAACTGACTGGGTAAAATCACTCCATAGCCAGCCAAGCTTCCATTTCCACTACTAGCTCCTCCCAAGTCTTCTTGAGAAAGCATCTCACCCGACTGAACAAATCCAGTAATGGTGAAAGATTGGGATTTTAGGACAGACTTTTCTTCTTTCTTAGTAAAGGTAATGGTCTGCCCAATCTGATAGCGGTCTTTCCAGAAGTCGGCTAGGGCAATTTCCTCATCAGCCTCTGGCAGTCGCCCTTCTGTTACTTGGAAGGTTGAAATCCCCTCTGACTTGGAATAAAGTCGAACCGCTTCTTCACTATTTTCAACGGTCAGGTCTGCCATATAGCCGAACTCAACACTTGCTCCTTGAAGGGTCTTTAGTTCGTCCTGATCTTCTTTGTCCAAGCCATAATCAGCTATCACTGCCAGATCCAAAGTATTGGCTTTACGGAGATAATCCCCTGCCGTACGTTCCATATTTGGACTGGCTACTTTAAGACCTACTAGGGCCAGGGAACCCAGCATCATCAAGGTCAAGATAGATAAAAAGCGTCCCTTGGAAGCAGTCACCGACTGGAGCAAGTCTTTTCGGTATGTTTTTTTCATGCTAGTACTCCAATGTTTCGATATCCTGCGGATGCTCATTGATTGTTACGCTCTTAACCGTGGCATCGCGCATGTGAATCACCCGATCTGCAATAGGGGCTAGCGCGCTATTGTGGGTCACGATAATCACTGTTGATCCTTTTTGACGAGACATGTCTTGGAGAATTTTCAAGACTTGCTTCCCCGTCTGGTAATCCAAGGCACCTGTCGGTTCATCACAGAGGAGAATTTTAGGATTCTTGGCTACTGCGCGTGCGATGGAAACTCGTTGTTGCTCCCCTCCAGAAAGCTGGGCTGGAAAGTTATTGAGGCGATGAGCCAGACCTACATCTGTCAAGACCTGCTCAGGATCCAAGGCATCAGCTACAATTTCTGAGGCCAATTCCACATTTTCCTTGGCTGTCAGATTGGAGACCAGATTGTAAAACTGAAAAACAAAGCCTACATCTTCACGACGATAGTTTGTTCGTTGGTGCGAACTATAGTCGGCGATATTGGCTCCATCAATCCAAATCTCTCCCTCATCATTGGTATCCATACCTCCTAAAAGATTGAGAACTGTTGATTTTCCAGCACCTGAAGCACCTAGAATGATAACCAGCTCCCCCTTTTCAATTTCAAAATTCACATCACGATTAGCCACAATCTCCGTATCCCCAACCTGGTAACGCTTGTAGCTGTGTTTCATTTCAATATAGGCCATCGTACTTCCCTCTTTCTTACAATCAAGTCACTCTTTACTATCATTATAACGCTTTTTAAACTAGTTGAAAACTAGAAGCAAACACAAAAAAGCCTAGGAATCCTAGGCTTTCTGTTTATAGATTATTTTCCAAGGTAGTATTCAGAAACTACGTTCAATTTTTCATCAAATTCGAATACCAATGGTGGGAAGTTAGGGATTTCCACGTCCATGATTTCGTCATCTGACAAGCGTTTGATGTGTTTTACAAGGGCACGGATTGAGTTACCGTGAGCTCCTACGAATACGTTTTTACCATCTTTAAGTGCTGGAGCGATTTTGTCTTCCCAGAATGGAAGGGCACGTTCCAAAGTTACTTTCAAGTTTTCAGCATCTGGGATAACTGAGTCGTCAAGTGAAGCGTAACGACGGTCAGTGTGCGCTGAGTGCTCATCGTCACGGTCCATGTTTGGAGGCAATACATCGTATGAACGACGCCAGATGTGTACTTGCTCATCACCAAATTGTTCAGCAGCTTCAGCCTTGTTTTTACCAGTCAAACCACCGTAGTGACGTTCGTTCAAGCGCCATGATTTTTCAACTGGAACCCACAATTGGTCAGCAGCTTCAAGAGCCAAGTTTGTAGTTTTGATCGCACGTTTCAATACTGAAGTGTAAGCTTGGTCAAATTCGATACCAGCTTCTTTGATCAATTTACCAGCGTCAATCGCTTGTTGTGTTCCTTTTTCAGACAAATCAACATCAGCCCAACCAGTGAAAAGGTTAGCTTTGTTCCATTCAGACTCACCGTGGCGAGCAAAAACCAATTTTACCATTAGATGGATTCTCCTTTTATTTTTCGAGGTTACCCTCGTTTATCTATTCCATTTTACACAATTTTTCACAAAAAAGCTAGTGAAAATCAACTAAAAAGAGAAGAGCTTATCAGTCTTCTCTTTATCACACTATCATAATTGTTCTCGATAGACGATGAAATAGTCCCGTCCAAATAATTGGAAAACTACTACTCTTCAATTACAAATTTTTTCAATGTTCCAAAGTAAAGTGAACCACCAATAATGGTTAGAATTCCACCTACCCATCCCAAAAATGGAATCAAGCCGACCGCACCACCTACAATGAGCAAAACAGAAGGTGCATTCGTAACACGTTCATCATCTTTATAATAAACTATAGCCACAATTCCCAATACTAAAACAGCAATTTTAACCAATGACAAAATAATTGAGAGCCCTGTCAATGTCCCAACCGTTACATCTGCGTCTTCAGTTGCCGCAGCAGCTCCAATAGCCATGATAAACATGATGACTGGCCCTAAAAGCAATACAATTCCTGAAATAAGACCAAAAATAGCGTTGACACGAGCAAGTGTATTTATTTTCATAATAATCTCCTTAAAATTTTTATAGGTATTATTCAATCATAATTTATCTAAAAATTAAACAGTCTTATAAAATTTTATAATAAATATTGATTTTCAAAAAATAATTTTAAGTTCGATAGTCTCTTTATAATTAGTGGAAATATAAAATTATGAGAAAACTGAATAGTTGATTATGTTAATTATCTACACAGACAGGCCAGGAAGAACTTCATTTGAGGAAATGGACTAGTAAATTTTCCCATGATAAAACGCATAATATCAAAGCACTTGAACTCTTGATATTACGCGTTTTTATGATTTTAGCGACCTTTCTCAGTCTATTCTGATTATTTCGCTTCAAATCCTTCTGCGACTGCATCCGCAAAGTTTTCTTCTACGATGCTTGCACAGTGGTCACAGATAACTGCATGGTAACTGCGTTCAGCAGTAGTTGGATCGATACGACGGCAACGGTCACAAACTTCACCTGCAGCGCGTTCAACTGTGAAGGCAACATCCTCAAAGCTAACTGCGCCTTCTGGAGCTGGTCCTTCAGCGATGGTCAATTCTGACACGATCAAGAGTTGAGCTACATTGCTATCCACCGCTCCAAGAAGAGTTTTCACCACTTCATTTGGATAAACTGCCAAGTGTGCTTCAAGTGATTTACCGATAACTTTGGCATTACGAGCTTCTTCCAAGGCTTTTTGAGCTTGTCCGCGGAAGTCCATGAAGGCTGCCCAGGTATCCAAGATCTCTTCTTGGTTGGCAAAAGTTTGAGCTTCTGGTAGTTCTGACAATTGCACGAAGTCTTCTGCTTCAAACTCAAGATATGACCAGATTTCTTCCGCAGTGTGAGGAAGGATTGGTGTCAAGAGTTTGGTGATTTTGACAAGAATGTCATAGAAGACTGTTTGCATTTGACAGCGTTCGAGTGATTTTGCACCTTCGATGTAGACAACATCTTTGGCAAAATCAAGGTAGAAGGCTGACAAGTCAACATTGATAAAGTTTACCAAGGCCTTGTAGATTGTCAAGAATTCAAAGTTAGCATAAGCGTCACGAATGGTCTTGACAAGTTGGTTAAAGCGGATAGTCATGTACTTATCAACAGAACGAAGTTCTGGGTACGCTACAGTATCCTCAACTGGGTTAAAGTCAGATGTATTGGCAATCAAGAAACGAAGGGTGTTACGGATCTTACGGTAGGTTTCAGAGACTTGGCTCAAGATATCCATAGAAATACGCACGTCGTTGCTTGAGTCAACACTTGTTACCCAGAGGCGCAAGATTTCCGCACCAAATTGTTTTTCAACATCGCTTGGAGCAATGGTATTCCCAAGAGATTTAGACATCTTTTCACCTTTACCATCAAGGGCAAAACCTTGTGACAAGATTTGTTTGTATGGCGCTACGCCATGGTTGGCAACAGATGTGATGAGTGATGAGTTGAACCAACCACGGTATTGGTCAGAACCTTCCAGGTAAAGATCTGCTGGGTATTTGAGTTCTGGACGGTTGACCACCACTCCATTCCATGATGAACCTGAGTCAAACCAAACGTCCATGATGTCTGTTTCTTTTTTGAACTCGCCATTTGGTGAACCTGGATGGCTAAATCCATCTGGTAAGAGGTCTTTGGCATCACGTTCCCACCAGATGATAGAACCGTGTTCCTCAAAGAGTTGAGCCACGTGCTCGATCGTTTCAGCTGTCATGATTGGTGTACCGTCTTCTGCATAGAAGATAGGAAGTGGAACTCCCCAAGCACGTTGACGAGAGATGACCCAGTCCCCACGATCACGGATCATGTTGTAAAGGCGCACTTTACCCCATTCTGAATGGAATTTCACTTTTTCAATTTCGTCCAAGATTTCTTGGCGGAATTTTGATACAGAGGCAAACCATTGTGGTACTGCACGCCAGATGATTGGTTTTTTCGTACGCCAGTCAAATGGGTATGAGTGTGAAATTTCTTCTTGAGCAAGGAGCAAATCGCCCAGTTTTTCGATAACAGTTGGTACAACCTTGTCATAGAATTGACCTTCAAAGTCAGAGCCAGCATTGGCCATCATAATACCGCGTTCGTTAACTGTTACAGCAACTTCAAGGCCGTTAGCAACACCGACATTGTAGTCATCCTCACCAAAACCAGGGGCTGTATGGACGATACCTGTACCAGAGTCAGTCGTAACGTGGTCACCAAGAATCACCAACTCATCTACAGCTGTATCCCATGGGTGAACTGTCACAATGTGGTTCAATTCTTGACCACGGTAGGTCGCCAAAACTTGAACATCAGCCCAGCCAAATTTCTCAGAAAGGCTGATCAACAATTCTGAAGCAACCACAAACTTACGAGCTTCACCAGCTGGTTGTACCAATACATAATCAATATCTGCTCCAACTGTCAAACCACGAGAAGCTGTGATGGTAAATGGAGTTGTTGTCCAAACAACGATATACGTATCTGTATCTAGAACACCTTTACCATCTTTTACCTTGTTGGCATAGTAAAGGGAAGTTGAAAGCAAGTCATGGTATTCAATTTCCGCTTCAGCAAGGGCTGATTCAGATGACCATGACCAATAAACTGGCTTGGCACCACGGTAGATATAACCTTTGTTTGCCATTTCACCAAAGACACGGATTTGAGCCGCTTCATAGTCTGGAGTCAAAGTCACATAAGGATTTTCCCAGTCACCAGAAACCCCCAAACGCTTAAAGTCTTCTCGTTGTTTATCAACTTGAGAAAGAGCATACTCGCGGCAAAGTTTCAAGTACTCAACCAAATCCATTTCTTTACGTTTAACACCTTGTTTTGCCAAAACTTGCTCGATTGGTAGACCATGTGTATCCCAACCTGGAATATAAGGCGCATAAAAACCTGACATTGATTTTGAACGAACAATAATATCTTTAGAAATCTTGTTCATGGCGTGCCCAACGTGGATATTTCCGTTGGCATAGGGAGGTCCATCATGCAAGGTGAAATGCGGTTTTCCTTGATTCAATTCTTGACGACGTTGGTAAAGTTTCGCTTCGTCCCACTCTTTTTGCCATAGTGGTTCTTTAGTAGGAAGTCCAGCACGCATTGGAAATTCAGTTTTTCCAAGATTTAGGGTATCTTTGAGTTTCATTATATCTCCTTTATTATATAGACAAATTAAAAACCACGAATCGCTAAAAAGGACGAAAATCGTGGTACCACCTTTGTTCGGAAAAAGACTTTGTCTTTTCCCCTCTTGTCCCGTAACGTGGGAAACGTCCAGCCTTACTGCTTTCAGACTGGATTGCTTGAGAGGATAATCTGACCACTAGGGATTGCAGGACTCACACCATCTCCTACTCGCTGGAAATATAGTTGGTCAGATCTTGTTCTCACATTTATTTCTTATAATATTGTAACAGATTCTTGTTGTGCTCCATGGCTAGTAGTTGAAGAAGCAGTTCCAGTTGCTGATGGCGATACTGAGAAATACTCTGTCACGATTTCTGAATCCTCATGTCGTGGCTCAACTGAATGAGACTGTATCTCTTCTACAAGCGTATCGATGTCTAACACATGATTTTCCGCTTGACTGTTAGCCTGCTGAGCTTCAAACTCAGCTAATTCTTTGTTACCTGCTTCGATGCGGGCTTGTAACTCAGCCATTTCTTCAGGTGAAAATTGGCGAGTCACATCAATCGGCTCTTCTTCTGGTTGCGAAGGAACAGCTTCTCCCAAGACCTCTCCTACAACTTCCTTAAAGGCTTCATCACTTGTTTGGAGATAAGTCGCAGTCGGACGAAGAATGTCTTCCCAATCTGAAGATTCGACAATTGCCAACTGGCTCTCAATCGTAGATTTGAGACGTTGATGAAATACACGGCTTTTGTTTTTCAATTCCTCTGTCTCAACAGCTACTTTCTTAGCATTATCCGTTGCCTGACGTAGGATTTCATTAGCCTTGTACTTTGCCTCTTCAAGAAGGCGCTGGGCATCTTGCTCAGCCTGTTGAATAATATTGTTTGAGCGCTCTTGAGCAGCTTGCTTTACACGTTCAGCCGTATCTTGAGCAATCAAAACAGACTGGCTCAAAGAATCTTTCATCTCATCAAAGTAAGATAAGCGCTCTTCTAAACTTCTAATGTGTCTTTCCATTTCGTGATTATTGCGAACTAAGTCCTCGTAATCACGAACAACAATATCAAGAAATTCATCTACTTCTTCTGGATCAAACCCTCTGAATTTCGTAGAAAAGGTTTTATCTTTAATTTCTAATGATGTAATTGGCATACTTTTCCTCACTTACTTAATAATAATTGGATAGTCAGTTTTATCTTATCCCTTTTAGTTTGCCCATTTTCTTTGACAATCTTCAGACGACCAAACTTTCTCACACTAATCAAATCCCCTACAGCTACTAGATAATCTAATTTTTCAATGGGGTGGTAGTTTACCTGAACAGATTTTTTCTCTATGAGTTGACTAGCCTGCTTTCTGGATAATTTCAAGACACTTGATAAGAGGGCATCCAAACGAAAACTGGAAATCAAAATCTCTTGTTCTTGATAATTGATCTCAGATATGATTTTATCGGTGAAAGGACATTCCTCCAGCGACACAGGTAGTCTGGCAATCTTTTGTATCCCGTCCTGAAACAGAGGGATAAAATCACGATTGACAAAAATCTGTGCTCTCTTTTCATCTACCAAGATATCACCAAAGAGCTTACGATCAATTCCTAGTTGATTGATGATTGTCCCCAAAATCTTTGCATGTGTTAGCTGTTCAAATCTACTTGGATAACGGATCTCTAGCAATGCCATTTCAAAATCTGACAGTGTCGGACTGAAATAGTCCGGATACAGAAGGACACGGACAAATTCCGTATGGATATATTCTCCGCTACTCACACAGCCCAGTCCATAGGTCCCAGCCAAAACCCTCAATATATGTTCCTGATGCGGGTTGACAAAAGCAGTGAGGACAGGAGTATAAGTATCTTCCACCCGCTTGATCCACTCTAATCCCTTATCAATAAAGGGAGCATCAGCAAGGGAAAAGTGCTGGTAAATCGCTTTATTTGTCATCATATTATCAACAAGAAACGAATCAAGCTGTCACCCAAAAAACGGACGATTAAGATTGCCAGCCAAATGGATAAATCCAAACCTCCAAATTGTAAAGGTAAACGGCGAAGTGGATCAACAATCGGTCTAACAAGCTTTTCCAGTAAACGTTCTAGTGAACTACCATAAGAATTTGGAAACCAAGAGAGGAGTGCATAGATTAACAAAAGCAGGGAATAGATATTCACTGCATTTTGGATCAGACGAATTAGAAAAATCATTATTTCGCTCTACTTCGTTTAATATCAAAACCAAATTCTGCACTTTGAGAATCATCAGGTAACTTGATATCTTCAATATTCACAACCACATTGACTGGTGTCAACAAATATATTGTACTCGCAACTTTTTTCAGATTACCTGCCAAAACATGACGGGCACCGTCCAGATAGTCTAGACAACGACGAGCCTGAACCTCTGTCATGTACTGGAAGTCAATCAAGATACTCTCATTTCCAGCCAATAAATCCACAATCTCTGTTGCATCCTCATATTTTCTAGGATAACGAACATCAATCGTTACTTTTTCATCTGTACGATGACTTTGCATAGCCAATTCTTGTTGACGAGCATGTAAGCGAGTGATGTTGGCATCTTTTGAAGTGGTTGATTGAAACTGCGCTGGCAGTTCTTTAGAAGCTGAACTACTCGATGAAGCAATCATCTGTTCATCCTGAGGTTGATAAGTCGCAGTTGTTTCTTCCCCATCTTCTGTAAAATAATCTATAAATTTATCAAATCTATCTTTTAAAGACATAGATCTCTCCTATTTAAAAAATGCTGTGCCAATTCGAACAAAGGTCGAACCAAATTGAATCGCTTCCTTATAGTCACGACTCATGCCCATGCTCAACTCTGTCATCGGCATATTAGGAATTTGTTTTTCCCTAATTTCCGCTTGCAGTTCCTGAGTTTTCTTGAAAATTTGTTTCAATTCATCAGAATCTGCCTCAAAAGGAGCCATGGTCATCAAACCAACATACTCAATCTGATCTAGCTGAGCCAAGTCCGGCAAAAGTTCTAGTAATTCTTCTTTTGAAAAACCGTGCTTGCTTTCTTCTCCTGAAATATTGACCTGTAGGAAACACTTGATAACATGATCTGTCCTCTTTTGAATCTCCTGTGCCAATTTAAGGGAATCTAAAGCATGAAAGTAATCCACAAAAGGGATTACTTCTTTAACCTTCCGTCTTTGTAGCGTTCCAATCAAATGCCAAGTGACAGGGAATTCTTTTAACGTCTGATATTTTTCTAAAAATTTATCAACACGATTTTCACCAATATGATGAACACCCAGGGGAAGCAAGGCTTCCGCTGTTTTTACGTCCACATATTTCGTCACTGCAATAATTGAAACAGAAGCTGGATCACGATTGGCTTCTCGGCTAGCTTCAGCGACCTGCTGAAAAACGAACTCCGTATTTTTTTTCAAATCCATTGATTAACGATTCTTGAAGAATGGAGGTGTGTCCAACTCATCTTCGTCCTGATAAGTCGGTGCTTCGAAACGTTCTACAGGTGATACGACTGAATCAGTTTGACGAACGATTGATTCACGACGCAAGTCCCAATCACCAAAAGCAGAAGATTGACTTGTTTCAAAACGTCGTTGGCTTTGTTTTGGTAATTCCGCTGTATCTTCTAGGTCAAAATGACGATCAAAATTTTGAGGGTGCGGTTGTCTTGAGGCTTCACGACGAGCCGCTTGTTTTACTGGAGAACCAACAACTTTTTCTACACGTTCTTGACGAACACCAGTCGCTACAACTGTTACACGGATTTCAT
Organism: Streptococcus sp. NLAE-zl-C503; assembly: GCF_900104285.1. Lineage (NCBI taxonomy): Bacteria > Bacillati > Bacillota > Bacilli > Lactobacillales > Streptococcaceae > Streptococcus > Streptococcus sp. NLAE-zl-C503. Next base: position 42,177 of record NZ_FNJT01000001.1, on the reverse strand, counting down.
CTTTCATGCTTTCGTCGATTGATGTTCCAAGCCAGATATTCACTCCTTGACCAGCTGCTTGGTTGACGATTTCTGAAGCTTCTTCCGCTTCAATCAAGGTCAAATCAAGACCACCAGTAACGTTGACAATGACATCTTCAGCACCGTCAATGGTTGTTTCAAGAAGTGGTGAGTAAATCGCTTTACGAGCCGCTTCAACGACACGCTCTTCTCCACTGCCAATACCGATACCCATGAGGGCATTCCCTTTGTTTGCCATGACAGTTTTCACATCGGCAAAGTCAAGGTTGATCAAACCTGGGTTGGTAATCAAGTCTGTAATCCCTTGAACACCTTGGCGAAGGACGTTATCTGCCTCGCTAAGAGCTTCAAGAAGTGGTGTTTTCTTGTCAACAATCTCTAGCAAGTTGTTGTTTGAGATAATCAATAGAGTATCAACATGCTCGCGAAGTTCGTTGATTCCTTCTACAGCGTACTGACCACGTTTGCTTCCTTCAAATCCGAAAGGTCGTGTCACAACACCAACTGTAAGAGCTCCAAGATCTTTTGCAATGCGGGCAATAACTGGGGCAGCACCTGTTCCAGATCCTCCACCCATACCAGCAGTGATGAAAACCATGTCTGCTCCGCTAATTGCTGCTGTCAATGCTTCTTCGCTTTCTTCAGCAGCTTTACGTCCAACTTCTGGACGACCACCAGCACCCAAACCACGAGTCAACTTTGGTCCGAGTTGGATAACTGTTTCAGCTTTTGTACTGCTTAAGGCTTGTACGTCTGTGTTCGCTGCAATGAATTCTACGCCTGAAACACCTTCGTCGATCATGCGGTTAATAGCATTACCACCGCCTCCACCGACACCAATTACTTTAATAACTGCACCTTGAGCAGCTGCTGTATCAAATGAAAATGACATAATTTCTTTTCCTCTTTTATTCATCAAACATTTTTATTCATCAAACATGCTTCCGATCAAGCTACGGAAACGGTCTGTTAATTTCGGTTTATCTTGAGAACTTGCTTGGAATTCGTCTCTTGGAGCAAGGCCACTGTCAGATGTGATTTCAGTTGCTGCAGTAGCTGGTTGCACTGGAGTTGTTTGTATAATCGGTGTCACACTTTGATTTGAAACACCAAAATTAATTGGTTTCTGGCGAAGGAATTCATCTCCTCTGACTGCCTTTTGAGCCAGGAGATTCACTTCTGTCAATTTACCAGCAAACTCAGACAAGCTGATTACATGTGCAAAAGCAGGGTTGCGAATTCCCACTTGATTTGGCACATAGAGTTTCACTCGAACACCGAACACTTCTTGCGCCAATTCGACAACTCCTGGTAAAATCGCATTTCCGCCGATCAGAACGATACCACCTGGTAGATCCAACAAGTGTCTTCTGTCTAACTCCTGTTTAATTTGATCAAAAATATGTTTGATACGTGCTGAAATAATTTCTGCCAAGTAGCTTTCTGTCACTTCAACAGGCTCTACTTCACCAATGACTTCTACTTGGAAAGTCTCGTTACTTGCTAGTGGAACATAAGCTTCACCATAGTTTAGTTTCAAACTTTCTGCGATTTTTTGGGAAGTTTTTAAGACTTTGGAAATGTCTTTAGTGACATATTCTCCACCTTCTTGGTAGATATTTGTAAATTGCAATTCTTGATTGCGAATAGTTGCAACTGTAGTCTGCCCACCACCCATATCAATCACTGTCGCGCCAAACTCACGTTCTCCCTCGTTGAGAACTGAATTTACAATCGCTAATGGTGAGATGATGACGTTGTCAACATGGATTCCCACACGCTCCACGGTTTTACGAAGGTTATGAAGAATGGTACGAGGTCCTGTGTAAAGTAAGCCACGCATTTCCAAACGCACTCCCATCATGCCACGAGGGTCACGAATACCTTGGAAACCATCCACGATAAACTCTTCAGGAATGAACGTAATCACTTCACGGTCAGGAGTCATGCTCTTTGTCAAAGCTGATTTGACAACATTTTCAACATCCTGATCTGTAATTTCTTTTGTATCTGATGTTACAGGAATCATTCCTTGAGTTGGTTCAACCTGCAAGAGGTTTGCTGGTAAACCAACATTGACAGACTTGATTGAAATTCCTGCCTTCTCTTCTGCTTGGGAAATTGCGGATTTAATTGCTGAAGCAGCAGCCTCAATATCAACGATAATCCCGTCTTTGACACCTTTACTCTTGGCATTGCTAACGCCAATTACATTTACTTCACCATCTCTATGTTCGGCAACCAGCACTTTGATGGAGCTAGTTCCGATATCTAAGCCTGTAAAAAAACCATCTCTAGTCATTACATTGCATCCTCTCTGTCTTCCAAGTTTCTCACTTCTATTTTCAATAACTGTGACGAGACACAGCTATTCACAAAATATTATAACACAAAAAATCCAATCGTGCTTAGTTTTTCATAAATTTCCTCTAGGTTTTTTGTAAAAGTCTTTTAAATAATTTTCTCAGGAGCAATCATTATTTTTATATCCTTACAGCTATATTTTGCATATTTAATCAAAAAAAGAGAAGGCCTTCTTAGGCTTTCTCTTGAATCATTTTTTCTGCTCTTTGTTGCAAAAAGACCTCTACTACTTTTGCAGTCAAGCTGATAGCTGCTACCAACACACTGGACACGATGAGGTAGTTAGCCAATAGTCCGTGATTCCCCACTAGTGGTGGTTTATTTAAAAATCCATAATCTCCACCTACAACCAAGTTGACAACACCTATCAAGGCATTTAGAGAAAATGTAATCACTGTCACATTTTTCAAATTGAGCAGGGAAGCTTCATAATTCTTAAACAAGTATAGGAGCGCATTCCCCAAAAGTGCCACGTGCCCGATGATAAAGGACAGGATGGTCACATGCGGAAACGGATAAGGGTCAAAGAGTGGGTAAGCCAGAGCTGCTGTTGCTCCAAAGGTTCCTAGAAGGGCAAAGTATTGCTTGTACTTGGAAGTCCCTGGAATCAAGAGCATGACAAACATGGCGATACGGCAATGATAGAAGGGCAAACTTTCTGATAAGGGCATTTGATTCCCCCAATACCAGCTATACAGAACAATCAATTGAAGAGACTGAAGGATCTGAATAAAGCGCTGGTAAGCCACCTTGTCGCGAAAGCGATAAGAAGCATAGAAAGTAAGAGCCAATAAACATAACAAACCAATATACCAGTGGAGTTCAAACTGGGGCGGTTCTGATATCTGTGTGGTAAATAATTGTTCCCACAAATTCATATTCTATTCCTCGTTCATCTAGCCGGAGCAGTAGAAAAGTCACTGCTCGACCTTTTTAATTTTTTTGAAAAAGCTTGATTCTATACCATGCATAGAATACTTGCGACTTAAATTCGCAACCTATTATATCATTTGTCTCGCAGAAATGCACCTTGCAGACACCCTTTTTTGATTTGCAGACTTCTCTAGCATAACCTAATCAATATATTGCTCTCTTTGTCCCTGATAAACCTGCCAAAGAATCTCCATCTGCTCCTTGGTGATGCGCTTTTCAGACAAGGTTGTCAGTTGGTCAATGGCAAAAAATTGAAGGTCAGCAATCTCTTGATTTTCTTGAAATTGTCCGTCAAAAAGTTGGCATTCAAACACAAACTTTGCATATTGTTTGCTCTGTAGTTGGAAACGATTGGTATCAAAAACTGCAAGTAACCTTTCAGTTTTTGCTGTAAAACCGGTTTCTTCTTCAATTTCCTTGAGAATATTTTCAGTTGGAGAATAGCCGACTTCACCAAATCCACCTGGCAAAGCCCAACTATCCTCTCCTTTTCCTCTAACTAAACAGACTTTTTCATCCTCAACAATCCAAGCACGGACGTCCATCAGAGGAGTCACGTAAGCGGAAGTTGGTTTCAAGACTTCTGCCACTTCTTCTGCATTGAGATCTGATACCTGATTCAACATTTCGCTAAACAGACTTCGCAAGTCCTCGTAGCGCTCGCGGTCAAAAGGATCTTTTGTAAAGATTAATCCAGTATCCGTAATGGCTAGCATTCTTTGCAGATACTGGGTAAAATCACTTGCATTCGTTTTCTAAACTTTCTACCAACTTGGCTAGATTCATGGAGTTAGAGCCTTTAAGCAGGATTTGGTCATTGGCACCGAGGCTTTCCTTAACCCGCTTGACAAGGCCTTCAAATTGGTCCTCGCCAGCTGTTTTTTTGAAGTAATAAACGTGGCCGATTGGGAACATTTGACTGGCCAGTTGAGCCAATTCAGCAATGTCTTCTCCATAGAAAATAACAGTATCAAGCACATCTGGCGATAGGCTCAGAATCATCTGGTTATGGAGTTGGATAGATTGGTCACCAAGTTCCTTCATATCCGCCAAAACTGCTATTTTCTTGCCCCCTTCATTGGCTGGAATAGCAGAGAAAGTCTCTAAAATTAGCTTCATGGCTGTTGGATTGGCATTGTAAACATCTGACAGAATATCTGCTCCGTTGGCAGCTTTCTTCCACTCGGTACGGTTACGAGTCAATTCAAGATTTTGGAAAGCCTGACGAATCTGCTCCTCTGAAACTCCTTCTTGTAGAGCCACATAAGCAGCTATCATAGCATTGGTTGCATTGTACTTACCAGTCACTGGCAAATCGAGGGTTTGTCCCAAGAAATTAGCTTTAAAGGTCAGACTATCCTTGCGCTCAACCAAGTCTGTTATTTCTAGCTCTGCTCCTTGACCAAAACGAACCACCTTTTTATCAGTAGGCAAGTAGGCCTCTACAATAGGGTCGGCTGGTGCTAAAAGCAGGGAACCTGAAGCCATACCATCTGCAATTTGCATTTTCCCCTTAGCAATCTCAGAACGGTCTTTGAAAAAGGCCAAATGGGCTTCTCCAACCAAGGTCACGATGGCTGTCTTGGGGTGAGCTAATTCAGACAAGAGATGAATATCTCCCAAGTGATCCTGCCCCATCTCCAAGACCAACTTTTCTGTCCCCTCAGGCATGTGAAGAACCGTGTAAGGAAGGCCAATCTCGTTATTGTAATTTCCTTGAGTTTTGTAGGTCTTGTAGGTTGTTGATAGCAAGTGCGCTAACATATCCTTGGTCGTTGTCTTGCCATTTGAACCCGTCACTGCAAAGACATCAACCGCTGTTTTTTCAAGATAGTAGGCAGCGAGGGTTTGAAAGGCAGACAACACGTCGTCTACTAGAATGTAGGGATGACCTTCTACTTCCTTCTCAGAGAGGGTTACTGCTGCACCATTTTCAAAAGCTGTTTCGATAAAGTCATGACCATCACGCGCACCTTTGAGTGGCACAAACAAATCACCTGGCCCAATCAAACGACTGTCAAACTCAGCTTTTTCTAACTGAACGTCCGCAAAAAGACTAACATCATTTTTAGCTCCAACAGCTTGGGCTACTTCGTGGATTGTTAATTTCATTTCTACTCCTTTAAAAAGGGTTGAAGTCCGAGAACTTCATTCACCTAGCAGGTGGCGGTTCTGGCTTCTACCCTCTCTTTCATTTTTATAGCAAATGCGCTTCGCGCTTGTCAAAGCTTTCCTTAGCAAGGTCAACCAAACGCTCGATTAGTTCTGGGTAGCTGATTCCCATATTGTCCCAAAGTAGTGGATACATAGACCACTGGGTGAAACCTGGCATGGTATTGAGCTCGTTTAGGAAAATCTCGCCCTTATCTGTATAGAAGAAATCACAACGAGACAGACCGAGACCACCAATCGCACGGAAGGCTGTTTCTGCATTTTGACGCATGACAGCTACCACATCATCACTGATTCTAGCTGGGATATCCATGGTAATCTTGTTATCGATATACTTGGCATCATAGTCATAAAAGGCAACATCCTTGACCACTTCACCAGGAAGCGTGCTCTTCACATCGTAGTTGCCCAAGAGACCAATCTCGATTTCACGGGCATTTACTCCTTGCTCAACCAAGACACGGCTGTCATATTGGAAGGCAAGTTTCAATGCTTGACGGAGTTCCTCTTGATTTTCAGACTTAGAAATACCGACACTAGAACCCATGTTTGATGGCTTAGTAAAGACTGGATAAGTCAACTTTTCCTCAACTTCAGCGATTTTAGAGGTCACATCATCGCCTTCAACGATGGCCACATAAGGAACTTGAGCAATTCCTACTGATTCTAAAACACGCTTAGTCGTGATTTTATCCATGGCAAGACTGGATGACAAGATGTTGCAACCTACATAAGGCATTTTCAAGACTTCCAAGAATCCTTGAACAGAGCCATCTTCTCCCATCGGGCCATGAAAAACTGGAAAGACTACTGCACCTTCTTCGTATATGGCACTTGGCGCGATTTTCTTGTCCCAGTCAATGGTCGCATTGGTCATGAGACGTTCCTCTTGACCTGGAGTCTGGCTAAATTCTTGCGTTTTGATAAAGTCACCTGACTGGCTGATGAAGAAAGTCTTGACTGTGAAACGGTCGTAGTTGACCGCACGCATAACACTTTCAGCTGAAAGGACAGAGACTTCACGCTCTGCACTCCGCCCACCGTATAAAAGAATAATTGTTTGTTTCATATTACTGTCCTATTTTCTAATAGAATACTCGCACCTTAGTATATCATATTTACTTCTTTTTTGAAACTTGAACATGGTACTAGTAGTAAAGAAATATAAAAAGAGACCGATAACGACAAACTCGGTCTCCCCGTTCTTGTATAAATGAATTGAGTTCGTAAATTTGTTTACTCCTACAACTCTGTCCGATTTTCAATGGCTCGTAAGAGTGTGACCTCATCCGCATACTCGATATCTGCTCCCACGGCTAGTCCTCGTGCTAGACGAGTGACTTTGATACCAGCTGGCTTGAGAAGACGAGAGAGATACATAGATGTCGCTTCTCCATCTGCTGTCGCATTGGTTGCCACGATCACCTCTGAAACCTCACTATCCATGAGACGGGTCATAAGACTCTTGAGATTGATATCGTCTGGACTGATGCCATTCATAGGAGAAATGAGACCATGCAAGACATGATAGAGTCCGTGGTATTCTTGGATGTTTTCCATAGCTGCAACATCGCGACTATCTTCTAGCACTAAGATTGTTGTCTGATCACGAGTCGGATCTGTACAGATCGAGCAAGGGTCATCATCGGTCAAGCGACCACAGATGGAACAATAGGTCAATTCCCGTTTAGCAGATAAGAGATTTTTGGCAAATTCATTGACATCGTCATCAGACATTCCAATAGTATAGAAGGCTAAGCGGGTAGCCGTTTTAATCCCGATACCTGGTAACTTTGAATAGCTATCAATCAGCTTGGCAATAGGTGTTGGATACAGCATAAGTTCCTTTCTAATTCATTGGATGGTGTTGGTGATAAAGATTGATAATGTCGCGTGCAATCGAAGGTCCGACACCGTTTGTAAGATTAGTGTTATGAGGAAAGACGACTGCGACAGCGATTTGGGGATTTTCGGTCGGTGCATAGGCGACTGCGTTGGTATTGTTGGCTTTTTGGCCGCCATTAACATAACTTTCGGCAGTACCTGTCTTTCCACTGATGGAAACGGCTGCGCCATTTGAAAAGGCACGACCAGTTGTCAGAGCGCTCGTTCCATGAGAAACTTGATAGAAACCTTGTTGCAAGATAGCCATATCTGCTTCTGAGATATTAACCTTGTTCATTTCCTTGGTAGCTGTTTCTTGAACTAGACTACCTAAGCCACCTTGGTCATTGTTTCCATAAACGCCTTCAACGATGTGGGGAGCCAATCGTACGCCGTTGTTTGCAATGGTCGCGACATACTGGGCTAACTGCATAGGTGTGTAGTTGTCAAACTGACCAAAAGCATTATTTAGATAGTTGGCCAAATCAAATTCTTTTGGTATAAATCCTGTTGATTCATCTGGAAGGTCAATCCCTGTTGAAGCTCCGAGTCCATATTCCCCGAAGGTTGATCGCAATTTGCCCATAGCTGTCTCTAGTTGACCCGTCGCTACCATCATATTGGGTTTATAGGTCTGTCCCATAATTCCCAAAGCTGTTTGCACCATGTAGGTATTGGATGAGTATTCCAAGGCTTCAACCGCTGTGATAGGAAAAGAACCGTAGGACAAGGTATACCATGAATTGATAGGAGCTGAACCTTGGAAAACAATCGGCTGGTCTGTCAAGGTTTGATTGCCTGACAAAACTCCATTTTCCCAACCAGAACTGATGGTTGCCGCCTTGACGACAGATCCTGGCACAAAGACATTGGTAACTGTCCCTAGGGAGTCTGAGCTCAATTTACCGGATTCGACATCATGCTTGATACCAGACATGGCTAGAACCGCTCCGGTTTTAGGATTTAGGGCTACAGCGTAGACTCCTTCAGAATACTTTGCTCCACCGTTACCCAACTCCGAGTTAAAGTAGCTCTTGAGTAGGTCATCCACACCATTCTGGAAAGCTAGGTCAATCGTTAGTTTGATATTGTTTCCTTTGCTTCCTTCCTCGACATTCTCCACACTTTCCATATTTCCGTGTTTGTCGAGATGCACTTCTTTGACAGAGCGTTTGCCTTGGAGAACATCTTCATATTGCTTTTCAAGATAAGAAGTTCCCACTCGGTCATTGAGAGAGTAGCCTTTCTTGAGATAAGCGTCAACTTCCTCAGCTGGAAGACCGGACTTCTCATTTGAAACACTACCGACGATAGACGATAGAGATGTGTCTAGTACTTTTCGGTCCCATGAGGTTGAAATGCTGATGCCTGGTAATTCCTTGGACGCTGATGCAACGAGAGCAACTTGGGTATCATCTAAGGCATCCGTAGAAATGGTTCCCGTCGCAAAATTTTCAACAGCATTGAGCTGACTAAAGAGATAGATTTCCTTTTTCTGGTCATCTGTATAATTGAGTTGACTCACGTCAATACTTTCAACCGCATTATTGTAGAGAGTCGCTTCAGATAAGCGATTTCCATCTGAATCCAGACGTTTGTCACTTGGCAGAGCCTCGACTGTTTTTTTGTAAATATCCTGGTCCGCCAAGTAATAATCTGCAATCTGACGGTCTGTCAGATTAGGGGAGGTTACATTCACATATGTGAGAAGTTTCTTGGCTGTCTCCTTCAATTCTGCTGCTGTCATTTTGTTGTTTCGGGTGAAAGAAACAACCTGCTTAACAGTGTTTTCTACCAAGGGTTTCCCTGTTGCATCATAAATCTGCCCTCGAGCTGAACTGGTTGTTACCCTTGTTTGGCTGGCTGAAGCCAATTTTGTTTCATAGAAATCTTTATTTAGCACCTGCATGTATAACAATCGACCAATAATGGTCATAAAGAGCAGGATGACAATGGCAAACAGTAAATTAAGCCGAATCGGAATCGAATGGCTATTGAATTTTCTCATACAACTAAGACTCTTTTCTAGAAAAATTTCCGATTTTCACCTTCATTTTCAGCTAAAATAATAGAGCAAACGGGTGAAGCTCAGTACTTTTCATTGTACCATATTTTGCGGAGAAACTCTTGGAAAAGTCGAAGCATTTTTTAACTTTTAACTGAAAATGCCTTTTTATTTAGTTATCCTATCTTCTATGATATAATGATGTTAATAAGCAGGCAATCGTCAACTTTTAAGAGTTTGACTCATGAAAAGGAGCTCCATGAAAAAGCAGGATATCGCAACTATTATTGATCTTCATTTTGAAGAATTAACAGAGTTAGAGCAGGAAATCGCTCGTTATTTCTTGCAGGTAGATACGATTGTGGATGATCTATCATCGCAACAGGTTACTCAAAAACTGCATGTTTCCCAAGCTGCTCTTACTCGTTTTGCAAAAAAATGTGGCTTTACTGGCTATCGAGAATTTGTTTTTCAATACCAACACCAGGCCAATAAACAGGACACCCATTCTCACAAACATAGTCCTTTGACCAAACGTGTACTTCGAAGCTACAGCAACCTACGGGAACAAACACAGGATTTGATCGATGAAGCGCAGCTTGAACGTGTAGCTCAGTTAATTGAGGATGCTGAACGAGTTTACTTTTTTGGGACGGGAAGTTCTGGTCTGATTGCCCGTGAGATGAAACTGCGTTTTATGCGACTAGGTGTTGTCTGTGAAGCTTTGACCGATCAGGATGGCTTTGCATGGACGACTAGCATCATGGATGAAAACTGTTTGGTACTTGGTTTTTCCCTATCAGGCACTACCCAATCCGTCCTCGATAGTTTGTTGGATGCCATGGAAATGGGCGCCAAGACCATCCTCTTTACCAGCGCACCAAACAAAAATAGTCAGGCCTACACCGAAACAATCCTCGTCGCAAGTCATAGCCAATCTTCATACATCCAGCGTATTTCCGCTCAACTTCCTATGCTCATTTTAATAGATTTGATTTATGCCTACTTTTTGGAAATCAATCGCGATAGCAAGGAAAAAATCTTTAATAGTTATTGGGAAAATAAAAAACTCAACGGCTATCGTAGACAAAAACGCGTTAGAAAATCCTAGTTTGGTCCAGCCAAACTAGGATTGTTTTGTTTTGAAATGGTAATCGGCTCATAGGTGGTCTTTCCAATCCTCCTTTCCGTTTTTTAATTTTTGTCAACAAAAAAGGAAGTATCTGCTATTTGCTTTTACTTCCTCTCTCTAATTTTATTTAATTGTTTTACTTCGACAAACTGGGATTAAGATTTTAACCCTTCAGGAAAATAAAAAGGTTATTCTCCTGGAGTATGTTCTATAAGATTATAGTTTAATGCAGAGTGTAGCGATGTAGTCATTTCCATAACGTGATAATCGATGTCTTTTGTCACATGATTCATAAAAATCGATCATAGCGAGACCATTTTTAAGTTGTCCTCTAATCTGAGTTTCTAAGGTATGGCTAAATTCATATCCATATTCCGGATTTATGGTGATTTTGCCTTCCTCTTCAAGCTCTCTTGAATTAAAAGGTAGTGAAAACTTTAAAAGTAATTCCTCATCGGGTTTGTCCCATACAGTGTCAGTATCATACATGTATATCCAAGGATTCATAAATCCGACCATTAACAAACCGCCCTTTTTCAATACTCGAGAGGCTTCTTTATATATGTTTTCTAGATCTTCTATATATACATTTGAAACCGGATTAAAAATAATATCAAAAGTTTCATTTTCAAATGGAAATGGTTTTGTCATATCGCTTTGAACTGTATTGATTTTTAAGCCTTCTCTTTTAGCAACCATCTCATCTCTTTCTAATTGTGATTTAGAAAAATCCATTATGGTGACATCATAACCTTTTGCAGCAAAAACTGGACCCTGCTGTCCGCCCCCACAAGCTAAACCTAATATCTTTTTTCCGTTTGCTTTTTCAAACCATTCTTTCGGAACTTTTTTCCCAACAGTTAAGGCAACAGAAATTGGATGTTTTCTAACTTCTTCTAATTCTTCATGTGTCAATGGCTCAGTATAGTCATTTTTTACATTATTCCACCTATCTTCATTTAATTTTATATAATTGTTCATTTTATCATCTCCTCGTAATTTTATAGTATTTTGATTTAAGGTGAATATGTTGCCATTGCATTTTTCTCACCTTTACAAATTCTAATTTGTCAATTTCTCGTCCATTTCATTATATCACTTTTCCACATTTTCTCATTTACTCAAGCTAAATATCAATTAAATTGATGATAGAATTGCTCTCGCCTTAACTTCTCATGCAAGGCGGTTATTTTCTCCTAGTTTCTCACGATTACATCCTTTGGCTCAAATTTTTCAATAAAAAAAGAATTAAGCCAAACACTTTTCACTCGAATAGTGATTAAGTGTTCTTCTTAATTCTATAGTTCCAAACTAGGATTGTTTTGTCTTGAAATGATAATAGGCTCCCAACATCCCTGCTGTATTTTGGTGATGGGCAAATTCTAATCGTGTTTTTTCAGCTAGGCTTGGCACCAAGGCCGCCTTCAATGCTTTGCGGATCTTTGGTTTGAGAATAGCCTCTTGCCCCATGATACCGCCACCGAGAATGACCACTTCCGGATTGGCCACGTAGCAAATATTTGCTAGACCTTTTCCTAGATAGTCTACCATGCGGTCAATGCCAGCCATGCAGACCTTGTTTCCTTCAGTAGCTTCCTTGAAAATGCGTCGGCCATTCCACTGATCAACTGGATCACCATGAGCTGCTGCCACATATTCTACCAAGGCTGTCGTAGAAGCGAGATCTTGGAAAGCTCCATCCTGCATATGCATATAACCGACTTCACAGGCTGAATTGCTAAATCCATGGAAGACTTTCCCATCCATAATCAAGCAACCACCGATACCTGTTCCAATGGTCAAGCAAAGTGTCACACTCGCTCCCTTTCCTGAACCAGATACTGCCTCAGCAAGACCTGCACAGTTGACATCATTTTCAATCTCACAAGGAATATTAAAGCTAGTCTCGATTTCCTTTTTGAACTGGGTTCCTGCGTAGTTAGGAATTTGAGGCCCCGCATAGAAGATTTCACCCTTGTCAGGATCCACCATCCCCGCAGAAGAAATGGCAACACCTACTACTGGACCCTTTTCTAAATAGCTGGCTACGATATCTTTTGTCTTTTGTAAGATATGGGGGCCACCCTTATACGCCTCAGTTGGCATTTCATGCGATTCAACAAGTTGGCCTTCTTGGTCAATCAAACCATATTTGATGTTGGTTCCGCCAATATCAATTGCAACGTAGTGTGTCATAAATACCTCCTTATGGATTAGAGGAAGCGCTCCTTGGTTTCACGAATCAATTGTGCTGCTGCTTCTACAACTGGGCGATCTTCTTCAGTTACTGGTGTCAATGGCGAACGAACTGAACCAATGTTCAAGCCTTCATTGATCTTCAAGACTTCTTTAATGACACCATACATATTTCCATGTGCAGCAGTCAATTTACCAATGATTGCATTGATAGCGTATTGCAATTCACGCGCTGTTTCTAGGTCTTTATCCGCAATCAATTGGTTGAGTTTCAAGAAGAGTTCTGGCATAGCACCATATGTGCCACCGATACCAGCTTTAGCACCCATGAGGCGTCCTCCTAGGAACTGTTCATCTGGACCATTAAAGACGATATGGTCATCCCCACCAAGGCTGACAAAGGTTTGGATATCTTGAACTGGCATAGAAGAGTTCTTAACACCGATAACACGTGGATTCTTCAACATTTCAGTGTAGAGACTTGGAGTCAAAGCAACTCCTGCTAATTGAGGAATGTTGTAGATAACATAGTCTGTGTTTGGTGCTGCAGAACTAATGTCATTCCAATATTTGGCAACTGAGTATTCTGGCAAACGGAAGTAAATCGGCGGAATCGTTGCAATGGCATCTACACCCAAACTTTCTGCGTGGCGAGCAAGTTCCATACTATCCTTTGTGTTGTTGCAAGCTACGTGAGCGATGATGGTCAATTTGCCCTTAGCAACTGCCATGACTTCTTCCAAAATCAACTTGCGGTCTGCCACACTTTGGTAGATACATTCACCAGAAGAACCATTGACATAGAGACCTTGAACTCCCTTATCAATGAAGTATTGAACCAAGGCACGCGTACGCTCTGGACTGACTTCTCCTTGATCATCATAACATGCGTAGAAGGCTGGAATGACACCTTCGTATTTTTTCAAATCTGACATAGATTTTCTCCTAAGATTTCTTTTTTTCTGCTGAGAGCAGTTCTATTTTTTACAAGTTTAGTATACACCTTGTGAAAATCGCTTTCAATATCTTGTATACACTTAGATTTTAGTTTCTACTTGTATTTTAGAAACTGTAACGATTGAAAGTAGTTTCAGAAACACCTCAACCTACTGGTATTTGGCGAAGATTTTCTCCATCAAACCTGCTTGGAGAAAGACTAGCAAACCAAAACCAAAGAGGATAAAAGCTGACCCACCCAAAAGGAGAGTGAATGCGGATAGATAAAGAACCATCACAATGAGAAAGAGAATGGCTAACATGAGGAAGAACCATGGAAAGTTAAAACTTGCCAAGATAAGCCCTTTTTGCAGCACTTCTTTCCAAGACAAATCATAGCGGGCAGCGATGGGATAACTAGCCAGCATCACCAGAGTGAGGAAGATGAGAATCCCCAAACAAATAGCTTTCACAATCTGGAAAGGTAAAGCTGTCTGTCCCCAGAAGAGATAGAGATCTAGAAGGCTTAATGACACAATGCCTAACTCCAGCAAACCTAACTGGAAACCCAGTTTCAGATTTTGCTTGAAGGCCCTTAGATAAGTTCTAAAGACTGGTACCCGTCTGCTTCTCTTAATCTCAAACATGGTTTCATAGAGGCTTATTTTAGCCACTCCAATCGTCACGATGGGCAAACAAGAGACGACAAAAAGAAGATTGGCTGTGACGATATCCAAGACCTTCTCACTGAAACGCATGAGAAAGTTATCTGTATCAAATGCTGCCTTGATTAGGCTAACTCCTTTTTGTGCCATGTTTGCTCCTCCTGATTCTTTTAATCAATCAAAATTTTAAAGAGATATTTGCGAACTTTTTCTTCCATACCCGCGTAGCCATTTGGCTGGTGAGGTTCTTCTGGGAAGAAAATTGCAAAATTGTGATAGCCCAACAATAGTGGGTATTTTTCATGACAATGGACAAAGCCAATGTCGCTCGCTTCGTCGAATGCTACTGCCTCGTCTTTGATACGTGAACCGTAGCTCGAATATTCGTGTCCTTCTACCAGCAAATGCAAGTCTGCATAGTTTTTATGGTGCTCAAATTGATCATTTTCAGTTTGATTGAGGACATTTTCCTGCACAACTAGAAAGACCTTGTCCCCGTCAATCTCATACTTACCTAGTTCAAAAGAATCCTTACGGTGCTGATAGAGATAGTCGATAGCCTTATCTAGATTGGGATGAATCCCTTTGTAAAAGGTGATGTTTTTCAAATCGTCAAAAATCATACTGTTTCCTTCGTTTCTGATAGTTAACTAAAATCATAAATTAAGTTTATAAGTGTCTGACAAAATCTCTAAGGTAAGCAAATACCCAACATTTTGTAGACACTTATAACTCTGTATTCTCTTATACTCAATGAAAATCAAAGACCAGACTAAGAAGCTAACCGCAGGCAATACTTAAGTATGGCAAGGTGATGCTGACCTTGTCTGAATTTGATTCTCGCAGAGTATTATCCTTTAACAGCTCCCATAGTAATACCCTGTGTGAAGGATTTTTGGAAGACAAGGAAGACTGTTACGATTGGCACGGCTGCAAGAGCTGCACCCGCCATGATCAAACCATAGTTGGTTGCCATTTCGGCCTGCATGGTCGCAACCCCGAGTGAGATGGTCAAGTTTTGACGTGAAGTCAACATAACCAACTGCATGAAGTAGTCGTTCCAAGTATTGATGAAGGTAAAGATCGCAAGGGCTGCAAATCCTGGTTTCACGATAGGGAAGGCTACGCTCCAGAAGGTACGAATCTCACCACAACCGTCGATTTTAGCTGATTCAAGCAATTCTGTCGGGATATTTTCGCTGAACTGTTTCATGAGGAAAACCCCGAATGGCCATCCGATCAAAGGCAAGATAACTGCCCAGAGAGTATCATGAATTCCCATGAAGTTGACGATACGTACGAGTGGTACAAGGACAACTTGTTTTGGAAGTGCCATGGCAGCGATAAAGACTGCAAAGAGGATGCGTTGACCATAGAAACGTTTTTTAGCCAAGACATAACCTGCTAGAGAAGAGGTTGCACAGACTAAGAACATGGTTACCAGTGAGATAAATACAGAGTTCCACATCCACTGCATAGCAGGGTTTTGCACCATGAGTTGTTGGAAGTTTTCCATAGTTGGCATTTTAGGGAACCATTGTGGCGGAATCATAATGGTATCAGGCTGTGATTTGAAGGCCCCTGTCAAAATCCAGTAGAATGGAAAGATGAACAGTACGGTCAACAAGAGCAAGATAATCGTTGAAATAACAGTGAAAGCTGTTAAAGGTTTCTTTTGTGTAGGTTGCATAACTGTCTCCTTTCCTTAGTATTCTACATCGTTTCCGAGGATCTTGAATTGAGCAAAGCTGACAATGGCAATCATCACTGCCAAGAAGACACCAATAGTATTGGCATAGCCGTACTCTGTCAATTGGAAGGCTTTTTCGTAAAGGTAGTACATCAAGGTACTTGTTGAATAGTTTGGACCACCAGATGTCAACAACTGAATCAAGGCGAAACATTGGAAAGAGTTGATAGTCGTAATGATCGCGATGTAAAGAGTTGTTGGAAGAAGGCTAGGCCATTTGATCTTCCAGAAGACTTGGAACTCAGTCGCACCGTCAACACGCGCAGCTTCAACTAGTGAGTTATCAATATTTCCCATGGCAGCGATATAAAGGATAATCGGTTGACCAACAGATGTTGTCAAAAGGATGATCATAATCGCCATCAAAGCCCAGTTTTTATCTCCCAACCAAGAAATGTTTTGGCTGATGATATGGCTTGACTTAAGGACAAAGTTCAGAATCCCTGATAGGGGATCGTAAATCCATTTCCATACAACCGTTACGGCAACACTACCTGTTACAACAGGAAGGAAGAATACGAAACGGTAGAAGGATCTGGCAATGGCATTTTGATGATAGGTCTGAGATGCTACAAAGAGCGAGAAGAGTACAACAATCGGAACTGATCCAATAACCAGAATAACGGTATTGATCAAAGACTTGGTAAAGACAGGATCTTTAAACATGCGAATGTAGTTATCCAAGCCTACAAACTCAAAGCTGGTCATGGAGTAGTTAAAGAAACTTGTAATGAATCCCATAATCATAGGAGCCAAGACAAAGATCACAAAGAAGAATAACACCGGTGCTAGGAAAGCATAGGAAATCACTGTTTCCCGCATGCGAATTTTATTGACTTTCACAGTCGGCACCTCTCTTTCAAATAGAATATTTTTTGATTTTCTTGAACTGTTTTAAAATCAAAATGAAATTTTTTTAAGATTCGCTTATGTAAGAACTTCATTTTAATTTCGTGACAGTTCCTTACATTTCAAACAAAAGTCCCCCTTTTCTTACACCTTAGTGCACAGGGAAAAGGGGGAATCAATCTGACTTAGTGCTTATTGTTTTGTAGCTTTTTTGATTGTTTCGTTAGCTTTTTCAGTGAAGGCTTTCAAAGCATCTGCTGGTTTTTCGTCACCATTAGATACAGATTGCAACATTGGGAACCAAAGTGTTCTCATTTCAGCAAATCCATTGATTGTGTTGTAGTATGGTGAGTAGTATTTAGTCCAGCTGCTGATTGTTTCCATACGTTTGTCATCATAAAGTTTGCCAAATGAAGTACGAACTGGGAAGGCACCTGTACGAACTACGTCTTTAGGACCCCATTCTTTGTCATCTGCGATGAATTGAACGAATTTCTTAGCTGCTGCGACTTTCTTGTCGTCTTTGTTGTTAAATACTGCAAATCCATTTACAAGGTATTCAAGAGCTGGCTTACCAGAGTCTGATGGGAATGGTACTTCTACCACGTCTACCTTACTTGCTTCCAAGAGTTTAGCTTGGATACCGTTTTGAGCTGGTGCCCAAAGGATTGTGTATGAAGTTTGACCGTTCGCAAAGTTTTGGATGTCTGCTCCACCGTCAAATTGTGAACCATTGTTCAATAGACCGTCCTTGATCCAGCTAGCAGCTTTTTCAAGACCTTTGACGAATTTAGGATCGTCTGTTGTATATTTTGTTACATCTTTATCTGTTACAGAACCGCCATAAAGGTTTGCGATGAAGGCACGTGTTCCTTGGTCTCCCCCTTGACCAGAACTGAACAATGAACCTGGTGTATATCCTTTATCTTTAAGCGCTTTCAAAACTTTTTCAAAGTCATCAGTTGTCCAACCTTCTTTGACAAGGTTTGCAACTCCTGCATCTTCCAACATCTTCTTGTTCATTGCCATGTAGAATGGAGCAGAACTGATTGGATACATGTAAGCTTTGTCACCAGCCTTACTTGCTTGTACGATGTTTTCATTGTTAACATCTTTGACGAATTCGTCTGTGAAGAGGTCGTTCAACTCAGCCAATTTACCATTTTTACCGTATTGGATGATACGCCCTGGTGCGTCAAAGAGTACATCTGGCGCTGTTCCTGCTTCGATGGCTGTTGTGATTTTTTCAGGTCCTGACTTGAAGTCGATGGTTTCCAATTTCACTTTTACATCTGGATTTGCTTTTTCAAAAGCTTCGATGATTGATTTTTCATAAGTTCCAACACCATCGCCAGTTTTTTCTTGTGTGAAGACTGGGAATGCCCACCAAGTGATTTCTGTTTTTCCGCTATCGCTACCAGATTTTCCAGCATCTTTACTTCCACCAGAATTCCCACAAGCCGCAAGGCCAAGAATCGCAGCACCTGCAAGTACTGTACAAGCTAGTTTTCTAAATTTCATTTGTATTCTCCTAATTGTTAAGCGTGTCCATATTGGATAGTGAGTAAGCTTCTATTTGTATACGTTTTCATTTTATCCGACGCATCGACCACTCTCCTCTGTTTTGAGATTATGTTATTTAAGACCAGCAACAAAGCGTTCCGTGATCTCTTTTGGTCTAGTAATAGCTCCACCGACAACAATGCCTCGTACCCCATATTCAAGAATTTGTTTGGCTTGTTCTGGTGTATGAATTTTTCCTTCAGCGATGACATCCACACCGGCATCGCAGAGTTTTTTGATCAATTCAAAGTCTGGACCATCTACTTTCGGACTATAAGAAGTATAACCTGATAGAGTTGTTCCAACAAAATCAATTCCTGCTTCGACTGCTGCAATTCCTTCTTCAAAAGTACTGGTATCAGCCATCAAGAGTTGATGAGGATATTTTTCTTTGACTTGTCGGATAAAGTCCTGGATTTCCAAACCGTCGTAACGTTCACGTTTGGTACAATCCAGAGCAATGACCTCTATGTCTAGTTCAGCCAGTTCATCAACTTCTTTCATAGTAGCTGTAATGAATGGCTCCTGTGGCGGATAGTCACGTTTGATGATCCCGATAATCGGGAGTTTCGTAACCTCCTTGATCTCCTTGATATCACGAACACTGTTTGCTCGGATACCGACTGCTCCACCTTGCTCAGCCGCTTTGACTAGCAAGGGGATAACCCCTCCCGCTTCTGTATAAAGCGGTTCGTGAGGAAGTGCCTGGCAAGAGACAATGATTCCATCTTTGATTTGTTCAATCAAGGCTTCTTTGCTAATCTGTGGCATCCTCTTTCCTCCCTTTCTTGTTCTTATGGGCTTATTATATATCATTTGTTAAGCGCTTTCAATAGTTTGTAGTGGAATAGATTTCAGTTTCAAAACTATTTTATAGAACAGACTATCCTGAAAGTAGTTTCAGACATCTTAGAATTTCTTATTAGCACACCTTGAACCAAAAGAAAAAGATAGCAGGCTGAAAAACCTGCTATCTCCTTCTATTTTTACAAAGCCAAATGATTAAAACTATTCTCTTACTTTTCTCTCTTTTTCCCCATTGCAAACAAGCCAAGGAAGAAAGCTGTTAGTCCTAGTGAGGCAAGGAGTCCACTCTCCTTATTCCCTGTATCAGGAAGTTTCTGCTGAGCAAGAGGAGCTTTGTAAGTATAATCTTCTGCAGCAAGAGTTACAAGCGAATTAGCACCCTTATATTCTGCAATTTCATGTACAGCTACATCGGCTGCATTCACGCCACCTGTGTACTCTGGAAGTTCATGGACTGCAGCCTCAACAGCATTAACTCCGCCTGTAAATTCAGGCTTCTCGACTGTTGGTGCTTCTTCTTCGCCTACTGTTGCCAAAGGACCTGTATACTCAGGCACTTCATGGACTGCAGCCTCAACAGCATTAACCCCGCCTGTAAATTCAGGCTTATCTACTTTTGGTGCTGCTTCTTCGCCTACTGTTGCCAAAGGACCTGTATACTCAGGCACTTCATGGACTGCAGCCTCAACAGCATTAACCCCGCCTGTAAATTCAGGCTTATCTACTTTTGGTGCTGCTTCTTCGCCTACTGTTGCCAAAGGGCCTGTGTACTCCGGCACTTCATGGACTGCAGCCTCAATAGCATTAACTCCGCCTGTAAATTCAGGCTTCTCTACTGTTGGGGCTGGCTCTTCGCCAGCTGTCCCTAGTGGGCCTGTATATTCTGGCTTCTCTACTGTCGGTGCTGCCTCTTCACCAGCTGTCCCTAGTGGACCTGTGTATTCTGGCACTTCATGAACTGCGGCTTCACTTCCGTTCATTCCATTTGAAAGCTTAGTGCCCGCTACAGAGACTGGTAAATTATGCATACTTTCAATAGCACCTTCTGCCAGACCTGTAACTTTTTGACCCATATCCTCTGAATCCACCGTAAATAGGAGGGTTTTTGTGTCATACTGGGTCATGAAGCGTGCTGTTTTACCATTTGCCAATTGAAGGGTTGGAGCCTTGTTGACCAATACTTCCGAATCAAATTCCATGGCAAGAATACCTGGCCATTTTTCAATCGCGTATTTCACTTTTGCTTCCTTAGGAGAAATCCAATCCTTGGTCAAGAAATCCCAGTTGAATTTCTTGAAGGATAGTGTATATGGAACACCTCCAGGCGCATGGTGTTCATATAAAAGTCCAAATTCATCTGGCCCGATCTGTTGAAGAGAGTTATAAGCATACTCGCCTTCTTGAATCAAATGGTGGTGTAACCAAGTCAACTGTCCATCTTCTTCTACACGAGCCACTCGAATATAGCCATTTTTACGACCTGGACCGTTCGCATTTGCCAAGAGAATATACTCTTTGCCATTTTGAACCGTATGAGTCGCAGCCATTTGAACATAAACATCTGGTACATCGTAGCGATCAACGTTATTGTCCCAAGTTAGACCACCATCATGACTGGTTGCAACCTGTAGATCTCCTGTCAATCCACGCATAAAGAGTTTGAGATCCCCATTATTTAACTGAACAACTGAAGCTTCGGTATTTTGAGCATAATAATTGTTCATGGTGCTTGAATCAACCACGGTACCATCATAAAGTTTACGATTATCATTGACACCACCACCCATATGCCATGTTTTACCATGATCGTCTGAGTAGATGATTCGAGATGATTGGGAACCATTGAGGTGGTTGGTACGGTTAGTCGTATAGACAGGAACGACAATCCGACCTTTATGTGGTCCAGTACGAAGGGTAATTCCCGCTCCAGGACCTACACCCAAGAATTTCATCCAATCGGCTTTGACCATCGGAGTAATATCTTGAGGCGCTGACCATGTCTTCCCGTCGTCATCACTGTAGGACATCCATAGATAGCTATCCTTGGCAATTCTAAATGGGGAAGTTTTGTTTGTTGTGAAATAGATATTGCCTAATAGCTGGTCACCCTTGTATAAATCACCCTTGTCGCTGTATGCTGGTTTAACAGGATCTACAACAACGCGATAGTCTGTCGCCTTGCCATCTGGTGTGTAGACAGTACCATTTTCTCGAATGGTATAAGCTTCCTTTTCTCCTTCACGATAGAGGATTTGATAGGTTTTGCCATTGATTTCTTTGTAGGCTTCTTCTTTTTGCGAAGACATACCAAAGATTCCTTTTCCTTCTGGGAACATGTCATAAATGGCAAAGATGCGTTTGGTTTCAGGATCTTGAGTCAAGGTCATGTCGATGTTCACTGGTGAACCGATCGATGGATCAGAGGCCTTTGGGTTGTCACGTAAGTTAGTAATAGTTACTCGATCCCCCCAAGTTTTACCATTATCTTCACTACGTCTGATGACCATACCGATGTCGCCCCAGTCACTCGAATGAAGACGGCGTTCATCCGCACCTGCGATCAAAGTTCCTTTATCTGTCTTGAGAAGAGCTGGAATACGATAACTCTTGATTCCATCTTTATTTGGTTTGTTGTTCATTCCCCCTTCAAAGACGTCTTCTTTCTCTGAGATTTTCGCACCTTCTGGAAGTTTCTTCTCCAAATCACCTCTTTCAAATAGTTGACTTCTAGTCTGAACTTCTTCTGGACTTAAGGTACGATCATAAACGGTTAGGTTTCGAACTTGTAGATTTGATGCCCAAACTGTTTTATTGCCCCGTTTTGTTGCTCCAAGTTGAGCTTGATTAACATCTGGCATATCTTTGATAAAGTTACCAGATTTTAGACTTGTTCGAGATAATACTCCGTTCACATAGAGACGCACTCGGCCTTTTGGCAATTCTGCTGTCGGTTTTTCAACTGTGAAAGTCACTGAGTTCCACTGGCCAGGACGTACTTGCAAAGGGGCATCCGTATATTTATCATAGAACTGCTCCCCTTTAGCCCCGCGTCCTTCAATAAGAGCTGTATTATCAAGGACCGACATAGTAAAGTACTCATTTTCCTTAGTGTCACTGGATACAGAGAAGAGATTGTAAAAGCGTGGAGCTTTGGCATCGGGCTTAAACTCCATATGAACAGTTGCGTTTTCAAGTTTCTTTAGTTTGTCTAGTTCACTTGACAAATCAACTCTCTGACCATTTGCCGCATTGGTTTCAACATCTTCTTTTTCTAGGACAGGATTGGCATTTTGTAGATCCCTTGAATAATAATCACGAGGAATAGCATTCTCATCTGCTGATTCTTCCTCTTCTTTTAAAGTTGTTTCCGTTGTATTTTCTGTCTTTTCTTCTACTTGCTTCTTGAGCTTATCTTGATCAAGTTCAGTCCCAGCTACATTCTTATCAGCATCGGATGCATTTGCTACTAGATCTTCTTTAGGCGCCTCTTCTGATGATTGGTCTTTGCCTTTTTCCACATTTTCAGCACTTGGCGCTACTACATTTCCCTGTTCTTGGGCTAAGACTGGCGAAACTCCAAATACAACTGTACCAATTAGTACAGAAGCTGTTCCAACTGCAAATTTTCTAATGCCATATCGTCGTTTTCGATCAAAATCCCTATACTTCATATTTTACCTTTCATATTCTCTGTAAATAAAGCGCTTTCTTTTTTTCTTAAAATTTTTAGTGCCTCCAACTAAACAAGTAAAAAGAAAGTAACCGACTGAATGAGACCTCCCATTCTTCAAACGTCCACTGCTCTTACTCTCTGACCAAACAGCGGAAAATTTCCTCCTTTCGCATAATACCTTTCCCTCATTATACAATAAACTTTGAACTTTATAGCTAAATTGATATAGAATAGATTTTACTTTTAAGAATAATTTAATATTTTAAGTTGCCAGAAAGTACTTTCAGGAATTTCAACATAAAACTCTAAGCAGGCAGAAAGAGAAGTTTAGCTTATAATTAAGCTGAACAATGCAAATCCGTGGTCTTTAATAGGGCTTTTCCTAGCCTGTACATAAAACTGGATGAACAAGAGTCATGAGATAACTCGAATACGTCTTGAACGTGAAAATAAAATTACAATTAACCTCTTGTTCTATTGTTCAAATAGTTAACAAGAGATTTTTATAATGGAAGTCATGATTGAAACATGTTGTGGCATTGATGTCCACCAAAAGTCCATCGTTTGTTGTATTCTAGATGGTCCACTAGATAGCAATAAGCCAAAGAAAATTCAGAAGAAATTTAAGACAACTACTGTAGCTCTTCACAATGCCTTAGATTGGGTGGTAGAAAATCATGTCACACATGTCCTTTTTGAAAGTACTGGGCAATATTGGCTCCCTCTTTTTAATATCTTTTCAGATTCTAATCTAGTATTAGTACTTGCCAATCCTCAACATATCAAGAATGTACCCGATCGTAAGACAGATGTGAAGGACGCTGAATGGATTGCTCAACTCGGACGTTGTGGACTGATTGAGTCATCTTACATTCCTAGCTCTTAGGATGCTTCAAACCATTCCTGGTGTGAACGAAAACTGTGCTGCACTATTTTAGCTGAGATTGGACCAACTGTTACAGCATTTCCATCCGATGCACACTTAGCATCATGGACTGGACTCTGCCCAGGGTCTTATGAAAGTGCTGACATTAAGAAATCCTCACACATCACGCAAGGAAATCGCTATATCAAACAGGCTTTGACCATGGCGGGATTAATTGCAGAACATTCTAAAGATCCAGCTTTTTCTTCTTGTTACAATCGAATTTCCCAAAGAGGAAGCAAGATGAAGGCGATTATTGCTTGTGCTCATAAGATTCTCAGAATCATTTACAAACTACTCTCCACCAAGCAGACTTATCAAAAAGAAAAGGCGCTAGGACTGAGGAAATAGTTCTAACGCCTAAACTTAAAAAAATTCAGTTACAGTATCGCACAGGAAGTGTTTTTTTGCGCTTTTTTACTGTCTTTTTTCAAATAAAAGACTCTGTCCCAGCTTTGTCGATCAGTTGCTCTTCCCTTTCGTCTAATAATTGATAATAAAAAAATCTATTTTTCATCTTCTTCCTCCCAAACTTGCTGATTTCTGCGATTCAAGTATAGGATAACTCTATCCATAGAATAACTCCCAACGAGATAGATGATAACTGCTAGGACCACTTTTAGGGAGTACTTCCAAGTCAATAGACTGACCAGTTCCTCGCGATTACCTACGATATCAATCAGTAAAATCACTATAGAAAATCCCAAAGCAGATAAAATTCTTTCTTTTCCAGTATTATCAACAATATCTCGAATATCAATTCCTACATACATGCGGCGAATAATGGCATACAAACCAACTCCGATCAATAAAAGTAATTCTGGCAAATAGGACAGAAGTGTTAAATTGAAAATATAAACTTTGGCAAAAATTTCCAGTGCCAAAAATAGGCACATTCCCAAGAGAATTTCTCCTGAAATCTTTCCATCCAATTTTTCCGTACGTTCATCTTTGATCACAAGTTTTTTTCTATTTTTCATCTTCTTCCTCCCAAAATAGTTGGTCTAATGTTTTTCCTAAGCATCTGCAAATGGACTGGCAGAGGGAGAGACTAGGATTGTATTTCCCAGCTTCAATCAAACCTATAGTCTGCCTAGTAACGCCCACAGCTTCTGCCAAATCCCCTTGTGTCAAATCACGCTCCACCCGAGCTAATTTTAATTTTAAATTTTTAGCCACTAGCGTCCTCCTTCACATTTTTAAAAAGTTGCGCTTCTTTTAAAAACATTATACCATATATCTAACTTAATGCAATATATAAATGTCATTTTGTAAGATTTTATTAACAAAAAACTCTCCACTACAAAAAATAGAGAGCGTTACCTTTAAATATAGGATTTCAAAATATCAACGACATCACTTCTTTTCTTGACCTGATGGGCCTTGATGCCCAATTTCTCAGCTGCCATTGTATTGTCCTCAATATCATCTAGAAAGACACAATTTGTAGGATCTAGCTGGTATTTATCGAGAATCTCCTTAAACATTGCCAAATCAGGCTTTATAGCTTTTATATCACAGGATAGGACAAAGCCATCTAAAAGTTCTTTTATAGGAGATAGCTGCTCTTCCAGCAAGTCATAAAATACCTTTGAGGTATTGGACAAGACAAAGATGCAATGCCCCTTTTTCTTTAGTTCTGACAAGACAGGAAAGACTTCCGTATAAATGTCAATGTAGCTAGGCCAATTCCAAATAACTTCTTCGACTTTCTTTTGATAGGTCCTTCCAATCATCGACACAACTTTAAGTACTAATTCTTGTCTCGTCATGGTACCAAGATCTAATCTTTCCCAAAGCCCCGACTGAAAAATGGCCTTATCTAAAACCAAATATTCTTCCTTCGTATCCGAAACGAACGCCTTGCAAAATCTTATCCTTGTTCCATTCTAACAAGACGTTGCCCATATCTAATATTATATCCATTAACCCATCTCCATAGTTATGTGAAGATTTTCTCTTTGCTTTATACTTTCATATTCAGCTTACAAATCCTTTTGGTAATAAAATCTTTTCCCTGTGTAGGGATAGTCTTGCAAGGTAAAGACTTCCTTGTAGCCATGCCTTTTATAAAAATCTGGAGCTTGAAACTGGTAAGTATTCACGAAAGCAAACTGACAGTTTCGTTTCTTAGCTTCATTTTCAGCTTGCTCCAATAGTTTTGAACCGATTCCTTGCCCTCGCAGTTCCTCTGTTACAAACAAATACTCAATTTCCAACCAATTTCCGAAAGTCTCTGCTACTAAGCCCGCCAAGAGATTGCCCTTTTCATCTTCAACATAAAGGTTCAGTGGCTCGCTTTCAGCCTCTTCTCTTTTAGAACGATTATAAGCACGAATCAAATCCCCTATTTCTTGCGCTTTATGAGATTCCTTATTTTCCAATCTAACGTGCATCCAAACCTCCTAATAAACTGCTACAGTTTGATTATAATCTTATTTCAATAGACTGTCAAACTAGAAAAAACTCACCAAGCAGAGTTGATGAGTTCATGAGTTATTTTCTAAATTTCCACTGACTATAAATTCCGAAACCGATAATCCAGATGGCAGAACCAACCGCCCCCATGAAGGTAGATTCTTGTAAAAAGAGGGTTACAAAGACAAAGATAAAGAAGAGCATGGTTAGGGGATTAAGCAAGCGATACTGAGGCATGAGGTAGCCATCAGCCATGAAGTCTTGTGACTTGCGGTATTTGAGATGAGCCACCATGATCAAAATATAAATCGCGATGTAAACACCTGACGAGGACGCCGTAATCAAAGCAAAAGCATCGGAAACACCTGGCAAAACATTGATAAAGGCAGCCAGAGCAATTAAAATTGCTGAAGCAATGATGGCATTTTGTGGAACATTGTGACGAGAAAGGGTATCTGCCTTAATAGCTTTTAAGAAGCGATTGGGCGAGTCATGAGCAATCTGGTACAAATGCCGTCCTGTTGAATAGAGGGTTGAGTTAAGAGCAGAGGCTGCCGACGTCAAAACGACAAAGTTAATCAGAGCTGCCGCCCACTTGATACCTGCCAGCTCAAAAACCGTTACAAATGGTGAATCTGAAGAAGCAAGTTCTCTCCATGGAATGATAGACATAATGGCCAATAGGGCTCCACCATAGAAGAAGACAATTCGGAGAGGAATTTCCTTAACTGCTTTTGGCAAAACCTGACGAGGATTCTTCGTTTCAGAGGTTGTCACTCCGATAAACTCAATCATCAGATAGGCAAAAAATACCATTTGAAAGGCCATGACAAAGTTCATGACTCCATTTGGAAAAAGGGAGAACTGGTCGCTGATGTTTGCCAAACTTGCAGCCCCATGCGGCGTCTCAAATCCTGTCAAGACCATAAAGACTCCTGTTGCAATCATAGCTAAAATAGCCACAATCTTAACCATTGCAAACCAAAACTCGACTTCTCCAAAGAGCTTAACCGCAATCAGATTGACCAAGGCCAAAATCGTTAAAAAGACAATCTGAATCAGCCAACTAGGCCAGCTGGGAAACCAAAACTGAACATAATGCGAGATCGCAGTGATTTCTGCCATACCGATAAAGACGACAGACAACCAATAAGACCAAACTGAGAAATAACCCCAGCCTTTCCCCAAATGACGGGTGATAAAGTTGATAAAAGTATGTTGTTCTGGATCCTGGTAGAGCATCTCTCCAACAGCCCTCATCATCAAAAACATAAAGGCTCCTGTAATCATATAAATCAGGATGATAGAAGGGCCTGTCAGGCTGATAGAGCGACCGGCACCTAGGAAAAGACCTGTTCCGATTGTTCCCGCAATAGCCATCACCTGAACATGACGATTGGTTAGGCCACGTTCCATTTTATTTTTTTTCTTATTTTCACTCATATAGTCTCCTATTTTATTCAAAAAACCAAAAAGGAGTTGAGCAAGACAAGACCTCCACTACTCCTTTTTCGTCCTATTTAGGCTGTTTTTTCAACCTTCAAGATTTTTACATCATAGCTACCAACTGGTGTCTCAATGGTCGCTGTATCACCAGTCTTTTTACCGATCAAGGCTTGTCCAATCGGGCTCTCATTTGAAACCTTACCAGCGAAAGCATCCGCACCTGCAGAACCGACGATGATGTAAACTTCTTCGTCATCTTCCCCGATTTCTTGAATCGTTACAGTCTTGCCGATAGCCACTTCATCTTGGGCAACTGCATCGCTATTAACGATTTCAGCATAGCGGATTTTAGTTTCCAAGCTTGAAATTTGTCCTTCAACAAAAGCTTGCTCATCCTTAGCTGCTTCGTACTCACTGTTTTCTGAAAGGTCTCCGTATGAACGTGCGATTTTAATACGTTCTACCACTTCCGGACGACGAACAAGTTTCAACTCTTCTAATTCTTTTTCAAGTTTTTCCTTTTCTTCAAGGGTCATTGGGTAAGTTTTTTCTGCCATTTTTCTCAACTTTCTTTTCTTAATTTGTTTTTAAAACAAAATTATGTGGAAAACCACATAATTTTAGTTTGAACTACTTGATTGTGTTAATTTGCTATTGATGTGTTCTGCAACGTTTTGATCATGTTCTTCTTTTGTTGTCGCAAAGTATACTTTACCATCTTCAACATTGGCTACAAAGTACAAGTAGTCACTCTTTGTCTGGTTTACACTTGCTTCAATAGCATCTAAACTTGGACTATCAACTGGTCCAGGCATGAGGCCAAGATGTGTATAAACATTGTAAGGCGAATCGATATTTGTATCAATCCCAGCATCATCCGCTAAGCTAATCTTTTGACCAAGCTTACCTTGGGCATACAGGATAGCGATATTGCTCTGAAGTGGCATACCGAGGTTTAAGCGGTTATAGAAGACACCTGCGATTTTCTTGCGGTCTTCGGTCTTAGCACCTTCTTTTTCGACAAGAGAAGCAATGCTGAGCAATTCATTAACTGTCAGATTCTTTTCTTTGATCGTAGCGTAATATGGTGACATAGCCTTGTCCATAGCAGCTACCATCTCATCAATCAAACTTTCAACAGTTGTATCGTCTTTGATCGTATAGGTAGCTGGGAAAAGGTAACCTTCAAGACGATAACGAACGCCACTGTCTTTTGTTGGAAGACTTCCAAGTAGGTTTGGATACTTGGCTACTAATTGTGAGATAAAGGTCTCATCTTGAGCTTTTGCCAAGAAAGCATCCGCAGTAAGAGGTTCTTTAAATTCACCTTGAAGTTGTCCTACTGTTTGAGCGATTTGCTCCAATGTATAACCTTCTGGAATTGTCAAGTTTGCAAGAACAGGTGCCTGAGCTTCAGGAGTCCCACCTTTTTGCAATTCTTGAATCAACTCATCCGTACTCATGCTCTTCTTCAAGTTATAATAACCTGATTTTAAGTCTGCGCCCTTATATTTAGCATAAAAGCTAAAGATAAGTCCATGTTTAACCAGACCAGATTTTTCCAAAGTGCTCCCAATTTCTTGAATATTTGAACCTTCTGGAATTTGAACTGTCACATAATCCTTAGAGCTCGCATCAACAGGTTTCAAGGATTCTTGAACGTATCCATAACCAAAGAAGCCACCAATACCTACGAGCACTAGGAGAACTAGGAAAGTTAGCAAGCAACCTTTGGCTTTTGATTTCTTCTTTTTCTTAGCTGGTTTTACTCCTTCACGACGACTACGACTCGGAGCATCTGTTAGGTTATCAACTTTCTCAACTGGAGCAGGGACTACATTCTCCACAACAGGAGGGACTGATTCTTCTTTTTTGTCATCCATTTTATAGGAAACAGCCACTTTAGTTGGAGTAGTGTTAAACTCTTTGTCTTCCTTTTTAGGCTCTACAGCATCAATCTTGGCTGGTGCGGGCTCTTCTAGTTTTGACTCTTCTGGTTCTGGTGCTGTCACTTCGCTTGATTCAAAACTTGGGCGTGGTGGCACACTTGGGGCATTTTTAAGGATTTCATCCACAGTTGACAGAGAGTCTACCATTAAACCTTCTGTGACAAGATTTGGTTCTTGTTCAGAAGGAGCGGGTGGAGTTACTTGAGAAGATGGAGTTGGGGTGATCGGACTTTCATCTTCTTTCTCTCTTCTTTCTCTCTCTCTGACTCTCTCTAAATCACGTAAAATCTGCTCTTTGAAGCTTAATTTTTCTTCTTCTCTTGATTTTTCAGTCAAAAGCATTACCTCCTTGTTGACAATCCATAATATTATATCTTAAAAGTCGCAGAAAAGCAACTAACTAGGGCATTCCCTAGCTAGTTTTCTTTATTTTCTGGCTGCCAAACCATATCATACCATGTTTCCCCAGCAAAGCTTGACTGGGATATTCCCTCGTTAACAAAGCCATGTTTTTCGTAATAGGCGATAAGATAATCATGACACGTCAGATTAATGCCCTCTCGTTCATGTTCTAAAGCGACCTCTTTCAGAGTCTTTAATAGTCTTTTCCCAACTCCCAAATCTTGTGCTTCCTTGGCAATAGATAGGCAAGTCACAGAAATATAACCTCCAGGTCGATGGCTATAGTCTTTTATTTCTTCTGTAAAGGACTGATCTTGTAGATGGCGGTGTGGGACGACTGGACCTTCGATATAACCAAGAATACGCCCCTCTTTTTCAGCTATCAGAAAACTGGTCTGAATTTCCCGCAAATGTGCCTCAAAGACCGAACGAGGAATGGCTTCTTCAAGGGAGAAATTCTCTAGCTCTATCTCTATAATCCGATCTAAATCCGAAAATCTCGCTTGTCTGATTTTCATTTTTCCTCCTGATAAAAGGGATTTGCCCAAATTAGATACCATTCAGAACCACTGCCATAATGACTTTCTGTCATTTCTTCTTCAACAAAGTCATTCATTTCAAAATATGATAGTAGTTCATCAGGACTCTGCAAAAGAATACCTTGGTAATCTAGTTCGACTGTCACTTGTTTCAAGTTAGCAAGAAGAAGGGTACCCAAGCCTTGCCCGCGATGGTCAGGATGAATAGCTAATGATCTTATTTCTATCCATGTGGGATGGAGAGACTGAGACTCTCCTAAAACATAGCCCACCAGCTGATTTTCATCCCTAGCTACAAGAAAGGTACCCGCAGACTTGCGGATACTCTTTTCTAAGGATTGGCGGCTAAGTGCCTCTTCTAACGAAGGATTGGCTTCTTCAATCGCCAACATTTCTTCTAAATCTAATAAGGTGGCTTGCCTTATAGTGATTGGAATTTCCATCTGTTTTCCTTATTGGACGTTGCTTGTCAAGTTAGACAAGAGACGTTCAAATGAATATTCATAGGTTTGGATGTCTCCTGCACCCATAAAGACGTAAACAGCATTGTCATGGTCTAGGAGTGGAGAAACATTTTCAACAGTGATAACCTGATGTTTCTTGTTGATTTTATTGGCTAGGTCTTCTACCTTGACATCTCCGTGATCTACCTCACGTGCTGATCCATAGATTTGCGCTAAGTAGACTGCATCTGCCTGATTCAAGGCTTGTGCAAAATCATCCAACAAGGCGATGGTTCTTGTAAAGGTATGCGGTTGGAAGATTGCTACGATTTCCTTGCTTGGGTATTTCTGACGAGCTGCATCCAAGGTCGCAATGATTTCTGTTGGATGGTGGGCAAAGTCATCGATGATCACTGTATCATTGACAATTTTCTCAGTGAAACGACGCTTGACACCTGCAAAAGTTTTCAAGTGTTCACGCACCAAGTTCAAATCGAATCCTGCTGTGTAAAGAAGACCAATAACAGCTGTCGCATTCATGATATTGTGACGACCAAAGGTTGGAATGTGGAATTGACCCAACTCTTGTCCACGGAAGTGAACAGTAAAGGTTGAACCAGTTGTTGAACGAAGAAGATCACTAGCTACAAAGTCATTGCCCTCAGCTTCAAACCCATAGTAATAGATTGGAGCATTGGCTGTAATCTTACGCAACTCAGCATCCTCACCGTACACAAACAAACCTTTGGTAATTTGTTTGGCATAGTCGTTAAAGGCATTGAAAACATCCTCTAGACTAGTAAAGTAATCTGGATGGTCAAAGTCAATGTTGGTGATGATAGAGTATTCTGGGTGGTAAGGCATGAAGTGACGCTCATATTCGTCTGATTCAAAGACAAAATATTTGGCATTGGCTGAACCACGACCTGTCCCGTCACCAATCAAGAAGCTGGTGTCTGTGATGTGAGACAAGACGTGTGACAACATACCAGTCGTTGAAGTTTTCCCATGTGCTCCTGCCACTCCCATGCTGACAAAGTCGCGCATAAAGCTACCTAGGAATTCGTGGTAACGTTTGTAGCTGATACCATTTTGATCTGCATAGGCGATTTCAACGTTGTTATCGGGACGGAAGGCATTTCCAGCGATAATCTCAACATCACCTTGTAGGTTCTTTTCATCAAAAGGAAGAATCGCAATTCCTGCCTGCTCTAGTCCACGTTGAGTAAAGTAGTACTTTTCAACGTCTGACCCTTGAACCTTATGCCCCATTTGGTGCAACATCAAGGCCAAGGCACTCATCCCTGATCCCTTGATTCCAATAAAATGATATGTTTTTGACATGCTTTTCTCCCCTACTCAGTAATTCTTGTCAGATTCAACTCTTGGGCAACCTGACGTTCCTGTTCTGTTTGCTTATTCTTTTTATTATAGATTTGACTCTTCTTCAGAAAATCATAGTTATTCTTTTTTGCTTTAGCAGATTGATTTTCTCTAGTCGGAGTCGCCACTTGGCCAACCTCCTCAGCTAAGATATAGTGAGACTGGCTCAAGTTTTTACTAAATTTGGCAAACTCACCTGGATTTTCCTTTTGAAATGGTGCTGTTGGTTGGTTTCCTTGACGAACAAGTGTTGAAGCATTGTGTCGTCTAGTATGACTAACATCCTGAGTCAAATACTTGGCTGAACGTTTCTTCTTCAAGTCCGCACGCGCCTCTTCTCGAGCCAATTCAGCATACGTTTTTTCAACTTTTTTAGGTTCTGGGCTCGGCTTTGACTCCTTTTTAACCACTGGAGAAACTACGGTTTCTTCCTCATTGATAGGAGACCATTCTAAATGATTTTTATCTCGGTAATCACCTCTGATATTGCTAATAAAGTCTGACTCATCGTACAAGTCCATGACTGGCATTTTGGTCAGCATGATCTCATCATCTGACACCAATGGAAATCGATCTTGTTTCATTTTGTATTTCCTTTCAACACTTCATTATAGCGTATTGTCTTGATTTTTCAAGTGCTGGCTTCAGAAATTCCCAAAATTTCACGAATTTCTGCCAGACTAAGACTCGCACGCGACTCTGTACCATCTAAAACTTGGGAAACCAAATGTTTCTTTTGTTCTTGAAGTTCTTGGATCTTTTCTTCAATGGTTCCCTTGGTAATCAAACGATAGACCTCGACCATCTGCTCCTGCCCCATGCGGTGGGCTCGTCCGATAGCCTGTGCTTCGACAGCAGGATTCCACCAGAGGTCAACCAAAATAACCGTATCAGCTCCCGTTAGATTGAGACCAACACCACCCGCCTTAAGGGAGATGAGAAAGGCATCTCTTTCTCCTTGGTTAAAGGACTTGGTCATCTCCTGTCTTTCTTGAGCAGGAGTTGAACCTGTGATTTTGAAGGAAGTCAAGCCCAAGTCTGGTAGTTCTTGCTCAATTTTTTCCAACATTCCTTTGAATTGTGAGAAAATCAAGACCCGATGCCCACCATCAGCCACTTGTAGCAATAAATCTCGGAGACTATCCAATTTACCACTAGCTCCTTGGTAATCGTCCATAAAGAGAGCTGGCGTATCGCAGATTTGGCGCAAACGCATGAGACCAGATAAAATTTCTACCCGACTTCTCTGGAATTCTTGATCTGTCACTTGGGCTAGTCGGTCTCGCATCTGTTGCAACTGGGCTAGATAGATGGCCTTCTGCTGGTCTTCCAGTTCATTTTTATAGACGACTTCGATTAGGTCAGGCAGTTCTGTAAGGACTTCTTCTTTCTTACGCCTCATGACGAAGGGCTTGATAAACTGCGCCACTCGCTCAGCTGGTAATTTCATAAACTCTTTCTTGTTCGGCAAGAGCCCTGGGAGGACGATTTGAAAGATAGACCACAACTCTCCTAAATGATTTTCAATGGGCGTTCCTGACAATGCAAAGACTGCTGGTACCACAAACTGGCGCAAACTCTGAGCAATCTTTGTCTGGGCATTTTTCATGACTTGGGCTTCATCTAAGAAGAGAAAATCAAAGTCCATCTCTTGATAAAGCTCGCTGTCTTGACGAAAGGTGGCATAGCTAGTCACATAGATTTGGTGATTTTCAGAAAGAATTGCTTCTCGATTCGCTTTCAAACCATGAACGACAGCCAAATCCAACTGTGGGGCAAATTTCCTGAATTCATCTGCCCAATTGTAGATTAAACCTGACGGCGCTAAAATCAAGACCCGACTGTCTTCGGTCACCTGACTGGTCAAAAAAGCAATAGTTTGCAGTGTTTTTCCCAGTCCCATATCATCTGCCAGAATGCCACCAAAGCCATAGCGGTAAAGCATCTGAAGCCAACGGACTCCCTTTTCTTGATAGTCTCTCAAACTCGCCTGCACCTGTATATCTCCCAAAGGAAAGTCCTCTGGATGAGTCAAATCATGAGCTAAATGCTGAAATTCCTCTGTGAAGGAGATCCTGTCTCGACCTTCAAAAAGCTGAGAAAGGCTATAAGCCAGAGATTTCCGAGCTTGAAAAGAACCATCTTTTAGCTCAACCCCCAGTTCCTGTAAATTTTGACGAATCTGCTTGGTTTCCTCATCAAAAAAGTACACTTGGTCAGAAGAACTGATATAGAAATCCTGATTGCTGGTCAGGGCTTTAAGAGCTTGATCAATCTCTTCTTGGGCAATCCCTTGGAAATCAAATTGGATTTCCAACAGTCCCCCCTTAGACTCGATCTGAACCTGAGGAGCTTGGACACTGTAGAGCTGATTTATCTCATCAGACAAGAAAACCTGACCCAACTTCTCAAAAGCAGGAATCGTATGTTGAAAGAAAGCATAAACCGATTCTGGTTTCAAAGCCTGTCTCCAAGACTGAAAATCAGCCTCAAAACCAGCCCCTAAACAGACTTGAAATAGCTGATTTTCCAAGACGGCATCGCTTGAAAATGGTAATTGTTCCAGCTGTTGATGACTAGTCACCTTAACATCTCCATAGTCAAACTGAATATCCAAACGGATACGGCCGTCATCCTCCTTATTAAAGTAAAAGATTGGTGAAAACTGTCTAATTTGCAAACGCTCGGGAGCAGAAACCGTGCCCAGCTGCCCAAACAAAGGCAGACAGGCGGCTAGGCGGTCACGATCACTGTTGTCAAACTGGAGGCATTTTCTCCCTCTTTCCTCCCGAGGGAGCTCCTTGAGTTCCTTCAAAAGAGTTATCTGATTAGGGGTCAAGAAATAAACATTCCCCTTACGAAAGAGAACCGCTCCCCCATAGAATACGTTAACCCGCTCAGTCTCAGAAATCTCCATCTCAAAATAATCGGGATACTCCTGCACAGAAAAAGAGAAAAGATTCGCTTCCGGATCTAAATCGTGAAAGAGAAGATTTTCATAACTAGTAATCTGGTGCTCAAAATGAAAATCCTCCAAGTTCATCAGCAACTCCACCCCCTGCTCAAAAAAGGTCAGAGGGAAAAAGAGGTGACGACCTTGATTAGGGAAAAAGAGCTCTTGACTCAGTCCCTCCTCAATCAAGCCACATAAAAAAGTAAGAACTTCTTGACTAGCTGTATCAAAAGCCTCCCAAGACAAGTCATTTTCATAGTATTTCCCAATCATATATGGTTTTCGATGGACTAAGACCTTCAAAAAGAGAGGGATATCACGGATGACGTAATATTTTTGACTCTTAAGCAAACCGATTCGGAGAGTCCAAAGGAGGCGATTGGTTCCAGCTTCCACCTGGCCTTGAGCCGACAAAGTGTAGATTTTCTCTCTCTTCTGAGGTTGGATACGCTCCAAAAAACTATCACCAAAACTAACCTTGGTTTCGACCTCTTCTTGCTCTTCATGCCCTTTTTCTAAGGCTTGTAAAATCACCTGGCCTTCTTCATCGTTCTTCAGATAATGCTCGAGCGCTGCGAGGTGAACACAGTAACCTCTTTTTTGGAAAAAATCACAAGCGCAAAAAATAAGATCATCCTCTAAACTGTAGCGCAAGTCTTCTCCCGCCACACGAGTATAGAGGCGATTCCCCTTTTCCTTGATAATCTCAATCTTGCCTGTCTCATAGAGAGTAACACCCTCTATGCGCAACTTTCCTGGAATCAATTTAGCCATAATTACCCCTTTATCTTATCTCTTCATTATACCACATTTTCCCCTATGAAAATAGCCTTCTAGGAATACTTTTCTCCTAGAAGGCTCGATTTTTAAAGTGTAGCACAAGTAGTCACGATGCGTTGGCAAACTTCTTCTAGTACTGACTTCGGCATGGCTACATTGAGGCGGGCATGAAGAGTTCCCTCCTCCCCAAAGTCCAAACCTCTGTTCAAGATAACCTTAGCTTCATTTCTCAAAAGCTCTTGCAAGCGCTCATCCGTTAGGTTATAGGCTGAAAAATCCAGCCAGATCAAGTAGGTTCCTTGCGGTTTCATGACCTTGATTTTAGTCTCTTTTCCAAATAGATCCACCACATAGTTAATGTGGTCTTCAAAGACTTGCTTGAGTTCTTCTAGCCAATCCTTTCCATATCGATAGGCAGCTTCTGTCGCCAAATAACCCAAACCTGAAATTTCATGCTGGTTATTGGCCAACTGGCGTTTTTGGAAAGCCACACGAAGCTTTGGATTTTCAATAACTGCATAGGAATTTTTCGTTCCAGCAATATTAAAAGTCTTGGTAGCACTGCTCAAAACAAGAGCAAAGTTTTTGAAGTCTGGATTTACGGTATTAAAAGACTGGTGTTTGTGACCAAAGAGGGCCAAATCTTGGTGAATCTCATCCGAAACCAACAAAACACCATGTTTTTGGCAGAGATAACCAATCTTTTCCAATACTTCCTTTTCCCAAACACGTCCCCCAGGATTGTGGGGATTGCAGAAGATATAAAGCTTCACATCCTCTCCCACCATATCCTTCTCCAACTGTTCAAAGTCAATCTCAAACAGTCCATCCTTTTCCACCAAAGGATTGGTAATCAATCGGCGATTGTTGAGTTTGACACTGCGGGCAAAAGGTGGATAGACCGGTGTGTTAATCAAGACAGCCTCTCCCTCTTTTGTAAAGGCTTGAATAGCTGTTGAAATAGCTGGCACCACTCCCTCGATAAAGACAAGAGCATCCTTGTCAAAGTGATACCCGTGTTGGTTGGCTTCCCATTCTTGAACCGACCCAATCAAAGCGTCGCTTGCATAAGTATAACCATAGACCAACTGATCCGCATAGGTTTGTACGGCTTGTCGAATCTCAGGTAAGACTACAAAGTCCATATCCGCTATCCAGGCTGGTAGAACTTCTCGATCAGCCTCCGCCTCTTTCCATTTATAGGTATGATGTCCAAAACGATTGGGCAGGCTTGTAAAATCATATTTTCCCATATTTATCTTATCCTTCCAAGGCTTGGCGCAAGTCCGCAATCAAATCTCTAGCATCCTCAATCCCAATAGACAAGCGCAAAAGATCATCTGTCAAACCGTAGGAATGGCGTACTTCTGCTGGAATATCCGCATGGGTCTGCGTCGTCGGATAGGTGATCAGACTCTCTACCCCACCCAAACTCTCAGCAAAAGAGAAGACCTTGAGGCTGTTCAAAATATGAGGAATACGTTTCTCATCCACTACTTTAAAGGAAATCATTCCCCCACGACCAGTGTAGAGCACTTCCTTGACTGCTGGAGAATTCTTCAAAAAGGCAACCACTTCTTGGGCATTCGCTGTAGAACGCTCCATGCGCAGAGACAAGGTCTTAAGACCACGAATTAACTGATAACTATCAAATGGTGACAAGACAGCACCTGTTGTATTGAGATTGTAAAACAGTTGTTCATATAGTTCTAAACTATTAGTCACAACTACCCCAGCCAAAACATCATTGTGCCCTGCTAGGTATTTGGTAGCCGAATGAAGAACAATATCTGCACCATCTTCAATCGGTCGTTGGTAAATCGGACTATAGAAGGTATTGTCTACGACTACTTTGGCACCCTTAGCGTGAGCTATTTGGGCTAGTTTTGCAATATCAAATTCCAACATCAAGGGATTGGTTGGCGTTTCGATATAGAGAACATCCACATGATTTTCCAGCTCAGCAATCAACTCTGCTTCAGTATTAGCATAGGTAAAATGGAAACGGCCTTCTTGCTCCACTTGGTTGAACCACCGGAAAGAACCCCCATACAGATCGCGCACAGCCAAGACTTTACTTCCTACTGGAAAGATACTAAAGGCCAGTACAATCGCAGCCATACCTGAGCTCGTCGCTAGGGCATAGTCTGCTGATTCAATCGCAGCCAAGACTTCCTCCGCCTTACTGCGAGTTGGGTTTTTAGTGCGCGTGTAGTCAAATCCAGTAGACTGGCCAAACTCTGGATGCTGATAAGTTGTTGAAAAATGAAGCGGAGTTACCAAGGCACCTGTTGCCTTATCTGACTTGATTCCCGCCTGGGCCAAAATTGTGTTGATGTGTAGTTCTTTACTCATGCAATACCTCCAAATCTATAGTAACTATTGTACCACTTATTTTCACTAACTCATTTTCTTCTTTTCAAGAGCTAGTTATAGTTTCAAACTATACAAAAACGATAGCTTCCTGAGAAACTATCGTTTATCCTGTTGAATAGACTGGTTATTTAACGTGTTTTGCCAGTTCTTCTTGGACTTTTTTATTGGATTCTTCTTTTTCTTTCAGCCATTTTTCTTTAGCTTTTTCATACTCATCAGTCGTTACAGTCTTATCTTGCAACTTGAGGTACTTGTATGATTCGACACCCTTATTTCCGGCTTGTGAGAATGGTGCTGAGAATGGAACTATCTTTCTCAAGCTAGGTGTTCCACCCTTAGAAACGTTTGGAATTGCAAGGGCGCTATCAACGAGCCAAGCTTGAACTTCAGCATATTTTTCATAACGTTTTGCTGGATCTTGCTCCTTGTTCGCTTCTTCCAACATTTGAGTGTAGGTATCAAGTCCAACTGCCTTGGCCTTGTCATTGACTTCACCTGGTTCTAGACCAAGGTTTTGCAACATACCACCGTTATTGACATTTAAGATATCAAGATAGCTTGATGGATCCAAGTAGTCCGCACTCCAACCACCATTGTAAAGGTCAAAATCCTTCTGGGCTGCTGTCTGAGCTAAATAACCAGAGCTATCATAATCCTCTGTTGACAGTTGTTGGATATCGATAACCACGTTCTCAGTTCCAAGAACAGATTCGATGGATTGCTTCATTGAGCTAATTTCTTGAATTTCTGTCTTATTGGTCATTTCTACAGTCTTATCCAAGTGAATTGGGAACTGAACGCCTTTGGCTTCTAGTTCTTTCTTAGCTTCCGCAAACTTAGCTTTAGCCTTGTCAGGATTGTAGTATGGGTCTTGCGCATCCGCAAAGTTGATTCCTTGCCATTCTTGGCCATAGTTAACCATCTTTTCTGAAACAACATCACCAAAGTCTTTTCCGTTGATGCTTACAAATGTAGGAGGTACAACCAGGTTACGAATAATCTTCGTTGCTCCGTCTTCCCCTTGAGATTGTGCCCCATAGGCCGTACGGTTATAGGCAAAATTGATAGCTTGGCGGAAGTTTTTATTCAGAACTGCTTCTTGGGTAGATTTCTTTTCGATGTCAGTCGTTTTAGAAGTGAAATTATAAGATTTTCTATCCAGGTTAAAGTTCAAGTAGAAAGAAGTGGCATCTTGCATGCTGTAGATGATATTGTCTTTATTCTTCTCTTTAATCCCTTCAAAACTTGAGCTATTTGGATAGAGACGTGCGTAGCTGTATACTCCTTCTGTAAAGTTACGTGCTAGGGCATCTTGGTCACTTCCATCATAGTAGGTCAATTTCACATCGTCCACAAAGACATTTTTAGCATCCCAGTAATTCGGATTTTTCTTGTATTCGATAACAGATTTTGAAACAAAGGATTTCATCAAGAAAGGTCCACTGTACAAAATACTAGAAGGATCCACCTTACCAAAGTCATCTCCTTTTGATTTCAAGAAATCAGCATTAACAGGAAAGAGAATGGTTGAAGTTGTTTTAGAATTCCAGTAAGGTTCTGGTCGAGTCAAAGTGTACTGAACTGTTTGGTCATCAATCGCCTTAACACCGACAGTTGAAAAGTCAGTTGTTTTTCCGTTGATATAGTCATCCAAACCTGCTACAGAGTCTTGAACCAAGTACAAGGCTTCAGATTTTTTATCTGCCGCATATTTCAAACCTGTCACAAAGTCTTGAGCAGTTACAGGGGCGTATTCTTCACCTTCGTATGTATACCACTTAGCATCTTTACGAAGTTTGTAGGTATAAGTCAAACCGTCCTTAGAAACGGTCCAATCCTCTGCCAATGATGGAACATAGTTACCGTATTGGTCATTTTCCATCAAACCATCAACCAAATTGGTAACAATATCATTGGTTGTTGCACGGTTCTCTGCTAGATAGTTCAAACTAGATGGATCACTAGAATAGACATAGTTATATGTTTTAGATGAACTTGCTGAGTTCCCACATGCGCTCAATAGGATACCTGCGCTTAACACGACACCTGCCAGTGTCAGATACTTGGCCTTAGACTTTTTCATTTCCAGAACCTCCTGTTTTAAAGTTTTGTCTTA
Organism: Streptococcus sp. NLAE-zl-C503; assembly: GCF_900104285.1. Classification (NCBI taxonomy): domain Bacteria; kingdom Bacillati; phylum Bacillota; class Bacilli; order Lactobacillales; family Streptococcaceae; genus Streptococcus; species Streptococcus sp. NLAE-zl-C503. Next base: position 1,497 of record NZ_FNJT01000001.1, on the reverse strand, counting down.
TTATACAGCTTTGGTTTTATTTAGTCAAGCAATTCCTGTCACAAAAGGTCGGAATTATATTATTTTCTCTACAAATTTTAGATTTTTATCTATTTCGTTAGGGATATGCAATGCGTAGTGTAATATTTTTACCCCTTATTCCTAAGTGCTTTAAAAGCTGTCTTTTAATTCGGATATTCTCTTTGGCGGTGATTAATAACTAGCGAGACATCATTAAGTTCTTTAGAGCGTTTAGAAATGGAAGTCCATCCCTTTTGATTCCAATATCAAGTTGGAGACAATCAGCAAGAATATAAGATGTTTAGTATTTGATTTTCAAAATTTCAAAAATTTAGAATAATAATTCTCGTTACTTTGAATGTTAGAAAAGAGAGAATCAATCTGACTCTCTCTCATGCTTAATTAGATGTCACTCTCCACAGTTGACAAAGAGCCAAAAACCCCAGATAGCCTTAGGCCATCTGGGGTTCTTGTTTTCATCGCTAAAATGATATCAACAATTTCATTTTAGTCGATTTTTGGGACTTAGTCTTCTAAATCCATTTCAGAAGCTGCTGATTTCTTCTTCTTGCCAAGAAGAGAGGCAGTTGCCAAGGCAGCCACTCCTAATCCAAGACCAGCAAATTGGTTATTTGCAGTTCCTGTATTTGGAAGTTTTCTACCGTTTGAACGTCCTGGTCCAGCAGGTTGTTGTGCAGGAGCTTGTGAGTGGTTCAATGCACTTGAGATTGAAGCACTGTCAGACAAGCTAGTTGAGGTACTTGCGCTGTTGCTCAAGCTTTCTGAAGTACTTGCTGAAGTTGAGGCATCACCTGAACCATTGCTTGTACTTGTTGAAACTGAACCGCTACCTGAGCCATTGCTTGTACTTGTTGAAGCTGAACCGCTACCTGAGTTATTGCTTGTACTTGTTGAAGCTGATTGACTAGCTGAGCCATTGCTTGTGCTTGTTGAACCTGAACCGCTACCTGAGTTGTTGCTTGCACTGATTGAAGCTGATTGGCTTGCAGATACTGATGCGCTAGTTGATTGACTTGCACTTACAGATGCTGAAGCTGATTGACTTGCTGAGTCATTGCTTGTGCTTGTTGAAACTGAACCGCTACCTGAGTTGTTGCTTGCACTGATTGAAGCAGAAATGCTGTCACTCAAGCTTGCGCTTGTTGAGACTGACTCACTTGCGCTGATTGATGCTGAAGTACTATCGCTCAATGACACACTTACTGATTTGCTGAGTGAAACTGACTCACTTGCACTTACAGATTCAAGGTAGCTAGGAAGGTTAAACTCTGGCTTAGATTCGCTTGTTGGCTCACCCTTACTATAGCTGAATGAGTTAGATTGTTGTGACGCACTTGTACTCAAACTGCTTGAAACGCTATTGCTAAGTGATGTAGATGTACTTACGCTGTTACTCAAGCTTACTGAAGTACTTGTTGAAACTGAAGTACTACTTGAGTTGTTGCTTGCTGATTCAGATGCACTGATTGAAGCAGA
>NZ_FNJT01000011.1:0-9488 GCF_900104285.1 Streptococcus sp. NLAE-zl-C503 | reverse complement strand
CATAGTTATCAACCAGTGGTATTTGATAGTTGGTCACCTTCTGGTTAATGGCATCCTTCACTGCTCCTTTGAGGCTATCGGTTGAAACGACCTCTGATAGACGGCTTCTCGAAACAGATAGCTGCTCCTTGATACTATTTACCGAAATAACTAACAACTCTTTTTGAACTCGAACTTCGGATACATCAATCTTCATTCACTTCCTCCTCTGCGTAAACACTGGAAATCAGTCCTGCGTCTAGATAGTCCTTACGCAGAGCTTCTTGGCAGTAGTGTTCATCCACGGTATCCGAATACCCTTCTGATACTACTCTCTTGATCAAGAGATTGCTTAAAAACAAAGGGGAGGTGTCAAAGCGTAATCCAAATGGATAGCCATGACCGATGTAGTCCACATAATGTCCGTTTGCCAAATCAACTCGACGACCTGAAAGAACTACAAAAAAGTCCATCTGTTCGCTTTCAAATGACTCAACCAAGTCCTTAGGAAGAAGTTCACGATCAAGTTCGACAACACTACCCAAAGGATAGATACGACTTAAGCAGAGATCCACATAGGAAGCATACTGGATAAAAAGCGAACGAGGTAAGGTGACTTCTTCCTGGAGACGACGAATCCGCACGAGTTCTTTTTCATAGAAAAACTCCAACGGCGCCCCTATCATTGGATGATAATGATAACTAGGTTCGTCATTCATAAAAGCTATATAACAGGCCCTAAAAACATCCGGATGTCCTGATAAGGTCATCGCTACCGCTGTCAATACTTCCTGCTCCTTTTCAGATAGATTACATCTAGACAAAGCGCGGGCGAATAAAATCATTTGTTCTTCCTTCATGGTAGCAACCCTCCTGATGCAATAGCTCCTGCTGCGATAGCTCCTGCTTCATGCGCGTCATCATCTATCTTATTCTGTCCTGCTTGTTCCATTTTTAGAGCATCTGAGTTGGTAAAATTTTTCAAAGTAACAATAGACTTGTTAAAGTGCTCCAAAACGTCATTAAAAGTGGTAAAAGGGGTAAGATCTGTGCGACTAAACCGCATATCACTTAGTTTACCGATTCCTGTAGTTGAAGTAGAAACATCTCTTGTAATAGTGTTCCAACTGGATTGATTTACACCTGTATCTACCATTTTCTCCCTAATCCTCCATATATTCATAGACACGAGCCTGATGATAATAAGATGCTATTGCAGACTGAAGATCACTTGATTGTGTTTCCAGACTCCGAATCTTATCCTCAATAGCTGTTTTATTATTGTTATGGCTATCTCGAAAATTAGTAATATTGGTTCCTAAATTATAAAAATACCCTTCAAAATCTTGCTGACGACTCCCCTTAAAACTAGAGGAATCTAAAGGAAGAATCTGACCTAAAGATCTTGCACGATTATCAATAGACTGTATCTCACTTGCTAAACTACTGCTAGCTTTTCTTAATCTAGATATTTTCCCGTCAACTACACTTTTTTCTCTTTGAGCTTCAGCAGCTTGTCGACGAAATCTAGCCGCAATTTGTTTATAATACGACCCCATTTCCCTTCTCCTTTTTATAAACTGTACTTCATTTTAGCATATTTTGCTTAGAATCAACAACCCATATACATATCCTTATGATTAAACTTACTCCCTTTGAATCAATCCCCAAAAGTGAGAAGTTCTCTAGTCAACTTTTGGGGAAAGGCTCTTATCAAGTTCAAGCGTGAAGGATTGCTGATGTTATCTTGGTAACTTAATTCTGCAAACTTCTCTTCCAACAAAGAAGTGTGTTTCATCGACTTCTAGAAGAGTTTCTTTGTAATTTGACTTACCTTTAATCATTCCTTGGTCCATAAATCTAGTACCAAATATACCTGCTGGCATATTTGCACGTAATCTCTTACTAAATTCATCAAATTTACTTTCGATATTTTTCTGATAGCCATGGAAAATAAAGTAAACTCCCGCTTTAGAGGCATTTTTGATAATCGTTTCTAACACATTTGCAGAAAGTAACATTTTTTCATTTACGGTATGAATGTCTGGCATGTAAACAAACATCATTTGATTATAGCCACCATGTAGTCTTCGTTCAATTTCACTAACAAGATCTGTTAAAGCTGTACTAAAGTTATTTAACAAGATGATTGAATCAAAACTATCTGGATTTGCAAGACGTCCATCAATATCAAAAAGAATACGTTGAGCTTGCCCATTCAAATTTTCAAATGCCATCAATAACACTGCTTCGAGTAGTTCCGTTTGCTGTGGCGTGTCATCCATAATGACAAAATAGCCATGTTCTTTAGGATTAAACCCTACTACCTTAGTCGTTTCTTTATCATATCCGATTGGGATTTGACCTTGTTTCAGCATCTCTTGAACTGTAGCTGATTGTTTAAATTCATCAAGCGTCACTTCATTTGGCAACATTGGGATTGGTTCTGGGCAAACTCCTGTCCAGCTTCTTGCAATCAACTTGACTTCTTCTTCCAAGTTATATAGGCGCTCAATGTCCCCTTCTCCACTTATCGGGAGATAAACCTGAATGGCATAAGGGATATCTTCTTTCAACTGGGCACGACCAAAAATTTCTTGTTGAATTAAAGCATCGCGTCCGATAATTTCCTTAGAAGCTCCTTCATCAACCAGGTAAAAGGCCAAGCGCGAGGTGATATTACTTGACATACTGATTTTAAGGCTATTTGAACGAAGTGCTGTCAAAATCACATAGCATCCAAGACTCGCTCCCTCACGTAGGAGGCGGTTAATCATACTTTCAATAGCCTCTTCTAGCGGTGTATCTTTTATAGTATCAAAGCCGTCAAAAATAGTAAGAATAGCAGGGAGTTTCTCACCTGATTTTTGTTCGTATTGGGAAAGACTTGCTACATTATGGAGGGCAAACTTCTCCTTGCGAATCTTCAACTCTTGGTCAATACGTTTTAAAAACTTAACCAGTTTTTCTTCTTCATCAAACCTTGTCAAATCAACTACATGAGGTAAATCTTTTAGTGGCAAGAGGCCGTTTGTCCCAAAGTCAAATAAATTGATTTGTACTTGCTCTGGAGTATTCAAACGAGCGAGATTTAACACTAGAGTTTGAAGAGCTAGGGATTTCCCAAAACCAGGTGAACCATAGAAAACTGTATGCCCCATTTTTTCCAAATCAAAATGATAATCCTTTTGACGTTGCTCTGTCGGAATATCCATTCGAGCAAAGGGAACGGCCAATACTTTTTCATCGGTCCAGTGAATATCTGTTTGAGGGGATATGATAGCTGTCTCTAGTGGTTCTAACCACGGTTTATCTGGCAGGTTGAGAGGTACAGTCTTGCTCACTCTTGCTATATAGTTTACAACAGCTGAGAGTTCCGTGATTTCTTCCGTCTGATCAGCAGTATAATTTTCATCCTTAGATAGGTCATCAGATAGCAATTCATATTGTCCTAAGTCATTTATCAACCAGATTCGTTCATCAACAACTTCTTGAACTCCCTCTATTTGCGGGGCATAATGTGCACCACTCCAAGCAGACTGGAACAACTCATAGATTTCGTTATTTCCTACTTGTAAGTAGGCACGCCCTGGTTCAGTAATACTCGCTGCATCTGGTGTTTTGATAATTTCATTTGAATCAGACTCATCTGACACTTTCAAAGCTAGTTTGAAACGAGAGTTTGACCATATTTGATCATTCACGACACCTGATGGCTTTTGTGTAGCAAGAATTAGATGGACCCCAAGCGAACGTCCGATACGGGCTGTCGAAACCAGCTCTGTCATAAATTCTGGTTCATGTTCTTTCAATTCAGCAAACTCATCACTAATCAGGAACAGATGAGGTAATGGTTTGTCTGGATAGCCTGATTTGTCAGTAGATTTTTGCCCTTCCTTATATAATTTAGTGTATCCATTAATATGGTTGACACCAAATTGATTAAATAGTCGTTGGCGTTTTTGTAACTCTGCTTTGATAGAAGCTAAGGCACGCGCACTAGCCGCGCCATCTAAGTTAGTAATAGACCCAAGCATATGTGGTAGATCTTTAAAAAGATTCGCCATCCCACCACCCTTGAAGTCAATCGTAAGAAATCCAACATCCTCTGGACTAAAATTTACAGCCATGGATAATATATACGACTGAAGAATCTCCGATTTACCTGAACCAGTAGTTCCTGCTACAAGACCATGCGGTCCATGTGCACGTTCATGTAAGTTGAGTTCCACCTGGTCATCTTTCCCACGCAATCCTAATGGCACTGCTAACGTTTTAAAAGTATCCGCTTTGGACCATCTAGTCGCAACCTGTAACTCTTCAACTTCTCTGACTTGATAGAGTTCCAAAAAAGTAACGGATTTTGGAATCGTATTCTTCTCTACTTCCATGTGTTTTAGATTTGCTAAAGTACGGATAGAATCTTCATAGCAATCCAACAGCGGGTGGGGAATAAAGGTTTGAGCACTATAGGCACCTTCATCATTAATGATTTGACCTAGATTTTGATTCTTATATTCAATCAGAGTTGTGATAGTTTCTGGCAAAAGACGACGTGCCTCTTTCACCCAAATGACTGTTACACCCAACTCTGTCAAATCCTTGGCTAGATACTCATTCAAACTATGGCCAAGTAAATGGGAGTCATCCATAATCGTTAAGACATAATGAGGTTTAAAGCGTGCATCTTTTTCCCCCATTTCACGTTTAATTTGAGAACGTTTTTGAATAATACGGTAAAGCGAATTTAGAACAGCATCACGGCTTCTGGCATCATGAACAAAACCACGAATATTTCGCTCCTGCATATTAAAATGTGGGAGAAAGCGCCACTCAGACCAATCCTTCTCATATCTCAGTTCTTGAACCAGATTGATAAAATTAACATCTAAGTAGCTATGGAACATTGCCATCTGTAAAAGCATATTATACACAGCTGTCCTAGTTACTTCACTGTTTCCAACAAGACCAACTGTCGCTTCAAAGATATTAACCGTGATCGGAACTTTCTTTTGCAAACTGTAGTCTTGCAAGACTGTTCGAGCAAACTGCGATATTTCATCTTTACTTTGCTCATCAAAATTTGTTTGCAACTCTAGCTGACTTAATTTATCTCCTAATCCTAAAGACACCTGTAAGAAATCTTCATTATAGTCCATTCGCTCATAAATTCTAGAATCATACTTTGCAATCAGCTCAGTAATGGTTGATATTGACGGTTGATTGTAATGTAGAATATTAGTTTCTTCTTTGTAGTATCTTTCTAAGTCGGATACTTGTTTTAATAAATATGCTTCGTAATCTTGAATCCGATTTTTTTCCTGTTCTTTGGTATCCTTTCTCTCCTCAAAATACTGACTCATAGTTGTCGCTGCCGTCAGGAGGCTAAAACCACCCATCCCTAGCATCATTACAGGATTCCCTTTTGTCCAAATTGAACTAAATGCAGTTAAAGTAAACATCCCTAAAGCTGGAACAATTGCTCGAATGAGCGAGTTTTTTGGTGGCTTTATCGGCTGTGGAGGTTGATTGATAATGATTTTCCCACTATGGATAATAGGGTTGACTCTCGGACTCCTTCTATACTCTGGAAAATCCATCGGATACTCATTGTTTTTTTCTTGTATCAGAATTCGATTCTTATTCAATTGTGGTTCTTCAAAAAGACATCCAATCTTCCACTGGTTCTTTCTTTTTTCTATAAAATAGTTAGAAACCTTCATTCGGTTTCCCACTTCAAACGGATAAAGCCCTTCCTCTTTGATAAGACGGTTATTTAGATAAACCGGAGATTCCCCAAGTGTAACCTGTACTTGATTATTTGAGAAAAAAAGTTGGTTTGAAATTGACCAACTAATGTCAGCTGATTCTTTCTTGCTACAAATAAATCGTTGTGGCGGAAAAATATAAGTGACAAAAATATCCTCTTCAGGAACCAATAAGGTTACAGTTTCTTTATCAAAGGTAGATTTTCCTCTTTCTAATTCCTTACCGTTTCGATAGACTCTTCTGCCTTCTACTGTATACTCGTTAGTACCTACTCTTACCTCTTGTCCTTCAAACAAATCAATTTTTTCCAATTTTTCTTGTTCAATCAACAAGGTATAAATAGGTTTATGAAGTTCTCCTAATTGGTCTCCCAGTTGATGATCATATTCTAGCTTTTTTGCCTTCATTTATCGCTCACTCTTTTCTTTTGTTTGGTTGTCCTTAGGAGTTGTTGTCTCAGTAGATGCTTTTGTGTCACTACTATTTGTAGTCGCTTCTCCAATCTCAGCAGAAAGTTCTTTTATTTTCTTTTCATATTCTTCAAGTTTCTTTTGTTTTTCAGAACCGTTCATATTGATATCTGCTTTAACTGATTCATATAGATTTGTATAAGCGTGTAAAATCAATTGTGTGTCCCCGATATTTTGTGCCACATCTAGAGCTTTTTCAAATTTTCCACGTCCAAGATAAATCCAATAATAGAAAATTGTATCATCTGTTGATTCTGTAATCGTATTTAAAATAACTTCCTTTTGCTTATCGCTCAAACTATCTAAACGGACATAGCTTGCTGCTAAGATATACTTAGCTTCTTTTGGCAATGATTCTGCACCATAATTTTTTAATGATTCAACTGTTTCAGAATAGTCTTTTCGCATGAAATTTGATTGGGCCATAATGACTGATGATTTTAGGGGGCCGTCTTTAAACATAGACTTATAAGTGGCAAAACTTAAAATCACTGTGGTTGTAGCAAGCAAGGCTCCCCCTATTAACAAAGCCTTCCATTTTTTCTTGTTCACCAACAAATTAGCTTTTGAACTCTCTTCTGATAATTTTGCATACTTTTCTGCAATATATTTATTAACATCAGCTACACTCCCTAAGGGAATAATATCCTGTGCTACCTTTTCCTTTATTGCATCAATCCCATGGATGACTAAGTCAAAATCTACCTTAGGTAGTAAAATAGAAATCATTAAAGCTTTATAAGACTCTAAATAGAATTCCGAACTATACTGCTGTGGTGCAAGTAATTTTTCGATTCCATAATGTAACATTTGTACATTACTGCCAAAAACAATGATGTTCCCAGGATGGATATATGGAATTTTATAATCATTTTCAGAATGAACTAATGCCGACATGTTTTGTGCCAAACTAAAACGCTCAAGCTCCGTACTTCTATTTAAAATTTCTTCCTTAACTGTTTTAAAATACTCGGGAATAATATAATTCAAAGAAAGAACTCCATCTTTTTGAACTATTTCTACTGGACAGTATTCTTTAATCAATTCAAGTTGTTCTCTATGATAACCTGATGAAGAAATTTGAACTGATATTTGGTTGTCTTCTCTCACAAATTGTAGTTGATCTGCTTCAAACATTTTTTTCTCCTATGATACATCTTCAATCTCTATATAATCCCCATCACTAACTGGATAAGCAGCCAAGATGTCCGTTGTCTCGATATGAATTTGTTTATTTCTAACTTTGAAACAAAACGAACTATTTAGAGGTAAATTCAACTGTTCTCTAACTTTGGTATCTTTTAATAATTCTTCTAATCTTAACCAAGTAAGAGCTTTTGAAACTCGAATATCTATTTGTTTTGCTCTATACTCTAGAGTTAACTTTATTTTTCCGTAATCCATGCCATTTCCTTCCTAGATAGACTCCCAACAAAACCATAAACAGCAAGAAAACACTTGTAAATACATTTCCCATCCAATCCTTAAGAATTGAATAATCCCTTTGCTTAAAAGAGGACTTCTCCTCTATGGTGTATTGATTGAATAATGATGTTTGAACGACAGTAGTTTCTAAACGATAAATAGAATGATTTTCACTATCGGTAAATATAGTATGCTCTGCCCCCTGTAAAAGTTCTTTTGTTGTTTGAGTTCTCTGATCCACAACCTTTTGGGTACGATTTAAAAATAAATTTGGGGCATATTTGGATTCTATCCTATTTTTGACCGTGTCCTGTGTACTATTTGTAATGATATCTGTATCAAGTTTTAAGCTACCATCGTCTGCATAAACTAGCACAGGAAATACGATACAAAGAATTAATAGGTGCTTTTTAATTTTCTTCATCATGGTATAAAAATAAGCGTCAAGTTTCCCTGACGCTCCTCAAAATCAACTACAAACCAAAGCTTTGTGCATCTTGTTGGTCACGTTCAGCTACTGTTTGAGCATAGTTGTTCAATTGTTGGTTGATGCTCACTAGAAGCTCCTCGAATTTTTGAACATGTGTATACAACTGGTTGTATTGCTCAAGGTAAGCATTAAATGCTTGTCCTTTCCATTGTGATGCCATTTCTCCATTTGTTCGATTAACGGTTTGTACTGCTTGTTCAATTTGATCTTTAGCACTAAGATAAATTGCCGCCTGAGATTGTAACTGTTCTGGAGTTAAACTAATTGCTGACATAAGGATTCTCCTTTTAAATTTTTTCCTACTTTAGTTTATCATATATTTTAGTGTCTGTCTATCAGTTACACACTCGTAATACAAATTTGTACAAAAAAAGTATCTGCAAAAACATTTAGATAGAAAGAAACCTGTATTCAAAGTTTTCATACGCCCTAAAATGTCAAATCAAGTGCACATTTTCCTCATAGAAAACTTCATATTCTCATTTCATAGTATGTTGAATTAAAGTATCAATTATGATTTTCTTATTACTATTAAGAAGAAACTAAAATAATTCTGGTATATTTTATCTGAATCATGTGTAATTGCGGCCTGTTTTTCAGTATATAATTACTTCTTTAAGATAAGAATATTCTATGGCCAAATTTTGTCTAATTAATTTAGAAATCATTAACAAGGGGGATATTATGGCTGAAAGAATAATACATCAAGCTGATCTTCGAGCTATCGAGAACAACTTGCGCTCTATCCATGAAGGATTGCGAACAATTGGTTTTCATACTTAAGTTTTGTCCCAGCTTTATCCTTTTGATATTCCTTTTGAAGCTCATGAAGTTCTAGTCTCTCATGATTGTAAATACAGTATTGAAATTTGTTTTTTGCAAACATAATAATCCTTTCTAGTTATCAACAATTAAATCTTGTTTAAAAAATCTGAAATGTGTAGTTATCTAAAACCAACATCTAATTTTCTTAAACAACACAAAAACGCTCTAGACAATATGAACTGCACCCCAAAAGTTAGACAGAAAAAATCTAACTTTTGGGGTGTTTTTATTATGAAATTGAGTTATGAAGATAAAGTTCAGATCTATGAACTTAGAAAACAAGGATATAGCTTAGAGAAGCTTTCAAATAAATTTGGGATAAACAATTCTAATCTTATATACATGATTAAATTGATTGATCGTTACTATTCTCCTGAATTAAAACAAGAAATGATTAATAAAGTCTTACATGAAGGCTGGACTAAAGATAGAGTTTCTCTTGAATACGGTCTCCCAAGTCGTACGATACTTCTTAACTGGCTAGCGAAATACAAGAAAAACGCGTATACTATTGTTGAGAAAACAAGAGG
>NZ_FNJT01000016.1:0-1505 GCF_900104285.1 Streptococcus sp. NLAE-zl-C503 | reverse complement strand
GGAAAACACTAAAAGAGGTCGCAGAGGAGTTAGGGATATCAAAAGACCTGGTAAAGTATCACAGAAAAAATTTAAATATTTTCCAGGTTGAACAAGAGGACGGAGTGTATCGTATATCTCCTTCAGGAGTAGATGAGATACGTTCTCGACTGAGAAAAGATAGCTATGATGCCACGTTTGAAGAAAAGGTCATGCGCCGTCTTAGTATGCTTGAAAAGCAGCAAGAATTGATATATGAGTTATTACTCAAAGCGTTGAATGAGCGTAAATAGCCCTTAGAAGGCTTATAGGGGCTATTAAAATTTTTTTGGTTAATTCTATGGCTTTGATATTAAAATGCGTTAGAGGACAAAATGTAGCTTCTGAGAGCGTCTGAGCGATCTATTCCGTGAAAGCTAGCGCTGAAGAAAAATCTTCCGAAAATTTGTGTGAAAAGAGGTGATAAGGGTGTTAGAAAAAAATAATTATCAAAATAATATAAAACAATTTAGAGTTAGAGAGGGGTTGACACAAGAAGAATTAGCTAAGAAAATAAATATTTCAAGGCAGATGGTAGGTTTAATAGAAAATAATAAAACAATACCATCCGTAGAAATAGCTTTAAAATTATCTAAAGTTCTAAAAGAACCTATAGAACGCCTCTTTTGGTTTTGAAAGGGCTTTACTATTTGTGTTTTTAATGATATTATAGTGTTGAAATAAATAAAAAAGGAGATTGTAAATGAAAAAATATTTACGTCGTATTCCTATGAATCTTTTGGTATTTCCGATTGCATTACCATTTATACCTTTTATAATCGGTTATTTAATCGGAAGCAGATAATGTAAAAAGAGAGTAAATGCTCTCTTTTTATTTGCGCTTTGAATAAGTCGAACCCCAAAATTTTTTTGAAAAAAATTAAGTAATTTATTCTGTCAAACATACTATGGAATAAAGCAAGTGACGAAAAAGCTTATCATACTTTGCTTTTTGGGAAAAGTACATGGTATAATAAAATCGCTATCGGAAAACCGATTGCGACCTGTAGGTCGTGAGAGGAGGTGATAGTCGTGAGTTACTTATTCGAGCTCTTCCTCAACGTTATGGCAAATGTACTGGCACATTTCATTTGCAAATGGCTGGACGATGAGGATAAACGGTAGTCAGCCTACAAACACTCGTTAATCTGAAAAGAACGTAAAAAAAGCCCTAAAGGACTGGCATCCTCTAGGGCTTTGGTGTAGCCTTGAGCTACTTATTCGGCAAATTCATTGTATCATGGTTATATAGTTGTGTCAAAAATATGTACTAGATTTATTTTTAGCTACTGGTGATTTTGCGTTTTAATTTTTAGTTTGTTTTGGGATATGGAGAGAGGGTCGAAACGAAGTGAGACCCTTTTTATATATATTTAATTAATATTTAATAATATATTTAGCCACTCTACGAGCCTTAGAGTACCAAAGGATTTCAGACTTTATAGGTGTACAAATGTCGGTTTATAGGTGTACAAATGTCGGTTTAT
>NZ_FNJT01000012.1:0-7540 GCF_900104285.1 Streptococcus sp. NLAE-zl-C503 | reverse complement strand
GGGGAGGTGTCAAAGCGTAATCCAAATGGATAGCCATGACCGATGTAGTCCACATAATGTCCATTATCCAAATCAACTCGACGACCTGAAATGACTACAAAAAAGTCCATCTGCTCGCTTGTACTCCTTGTTCCTATCTCTAAATCTACTTTTTCTATATGTTATTTAACTTTAAGTGAGGATATTTAATATTTTTTTGTTCCTTCTCAAAAAGCTGTTGAGCGCTTTTTTCTTGGTCATCAATATACCCCTCAAACCAAACTTTACTTATATCTTCTTTGTTAAAAAAATAACATTGATTATCCGTATTTCCATTTGGATATAAACATGCCGAATAATCGAAATAACCAATTGTCCCTTGATTATTATAGAGTGGAAAACGAGATAAAATCATTAACTTCACTTCTCCGTTATGAAGTTGAATCACACTTCCGATTGGCAATATTTTATCATTCATTATTAACTCTCCTTATTACTTAATTCTTTGTATAACTGTCTCAATATCATGCTGCGTTTAATCAATTTGGTATTTAAAATAGTGTATACGATAAAATATGATGATAAAGTTAATACAAGACTAATATAATTACCCGAACTTATAAAAATTGCAGCAGTCACTATTCCTATAATCAAAAAACAGAGCATCGTTATATATAATATTAAAACATTCCTTTTTTCTTGCTTTAAAAAGTTTTGATAGTTTATTAAATCAATTCGAAATTCTTCTAACTCAATGACACGGTTTAAAACATAATAAAGTAATAGACTGCTACCAATACTAATTATAATATAAGCAAAGATTAAAGACAGTATACGAAGATCTGTTGGTACTTTCCCATCTTCACTTATACTTCTCAAAACAATATATAAAACAAGAGCAATTGAACTGTAACCAGTAATGGTAGCTGCTCCATTAGTTTTATCCTTTGTTGGATATAAAAGTTGATGATTTTCATTGTTATAGTAGACAGATTTTTCCTGATATATACCTAGGGCAACGAAATTTTTAGTGTTGCTTTTCATAATTATCTTTCTTAATTATAAGCTTTATAAAGTCCATTTATGATTTTTCCTCTTTGGAATATTTTATTATAAAAGAACATAAAATACATGGTCATAAATAAAACTGAAACAACTCCCCACGGAAGATTGCCATATGTGATAAAGAGGTTCGCAAAAAATATTATAATTAGTGGGAATATGATAAGAGATAAATAGGTAAAAAAGACATTCTTTCGCTCTCTTAACACAAAATTCCTCATTGCTTCTTCCTCTAATTGAAGTTTTTCCACTTCCCTCTCACGATAGAACGTCACATAACAAACAACAAAGGCTGTTATAAAGGAAATCAGAACACCTATCATTAGAAATTGATATCTTCCCAGAATGGTTAAATAGTATTGGGAATTTACTTTTCCGATTATTACATAAAGAATCATGATCAAGCTACTACCAGCAGTTTCAAGAAAAGAATTCCGTTCCCTTACTCTATATAAAGTTAGATCTTTTTTATCAAAATAAACTGGATTTTTATCAATTGTTCCTATCGGAACCATATTTTTTAAATATTTTTTCATGAATCCTTTTCCTTAGTGGAATATTTTTTGTCTAACATATGAACCACTTTAAATCTCTGTATTGGTTTCGTGTTTAATAACAATAGGGGGAACATAAAAAATAAAATGGCTAAAAACAAAAACAAAAAATTAGAAGTCAATAAATAAACTGTAGAAAAAAGCACTGGAAAAAGAAATGCCAATAATATAATTAGATGGCTCTTAACTATATTTTTCTTCTCTTTTTTAAGAAAAGTTATCATATCAATGTTTGAAAGCACAAAAGGACTAATAACTAATTCTTCATTCAAAGCTGGTCTATAGAGAAGTTTGGAGATAATGATCATTAGAAAAAAACCAAAAGTCAAGGGCCAAAAACCACTAAACACCTGAACTTTTGTTATTTCTCTTACAATCACATAAAGGATAAGTGCTACTCCTGTTGAGAAAGCGATAGGAGACACTTTAAACTTTGTTTTAGAATGACCTAAGAACATCTTGTCTGTTTTCTTATCAAAAAAAACTGTTTCCCCTTCAAAATTACCAATGCCTACAAATTCAACGTCCTTTAACTTTATAATTTTATTTTCGTCCAAGAGAGTCTCCTATCACTGAAATACAGTTCCAATACCACTGAAAAAGTCAGATACTGCATTACCAACACCATCTATAACTTCCTTACCTGCTTTTACTACATTATTTGTTATTTTTGTGACTTCCTTTCCAACAGTGTTATCATAAATCATATCAAATACAGCATTGCCTGCAATTGATAAACCTACTCCTACTATAAACCCTGCAGCAGCTCCAACAATACCACCTACAGCAGTTCCTGCAATAGGTATAACACTACCAATAGTAGCTCCAATTGCTGCTCCTGTATTCATACCAATGGTCATAGCGCCGGTAGATATTGCTGCATGGGCCCCACTCTTAATAACTGCGTTCGGAACATTTTCACCAGCTGAAACCTGAGCAGTAAAATCAATAGCAGGACCGATAAATGTCATCGCTCGGCCTATTTCTGGCCCCGACTTAGCAACAGATTCAATGCCTTTTCCTATACTTATAAAAGATCCTGACGCGACATTACTTACATTATCAAAAATATTAGGAGGAACTATACCATTAGTTCCGAGGTTAATAAAACTTCCAAGTGAATCGCTTAATTTATATAAACCATTAATCAACCCTCCCACAACAGTAGGGGTCTTTTCCAATAATTTAACCCAGCCCTTATCTCCAAACACATCAATACCATTCATGATTGACTCACTGGCGAAATTATTTTTTAAATCATTTGAAATTACATCAGAATAGTTTTGATTGTTTAAGTCCACCTTCCTACTATACTTAGACTCGGCAAGCTGTTTTGCGAGAGCATTTTGGTACTTCACAGCTTTGGAGTTGCTATGGATAGCTGTGTGAATCTCTGAAACCGAGTTTTTAAACCAAGTTCGATTATAATAATTTCTCGATGCGGGGTTCCCATATGGAAGAGGAGCATAACCTGATAGGGTAGCGATTTCACTATTTTGCATATCGATAAGGTCAAAAGTATCTGTTTTTAGAAGAACACTATTAAAAGCTTCCATGTTCTTTATGGTATCATCTAAACTCTTGACTGCTTGACTATAGCTCGTGTTCACACTATCCAAACTAGGATTCGTTAACGTTAGGATATCGCTTATCCCTGCATAGATATTTTTTGTCTTACTGGAACTACTCTTTAATCCCTCGATCGGATCTTTCATCCGTTGCTTGATGCGTTCTAGGTATTCTGTCTTAATAATGGCACTGTTGTCAGTCTCTGACACCGTGTCTTGAAAGAGCTTCACAAGTCCATCATAGCGACCGACAATGCTATCTAGGGCATTGACATAGTTATCAACCTTTAGTTACATTACTAAATATTTTCGGAATAGCCTACCAATAATTCTAAATATTCTAATCCGTTTTTGGGAACCACGTGATAAAAAGGGGTTACCATCTCCAAATCATTTTTTTCCAATGCTATTATTAATTTTGCATATTCTATTTCTGTCAAAGTCTTAAGGTCTCCTTTAATAATCGTTTTTAATAAATTGCTAATTTCAAAATAAGTTGAAAAATTATAACCTTTTAAACTAAATAAATCGTTGGATATAGGCATAAATAACTCAATTTCTATTACTTCATTTAACGGAACGTTATTCAAACTGTAAAAGAACGGGCCTTTTAATTGATAGCCCGCTTCTACAATTCCTTTTATAAACTGCTCCAAATGCTCTTCCATCTCACTGTAATGAAATGATAGTCTCTGTCTAACCACATTTTGAAACGCAATTTTATTAACTTTGACAACATTTTCTGGTAGTTTCATCAATCTTTTTCAACCTCACAATACATGTCAATTACATAGTCTCCATAAAGATCCAATACGACATGAATAATATTTACTAATTTAAATTCTAACTTTGAAATTTCTTTTTCAATTTCTTCATATGGGATTGGCTCTTCTTGATTGTAATGACGATAATAAAAATCTGTTGTGAAATTTAACGACTCCTGAAAGAAAATACCCGAATTATTTTCTCCCTTTATCTCAAGTTTATTCCCAACTGTTGTAAATACAAGAACATCTTGTTCAGCTTTTTTGGGATTATAAGCATAAAACATTGGTCCATCTGCATAAAATCCGTTTTGTATCATTTGTATTTTAAATTCCTTTGAATCTGAGATCAAACGATCAAAGAAAGTGGCTGAGGGAGTTAATTCCAATCTAAAACCAATTAAATTTGTAAGACTTAATTCTCTTTTTTTAAAATTCATTTTTTCTTTCCTTTTTTGAATCCAGTTTTTAATCTTTTCATCATAGATAGAATAAAGCTCCCCAAAATATCCAGTCCTATTGCATAGATGAACAATTTGACACTCCAGACCAGCCAAATAGGTCGCTTAATGCTCTCATCTGAATAACCACTATAATTAATAATCCCTAATAATATTGCAAAAGCTACCATTTCAAGTGGGATACGAATTTTTGCTTTCTTTAAACTGAAACCCTTAAATAAATCTCGAAAAGTCTCTTTTTTCGTAGGCACATCTTCCCAATACTCCTTGCTTTGAGTTTTTAGGTATAAAAGGTAGGCAACTTCTGTAATCAATTGAGAAAATGCATAGCTGAAAAGAAGAGCTCCAAGAATTCCAAAAATAAGTATCAATTTACCTGAAAGAAGACCGCCTAGCATAGAAACTATAAAAATAATAAGGAGAGAGTTCTTACTATAAGCACTGGATTTTGCAAAATAATTACCCATTGTTCTATTGATAGAAAAACCTTTTTTTAACTCTCTTTTTAGCCAAAAATACTGATAAATAAAACTTAAAATTGTACAAATAACTAAAAATGGAATAAAAATTGGAGAATATAGAGAGAATCCTATAGTAAATTCCTTCGTTGAAATAGAAGTCACTATAAGTAAAAGCATCATCAACTGCAGAGAAAAGTATATGACCATATAGACTAGTAGCAGAAAAATTGTTGACAAAATTTGCTTCTTATATACAAAGAAACCAACTAATGGAATGAAAAATGCAATAATAAGGTAGAAACAAGAAATCAAGAGTAAATCAAAGAACCAATTCATAAATGGATTTATTATAGCGACTGTGTCAAAATAGTAATAAAAAGCGAAAATTTCTAGTGCTAATATAAATACTCCTGTCCATGAAATAACCAGCATACTTGCAGATGCGCGAGTGTTCGCTAAGCTTTTAAAATATACTTTATTTAATTCTTCAACTTCTTTCACTGTTTTTTCTTTCCTTTTTTGAATCTAGTATTTACTTTTTTTATGACATGAAGAATAAAACTTCCCAAAATATCCAGCCCTACTGAGATGATAAATATTCTGATAAGCCAAAGCATCCAACGTGTTTGATTAATGAATGCATTGACGGAGGCAATTTCCCCATAAATGTAAATAATAAAAAGAAGAAAAAATATTTCAAGAGGAATGCGAATTTTAGCTTTCTTCAGACTAAATTCTTTAAATAAATTTCTGAATAAATTTCTAAAACTGACCTCTCCGTCCGGTTCTGTTTCCCAATATTCCTTGCTTTGAGTTTTAAGATATAAAAGATAGGCTACTTCAATAATCAATTGGGGGAAAGCATAACAGTAAAGGAGTGTACTTGTAATACCTAAAACCATAGCAAACTTCCCTAAAAAAGCACTAGTTAACAATACTAACATAAAAATAATGAGAATAGATTCTTGACTGTAGGCACTAGATTTGGCAAAGTAATTTCTCACCGTTCGACTTGCAGAAAAACCGTTTTTCAGTTGTCGCATCAACCAAAAATATTGATAAATAAAGCCACAAACTGTAGAGAATACTAAAAACAAAATGACTGGTATTGACGATTCATTAAACTCTTGAAAGCCATTATTATTGACTGTAAACAAAATATAACACGTTAGCATTAACGATAAGAAAATTCCTATATACGATAATAGTAATAAAATAGTTGATAAAATTTGTTTACGATAAATAAAACTCATCCCTAGTGGAATCACAGTTGCCACTATAAGATAGACCGAATATAATAAAATAAAATTAAAAAATATGTTCGATGACTTTTGCAGACCAAAATCAATTAGGTATAGCTCTACTCCAAAGATGACTGCTCCTGTAAATGAAATCAACATCATACTTGCAGATGCGCGAGTGTTAGCTAAGCTTTTAAAATATACTTTATTTAATTCTTCAACTTCTTTCACTGTTTTTTCTTTCACTTTAACCTCCAAACTTCGAACTCAGTAAATCACCTATACGTTTTCCTATATCGTCTCCGACATTTTTTCCGAAGTCCTTTATCGTATCAACCAAACTTTTACCTGTTTCTCTGGATTTAACACTATTAAAAAGATAATTAAATCCAATCCCTGCAACTGCACCTACTACAGTTCCTAAAGGAGGTAAAAATGCTGAACCAATAGCCGCACCCATGCCTGCAGCTGCAGCCCCTGATCCAATATCTACGGCTGTATCAATCGTAAAGTCCCGCGCTTCTTTGGCCGAGATACCATCAGACATATCCACATTCTCCCTAAAATTATTATAGATATTTATAGCTGTCAAAATTCCTCCAGCCAATTTAAACGTTTTGCCAAATTTCCCTACCTCTCTCCAGCCTTTAGCATCATTTAATGGATTAACAGATTCTTTGAAACCACTCCAGCCTGCTTTCCCCATTTCACTAAAACGAGCGATACCTTTTAAATTTCCAGAGTAGTGGTAGTTTTTAAAATCAATTCCTGAAGCATCTTGAAAGTTAATTCCATGACGGTATAGATGTTCAGAATTGGATTTGAAAAGGAATCTATTGCCCCATCTCATTCTTCCTTGGCTATCCATTGTTATTTTTATACCATTAAGAAAAATATTTGCTCCTCGATAGGTAACGATAGCTTCCCCCATTGATTTAATATAATCGGCAACATCTTCTGCTTCAGGAGGAGTTAAACCAAAAGTTTCACTAATTTTTGATACAGAAATTTCTTTTTGCTGTTCTGAGATTACCGTCCCACTATACTTAGACTCGGCAAGCTGTTTTGCGAGAGCATTTTGGTACTTCACAGCTTTGGAGTTGCTATGGATAGCTGTGTGTATCTCTGAAACTGAGTTTTTAAACTGAGTTCGATTATAATAATTTCTCGATACGCGGTTCCCATACGGAAGAGGGGCATAACCTGATAGGGTAGCGATTTCACTATTTTGCATATCGATGAGGTCAAATGTATCTGTTTTTAGAAGAACACTATTAAAAGCCTCCATGTTCTTTATGGTATCATCTAAACTCTTGACTGCTTGATTATAACTTGTATTCACACTATCCAAACTAGGATTCGTTAACGTTAGGATATCACTTATCCCTGCATAGATATTTTGTGTCTTACTGGAACTACTCTTCAATCCCTCGATCGGATCTTTCATCCG
>NZ_FNJT01000014.1:0-3395 GCF_900104285.1 Streptococcus sp. NLAE-zl-C503 | reverse complement strand
AAAAAACAATAAATCTGTCAGTGACAGAAATGAGTGAGAACTCAAACTTTTAATGAGAGTTTGATCCTGGCTCAGGACGAACGCTGGCGGCGTGCCTAATACATGCAAGTAGAACGCTGAAGGAGGAGCTTGCTTCTCTGGATGAGTTGCGAACGGGTGAGTAACGCGTAGGTAACCTGCCTGGTAGCGGGGGATAACTATTGGAAACGATAGCTAATACCGCATAATATTGACTATTGCATGATAGTCAATTAAAAGGTGCAATTGCATCACTACCAGATGGACCTGCGTTGTATTAGCTAGTTGGTGAGGTAACGGCTCACCAAGGCGACGATACATAGCCGACCTGAGAGGGTGATCGGCCACACTGGGACTGAGACACGGCCCAGACTCCTACGGGAGGCAGCAGTAGGGAATCTTCGGCAATGGACGGAAGTCTGACCGAGCAACGCCGCGTGAGTGAAGAAGGTTTTCGGATCGTAAAGCTCTGTTGTAAGAGAAGAACGAGTGTGAGAGTGGAAAGTTCACACTGTGACGGTATCTTACCAGAAAGGGACGGCTAACTACGTGCCAGCAGCCGCGGTAATACGTAGGTCCCGAGCGTTGTCCGGATTTATTGGGCGTAAAGCGAGCGCAGGCGGTTAGATAAGTCTGAAGTTAAAGGCTGTGGCTTAACCATAGTACGCTTTGGAAACTGTTTAACTTGAGTGCAAGAGGGGAGAGTGGAATTCCATGTGTAGCGGTGAAATGCGTAGATATATGGAGGAACACCGGTGGCGAAAGCGGCTCTCTGGCTTGTAACTGACGCTGAGGCTCGAAAGCGTGGGGAGCAAACAGGATTAGATACCCTGGTAGTCCACGCCGTAAACGATGAGTGCTAGGTGTTAGACCCTTTCCGGGGTTTAGTGCCGTAGCTAACGCATTAAGCACTCCGCCTGGGGAGTACGACCGCAAGGTTGAAACTCAAAGGAATTGACGGGGGCCCGCACAAGCGGTGGAGCATGTGGTTTAATTCGAAGCAACGCGAAGAACCTTACCAGGTCTTGACATCCCTCTGACCGCTCTAGAGATAGAGTTTTCCTTCGGGACAGAGGTGACAGGTGGTGCATGGTTGTCGTCAGCTCGTGTCGTGAGATGTTGGGTTAAGTCCCGCAACGAGCGCAACCCCTATTGTTAGTTGCCATCATTTAGTTGGGCACTCTAGCGAGACTGCCGGTAATAAACCGGAGGAAGGTGGGGATGACGTCAAATCATCATGCCCCTTATGACCTGGGCTACACACGTGCTACAATGGCTGGTACAACGAGTCGCAAGCCGGTGACGGCAAGCTAATCTCTTAAAGCCAGTCTCAGTTCGGATTGTAGGCTGCAACTCGCCTACATGAAGTCGGAATCGCTAGTAATCGCGGATCAGCACGCCGCGGTGAATACGTTCCCGGGCCTTGTACACACCGCCCGTCACACCACGAGAGTTTGTAACACCCGAAGTCGGTGAGGTAACCTTTTAGGAGCCAGCCGCCTAAGGTGGGATAGATGATTGGGGTGAAGTCGTAACAAGGTAGCCGTATCGGAAGGTGCGGCTGGATCACCTCCTTTCTAAGGAAAAGGAACTGCACATTGGTCTTGTTTAGTCTTGAGAGGTCTTGTGGGGCCTTAGCTCAGCTGGGAGAGCGCCTGCTTTGCACGCAGGAGGTCAGCGGTTCGATCCCGCTAGGCTCCATTGGTGAGAGATCACCAAGTAATGCACATTGAAAATTGAATATCTATATCAAATAGTAACAAGAAAATAAACCGAAACGCTGTAGTATTAAAAGAGTTTATGACTGAAAGGTCAAAAATAAGGTTAAGTTAATAAGGGCGCACGGTGGATGCCTTGGCACTAGGAGCCGAAGAAGGACGTGACAAACGACGATATGCCTTGGGTAGCTGTAAGTAAGCGATGATCCAGGGATTTCCGAATGGGGGAACCCAACAGGTACTACCTGTTACCCATATCTGTTAAGGATGTGAGGAGGAAGACGCAGTGAACTGAAACATCTAAGTAGCTGCAGGAAGAGAAAGCAAAAGCGATTGCCTTAGTAGCGGCGAGCGAAACGGCAGGAGGGCAAACCGAAGAGTTTACTCTTCGGGGTTGTAGGACTGCAAAGTGGACTCAAAGATTATAGAAGAATGATTTGGGAAGATCAGCCAAAGAGAGTAATAGCCTCGTATTTAAAATAGTCTTTGTACCTAGCAGTATCCTGAGTACGGCGGGACACGCGAAATCCCGTCGGAATCTGGGAGGACCATCTCCCAACCCTAAATACTCCCTAGTGACCGATAGTGAACCAGTACCGTGAGGGAAAGGTGAAAAGCACCCCGGGAGGGGAGTGAAATAGAACCTGAAACCGTGTGCCTACAACAAGTTCGAGCCCGTTAATGGGTGAGAGCGTGCCTTTTGTAGAATGAACCGGCGAGTTACGATATGATGCGAGGTTAAGTTGAAGAGACGGAGCCGCAGGGAAACCGAGTCTGAATAGGGCGCATTAGTATCATGTCGTAGACCCGAAACCATGTGACCTACCCATGAGCAGGTTGAAGGTGCGGTAAGACGCACTGGAGGACCGAACCAGGGCACGTTGAAAAGTGCTTGGATGACTTGTGGGTAGCGGAGAAATTCCAAACGAACTTGGAGATAGCTGGTTCTCTCCGAAATAGCTTTAGGGCTAGCGTCGACATTAGAGATTCTTGGAGGTAGAGCACTGTTTGGGTGAGGGGTCCATCCCGGATTACCAATCTCAGATAAACTCCGAATGCCAAAGAATTATGGTCGGCAGTCAGACTGCGAGTGCTAAGATCCGTAGTCGAAAGGGAAACAGCCCAGACCACCAGCTAAGGTCCCAAAATAATTGTTAAGTGGAAAAGGATGTGGGGTTGCACAGACAACTAGGATGTTAGCTTAGAAGCAGCTATTCATTCAAAGAGTGCGTAATAGCTCACTAGTCGAGTGACCCTGCGCCGAAAATGTACCGGGGCTAAAACAATTTACCGAAGCTGTGGATACCTTTATAGGTATGGTAGGAGAGCGTTCTATGTGTGATGAAGGTGTACCGTGAGGAGTGCTGGAACGCATAGAAGTGAGAATGCCGGTATGAGTAGCGAAAGACAGGTGAGAATCCTGTCCACCGTAAGACTA
The DNA here is from genome assembly GCF_900104285.1 of Streptococcus sp. NLAE-zl-C503. Lineage (NCBI taxonomy): Bacteria > Bacillati > Bacillota > Bacilli > Lactobacillales > Streptococcaceae > Streptococcus > Streptococcus sp. NLAE-zl-C503. The sequence goes on along the minus strand of NZ_FNJT01000014.1, from coordinate 221 downwards.
AGGTTTCCAGGGGAAGGCTCGTCCGCCCTGGGTTAGTCGGGACCTAAGGAGAGACCGAAAGGTGTATCCGATGGACAACAGGTTGATATTCCTGTACTAGAGTATGTAGTGATGGAGGGACGCAGTAGGCTAACTAAAGCAGACGAATGGAAGTGTCTGTCTAAGCAGTGAGGTGTGAATTGAGTCAAATGCTTAATTCTATAACATTGAGCTGTGATGGG
>NZ_FNJT01000017.1:0-1132 GCF_900104285.1 Streptococcus sp. NLAE-zl-C503 | reverse complement strand
TTTATAGGTGTACAAATGTCGGTTTATAGGTGTACAAATGTCGGTTTATTAAGAAGAAATATATTTGTTTGCTTTATAATGTTTTCGGTGGTATAATTAAGAAAAAATAAAGAGGGTTTCTTAATGACGAATGAAGTAGTTAAGCATCATAATGATTTGAACACGGTTATCATGAGAAAATGGACGTCAGAAGAGATGAATTTCTTCTTTGCAATAATTGCAAAAGCCAGAGATAACGGCATAGAAGACTTAGTCTTCGATAAGTATCAGTTAGCCGAACTTGCAAGCTATTCTATTCAGCACAATAAACGATTTCACGATACGATGAATAGCTTAGCTAATAATATAACTCAGTTACGATATATCGAAAAAACAAGCAATTCTATTGAGTACATGCCACTGTTTACACGATTTCGAGTGGATTGGAAAGAAGATTTGTCAGATATGACTGCAACAGTTTCTCTTTCGCCGAAATTTGAGTACATCTTAAACAGACTTTCAGCCAATTTCACACAATATGAGCTTGCAGAGTTTACAAATATTCGGTCTACATACGCTAAAACTGCATATAGACTATTAAAACAATGGCGTACAGTAGGTCGTAAAGAGTTCAAGATTGATGAATTTAAAACTTTACTTGATATGCCTAATAGTTATAAATCGAGCGAGATAGATAGAGCAGTCGTCAAACCGATCCTGAAGCAACTTTCACCATATTTTGAGGGATTGAAAGTTAAAAAAATCAAATCCAACAAGCGTGGGAATCCTGTTCTTGGTTATGAGTTTACTTGGAATCCTGAAATGACTGAATCGTATGTTCCAAATAAGTTCGATAAGCCTAAGCAAAGCAAGAAAAGGAAGTCCAACGTTCCTACTTGGTCAACTCCTGATTACGTGAATACAACGAGTGAAGAGAAAAAGGTTGAACTAGAGCGTAAAAAGCAAGAGATGTTAGCTAGATTAGACAATGAGCCCCCAAGGGTTTTGCCTGGGCAAATGGATATGTTTGAAGATTAGCTAGTTACAGAAAAGGGAGTAACAAAATGACAGAAAGAGCAGAACTAATAAACGATATCGAAAAATTAAAAGCTGAAAGAAATAGATTATTAAGGCAAGTAGAAGAAGCTGAGCA
>NZ_FNJT01000018.1:0-1104 GCF_900104285.1 Streptococcus sp. NLAE-zl-C503 | reverse complement strand
TAGGGTACAAAATGTGCAGACTTAGGGTACAAAATGTGCATATTTAAATACAAGATATATATTGTCTTTTAATTTAAAGTATGATATTATAAAGACAATAAACGGAGGTGTCTTTATGACTGGCGAGGTAGTAAAATATCACAATGATTTAAATACAGTTGTTATGCGGACATGGACTGCAGAAGAGATGAATTTCTTTTTCACGATACTGACAAAAGCAAAAGAACAAGGTTTGAAAAAGCTCGTGTTTGATACTGACGAGTTAAAGTCACTTGCTAGTTCATCTAGAAAGTATCGTTGGGAAGAGACGATAACTACAGCAGTTAAAAAAATTGGACAGCTAACTTACTTTGAGCAATCTGAGAGAAAATTTAGAGTAATGACTTTGTTTGAAATATTTGAGGTGGACTTAGAGAAACGGACAATCGAAGTTAAGGTGTCCGCCAATTTTGACTATATTTTGAACAAGCTAGAAACTCAGTTTACACGGTATGAGCTAGAAGAATTTACCTCCATTCGCTCAACCTATGCCAAAACTATGTATAGACTTCTCAAGCAATGGAGAACACTGGGACAGAAAGAGTTCTCTGTTGAGGATTTGAAACGGATATTAGATACCCCGAAAACATATAGACCTAGTGAGATTGATAGACTTGTATTAAAACCTATTCTGAGCCAACTTTCCCCTTATTTCCAAAATCTAAAGGTTAAAAAAATCAAGTCAAACAAGCGTGGCAATCCAGTTCTAGGCTACGAGTTCACTTGGAATCCTGAAATGTCCGAATCGTATGTTCCAAATAAATTTAATAAGCCAAAATATAAGCAGAAAAGCAAGTCAAACGTGCCTAGTTGGTCAAATACTGATTACGTGAACATGACAAGCGAAGAGACAAAAGCCGAATTGGAACGCAAAAAGCAAGAAATGTTGGCTAGACTGAATAGTTCAGAATCTCATGAAGTTCAAACAGACATTTATGATTTTTTAGACTAATGAACGCAGAAAAGGAACAACAAAATGACAGAAAGAGCAGAACTAATAAACGATATCGAAAAATTAAAAGCTGAAAGAAATAGATTATTAAGGCAAGTAGAAGAAGCTGAGCA
>NZ_FNJT01000019.1:0-1070 GCF_900104285.1 Streptococcus sp. NLAE-zl-C503 | reverse complement strand
TATTGCCATCCTTGATCACTATGGAGACTCGTATTCTCATAGTATTTCTCTGTAAAGGCCTGCTCCAGCATAGCTTTCACTTGTTCTAAATTAGGAGAACAAGAAAGATTATAGGCGATAATTTCGCTATTAAAGCCATCTAAAACAGGCGATAAATACAATTTCTGTGTGCTATTTGGAATGGCAAACTCTGTCACATCCGTATAGCACTTTTCCATTGGTTTGGCTGCTTCAAATTGGCGCTGAATAAGATTCTCTGCTTTATTGCCAATCTCTCCTTGGTAGGAAGAATACTTCCGTTTTCGACGAATTCGAGCACTTAAACCAAGGATTTTCATCAGACGTTGGACCTTCTTATGGTTTACTATATGACCACGATTCCTCAATTCAAGAGTCATTCGGCGATAACCATAATTTCCTTTATGCTCACTATAAACTGACTGAATTTCGGTTTTAAGCTCTTTATCTTTATCAAACCCATCCAGTTGCTTCAACTGATAATAGTAAGTCGAACGAGCTAAACGTGCTGTTTCAAGAAGAAAATCTAGTCGAAATCCTCCTGAAACCATTTCTCTAACTGTCTCTGCCTTTCTCGCTCTAGGGCTTCGTCCCTTTCCTCTAACTCTTTTAACTTTTTTAGGTAAGCCACCTCAGTCCGTAAGCGTTCATTCTCCTCTTGAAGTCGCTCTAGTTCTGTCATTTCTTCCCAAGTTTTCTTCCGTTTACGTCCCATTTTAGGTACTCTCCTTCTTGTTTTCTCAACAATAGTATACCCGTTTTTCTTGTATTGCGCCAGCCAATTTGGAAGCATTCCTTGGTTTGGGAGAGCATAATCAAGACTAACACTTCTTTGCGAACGTCCTTCCAACAGAACTTTCTCAACCATTTCTTGTTTTAATTCAGGGGAATAGTAATAATTTTTTCCTTTTTTGACGAACTCCATTCCGTAACGATCAATCAATTTAATCATGTATCTAAGATTAGAATTGTTTATCCCAAATTTATTTGAAAGCTTCTCTAAGCTATATCCTTGTTTTCTAAGTTCATAGATCTGAACTTTATCTTCATAA